>DASUSN010000081.1:0-29882 GCA_036375075.1 Thermoanaerobaculia bacterium | reverse complement strand
TCGCCGTCGTGCACGATCTCTTCGGGCGGCAGCAGTTGCAACGTCACGCTGAGCTGGACGACGACCAACCCGGTGGACGTGTCGCGGGTGACCTCCAATTACCCGAGCGCAAACACGCTCATCGACACCGGCAACAGCGGCTCCAAATCCGTGGAAGTTCCCTACGGAGGCCGTTCGTTCTTCCTCTACAACAACGGCGAGGAGCTCGACCGGAGTAACGCGTCTGCGAACTGCGCATCCGGAACGTCGTGGAACGGCAGCAGGTGCCAGGGTGCCATGTCAGGCAGCCTCACCCCGGCGTCGCCGTCGTGCACGATCTCTTCGGGGTCGAGCAGTTGTAACGTCACGCTGAGCTGGACGACGACCAACCCGGTGGACGTGTCGCGCGTGACCTCCAACTACCCCACCGCAAACACCCTGATCGACACGGGCAACAGCGGCTCCAAATCCGTGGAAGTTCCCTATGGCGGCCGGTCGTTCTTCCTCTACAACAACGGCGAGGAGCTCGACCGGAGTAACGCGTCTGCGAACTGCGCACCCGGAACGTCGTGGAACGGCAGCAGGTGCCAGGGTGCCATGTCCGGCAGCCTCACGCCGGCAGCGCCGTCGTGCACGATTGCTTCGGGGTCGAGCGGTTGCAACGTCACCCTGAGCTGGACGACGACCAACCCGGTGGACGTGTCGCGGGTGACCTCCAATTACCCGAGCGCAAACACTCTCATCGACACCGGCAACAGTGGCTCCAAATCCGTGGAGGTCCCTTACGGCGGCCGTTCGTTCTTCCTTTACAACAATGGGGTGGAACTGGACCGGAGCAACGCGACCGCGAACTGCGCGTCCGGGACGTCGTGGAACGGCAGCCGGTGCCAAGGTCCCATGTCCGGAAGTCTCACCCCTGCGTCGCCGTCGTGCACGATTGCTTCGGGCGCGAGCAGTTGCAACGTCACGCTCAGCTGGACGACGACCAATCCGGTGGATGTGTCGCGGGTGACCTCGAGCTATCCCAGCCCGAACACCATCATCGATATCAGGAACAGCGGCTCCAAAACAGTCTCCGTACCGTACAGCGGGCGCGCATTCTTCCTCTACAACAACGGCGTGGAGCTCGACCGGAGCGACGCGACTGCGCGCTGCGCGACAGGGACGTTCTGGAACGGCAGCCGATGCCAATGAGGGGGCGGGCTGAAGCCCGCCCTACGTTGGCTGTGCGATCGAGAACGCCGTCGCCCACGGCAAGATGCTGCGCCCGTTCCTCGACGCCACGTTCTAGAATTGAAACGAATCGGGTCGGCGAGAGCCGGCCCGAAGTGCTTTACCATGCGAGCAACGACCCCGTCTCCATGCGCGCCTTCCTCCTGCTCCTCTCCCTGCTCTCCGTTCTTGCCGCCGGCGCTGATGCCCAACCGGTTCACGTCTCGATGACGACGTGCCACACGGTCGACGTGCCCGCCGGCGCCGACATCATCGAGCGCCGCCTCATCGCCTGCGGCGACGGCTTCGCCGACAACGTGCTGTGGCACCTGGACCGGTCCGACTCCGCGACCGGCGCGCTCGACGGGAAATTGGTGCGCAAGACCACGGGCCGCGGTGCGGTGATCTATGTCCTGGACACCGGCGTCCTGCGCGACCACGTCGAGTTCCAGCGGCCCACCGGCAGCAACGTGATTGCCGGGATCAACGCCGGCGGACATGCGGGGTGTGAGGGCGCGGAGCTCGCGCCGTGCTACCTGCGCGACTTCCCGCGGCAGTCGTTGTTCTACGGGCACGGGACGTCGGTGGCTTCGGTGGCCGCGGGCGCTCGCGTGGGTGTCGCGCCCGACGCGTCGATCGTCTCGGTGCTGTACCGGGACGCGCCGACCCTCGTCACCGCCCTGCACGAGATCATCCGCCACGCCTTCGAGCCGGCCACCCCTTTCTTTCGCACCGCCGTCGTCAACTTCAGCCTCAGCCTGAGCAGCGCGGAGCAGACGCCGGAGCTCAACGCGCTCATCGAGCGAATGACCCGCGGCGTTGATGCCGCCGGTAACGCCGACGCGAACGGCAAGCGCTTCTTCTTCACCGTCGCGGCGGGCAACTTCTACCCCGACAGCTCGAACCAGTGCGGCGACGACCGATCGGTGGTCATCTACCCCGCCCTCCTCGGCTCGTCGATCGACGGCGTGATCACGGTCGGCGGCATCGATCGTCAGAACGCCATCTGGTCGGGCTCGTGTACGGGACCGCTCGTGGAGATCCTCGCGCCGGTCACCGACGTCCTCACCGCATCGATCGTGGAGAACGACACCTATCGCTACCAGCCGGCGGCATTCTCCTCCGGCACGTCCTGGGCCGCCCCCTACGTCGCCGGGATGGCTGCCCGCCTGCTGGAAGCGAATCCGAGCCTCACGCCCGCGGAGCTCGAGCTGGCGCTGAAAGCCTCACCCTCGCGCGTCGGCGGACTCCCGGTCGCCGTGCAAATCGAATCGGCGCCGACCGCCGGCCGCCGTCGCACCGTACGGCACTGACGCACCACCGAAGCATCTGGAGTGCGGAGGCAACCGCCTCCGCTTTGATATTCGGTTGCCTCGGCGCGTCAGGCGTGCGAATACGAAGCGGAGGCGATTGGAGGCTGTCTCAAAACCCCGAGCGCTGCGTCTGCGCGCGAAGGCGCGCTTGCCAATTGTGGCCCCGGGCTCATGCCCGGGGTTCACGAGATCGAAGGGGATTGCGGCCGCGAAGGCCGCTCCAACGCGCGTTTGTAGCGGCCGCCTTTGCGGCCGCGAGAGTGTGTACACCCGTCAACCCCGGGCAAAGCCCGGGGCCACAATTGGACAGCGCGCCTTCGCGCGCAGATGGAGCGCTCTCGTCGCCCAAGGCTGCTCCAGAGGTTTGAGACAGCCTCCAACCGCCTCCACTTTCGTATTCGCGCGCCTCGCGCGTTGAGGAATCCGAATACGAAAGCGGAGGCGATTGATTGCCTCCGCACTCCCAAATGGGTGGGGCTTCAGCCTGCCTACGTCTCCTGTCCCACCACGATCTGCTTCTCCAGATGACAACTCGTTCCCGTGCCGAGGATCGAGAGGGAGAGGGAGATGTCGAGGACCATGTCGCGGCGGAAGTGCGTCGACGTGAATTCGTTCTCGATCTCCGCGGTCGAGCCGCCCGTGACCGTCCCGTTCATGTACCAGTCGATCGCGCCGTCCGTCGAGCGGACGATGCACTCCCAGCTGCCGAGCTTCACCTCCGCCCGCAGCGGCACCGCGTGCCACTCGATCATGTAGCGGGACGGCTCATCGATGTATCCGTTGATGGACAAGCGCACCAGATCCGTACAGTCGTCGGCCATGAGTTGCTCCCTCCGCATGAGGAGAGAAACGACGCCGACATTTCCCTACCTCGGCATAGCCGAAACCAAGGAAGTAAGTCAGCCGGCACGGACAGCGGTCTCGTTGGCCGATGGCGAACCCGATCGACTGTTACGCTAGCTAGTTGCGCGTTATCGTTTCAGGTGTAGTGATGCTTCGAGAAACTCCACCTGCTCCATGAGCGCTTCGGCCTCGCTCGCCGCTCCGGGATGATCTGCTTTCAGCTTCTCGCATGTCGCTCTTATGTGAAGCGCGACCGAACTGGCAATGGTATTGATCGCCATTATTCTCGCCTCACAATCCGACATCATGGGATAAAGGTCAATCGGCTTATTCACTTTGCTCCTCCATCTCGACAGTCGTGCAGCCCGGCATGCGTGCAGGCGCTCGCGGTACGGAGCCGGCCGCGGAGCTGCTTATCAAAGGAGAGTCGGTTACATTGCCGTTCCCTACCCCGGCGTAGCCAAAACCAAGAAAATCGGGCTGTGAGCTACACTTCCGCCATCCCGACACCAAACACGAAGGCGCTCCCAGGATCTTTGGCTCTTCAGGCTACGGCCAACTCACTTGCCTCAGGTAAGAACACATCAAATTCCTCGCGGACGCGAGAATAGAACAGTGCCTTCGTCGTACGAATCTCCGCCTCACGAAATGGGGAAAGGGGTGAGTTTCGCCATCTTTCCAAATCCTTGCTTTTCTGCAATCAATCGTCCGGCGAACGGACTACCCCAGTGTCGTGTCACGCTTGAAGAGGGGTGCGCTGCGCACCGGCGAGCCGCCGGTGGACCGGCCGGCCGGCGTTCCACCTGTGCTCTCACCCGCTCGTCACGATGAAGAACAAAGCACGAGCAACGCAGAAAAGGCGCGCCGGCTGCCAGCCGGCCGGTCCACCGGCGGCTCGCCGGTGAGGAATGCATCCCACCCCGCATGATGCTCGTCCCCGAGCCTTATTACCACGCGTTCCGGCGCCGCCGCGCTTCTCCAGAATTCTCCATCCTTCTCCATACTTCCTCCAGGAAGGACGGCCACCTTCCGGGTACCGTGCGTCGTGTTCCGGCGATCGACGGAACACAGCACGAAAAGGAGATTGATTCGCAATGACCTCAGCCAAAAGAGGAGCCGCGCTTCTCGCGCTCGTCCTCAGCATCTTCGCCTTCCCCGTCACCGTCGCCCACGCGCAGCCCGTCGACATCATCACCAACAACACCTTCGAAGACCCGTACGCGGCGCTCGGCTTCGCCGCCATCAGCTCCAGCGACGGCTCCGTCGCGCAGACCACCGTCAATCCGATCACCGGGACCGGCAGCCTCGAGATCACCGTCAACAGCTACGGCCGCATCACGAACTTCTACATGTACGGCTACGGATCGGGCCCCCGCGCCAGCTCCGTCACGCTCACCGCGAAGCTGCGCGTCGACAGCACGACCATCCCCGGCCGCCAGCTCACCGCCTGCGCGATCGCGTACTTCATGGACAGCTCGGTGCCGTCGTCGTACTGCCGCAGCTTCCCCGTCGACGCCCAGAACGTCGTCGACGTCCGCCTCGCGCTGGACACGAACGACCGGCAGCTCAACTACATCTTCCCGCAGTTCGCGCTGAACAACACCGGCACCATCGTGGCGACCGTGGACGACGTGCATTACCTCGTCGAGGAGTCGCAGCTCCCGGCCGTCCCGTCCGGATTCGAGCGCGTCGACCTCATCACCAACAACGGTTTTGAGAATCCTTCGGCCGCCCTCGCCTTCGCGCCCTTCAGCTCCTACGACGGCTCCGTCGCGCACACGACCGTGAACCCGATCATCGGCGACGGCAGTCTGAAGATCACCGTCAACAGCTACGGCCGCGTCTCCGCGTGGCTTCCGTACGGGTACAACGACGGGCCGGACGGACACTCCGTCACGCTCTCCGCCAAGCTCCGCGTGGATAGCTCGACGATCCCCAACCGGCAACTGACCGCCTGCGCGATCGCCTACTTCTTCGACAGCTCGAACCCGTCGCAGGTCTGCCAGAGCTATCCCGTCGACCCGAACAACGTCGTCAACGTCTACCTCTCGCTCGACACCGAGGACCGCCAGCTCCAGTACGTCTTCCCGCAGTTCTCGCTGAACGACACCGGCACGATCGAGGCGACGGTCGACTCCGTGCACTACTACGTCGTGCAGCCCGCGCAATGACCTTCACGTTCTAACGCAACACGAATCGGGCCGGCAAAAGCCGGCCCGAAACGTTCCCTGGCGGACGATCAGTCGCGCACGCGGATGGGATACACGTGCTGGAAGTCGGCGCGTCCGCGCACCTTCCCCCAGACCTCCAACTGCCACATGACCCCGTGCGCCCGGTCGGACGCACGGGGAAGGTCGGGCACGCGCACGGTGACGAGGCGCTCGTACGGCGCGCGGGCGTCGACCTCGAACGCGCCACTGTCGAAGAGATTGAAGACTCCGAGCTGCTGCACGTGGTGCCTGCGCTGCTTGCCGCTGCCCGTCCACCACGACTCCTCACCGACGAGATTCGCACGCAGCGACTCGAACGCCGCCGGTCCCGGCTGCCGGAAGTAGAGCTGGATCTCGGCGCCGCGCACCAGCTCCTCCGTGTCGATCTCCACGACCGTCTCCGGCGTGCGCAACGCGAAGAGCTGATGGATCGCCTCATACAAGAGCAGCAGCGCGACCAGCGTGAATCCGCCGCCGACCACGTACACGACGAAGTTGTTCTCCGTCCCGCTGTCCGTGTACGCCGTCCGCAGCAGCGGCACGCCGATGCCGCCGAGGAGGACGGCGAGCGCGAACGTACACCCGATCTGCGCGCCACGAGAAGATTTCCGGGAAAGCGTGTAGCGGAGGGTCATTTTTCGCGGAGAGCTTACACAACGCGTGGATGGAGTGCGGAGGGATCACTCCCCGCGCAACGAGTCCAGCACGTCCAGCTTCGCCACGCGCCGTGCCGGCAGCCACGTGGCCGCCAACGCGACCGCGACGAGCAACGCGGCCACACCGGCGAACGTCGGGACGTCGGTCGCGCTGACGCCGAACAGCAGGCTGCTCATCGTACGCGTCAGTGCGGCGGCGACGACGATGCCGATCGCGGCGCCGGTCAGTACGAGCGCCGCCCCCTCGCCGGCGACGAGCCGGAGGATGTCCGCGGTCTGCGCGCCGAGGGAGAGGCGGATGCCGATCTCCTGGGTGCGCTGGGAGACCAGGTACGACATCACCGCGTAGATCCCCATCGTCGCCAGCAGCAGGGCCACGGCGGCGAAGACGCTGAGGAGGGTCATCGAGAAGCGGCGGCGCGCCAGGGAGTCGGCCACGATGCTCTCCATCGGGCGCAGGTCCGTCACCGGCTGGTCGCGGTCGACGGCCAGCACCGCGTTCTGCAGCTCGCGCGGATGCGCCTGCGTCCGGACGACCATGGTCATGACGATGAACGGCTCCTGCAGGTACGGCTCATAGATCTGCGGCTTGCTCTCGGCGTCGAGTCCGTACTGCTTCACGTCCCCGGCCACGCCGACGACCTCCCGCCACTCCTCGGAGCCGCTGCTGATCCAGACGCGCTTGCCGATGGGATTCGCGCCGGCGAAATGCGTGCGCGCCAGCGTTTCATTGATGATCGCCACGCGCGGCGCACCGGCGTGATCGCGCGGCGTGAAGGCGCGTCCGCGCAACAGCGTCACTCCCATGACCCGGAAGTAATCGGGACTGATCCGGTAGTGATTGGCGATCGGCAGCCGGCTCTCCTCGGCGATCGACTGCCCCTCCAGCGCGAAGCCGACGTTCATGTCGTCGGTGAACGGCAACGGCAGCACCGCCGCCGCAGCCTCCACGCCGGGCACCGCGGCGAGGCGCTGCAGCGCGCGATCGAAGAACGCGGCCCGCAGCGGCTTCTCCGGGTAGCGCACGCGCGACAGGGCGACGTTCATCGTCAGCACGCCCTTCGGGTCGAACCCGGGATCGACGTCGCGGAGCCTGGCAAAGCTCCGGATCAGCAGTCCCGCACCGGTGAGCAGCACCAGCGCCAGCACGACCTGGACGACGACCAGCGTCTTGCGGAACGCGTTCCGGCGCCGGCCCGCCGTCGTGCCGCGCGAAGCGTCTTTGAGCGCCTCGCTGGCGTCCGGCCGCGAAGCCTGCAGCGCCGGCGCGAGGCCGAACACCACACCCGTCACCATCGACGCGGCCAGAGTGAACAGGAGGACGCGCACGTTCACGACCACGTCTCCCACGGCCGGCAACACGCTCGCCGCGAGCACGGACAGCGCGCGAATGCCGAACACCGCGAGCAGCAGCCCCAGGATGCCGCCGGCCAGCGACAGGAGGACGCTTTCGGTGAGCAACTGGCGCAGGATGCGCCCGCGGCTCGCGCCGAGGGCCATGCGGATCGCCACCTCGCGAGAGCGCGTCGAAGCGCGCGCGCGCAGGAGGTTGGTCACGTTCACGCAGGCGATGAGCAGCACGAAGAGGACGGCGCCGGTAAGGATGAACAGCGGCCGGCGCATCGGGCCGACGAGATCCTCCTGCCAGCCGACGACGCGCACGCCCCAGCCGCCGTTCGAATCGGGATGCTGCCTCGCGAGGGCGCTCGCCATCGCGTCCATCTCCGCCTGCGCCTGCCGTGAAGTCCCGCCCGGACGGAGCCGCGCGAGCACGGTCAGGTAGTGCGACCCGTGTTTCGTGCGGTCTTCGGCCTCGAATCCGAGCGGCACCCAGGCCGCCGTCGTAACGGCAGGAAAGGCGAAGTCCGGCGGCATCACCCCGGCCACGGTGTACACGCGGTCACTTAGCGTCACCGTGCGTCCGACGACGTTCGGATCCGCGCCGAAACGCCGTCGCCACAGCGCATCGCTGAGCAGCACCACGGTGTCGCGCCCGTGCTCCTCCTCTTCTGCCGAAAACGCACGTCCCATCGCGGGCTGCACGCCGAGGAGCGTGAAGACGTTCGCGGAGACACGGACGCCCTCGAGCTGCTCCGGCTGCGCGCCTCCGGAGAGTACGAGCGGCGCACCGCTGTAGTACGCCGCGACCTCCTCGAACGAGCGCGCGTTCTCCCGCCAGTACACGAAGTTCCCCGGCGACACCGGAAACTCCGCCAGCTCCGGCGGCTTCGAGTCGTGCAGGCGGACGAGCTGCTCCGCGTCACGGTATGGCAGAGGGCGGAGGAGCACCGAATCGACGACGCTGAAGATGGCCGTGTTCGCGCCGATTCCCAGCGCCAGCGCGGTCAGCGTCACCAGAGTGAATCCGCGCTTCTTCAGCATCGCGGAAATGCCGTACCGGACGTCCTGCAGCAGCGTGAGCATCGCGCACCCCTCCCGCACCATGGGAGTACGGAGGCCGTCCCCTCAGGTTTCCCCCTCACACCTCGTAATCACACCACTGCTCGTCCTTGCCCGGCTTGAACGGCGCCTTCACCTCCGCCAGCTCGTCGCTTTGCGCGTAGCGGTTCCCGACCTGCGCTTTCACCGCGTTCACCAGCTTCGGATACGGGACGGGAAAATGGCCGCGGTTGAACGACTTCACCGTGTCCGTCGACGCCATGGCCACCACGTTCTTCGCCTTCATCAGGTCCAGCGCGCCGTGCGGGGTCGCGTTGTGGCTGCCGTGGTGGCCGACCTTGTAGAAATCGATATTGCCGAGGAGCGACTCCCAGTCCGACTGCCAGGACATCCAGTTGCCCCACTGCGCGTCGCCGGGGAACAGCAGTGTCTTCCCCCGATACTCGAGCAGCAGCGACAGGCTGGTGTTGTTCAGATAGTTGTCGACCGACAGCGCCAGGGCCTGCAGCGGGATCGCGCACTGCCGCACCAGCTCCGCGCGGTACTCCTCGTCGAGCACCGCCTCGTCGTCCTGCCAGTACGCGGCGAACGGCTCGAGCTTGTCGTCCACGACGTTGCCGTTCGCGTCCAGGCCGTAGAGCTGCGAGTCCGGCGGGTGCATCTTGCTGAGGAAGGCCGTGTCCTCGGACGGCGCGAGCACGCGCACCGTCAACCCTTCAATGCCGCCCGCGTCGTGGAGCACCTGGCCGGCCCGGAGGTACTTGGTGCGGCGTTTGTCGCCGAAGCCGGCGCGCAGCCGCTCCAGCGCCTTCGCATTGTTCCCCGTCGACGAGCGCCCTTTCGCGCCGAGGGCGTTGAGGGTGACCCATTCGACGAGCGGGTCGGGTGCGGCGCCGGGCTTGTTCATGTGGGCGTCGATCAGCGCCGTCAGCGCCGCCGCCTTCGTGTGCAGCTTCTTCGCGCGCGGGTCGGAGAGGTCTTCCAGCCACGGCAGCCACACCTCCCCCACCTCGATCTTCGAGAACACCTCGTCCTCGGAGCCGAAGCCGCTGATGTGGTCCGCGTGCGCGTGCGTGGCGACGACCACGTCGAGCTTTCCGCCCGTCTCGTCATTCAGCGCGACCACCGCTTCCTTCAGTCCCTTGAACTGGCTCTGCGAGTGCACGCCGCAGTCGATGAGGATGTGCTTGCGCTTCTTCCCCTCCGGAAGGGTGACCAGGAAGCAGTCGCCCATCCCCACGCGGTACATGCGCACGCGGATCTTCGGAGCCGTCGTTTTCTTCTTCGAGGCCATCTCAGCACCCCCGGTGGATCGCCGACAGATGCAGCGGCGCGTCCGTGATGTCGGTGTAGTTCGCGAACGGCGTCGCCGCGAGGGACTCCTCGAGGAACTCCTTCTGCTTCTTGCGCCGTCCTTCCGAATGCAGGTTCTTGAAGACCACCAGCTTCGGCTTGCCGTTGCGGTCGAAGACCACGGTCGAGCCTCCGCGGAAGCGGTTCTTCGTGTCTTCGTCGTCGAGCGCGGCGGAGCCGAGGATCTCGGCGATGAACTCGACCTCCGGACGCCCGCCGCCGGAGCGCACGACCATGTTCACCGAGCGCACCGCCTTCGGCGACGCCGGCACCTTGCAGGTGCACGTGTCCTTCGTGTGCTGCTTCACGCGGCACAGGCCGAACGGGAACGGGTGCGCGCGCACGACCTCCTCCAGCGCCGCGCAGTTCTCGTCGAAGAACTTGTGCGGCTCGTGGATGTCGTAGCAGAAGTGCTCGCAGCACGGCGTATCCGGCCCCGCCTTCTGCCACAGCAGCGACTCCTCGGCCAGCGACGTGACGTCGGAGGGCACGATGCCGCGCGCGCGGAAGGCCTGGATGAGCGCCTCGCGGTACTCGTGCGACTCGCTCTGATAGAGCTCGGTGTCCGCGGTGATCAGCGCGCGGAGATAGTCGCCGAACGTGATGTCGACCGGCGGGCAGTAGTCGATGGCGCGGATGCACATCGTGCAGAAGTGCGTGGCCACCTTCGCCGCCTCGTGTGCGAGCCGCGTCGCGATGTCCGGATGGATCTCGCCCGACGCCCCCGCCAGCGAGCGCGCCATGCGAATGAGGTCCGCAGCGCGCTGCATGAAGGAGCTGAAGAACGCGTCGAACACCGCCGCGACCAGCACCCCGCCCCGCTCGTGCGCCTCGGTCGCGTTCCTGTAAGCGTTCGGATCGGGCGGCACGCCGAGGGCGCTGCGGAGCGCGGCCCGGCGTCCCATCGACTCGCCGAACTGCCGTGCCAGGTCGAGGAGCGGGTTCCCCTCGGGCATCTCGCCGATGATGAAGCTCTGCTTCTTCGAGTCCGCCTGGCCCGATCCGTTGCCGGTGCGCGGCGCGAGGTCGAACCGGTGCAGCACGCCGCCGGTGCGCTGCAGCGTGTCGCGCACGACTTCCTCGAACGCGAAGTGCTGGAAGAGCGCGACGATGTCCGCGAAGGCCTCGTGGAACGCGAGCACGTCGGAGTTCGTCGGCTCCATGAACGCCTCGCGGACCGTGTCCACGATCGCGTGCGTGGTCTCGTGCGCGATGATGTCGTGCGAGAGACAGGTGAACACCGTCCCGCCCGGGAGCCCCGTGCCGGCGTCCTCGTCCGAGGCGCGGAAGTAGCCGAAGAGCAGCGCGCCCAGCTCGCGCGAGTAATACGCGTTCGGCTCGTACATCGCGTGCGGAAAGACGCGCAGCACGCTGCGCGGACCGGCGGCGTCGCCGAAGCGGAAGCGGATGCCGCGGCCGAGCGCGCGCTCGAAGATGCTGATCGTGCGCATCGCCACGGCGTACACCATCTGCTGGTGGAAGCGCGGGTCCGACTCGCTCGGCGCGATGCCGCCTTCGACCAGAGCGGCCGGCGAGTTGAGGTCGGCCGGCTTGTAATGGACGTTGTTCGTGGCGTCGAAGTCGATGACGTGGAGCTGCGCGCCTTCGAGGCGGTCCTTCAGCTCCTCGTACTTCAGACGCACCGTCATGTGGTTCCCGAGCCTCCGCCCGCGGCTCGGATCGAACGCGTAGACGCGCAGCGCGCGATACGCGGGCGGAGCCGCCACCGGTGCGGGCTTCGGCTTCGGCGTGGCCTCGACCATCGGCGAGGAAACCGCCGGCGGCGCGGGCGCACCGATGTTGATGACGGGGGGCGGAGAAGGCGGCGCCGGAACGGGCGGCCGCGGCTGCGAGGTACGGCGAGTGCGCACTGCCATAAGGGTCCTCCTGTGCAGCGACGTCTCTTTGTGGAGTGTCTGGGGAAACGATACTCCTATCCGGGCAGATCGGGGGGCCGAAGTTGCCGGCGGCGACACGCCCCTGTCATCCTGAGCCGCGTAGACGGCGAAGGACCCCTGCCGTTCGCGACGACCGCGCATCCAGCAGGGGGTCCTTCGCCGCGCTACGCCGGCTCAGGATGACAGCAAGCGCCTTACCCCGCGTTCGCTGCCCGCTCCAGCTCCGGGATCTCGATCTTCGTCATCTTCAGCATCGCCTCCATCACCCGCTTCGCCTTCGCCCGATCGGGGTCGGCCAGCAGCCGTCCGAGGATGGTCGGGTTGACCTGCCACGACAGGCCGAAGCGGTCCTTCACCCAGCCGCACGGACCCGGCTCGCCGCCGTCCGCCGTGAGCCGGTCCCAGAAGAAGTCCACCTCCTCCTGCGACTCGCACGCGACCGAGAACGACACCGCCTCGTTGAACCGGAACTGCGGACCGCCGTTCAGGGCGATGAACGACTGCCCCTCCAGCTCGAACTCCACCGTCATCACGCTCCCCGCCGGACCGGGCCCGGCCTCCCCATACCGCGAGACCTTCCCGACGCGGGAGTCCTTGAACAATGAGACGTAGAAATTGGCGGCCTCTTCGGCCTGCGTGTCGAACCAGAGGAAAGGGCTGATCTTGTTCATGCAAGTGTTCTCCTTACCTGCACGTCGAACGAGAGCCCTTCGGAACGACAGGCAGGAAAACTTTTTTGCTCATTTCGGGCGTTCGAGCCCGCCGCGGATGACGCGTCCAACATCTCGGCGAAGTCGCGGTTCATCCCACCGTCCGTCCTTGAATGTCCACGCCTCGCGCGTGAGCTGCCACACCATCGCCACCCGTTCCCCGGGAGTCAGCCGAGCCTCATCGCTCGCCCGATCGTCGACGTCCATCGTCGTGCGTTTCGTGGGATAGCTCGAACGATCCATCCTGGGGCTGATTATAGGGGACCGCCTGTCACCCCAATGGCCTTTCACCTCCGCGGGAGAGGGAGAAGGAACGGATGCGGAGCGCCGGCTTCCCAGCCGGCCGCTCCGCAAGCCCCGGTTGCGAACTCGAAAACTTTCCGCTGCCTGACCGCCCCTCTTTCGCCGAGGCGTAGAATCGGCCAAATAGGGAGATTCCATTCATGGCCATCGGTCGCTTCGCCTGTGCGGTGTTGTGCTTTGCGGTGTCCTTCGCCCATGCCCCCTCCAGCCGCGCGCAGGAGGCCAGTCCGTACGTCGAGGTCCTCGAAGTCGGCCTGACCAACGTCGACGTCGTCGCCACGGACAAAGCCGGCAACCCCATCACCGGGTTGAAGCCCGCCGACTTCGAGGTCTTCGAGGACGGGAAACCGCAGGCCATCACGCACTTCGCGGAGGTCGGCAGCCAGGGCGCGTCGGCCGTCATCCTGCCCGAGGGAGGGGCGGCGGCGGAGCCGTCCGCGGCCCCCGCGCCCGCGCGCAAGTTCATCTTCTACATCGACGACAGCAACCTCACCCTCGACAACCGGCGCAGCGTCTTCCCCGCCATCCGGAAGTTCCTCGCCTCCAACCTCCGCAGCGGCGACCGGGCCATGGTCGTGACCTGGAACCGCGAGCTGAAAGTGCGCGTGCCGTGGACCGCCGACCTGGCCACGGTCGACGCCGCGCTCCAGGCCCTGGCCGGCGAGACCAACGGGGCCTCGCAGCTTTACGCGCAGAAGCAACAGGTCGAGCGCCTCCTGACCAAGATGGAGGAGGAAGCGCTCGAACCGGACAACAAGCTCGCTCCGCTCTGGAGCGAGCTGGAGAACGCCGCCCGCGCGTACGCCGAGAACGCGAAGATCGAGTTCACCCAGTCCACCAACGCCATCGTCCGGCTCCTCGCCACGCTGACCGGCGTCGACGGCAAGAAAGTGCTGGTCATGGCCACCGAAGCGCTGCCCACCATGGCCGGCGCGGAGATGTTCGAGCACCTGGAGAACATCCGTGCCGCCGCGATGGTCTCCCCCACCTCCACCCTGCGCGGCGAAGCCGGCAAGGGCTCGCGCATCACGGACCTGAGCCGGTACAACCTGCAGACCACCCTCGAAGTGCTGATCCGCGCCGCGAACGCCTCCGACATCACGGTGTACGGCATCAATCCCAAAGGCCTCGGCGGCCCGGCCGAGGGGAAGGCCGGCCAGCAGAATACGCGCGCGACCAACCTCGACTTCGTCAGCAGCGATCAGCAGCTCGCCGGCATCAACATGCTGGCGAACCGCACCGGCGGCGTGGCCATGGTCGGCGCGCCCGCGGACATGGCCCTGGAGCGCGTCGGCCGCGACCTGAACGCCTACTACTCCCTCGGCTACCGCTCGACGAAAGGGCTCTCGCCGGAACGGAAAGTCGAAGTGCGCGCGAAGCGCCCCGGCGTCCAGGTCCGCACGCGCACGAACGTCTATTACCGCTCCCTGGAGCGCGAGATGGCCGACCGCGTCATCGCCAACCAGATCCAGAGCGAGCAGGCGAACAAGCTCGGCATCGCGCTGGAAGCGGACGCCGCGACGACGGACGGCACGCGCAAGCTGCTGCCCGTCCGCGTGATCATCCCGGTGAGCACGCTCACCCTCCTGCCGGGCGCGAACGGCGGCGTGACCGGCGGCTTCTCGGTCTTCACCGTCTCCGCGGACGGCTCGGGCGGCACCTCCGGTGTGAACGTGCAGTCGCAGAGCATCAGCTTCACCGCCGAGCAGGCGGCGCAGATGAAAGGGCGGCGGATCGGCTTCGCCATCCAGGTACCGCTCGAGAAAGGACGGGACCGGATCTCGGTCGGCGTCCTCGATCACGTCTCGCACGAACAGGGATTCGCGACTCTGAAGGCGGCGCTCTGACATGAACATCCGGCGATTCGCGCTCCTCTCCATCACGGTCCTTCTCGCCGCGCCGGCGGTCTTCGCGCAGCAGACGGCCACGTTCGGCGAAGTGCTCGAAGTCGGTCTGACGAGCATCGACGTCGTCGCCACGGACTCGAAAGGCAACCCGGTCCCCGGTCTGAGACCGGCGGACTTCGAGATCTACGAGGACGGCATGCGGCAGGAGATCACGAACTTCTCCGAGCTCCGCGGCGACGGCTCGTCCGCCACCGTCCTCGGCGAAGCAGGGACGGCGCAGGAAGCGCCGATGGCGCCGGCGGCGCGGAAGTTCATCTTCTACATCGACGACTCCAGCCTCAGCCTCCAGAACCGCCGCGAGGTCATCCCCGCCGTCCGGAAGTTCCTCTCCACGCAATTGCGGCCGGGCGACCAGGCCCTGCTCGTGACGTGGAACCGCGCGCTGAAAGTGCGCGTGCCCTGGACGGCCGACACCGCCGCCGTGGACAGCGCGCTGGAGGCCCTCGAGGCCGAGGTCTCCTCTTCCTCCGTGTTCATGGCGGAGAAACAGCGCGCGGAACGGATGATGACGAAGCTGACGCAGGAGGCCGGATACGGCGGTCCCCTGGCACCGGTCTGGGAAGACGTGATCAACACCGCGCGCTCCTACGCCGAGATGCGCCGGATCGACGTGATGCAGTCCACGAACGCGCTGACCCGCCTGCTCGCGTCGCTGACCGGCGTGGACGGCAAGAAGGTCCTCGTGATCGCCACCGACGACCTCCCCACCCTCGTCGGCGCGGACCTCTTCCAGCACCTGGAGAACATCCGCGCCGAGGCGGCGCTCCAGCCGACTTCCCGCTTCGCCGTGGGAGCCCTGGTGAACTCGTCCATCACGGACAGGAGCCGGTACAACATGGAGGTGACGATCGACACGCTGGCGCGCGCCGCCAACGCCACGGGCGTGACGGTCTACGGCATCAATCCCAAAGGCCTCGACGGACCGGCCGAAGGCAAGGCCGGGCTGCAGATGCCCTCGGAGATCAACCTCGACTTCGCCCGCAACGACCAGAGCCTGGCCGGGATCAGCATGCTGGCGAACCGCACGGGCGGCATGGCGATGGTCGGCGCTCCGGCGGAGCTGGCCCT
The DNA here is from genome assembly GCA_036375075.1 of Thermoanaerobaculia bacterium. Lineage (GTDB taxonomy): Bacteria > Acidobacteriota > Thermoanaerobaculia > Gp7-AA8 > Gp7-AA8 > QHVT01. Next base: position 14,030 of record DASUSN010000081.1, on the reverse strand, counting down.
CGAGCGCGTCAGCCGCGATCTCAACTCGTACTACTCCCTCGGCTACCGCTCCACCTCGGGCAAGTCGCCGGAGCGGAAGATCGAGGTGCGCGCGAAGCGCCCCGGCGTGCAGGTGCGCTCGCGCACGAACGTCTATCACCGCTCGCTCGAGCGCGAGATGGCCGACCGCGTGATCGCGAACCACCTCCAGAGCACCGTGGCCAACCCGCTGGGCATCTCGCTCGAAGCCGATCGCCTCGTCTCCGACGGACTGCGCCCCCTGCTGCCGGTGCGGGTGGTGATCCCGATGGACGAGCTGACGCTCCTGCCGGACGGCAAGGGCGGCATGACGGGCGGCTTCTCGGTCTTCACCTGCTCGAGCGACGGCTCCGGCGGCACGTCGGGCGTGAACGTGCAGTCGCACGCAATCAACTTCAACGCCGAACAGGCGGCGAAGATGAAGGGACGGCGGATCGGCTTCGCCATCCAGGTGCCGCTCGAAAACGGACGCGACCGCATCTCGATCGGCGTGGTCGATCACGTCTCGCAGGAACAGGGGTTCGTGACGATGAAGGCGGCGATCTGACATGAACGCGAGATCAGCCGCAGTCCTCTGTTGGTCGCTGCTGCTGCTCCCCTGCGCCGCTTACGCGCAGCAGGCCGGCACCTTCGGCGAAGTGCTCGAAGTCGGCCTGACCAGCGTCGACGTCGTCGCCACCGACGCGCAGGGAAACCCGGTCACGGGCCTGAAGGCCTCCGACTTCGAGGTCTACGAAGACGGGAAGCGCCAGGCGATCACGAACTTCTCCGCCTTCGACGGCAGCGGCTCCTCCGCGGTGATCCTCCGGGACGGAGAGACGCCGCAGGAAGTGCAGGAGCCGCCGGCGCCGCGGAAGTTCATCTTCTACATCGACGACTCCAGCCTCACTCTCGAGAACCGGCGCGCCATCTTCCCCTCGGTCCGGAAGTTCCTCTCCACCTACGTGCGGGAGGGCGACCAGGCCCTGCTGGTGACATGGAACCGCGCCCTGAAGGTGCGCGTCCCGTGGACGACCGACCGCGCCGCCATCGACGGCGCGCTCGTGAGCCTCGAGGGCGAGCTCTCCTCCGCCTCCGTGCTCCTCGCGGAAAGACAGCGCGCGGAGCGGCTGATGAGCAAGCTGGCCCAGGAGTCGAAGGAGGGCGGCAACCTCGCCCCGTCGTGGGCCGAAGTCGTCGGCGTCGCCCGCGGGTACGCGGAGTCGCGCCGGATCGACGTGATGCAATCGACGAACGCCCTGACCCGCCTCCTCGCGTCGCTGACCGGCGTCGACGGCAAGAAGGTGCTCGTCATGGCCACCGACGATCTCCCGACGCTCGTCGGCGCGGACCTCTTCCAGCACCTGGATAACATCCGGGCCTCTTCCGCGCTCAGCACGGGCTCGAGCTTCCAGGCGGGCGCCCGGAGCTCTTCCATCATCACCGACACGAGCCAGTACGACGTCTCCATCACCATCGACACGCTGGCGAGGGCCGCAAACGCCACGGGCGTGACGATCTACGGCATCAATCCCAAAGGCCTCGGCGGCCCCGCCGAGGGGAAGGCCGGGCTGCAGATGCCGACGGAGGCGAACCTGGACTTCGCGCGGAACGACCAGAGCCTGGCCGGCATCAAGATGCTGGCGAACCGCACGGGCGGCGTGGCCATGGTCGGCGCTCCCGCGGACATGGCCCTCGAGCGCGTCGGACGCGACCTGAGCGCCTACTACTCCCTCGGCTACCGCTCGACGCCGGGCAAGTCCCCGGAGCGGAAGATCGAGGTGCGCGCCACGCGTCCCGGGGTGCGCGTCCGCTCGCGGTCCAACGTGTATTACCGCTCGCTCGAGCGCGAGATGGCCGACCGCGTGATCGCGAATCACCTGCAGAGCCGCGTGGCCAACCCGCTGGGCGTGTCGCTCGAAGCGGATCCCGTCGCCGCGGACGGCTCGCGCCGCCTCCTGCCGGTGCGGGTGGTGATCCCGATGAACATGCTCACCCTGCTGCCGGACGGCAAGGGCGGGATGACCGGCGGCTTCTCCGTCTTCACCTGCTCGAGCGACGGCCAGGGCGGCACCTCGGGCGTCAACGTGCAGTCGCAGGCGATCCACTTCACCGCGGAACAGGCGGCGCAGATGCAGGGACGGCGGATCGGCTTCGCCATCCAGGTACCGCTCGAGAAAGGCCGCGACCGGATCTCGGTCGGCGTGCTCGATCACGTCTCCCAGGAACAGGGCTTCGTGACGATGAAGGCAACGCTGTAGGAGTTCCTCGGTTCCTCGGTTCCTCGGAGTTCCTCGGGGGCGGGGCAGTCCTCTCCTCCGAGGAACTCCGAGGAACCGAGGAACTCCGAGGAACTCCGCCTCAGACGTTCAGCTTGAAGTAGACGGTGAGCTCGTGCTCGACTTCCACCGGCTTGCCGTCCTTGATCATCGGACGGAAGCGCCAGAAGCGGATGGCGTTGACCGCGGCCTCGTCGAAGATCTTGCGCGTAGCGGGATCGAGGACCGTGACTTCCTTGATGCGGCCGTTCGTGCCGATCACGTAGCGCACGACCAGACGGTCTTCCCAGTTCGAGATGCGGGCGCGCTCGGGATAGATCGGGAAGGTCTTGGACAGCGCGTGCATGCGCAGGGTGGCGTCGCGCGGGACCACCACTCGCCCGTCGTCGACCCCGCCGACCACGCCGTCGTCCTTGCCGCCGACGTCGCCGCCGGTGATGCCGTCCTCCGTCCCGCCGACCACACCGCCGGGCACGCCGCCCGGGATGCCGCCTTCCACGCCCGAGCCCTGCCCGCCTTCGTAGTTCCCTTCGACGGGGACCTGCGTGACGTCAGGGATCGTATCCGGGATGACCGTCGGCGCCAGGAGCTGGGTCATGGGCGGCAACTGGTCGATCTTCACCTCCGCGACCTGCACCGCTTTCGGCGCGGCGGGCGGAGGGGGCGGTGGCGGCGGCAGCGGAGGTGGCTCGACGAGGCTGTACGACATCATCATCCCCGGCGACTGTGTCGGAAACGTGATGTTCCACATCGTGCTGATCGGAACGGCGCCGAACGCAAGAGCATGTGCCAGCAGCGAGACGGGCAACGTCTTGCGGTAAAGCGCGCGACCTTGCCGGATCCGCGCGACATCCGGGGCGACACTCTCGAACATGGGCTTGCAAAATAATGTAACACCAGTGGCGCGAGACGGTGCCCATCAGTAAGGCAAAAAGCAGCCCCGTCGCCAGAAGTTCACGTTGTAACGCTCCGCGGTGGCCGCTCAGAGCGGATAGCAGATCGCGTAGACGCGGATCTGGAAGAACGACACCCAGATCGCGGCGAGGAACGTCACCAGCGCGATCAGGCCGGTGCGGCCGGTCTGCACTTCGACCAGCGCGGGCGTCACCCCGAACAGCGCGAGGAGCAGCGGCGGCACGAGCACGGGGTCGAAGAAGTACGGATGCAGCGCGACGAGCTGGCTGAAGACCGCCGCGTGGACCACGTACGCCCCCAACAGCGACACCAGCGCGACCACCGCCGTCCGCGGAACCCGCCCGCGGAGATACGCGATCAACGCCGCCAGCGTCGCCAGCACCCCCGCGGCGAACAGCACCGGCCAGCGGAAGAAGTACTCCCGGTTGCCCGGCCGCTGCGCGCGGATGAAGTCGCGCCCGAACGCGATGTCGAGAGGATCGCCATACAGCTCGGCGTCGCCGTCGAAGCCCGTGCGGTACAGGAACCGCGACCCGAACAGCTTCGCCTCCGGGTCGACCTTCGCCACCAGCAACTGTCCCGCGAAGATCGCCATCGCCGCCACCGCGGGCGCCACGATCATCAGCGCGAAGCGCCGCAGCGGAGGACGCTCGCCGCGCAGCAGGAGCACCGCCAGGGCGTACGCGGCCAGGAACATCATCGCGTAGAGGTACTGCATGCGGACCATGGCGAACACCGTCACCGCCTGCGCCACGTTCATCCGCCGCGTGCGGCCCTCCACGGCCCGCTCCTCGACGAGCAGGAACAGCGTCGCCGGGATGAGCCACAGCGTCTGCGCGGTCATCCCCCAGTAGATGGCCAGGTTCTCCGGAAACGTGAAGTGCGCCATCTCCACGCAGACGCCGAGGGCCAGCGCGTGCAGCGGATCGGCGCCCATGCGCAGCGCGATCCGGTACGCGAGCAACGCCAGCAGCGCCGAGGCGGCGAGCGAGATCAGCAGGTTGTGCAGCGCGAGCGCCTGCCAGTCGAACCCGCCGATCAGCACCACCCAGTAGGTGGTCAGCATGAAGTCGCCCGGCCACGAGCGATACAGCAGATGCGGATCCTCCGTCGGCGCGAGCAGCCCGTACGACGCGAAATACCCGTGCCTCGCCCACTGCAGCATCTCCGTGCGCAGGATCATCGACCCCGTGCTCTGCGCGAACTGCGACTCCGGCCGCCGGTGGACCGTCAGCCACGTGAGCGCGAGCGCGCACAGGCCGCAGGCCAGGAACAGCGCAAAGGCGCGGCGGGAGGACACGCGCGCCATCGTACATGAAGGGTGGCGGGAGTCAGGTGCTCTGCACCTTCCGCGATTCGCCTTGGAACACCACCTGCCGCACCACCTCGGCGCGCCGCTGCGTCTCCGCGGCGCGGCTCAGCAGCCCGGCGGCATCCGCGCTGGAGGCGGGGTGCTCGCTCGCGTGGCGAATCAGCATCACGCGCTCCTCCATCGCGCGGATCGCGCTCCAGAGCGTCTCCTCGATCGCCTCGTCCATTTCCGCCAGAAGGCTCTCGACGCTGTAGGCGTGGCCGGTGTGGCAGCGGAAACGGAGCGGCGTCCCGTCCTTCATCCGGAGCAGGACGCCGTGGCACTCGGGACAGGCGTAGTTCGACGGGTCACCGAGCCGCAAGACGCCGGCGTCGGTCGCCTTGTCCGCTTTTGCGATGTTCACCTCGATGCTCACGCTCACGTCTTCCGGCACGGCTTGCTCTCCTTCCTGCGGGTCGGTCTCCGTCGCGGCGAGACGGACCAGGAGCGGCGCGATCTCGTCGGCCCGCAGTACGTGATCGACCCGGACGTGCTGCATCGCGCTCTCCGGCATCGACGCCGCCCATGCTTCGTGCGGGTCCTGAACGATTGTCGTTCCGCCCAGTTGCTTGATCGTCTGCAGGCCGGACGTTCCGTCGTCCAGGCCGCCGCTGAGGATGATTCCCACCGCGCGTGGTCCGTAGGTCTGCGCCGCGGAACGAAACAGCGGGTCGACCGCGGGGCGGAAGCGGTTCTCCTTCGGCCCCCGGGTCAGGCACGTTCTGCCCGGCTCGATGATGAGGTGCCGGTCGGGAGGTGCGACGTAGATGCGGCCCGGCACGATGCGCCCTCCGTCTTCGATGACGTCCGCAGGGAGCTTGCCCGCTTTGTCGAGGATCGCGTGCAGGACTCCGGGCGATTCGGGCGACGTGTGCACGACGATGAACAGAGAGCCCGGGAAATCGGCGGGCAGGTCGCGGAGAATGGCCCGGATCGGCTCGATCCCCCCAGCGGATGCGCCGATCACGATGATGTCTTTTCGCGGCACTGGCTCCTCGACGGGCGTGAGATCCGCACATTCGATACCAGCTACCATGTGCGGCGGCGATCGGCGCTGCACGGCCGCCTCCGGAGCGAGCGAACCAGGAGCGAGCATACGCCATGAGCGATACCCCGTCGCACCCGTCCCCGGGCACAGCACAGGAGCACCTGTCGTTCGTCGTGGTCGGGCTCGGCGGCTCCGCCGGGTCGATTCAGGCGTTTCGCGAGTTCTTCCGGAACGTGCCGGCCGACAGCGACATGGCGTTCGTCGTCGTCCTGCACCTGTCCCCCGAGTACGACAGCCGCCTCGCCGAGGTCCTGCAGGGGTCGACGGACCTGCCGGTGTCTCAGGTCCGCGAGCGGGTCAGGATCGCGCCCAACCAGGTATACGTCATCCCGCCGAACAAAAGCCTCGCCATGAGCGACGGCTCGCTCGTGCTGTCCGAGATGACCGGCTTCGAGGAGCGCCGGGCGCCGATCGACATCTTTTTCCGGACGCTGGCGGACACGCACGATTCGCGCGCGGTGTGCGTCGTGTTGTCCGGCTCGGGCGCCGACGGGTCCATGGGCCTGCGCCGCATCAAAGAGAACAACGGCCTCGCGATCGTCCAGGACCCGGCCGAGGCACAGTTCGACGACATGCCGCGCAACTCGATCGCGACCGGCCTCGTCGACTTCGTTCTTCCGGTGGCGGAGATGCCGCGGCGGATGATCGCGTATCGCGATCAGCTCCGCGCCTCTCGCTTCGCGTACGACGACCGCGCAGACGCCGACGAACAGGCGATCGTCGAGATCTTCACGCACCTGCGCGCGCGCACCGGCCATGACTTCACCAACTACAAGCGCGCGACGGTTCTCCGCCGCATCGAGCGGCGCCTTGCCGTGCGCGAGGTGGCGCGGCTGCCCGACTACGCCCGGCTGCTGAGCGAACAGCCCGACGAAGCCGATGCGCTGCTCCGCGAGTTGCTGATCAGCGTGACGAACTTCTTCCGCGACCGCAATGTGTGGGAGCGCGTGGAGGAGACGATCGTGCCGCAGTTGCTGCTCCGGAAGCGCGCCGGCGATCAGGTGCGCGTCTGGGCCGCCGGTTGTGCGACGGGAGAGGAGGCCTACAGCATTGCAATGCTCCTCGCCGAGGCGGCGTCACACCTGACGACCGCGCCCGAGATCCAGATTTTCGCCACGGATCTGGACGAAGAGGCGATCGCGAAAGCCCGGAGCGGTTTCTATACCGCGGCCGAGACTGCCGATGTCTCGCCCGAACGGCTGCGCCGTCATTTCGTGAAGGACAACGACGGCTTCCGCATTCGCCGCGAGCTGCGCGAGATCGTCCTGTTCGCGCACCACAACCTCATCAAAGACCCGCCGTTCTCGCATCTCGATTTCGTCTCGTGCCGCAACGTGCTGATCTACCTCAACCGCACCGCGCAGAAGCGCGCGGTGGAGGTGCTGCATTTCGCGCTCGAGCCGGGCGGCTGCCTCCTCCTCGGCAATGCCGAGACCCCCGACGGAGCGGCGCAACTCTTCTCGACCGTCGACAAGGAGAGCCACATCTACGAGAGCCGGGCGGTGCCGCGCGTGATGCCGCCCGCGCAGGCCGGGGCCTTGACGCTGCCTGCCGACCTGCGGGCGGCTCCCGCCGGCGATCTGCGTACCGACGCGAACGCCGCACGCTTCGCCCCTCTCGACTTCCACCAGCGCCTGCTCGAAGAGTACGCGCCGCCGTCCCTGATCGTCGATGAGCAGTACACCATCGTGCATCTGTCCGACCATGCCGTGCGGTACGTCCGGTTCGCGCCCGGCGAAGCGTCGCTCCATCTGCTGCAGGTCGTGCGGCCGGAGCTGCGCGCTGCGCTGCGAACGGCATTGTTTCAGGCGGCGCACGAACGAGCGCCGGTCGTTCTGCCGGTTGCCGCAGCGGCCACCCCCGATGCGCCGCCGGTGCTGAACCTCATCGTTCGTCCGGCACTGCGCGAAGGTGAGCCGCCGCGCGGGTACTTCCTCGTCCTTTTCGAGGAAGCAGCGGATGCCGTGCGGACGCACGGGCCCGCAACGCCTGCCGAGCCCGTACCTCTGCAGCTCGAGGAAGAGGTCGTGCGGCTCAGGTCGCAGATGCGGGCAGCGATCGAACAGTACGAGCTGCAGGCGGAAGAGGCCAAGGCCGCAAACGAAGAGCTGCAGGCGATGAACGAGGAGCTTCGGTCGACGGCCGAGGAGCTGGAGACCAGCCAGGAGGAGCTGCAGTCGCTCAACGAAGAGCTGCAGACCGTGAACCAGGAGTTGAAGGTCAAGATCGAGGAGATCAGCCACGCGAACGACGACATGCGCAACCTCATGTCTTCGACCGAGATCGGTACGATCTTCGTCGACCGCGGCCTGCGGGTGAAGTTGTTCACGCCCCGCATCCGGGACATCTTCAACCTCATCGCCGCGGACGTGGGACGGCCGCTCCTCGACATCACGAACAAGCTGATGATCGACGATCTCGCCGCCGACGTGGAGCTGGTTCTCGAGCGCCTGCAACCGATCGAGCGGGAGGTGCAGACGCGTGACGGCCGGTGGCATCTCATGCGGCTCCTCCCCTATCGCACAGCCGACGATCACATCGAGGGGACGGTGCTCACGTTCGTCGACGTGACGGACCGCAAGCGTGCGGGCGACGTCATTCGGAGCAATGAAGAACGGCAGACGTTCCTCCTCGCTCTGGCGGATCGCCTGCGCTCGCAGACCGAGCCGCGTGCCATGATGCAGGCCGCCGCCGACGCGCTCGGGCGGCACCTGCACGCGAGCCGCGTGAGCTACGTGGAGATCGACCCCGCGCGCGGCGAAGATCTGGTGATCGACGGCAGCGCGGAAGATCCACGGCTCGGGCCGGAAGAGCGCGCCGCGCTCGCGGCCGCGGGCGTCGGAGCCTTCGTGCGCATGGTTCTCGGCAGAGAGGGTCCATCCGTCGCAGCACTCGAAGTGCACCACCCACATCCCCGGCAGTGGACCGACGCCGAGATCCACCTCATTCGCATGGTCGCCGACCGTACCTGGGTCGCTGTGGAGCGCGCGCGCGCCGAGCTCGCGCTGCGCCAGAGCGAGGAGCGCCACCGCATCATCGTCGAGAACGCGCGCGACTACGCCATCATCACCACCGATGCCGAAGGCCGGATCACGAGCTGGTCGCCCGGTGCGGAAGCGGCGTTCGGCTGGAGCGCGCCGGAAGCGTTCATGCAGCCGCTGGCGCTGATTTTCCTTCCTGAAGACCTGGCGAGCGGTGAACCGGAGAAAGAGCGTCGCACGGCCCGCGAACGAGGCGGGGCGCCGGATGTACGCTGGCACGCGCGGAAGGGCGGAGCGCGCGTCTTCATCGACGGGATCACCCGCGCCCTGGAGACGCCCGGCGGCGAGCTGCAGGGATTCCTCAAGATCGGGCAGGACGTCACGGCGCGGCGCAGAACCGAGGAAGCGTTGCGCGATTCCGAAGTGCGCCTGCAGGCGGTGACGAACCTCGTCCCCGACCTGCTCTGGAGCAATGACCCGAACGGCGAAACCGACTGGTTCAACCAGCGGTGGCTGGACTACACCGGTCAGACCATCGAGCAGGCTCGCGGTTCGGGGTGGCTCGACGCGATCCATCCCGACGACCGCGGCACGGCACGCGAGAACTTCAGCCGTGCCGTGCAGTCCGGCGACACGCTTCGGCACGAGCATCGGATCCGCAGCGCGTCCGGCGAGTCCCGGTGGTTCCTGGTGCAGGCCGAGCCGCTGCGCGATCGTCAGGGCCGGATCATCCGCTGGTTCGGTGCGGCGACGGACATCCAGGAGCAGCGCGTCGCGCGCGACGTGCTCGAAGAACGGGTGAGCGAGAGAACCGCGCAGTTGGAGGAGCTGAGCCGGCAACGCCAGCAGCTTCTCGAGCGGCTCGTCGACGCGACGGAAGAGGAGCGCCGCCGGATCGCGCGCGAGCTGCACGACGAGCTGGGCCAGCACATCACCGCGTTGCGCGTGGGTCTGCACCAGCCCCAGGGCGAGTCGCGGCCCCGGATGGAGGCCATCGTTCAACGCCTCGATCAGACCATCGAGCGCCTGACGCTCGAGCTCCGGCCGCCCGTGCTCGATCACCTCGGGCTGCACGGCGCGATTGCGTCCCTCGCGGAAGCGTACGCCGCGGCGAGCGGGATGCGCATCGACGTGCACATGCCTGCCGTGGAGGGGGAACGGTTCAGCGACGAGATCGAGACGACGATCTACCGCGTCGTCCAGGAAGCGCTCACCAACGTCTGGAAACACGCCTCGGCTTCGACCGTGAGCGTGATCCTCGAACGCGAGGGAGACGGGCTGCGGATGATCGTCGAAGACGACGGGCAGGGCTTCGACGGCGGCGCGGCGCTGTTCGGGACTGCCGCTCGTGGCCGCTTCGGCCTGCTCGGGATGCGCGAGCGGCTGGCGCTCGTGCAAGGGTCGCTGGACATCGAATCGCGCCCGGAGAGCGGGACGACGATCTACGCGCGCGTTCCGCTGGCCGGCGCAGAAGAATCGTCATGACCAAAACAGGCGTGTTCCTCATCGACGATCACGGCGTGTTGCGTCAGGGCCTGCGTCTGCTGATCGACGGGCAGCCCGACATGCGGGTGGTCGGTGAAGCGGAACGGGGATGCGGCGCGTACGAGGCGGTCGAGCGCGCGGGCGGCGCGGATGTCATCGTGGTGGACATTTCGATGCCCGACATCACCGGTCCGCAGGTCGCGGCGGAGCTCCGGGCCGCCTTGCCGTCGGCGAAAATCGTGGCGCTGACCCGTCACGCGGAGAAGGCGTACGTCCAGCAGATGCTGCAGAACGGCGCGACCGGGTATGTCCTCAAGCAAACCGCCGGCGACGCGCTGCTCACGGCGATCCGGACGGTCATGGCCGGCGGGACGTATCTCGATCCCGCCGTGGCGGGGAAAGTCCTCGCTGCCGCCTCGCAGGTGCGCGGCGTCGGGACGGGAGAGATCACCGCGCGCGAGCGCGAGGTGCTGACGATGGTGGCGTGGGGGCACACCAACAAAGAGATCGCCTCGGTCCTCGGCATCACCGTGAAAACGGTCGAAACGCACAAGATGAATGCGATGCAGAAACTCGAGATCGGCAGTCGCGCCGATCTGGTCCGCTATGCGATGACGCAGGGATGGCTCGATCGTCAGCAGTGATCGCGGCTGACCGGCGCCGCGACCAGCGCGGCTGGAGCTGCGGCCAGTTCCGCGGCAACGTTCGCCGCCGCCCGGTACAGGGCCGCGCGCGTCCTTCTCCGCTCGCCGCGCGCCGCCTCGTCGAGCGTCGTTGCAAGCGTGGCGATCGTGCGCCGCATTTCGGCACGCAGGAGCAGCTCGCGATCGGAAGCGGCGGGCAATGCCAGCAATCGCCGCAAGCGCGGAACCGCCCGGACGAACCGTTCCACCGCGTTGAGGATGGCGCCGGAGGCACCGGCGCTTTCGTCACTTCCGCGTTTCCCAATCTGGTGCAGAAGTGGGGGTTTGGGTTGCATTCCGCGAGAATCACCCAGCGCGGCGCGGCGGTCGCTCAGGGAAATCCCTGAGTGCCTGCGCTGACAGCTAGCTCTTCCGGCGTCGCCTGAGGGCGTGTTGCACGCTCAGCAGTTCATCGCGGAGAACCTCGACGGTGGATACGAGGCCGTCCAGCGCGGAGCCGAGCTCGCTCCCGGAACGCGGGCGTGCCGATTTGAGGAGCACTTGCGCTCGCTCTGCTGCCGGGAGCGCTGCAAGCCGGCGCGACAGGGAGTCGACGTTCTCCTGCTCTCCGCCGAGGATCTCCGCCGCGGAAACCCCGAGAATCCCCGCCAGGGTCACCAGCAGGCCGACCTCGAGGCTCTGTTTGTTCGTCTCGACGCGGGACAGGGTCGCCACGCTGATCCCGGCTCGTTCCGCGACTGTGGCGAGGGAGAAGGCACGTTCGGCACGGAGGCGCCGCAGCGTCTCGCCAACTGAGAAGTTCGGTCTGGTCATGGGAAGTGGCGAAGCGTCAACGATGAGACTGGTGCGAGAGTCACGTTCCGAAGCGCCTCCATCATCGCATGGATTGGCCCGGGTGATCGGGTCGCGTCGCGCTCGGCACGGCCGGCGTCCCTCTCAGGGCTTTCCCTGACCGCGCCTGCCGTTCCCTGATGGGAGCGTCCGCCGCAAATCCGTAGTCTCGTGCCGCGCCCATGAAACCCCTTCGGCCCCGAGTCCTCGTCATCGATCCCGATCCGTCGATCTGCGCACTGCTCGCGGCCGTCGTGCGCCGCCGCGGCTTCGAAGCCGACACCGCGGGCTGCCGCGAAGAAGCGCTGCAGCGCGCGCGCGTGCGCGCCTACGCCGCGATCACCCTCGAGCCCCGCATGGCCGGCGGCGACGCCCTCCTGCGCGAGCTCCCCCGCAGGAACCTCATCGTGGCCACGACCGCGACCGACGTCACGCCGAAAGGCGTGGCGGCCGTGCTGCGCAAACCGTTCCTCATCGACGAGCTCTCGTCGCTGATCGACGGCTACTGGCCCGCGAGCGCCTGACCGTCGCGGAGGCAACCTCGGAGTTCCTCGGGTTCCTCGGAGTTCCTCGGAGTTCCTCGGAGGAACTCATCCGACCAGACCACCGAGTACCTCACCCGCCTCCGCACTCCAAACGGCGGCGCTCCGCGCGCCCTGCAATGTAGGGCGGGCTGAAGCCACGCCCTACATTGGAGACAGAGCCTCGGCGGCGACGTGATCGCGCTCACATTCCGTTTTCGAGCACTGCCGTATATATGTCGATCAGTCGTTCAATCCCATGGAGGCTCTCTCTCGATATGGTTCGATCTCATTGGTTGTATGGCTTTGTCGTGGTCGTGCTCGCGATTTCCGCGGTTGGACAGAATGCGCCCGGCAGTGCGCTCCAGCAGGACGCGGGAGTGTATGCCGGCGCTTTCGGCGTCGATGTGAATGAGGCGGTTCGCCGTCTCCAGCTTCAGCAGCAGATCGGCGAGCTCGACGCCGCGCTCGCAAAGGAAGAAACAGGGACGTTCGCCGGCCTCTGGATTCAGCACCAGCCGGAGTTCCGGGTCATCGTGCAGTTCACCGGCCCCGGCGCGGAAGAGCGTCTGAAGGGGCGCGTCGCCGGAGGACCCCTGGCGAATCTCGTCGAGGCGCGCCGCGTGCGGTTCTCCCTGGAGGATCTCGAGAAGCGGCAGGAGACGAGCCGCGCGCGCAGCCGCGCCGCGGGCGTTCCGTTCAACTCGGACATCGACGTGCCCGCGAACCGCGTCGAGCTGCACGTCACCGAGCCGGAGAAGCTCCAGGCGAAGCTCGCCGCGGCCGGCGCGCATCTGCCCGAGGGTGTCGTGGTCAAACGCGTGCCGAGGCTGGCTCAGTCCGAAACGAAGATCACCGGCGGCGTGGCGCTCAGCACCTGCACGGCCGGGTTCACCGTCCGCCACAACACCTCCGGCGAGCTCGGGGTCTCCACCGCCGCGCACTGCGGGAACACGCAGGCGTACCAGGGAGTGAACCTCCCCTTCCGCCTCGAGGACAACAACACCGACCAGGATGTCCAGTGGCACTCGGCCTGCGACATCTTCGAAGTCACCAACGAATTCGACAGCGGCATCGGCATCCGCGCGGTCGTCGGCACCATCCCCCGCGACAACCAGGCCATCGGCTCCGTCGTCTGCAAGAACGGGATGACCACGGGCCACACCTGCGGGACGATCTCCAGCAAGACCTTCGACCTCGGCGCGAATCACAACGCCACGTTCATCCGCATGAACAACTATCCGAGCGCGAACCTCTCCGAGGCGGGAGACAGCGGCGGCCCGTGGTTCGTCGACAACTACGCGTACGGCACGCACTTCGGCGCGCCGGGAGATGACGCCAACGACTCGATCTACATGGCCATCAACTACATCTCCAGCCTGGGCGTCTCCGTCCTGACCTCCAACCCCGGCAACTGCAACCGCCGCCCGACGGCGAACTTCACGTACACCGTGAACGGCAACTACGTCGACTTCGACGCCTCGTCCAGCTCGGATCCGGACGGCACCATCGTCAGCTACGAGTGGGACTTCGGCACCGGCTACACCCACACCACCAACAGCCCGTACACCTATGAGTACTACCCGACCCGGAGCACGTACGCGGTGACCCTGACGGTCACGGACAACGAAGGCGCCGTCGCCGAGCGCACGCAGCTCGTGAGCCTGTGCGGCACGCGGTTCTGCGTCGAATAGGAGAAGAGCAGCAGTCGAACGGGAGGCGGCGGAAGCCCGCCGCCTCCCCCACGTCTTCTGGAGTGCGGAGGCAATCAATCGCCTCCGCTTTCCTATTCGGCCGCCTCACCGTGCGAACGCGCGAATACGAAAGCGGAGGCGATTGGAGGCCGTCCCAAAACCTGATCAGTCGCGCCGTCCCGAATGACACGGATGAGAGTCGTGCCTGGGTGTGGAGGTCGCCGTGGCGTAGCGATGAGTGGAAGCGCGCCGCCTTTATGCCGGCGCGAGTCCTTCGAAGTGAA
>DASUSN010000080.1:0-26901 GCA_036375075.1 Thermoanaerobaculia bacterium | reverse complement strand
AAGCCGGCGTAGCGGCCGGCAAGGATGCCGGCGCTCCGCTGCACTCCTTTCGGGGAAAAACCGAAACGTTCGTCAGTCCATTGTTCTCGCTGGTCCGATCGGCAGTGGACACGACGAAAACGAAAGGGGAGGCAAATCATGGACGTCATCACCGTCAACACCACGACTCCGGCGAACGAGTCCGGGGACAGGCAGCCCATTCCCGGCTCGGAAATCCTCGGTCAGGGCGTCAATCCGTGCGACTACAGAAAGCCCGTCAAGCCGGTGTGTTCCGTACAGGGCACGGACAAAGAGTTTCAGCTCCGGGATAAAACGTATTACCACGACAAAGCCATCCGGCCGAGGGAGGAGCCCCATGGCCGGAATACGGATGAAGCGTTCGTCACGCGCACGGACTACCAGAAGTCGGTCAACAGGACCGTCGGCATCGAGGGCAAATACGGTGCGTTCAGCGGCCGTTTCAGTCTGACGTTCGACGCCGAGTACGACGCGTTTCTCGAGAAAGCCGCGGCACTGAAGACCGACGCGATGACGCTGTTCGCGCTGCATCTCGAGGACCAGACGCCGACCGCCGCCTTCAAGACAGCGGCGGACGCGCTTCCCGCCAAATTCGAGGGCAACGAGGCGGCCTTCTATCAATTCTTCGCCAAATGGGGCGCCTATGTCGTCACCGACGTGACTCTGGGCGGATCGATGGAGTACGCGCTCCTCGTGGAGACCGCCCACTTCACGAGCAAGGAGCAGCTCCAGGCCCAGGTCGGAGCGGAGTATGGCGCCTGCTTCAAGGGCTCGGGAACGGACAAGGAACGCGAAGAGATCAAGAACTCGAGCACGTACACCAAGCGCACGCTGACCACGACGGGCGGCAAGCCCGAGATTTTCGCGGGCGTCAACCTGTCCGATCCGAAAGACTGGTTGCAGCAGTACAAGGATTGGGCGAATTCGGTCGCCGGCGCCCCTGCCGTGGTGCTGCTGACGCTCGAGCCGATCAGTTCCTTCGTCGCCGACGACAGAAAAGACGCCACGGCGAAGGCGCTCGAGCAATACATGCAGAGCTCCGCGGTGATCTCATCCAGCTGGAAGCAGTCGCAGATCAGCGTGTCGGGCCAGCAGGTCAACGCGCCCGATGCCGCGGGACCATCGCTGCGAGTCGTGTTCATCGACCGGGTGACGGTCGAAAGGAAGGAGACGAGATTTCCGGCGCCCGATCGCGGCTCGTCCGCGGAAGCGCTCGAGCAGTACTGGTCCCGCGTCCACGACCATCTCGCCTCGGCCAGTCCGCAGGACAAGGTGCTGCTGCTGGCGACCGAGCGCTGGCTCCGCGATCCCGGCTATTCCCCGTCCGGGGCCGCCTATGAGGCTCTTCTGAACCACGGCGCGTCGGATGCGACGCTCAAGCGCTGGCAAGCGCTCAGCGTCGGCACGATCCCGTGTCCCGTCGCGGGCATCTCGTATGTGCTCGCGGGCGCGAACGGAGAAGGCAAAGGTGTCGATGCTCTCGCCGCCGGCTTTGGCACGCCGGACGTGAACCTGGAGCCCACCGCGAAAGTCGTGGTCGTTCTGCCGCACGCCGACGCCGGACGAATCAAGGTCATCAAGGACGAGGTTCCGGTCGAGAAATCAGGCAACGTCTTCTACGCCATCCAGAGCTGGTCGGATGCCCCGCGCCTCTTCCTGGCCTCGGACAAGGGAACTTCCCGCCTGCTGCTGCAGGGAGACGATGCGACGAACCCGGGGCAGTGCTGGTACAAGCACCCCGTCGATGAGCGGTATGGCCTGGCTCCCCACGTCCTCGTCAATTACCTGACGTGCGGGGCCATCGAGGGCAAACCCGGCTCGGCCGAGTCGGCGGTGACGCCTTTCGGGCTCGACCTGCAGGACGACTGGCTGTGGAACATCCGCGGCGACGAAGGATCGGCCAACTTCGTCCTGCTGTACTACCGCGACGCGAACTGGAACCTCGCCAGCAACATGTTCCCGAGCCCGCGGGCCCACGTGCGCACCTGGGATGCGGGTGACCACGCCATGTTGTGGCAGCAGCATCGGCGCAACCCGTGAGCCGGCAGACCCGTCGTGGAGTGCGGCAACGCGACTCGCCGTCGCCGCACTCCACACCCGTTAAAATGGCGGGCACATGAGCACTACTGACCCTGCCGTCCTCACGGCCGTGGAGGCCGCGGTGGAGAACGCCCCGGCCGACCGCGCGCTGCGGTTCCATCTCGCGAAGCTGCTGTTCGACGCCGGGCGTCCCGCCGACGCGCTGCCGCATTGCGCGCGGCTGCTGCAGGACGTGCCGGATGACGTCGAGGCCTTGCGGCTCGCCGCCAGTGCGGCCGAGGAGTCAGGGGACGCCGGGCGCGCGGCGTCGTACCGGCGGCTGGCGGGCGCGCTCGCGCCGGAAGAACAGGCCGACGTCGTGAAGCTGCGGGTCGTGGACGGCGGTCAGAAGGGCGACGTCGAGATCGAGCGGCCGGTCGTGCGGCTGCGCGACGTCGCGGGGATGGAGCACGTCAAGCAGCGCATCGAGCTGGCCTTCCTGGCGCCGCTCCGCAACCCGGAGATGCGCAAGCTGTACGGCAAGTCCCTCCGGGGCGGTCTGCTGCTGTACGGCCCTCCCGGCTGCGGCAAGACGTTCATCGCCCGCGCGATCGCCGGGGAGCTGGGTGCGGCGTTCCTCTCCATCGGGCTGTCGGACGTCCTGGACATGTACTACGGAGAGAGCGAGCGGAAGCTGCACGAGATCTTCGAGACGGCGCGGCGCATGGCTCCGTGCGTGGTCTTCATCGACGAGATCGACGCCCTCGGCCGCAAACGGAGTTTCCTGCGCGAGTCCGCGGGCCGCACGCTCGTGAATCAACTGCTCGCGGAGCTCGACAGCATCGACAGTGAGAACGAGGGGCTGTTCGTCCTCGCGGCCACGAACCATCCATGGGACGTCGACTCCGCGCTGCGCCGTCCGGGGCGCCTGGACCGCATGCTGCTCGTGCTTCCGCCCGACCCGCCCGCGCGCATGGCCATCCTGCAGTCCGCGCTCGTGGATCGGCCGGCGTCCGGCCTCGACGTCGCGGCGATCGCGGGAAGCACGGACGGCTACTCCGGCGCGGACCTCGTGCACGTCGTCGACTCCGCCGCGGAATTCGCGATGGCCGACTCGCTGGCCAGCGGCAAGGTCCGGCCCATCGGCATGAGCGACTTCACCCGCGTGCTATCCGAGGCACGGCCGAGCACGCGGTCGTGGTTCGACACGGCGCGGAACTACGCGCAGTTCGCGAACGACGGCGGCATGTACGACGAGCTGCTGAGCTACATGCGGAAGCAGAAGCTGGTATGAGCGAGCTCGACGACCTGCTGCAGCCGTCGGTGGCGCCGGCGGAGAAACGCCCGTTCCCGTGGCGGGTGTCGTCGCAGTTCTGGGTGGCCTTCTTCGGCGGCATCCCTGCCGTCACCGTGATCGCCTTCCTCAACGCCCGGCGCCTCGGCGCCACCGCACGCAAGCAGCAAGGGATCGTCCTGTCGGGAGTGGCGGCGGCGGTGGTCTTCGCCGGGCTGTTCGCCTGGATGCAGACGATGGACGCGAGCTCGCGCTCGATGGGGCGCCTGGCCGGACGCGTCCTGGCCGTCCTGTTGTATCTGGTGCTCGCGCACATCCAGCGCGAGGACGACGGGCGCTATCAGGTCTTCGGCGGCGGCCAGTACGCGTCGCTGTGGATCCCCGGCATCCTGGCGTGCGTGATCAGCGCGCTCGCCCTCATCGGCGGCGCGCTCGTCGCGGTCAAACTCCTCTCATGACCACGCGCACCTTCGAGGACGCCCGCCACCTCATCTCCCTCGGCCGCCCGGCCGAAGCGCTGGACAAGCTGAAGCAGTCGTTCGATTCCGAGGATCCGCTGTTCTGGTGGCTGCGCGGAGTGGCGCTGTTCGCACTCGACCGCCCCGGCGAGGCGCTCGACGCGGCGAGGAACGGGCTGCGCGTCGAGCCGGAGTCGCCGCTGCTGCTCGATCTCGTGGCGCGCTGTCACAGCAGCCGCGGCGAGCTCGCGGAGGCCGAGGAAGCGGTGCTGGCGGCGCTGCGGACGAACGCCGAGGACGCGGAGCTGCTCGCGCTCTACGCGCTCATCGTCGCCAAGGCGGGGCAGGTCGAGAAGGCGAAGAAGCTCGTCGCCCAGGCCCGCCGCGTCGATCCGGAGAACACGAGCGCCATCCGCGTCGAAGCGGCGATCGCGGTGTCGCGCGGCGACGACCGCGAGGCGCTCCTGCGCGGACGGGAGATGCTCGCGCTCGACCCCGAGGATACCCACGCCCATCTCCTCACGGGCGGGGTGCTGCACGATCGCGGCGACATCGACGATGCCGCGGAGTACCTCCGCACCGCGGTGGTGAACGATCCGGCCGACCCGGTCGCCGCGGAGAGCGCCAGGGAGAACCTCCTCTGGCGCCATCCGCTCATGTGGCCCCTGCGGCCCGCGCAGAAATTCGGCTCGGCGAAGGTATGGCTCGCGGGAATCCTGCTGCTGTTCGCCGCGCGCTCGACGAAGAACACGCCCATCATGCTCACCGTGGGGATCGCGTGGCTGGTGTACGTCCTCTACAGTTGGGTCGTGCCGCCGCTCGTGCGACGCATGCTGCGGTAGCGTTGCACGAGTTCCTCGGGTTCCTCGGAGTTCCTCGGAGGGGAAAGACGGGTTCGCGCTGAGGAGCTCCTAGTCCCCCGAGGAACTCCGAGGAACTCCGAGGAACCCGAGGAACTTCGCCCCCGGCTATCATTCGCTCGCCGTGAATCTCCTCCACCTGTTCGACCTGTCGTTCCTGGCCCGCGCGGGCGAGCCGGCCCTGGAGTGGGAGGGGCGCACGTACACGTTCGGCGAGCTGGAAACGCGCAGCAATCGCGTGGCGCACGCGCTGCTGGGTCGTGGTTATCAGAAGGGCGATCGCCTCGGCGTGTACCTTGCCAATCGCATCGAGCTGATCGACCTGTTCCTCGCGTGCGTGAAGACGGGCGTGATCTTCGTGCCCATCAACATCCTCTATCGCGAGCGGGAGATCGCGCACATCGTGGCGGATGCGGAGGTGCGGGAGGTCGTCGACGCCGATTCGCTGATCGATGGGGAGGGGCAGCCGGAAGACCGTCCTGTGCTCTTGCTCGACGGCGGCACGCCCGCGGCGATCATCTACACGTCGGGGACGACCGGGACGTCGAAGGGCGCGGTGCTGACGCACGACAACTTCGCGGCGAACGCGATCACGCTGACCACGGTGTGGCAGATCTCGTCGCGCGACCGGTTCCTGCTCGCGCTGCCGCTGTTTCACATCCACGCGCTGGGCAACGGTCTGCACACCTGGCTGGTGAGCGGGTGCCGCATGCGGCTGCTGGAGCGGTTCGATCACCGGGTGGCCGTACAGGAGCTCCGCGACTTTCAGCCGACGCTGTTCTTCGGCGTGCCGGCGATGTACGTCCGGCTGCTGGAGACGGATCCGGCGGCGGCGCGGGAGATCGGCGCGCGCATGCGCCTCTTCGTGTCGGGCTCCGCGCCGCTGCCGGCGGCGGTGCTGGAGCAGTTCCGGACGCTGTTCGGGCACACGATCCTGGAGCGCTATGGCATGACCGAGACGTTCATGAACATCAGCAATCCGTACCTCGGCGAGCGCCGGGCGGGGACGGTGGGGCTGCCGCTGCCGGGCGTGTCGGTGCGGGTGGAGAACGGGGAGGTGCTGGTGCGCGGCCCGAACGTGTTCGCGGGCTACTGGCGGCGGCCGGAGGCGACGGCGGCGGCGTTCACGAGCGACGGTTTCTTCCGCACGGGCGACCTGGCCAGCGTCTCGGACGACGGCTACTACACGCTCCTCGGGCGGAAGTCCGATCTGATCATCTCCGGCGGCTTCAACATCTATCCGCGGGAGATCGAGGAGTTGCTGCTCGAGCAGGAGGGCGTGCAGGAGGCGGCGGTGGTGAGCGCGCACGACGACGTGCGGGGAGAGGTGCCGGTGGCGTATCTCGTCGGCGCGTTCGACGCGGCGGCGCTGGAGCGCGCCTGCCGCGAGCAGTTGGCGTCGTTCAAGGTGCCGCGGCGATTCGTGCGCGTGGAGTCGATCCCGCGCACGGCGCTGGGGAAGGTGCAGAAGCACCTGCTGCCACGGTTTTCAGCCCCGAGCGAAGTCGAGGGGCCACCTTAGCACCTGCGCGGTGTGGTCCCACGGCGTCTGCACATGCACCGCGCATCGGTACGCACTGCGCTGGTGCTCACCTGGCCCCTCGACTTCGCTCGGGGCTTTGACACTGGACGCGTCAGGACAGCGGCGCGAACTGGGTGATCACCACTTCGCGGAACGACTTCCCGTTGGCCTCGAAGCGGACCCAGGCCCGCAGGTGCACCGGCTCGCCGACCGGCGCGCCCATGTTCCGGGCGACGGCGCTGGTGGACAGCGAGACCTTGCGCGTCTCTCCCGGCGCGATGGTCTCCTCGAAGAGCCGGCGTGCGGGGGTGATGGCGTACTGGCCGGAGTCGGGCGAGGAGATCTCGACCTCGCGCAGGACGAGCGGCACGTCGGCGCGGTTCGTGACCTGAACGTCGATGGAGACGGGGGTCGACCCTTGCGAGAGGAACATCGGCCCGGCCTGGCGGACCTCGATCTGGGGCTGGGCGATGTTCGCGGGACGGCTGGGAGCGGTGCTGCTGCAACCGGCGAGGAGGAGGAGGGCGGAAGCGACTACGTTACGCATGGCGTTATGTTACGCATCATGCGTGCCTTGCTGCTCGCCTTGTTCGTGGCCCTGCCCGCGCTGGCCGGTCCGCTGCGCGTGCACGTCACGGTGGCCCTGTGCGACAACGCCACGCAGGGAATCGTTCCCGTGCCGGCGGCGATCGGCGACGGCAACGACCCGCGCACGAACCTCTACTGGGGCGCGATGTACGGCGTGAAGTCGTGGCTGAAGCGCGACGGGTGGAAGATGGAAAAGGCGGCGTCGCCGGACGCCTCGCGCGTGCTGGAGCGGATCGTCGCCCGCAAGACCATCGCCGGCCGGGAGGTGCTCCTCACCGCCGACGCCTGGCGGGGCAGCCGCATCCGTGAGGCGATCACGTCGTTCCTGGAGCGCGCGTCGATGGGCGGCGCGGACGTCGTGGCATACATCGGCCACGACGGGTTGATGGAGTTCGACGTCGCGCCGCGCGTGCATCGCGCGGCCAGCAAGCCGCGCTCGATCGTCCTCGCGTGCGCGTCGCTGCAGTACTTCTCGGCGCACCTCGAGCGCGCCGGCTCGGCGCCGCTGCTGCTGACGACCGGCCTCATGGCCCCCGAGGCCTACACGCTGACGGCGGCGATCGACGCGCATGTTCGGGGCGGGGACGTACGCGAGGCGGCGGCGCAGGCGTACCACAAGTACCAGAAGTGCGGGGTGAAGGCGGCCCGAAGGCTCTTCCGCTGATCTGGAGTGCGGAGGCAATTGGAGGCTGTCTCAAAACCCCATGGGACCGCCGGCGTCCCGCCGGCTGCCGGGGCGGCGTCTCGCCGCCCCGGGTGGGAGGTGGAGCGTGCCACGTGGCGAGAGGCTCTGTCCTCCCGAGTACGCGCCGGCGGGACGCCGCCGCACAGCCGGCGGGACGCCGGCGGTCCGATGGGTTTTGAGACGCCCTGTAATCGCCTCCGCACCCCCAAACACCCGCGCTCCGCGCGCCCTTGTCGGGATGACAGGCAAATGTAGGGCGTTGGCCCCCTCTCCCAAGCGCCGCGTGGGAGAGGGGACTTGCGACGCCCTGGGCGTTACCGCTCGTCGGACGGATCCTCCGGTGGACGGATCCGGCCGCGGTCGTCGGGCAATGGTGGCATGACCGGCTCGTCCGACGGCTCCTGCCACGGCAGCCACGTACCAGGGGGGCAGAGCGGAGCGCATCCGCTTTGTCTCAGGTACTCGAGGTACCGCGTCATTGTGGAATCCGTGACCGGTCCGTCGAATCCCGCCTCGCCCTCCACAAATTTCACCACAGGAGGCGGCCCACCGCCCGGCCGCGGTGCGGGCGTGTCGGCGGCGGACAGCGCTCCGAAGAGCATCTTGTCGAGTGCTTGCTTCGTGGCCTTTTCGACCGCTGTCGCCATCGGGAACACGGGATAAGGCTTGCCGGCCTGTCTTTCCAGGCCCGCCTCCAGTTGCGGGATCGCCAGCCGGAAAGGCGTCAGGACGATGTCGAAAGCAGCGCCACCCACCGTGCCGACGGATCCGGCGATGATGATGAACGGCACATCCTCGACCAGGAGAACCAGATGTGCGCCGTGGGCAAAAGTCTCTGCGCCGCTGTGGTGCTTTTTGTCCGCGCGGCCATCCGGGTCGATGAAGGTGACCGGGTTGTTTCTGGCGTACGCGTAGCGATTCCAGCTCTGCGGCCGCGCCGTCTCGCCCGGCACTTTGTCCCTGGACAGGAACCGCCCCAGCGCGCCCGCGTAATAGCGTGCGTGCATGTAGTCGAGATCGCCGATGACCGCTAACGAGCCGTCGTCGTCGCGTTCGTGGCCGGCGAATTTCCTGCGATTCGCGTCGGGGCGCGGACTGACTTCCTCGCCAAACGCCCAGTAAGTGCGGTTGTCGACGGGATTTCCGAACGCGTCCGTCACGAGACGAACCGATCCGATGTGGTCCGTATGGTAGTGGTCGACCGTCTCTCCGCCGCCCGAGGGGGTGACGCCGGCGATGAGTCGCGAGCCCGCGTAGAGGTAGTCCTTGGACCAGCGCCACTCCGCGCTCTGCCCGCGGACGCGCTCGAACTCGCGCAATCCCTCGTTGTTCAGGCCTCGGAGCGTCCACCGCTCGCGCACCGACGGTGCCGCGTCCTCTCCCGGCACGCCGTATTCCTGAACGGCGACGCGCTCGTCATTCGCGTCATAAATGAAGACGCGTCCGTAGGTGAGGGAGCCGCCGGTGTAAACCTCCATCCGGCCGGGCATGTTGAAGGGGTCGTACCAACTGATCTCCGAGCCGGCCGGCGCTTCGAAGAAACGGATCTCATGACCTGGGCGCCGCGGATCGCCATGAAGCCGGGTCACATTTCCGGCGATGTCATACGCGGCCCGTTCCGGCATGATGCGGTTCGTGGCGACGTTGGTGGGGATGAGCGTCCCCGCCATCGCCACCAGGTTCGAGGCTTTGTCATAACCGTAGAGCTGCTCGATGGTGCTCGCGCCGCCGGCCGGAGTCTTCATCCCCACCAGGCGCCTCAAGGCGTCGTAGCGGAAGCGCATCGCTCCCATCGCCTCGACCGTCCCCTCGGAGTCATACGTAATGGTGGTGTCCCACCCTCCCGGCGCGTTGTTCGTCTTCAGCACCTGAATGCGCGTCGGACGCGGGCGGGCGTCGACGCCGATGTCGAACACGTCCTTGACCCCGTTTCCGCGCGGCAGCTCCTTGAGCATGCCGTTCGGGTGGTAGGTCATGCTGGCGGCATACGAGCGACTCGACGGCAGGGTCTGCGTAATGGAGCTGAGATGCTCCAGATCGTAGCCATACGTGAGTTTTCGCTCGGCACCGGCCGGACAGGAAGAGCATCCTGTGACCGCGGAGTACCTCGTGCCCGTCACCCGGCCGAGATCGTCGTACTGATACTCGGCGAAGACCTCGAAGCCGGCATTGAGGGTCTTCCGCTCGATGCGCCCGATGGCGTCGTACTTGAAGACCGTCTTGACCGGGACCTGCACGGGCAGCGAGGTCGCCGCCGGATCCACGACGTAATTCTGACGCGAGGCCTCTTTGATCCTGCCGCCCTGATACGCGAAGCTCTTCAGAGGGCGATTCGGAACGAGCTGGCGCACCGCCGTCAGCAGCTCGGAGCAGTCGTAGCGATATCCGATGTCGAACGGCGTGTAGCTGTTGTCGTCGTCCACGCCGGGATATCCGAGCTTGCGGAGACCGGGATTCCCCCTGGAGTCATAGCCACGCCATTTGACCGCCCGTCCGGCGAGCTCGGGATGCTCTTCCTCCAGCAGGAATCCCCGGCCGTCGTATTTGAATTTCCGCTCCGTGTTCCCGCTATGCGATCGCACGGCGGTCAGGTGATCGGCCGGATCGTACTCATAGCGGGTACGGAGCTCGCCGGGCCCGGTATTCTCGTCGACGGCGATCAACCGTCCGTGGGAGTCGAACGATTGGCGGGTGCCGATCGTCCCATGTCCGTCGTAGGCGCCGACGGCAAGACCTTCCTGGTCTCTCTTGATCTCACGCACGCCCTGATACTCGATCAGCGTGGTCTGCTTCCCGACCAGGTCCCCGTCGCCGGGAGGGACGATTTTGGTCTCACGGCCGAAAATGTCGTAGGTGTAATCGAACGTGACCGGATCCGCCGCGCTGGCACCACCGGCGATGACAGAGGACTTCGTCGCTCTGAGCCCGGTCATCGTGTAGGTGTGGACGACCTTGCTGCTCTTGGCGGCCGGCATGTCCTTGCGCTCTTCGATGAGGCGGCCGTTGCCGTCATACTTCCATTGCGCTCCCTCGGCGCCGGAGCGCGTCATCGTCACCGTGTCCTGATCCGGAAGCCGTGGATACGTGTACACGATCGGGATGCGCTGCGCCTCCGTCAGGGCCGGCGGCGACAGCGACGTCATGCGTCCCATGAGGTCGTAGCCGTACAGCGTCTTCGCGCCGAATTCGTCGATGCTGCTTTTGACGAGACCACTCTCGACGTCGATGTCGTTTTGCTGGATGACGGGATCGACGATCTGTCCGCACTTCCCCTTGTACGACACTTTCTCCACGGCACCTGCCCTGGAGACGGTCTCGATTCCATACGTCCAACCGGCCGACGGCTCGGCGAACCCGGATCCGGAAAGCGACTGCGAGTCTCCGCCGAAGAAGTAGTCGGTCGTGACCACACGGTCTTCCCCGAGAATCTCCCGATAGCGCGTGGTCAGCAGGTCCTTGTCCGTCGTCTGCGCCGTTGCGTGCGTGTCGACGGGTGCCGTGGATTTGAGCGTCCGCACCGCCGTCAGAAAGCCCGTGGCCGGATCGAACATCGTGCGCCGGACGTTCGATTGTCCGTCCTGGGTCACGAACATCTCGGTCGACATTCCCAGGATCCACACCGCGGGATAATTCGCCGGCGAGGTCGGCGGATCGTAGGAGAGCCCGTCGTTGAAGCGCGTATAGGTCGTTCGTTTGTCGCTTCTCTGGCTGCTGCCGTCGCTTTTCTTGAGCAGATTCCCGTCGCTGACGACTCTTCGATAGTGACCGAGCCCGTCGAAGTCGCTCCGGTCCACGATGGTCCTCACGGGATCGCACTCTTCCCCGTCATACGGGCTGCACTTCACGCTGAACTTGTCGTCGTAATACTCCGTCACGGCGGACGCCTCCCGCCGGTTCGCGTTCGTGCATCTGCCGAGGTCGTCCGCCGTGCACTCCGGGGTATTGCTCATCTCGTAGCGGACCCAGGTCGAGCGCTTCGGCTGGCCGCAGGTCGTGGTCTCGTTCTCGAGGAGATTGTGCGCCGCGATCCGCCGGACCCGGTCGATCACCCCGTTGGGATCGTAGAAGAGCGAGGCCTGACACTCGTACGTGCTGCTCGAGAGACCGCGCAGCACGCCTCCCACGACCTTCTGGACATGGTGCGTCACCGGCAGCCCGTGCTCGCGGACCGCCCAGCAGCCGTTGTCGGGATCGCCGTCGCATACCGCATCCGTGGGCTGGTTATAGATGGAGTGGAACGTCACCGTGACCCGGGTCGGCGTCACGCCGTCCTTGAAAGCGCCGGGGGAGACGTTCGGCGGCTCGACCACCGTGGTGACGAACTCCATCGGGTGGCACTCGCCGAGGGCGAGCATGTAGGCGCGCGCGAAATAGAGCGTCGGCTTTCCTTCCGGGTTGCCGGCGCTGTCCAGGAGCTGGCGCTTCGACACGCCGAACATGCCGGTGAACCCGCCCGGGTTCAGGCCGGCGTTGTTGACGCAGCTGTTTTTCTGCGGGTACCCGCGCCCGGCATACTCATAGGCGATCGAATTGCCCGTCGGCAGTTTCAACTGCTTGAGGCGCCCGTAGACCCGGTTGACACGATATTTCGTGTCGTTCGATCCCCAGTGGCGGAGCGAGAAGAACTCCGTGGCGTCGCACTGCGGCAGCAGCGGCTGGGGCACGGTCTTGTCGCAGTCGTCGCCGAAATACTTCATCTGCCACTGACCGGATGGTGTGGCCGCCCCTTCGTCCGCTTTGTTCGGCGGGAGGCTCACTTTGTCCAGCAGGGACACGGCGATGCGATCGTCATGGCTTGCTAATGGATAGATCAGAGGATCCGGCTGGTCGTTCGACCACCAACTGGATTCCCGGTCCCGATGGATCTCGGCGTTCCGGTAATCGAGCTTGTATTTCGCTCTTCGGGAGGTATCGCCCGAATACGCCGCCAGGTCGAGCTCTTCGAGCCGCACCTCGGAGATCCACGTCGTCGCCCGGGTCACCCGGAACCGCAGGTAGTGCTGCCGGATCTGAACGAGGCCCGCGTCTCCGGCCCGCTTGTATCCGGGCGTCTTGGAAAAGTACTCGGTGAACGTCCACGTCCAGTTGGGCTGCCCGCTCAGAGCGGGGGCGGGGCGCACGTGATCCGGCCAACGCGTCACCACCAGCAGGTTTCCGTACGGATCGCCCATTTCCTTCAGCGTCCACTGTGCAGCGACCTTGTCGCAGTCGGCCACGCAATGGAACCGCTGGACGGTCCCGTCGGGGAGGTGAATCTCGCGCCAGTTCGAGTCCGTCGGATGCTGGGTCGTGCCGACGCGCATGCGGATGTACGCGCCGTCCCTGGTGTAGAAATACGCCTTCACCGCGCCCGTCGTGTCGGCCGACTTCGTCTGGAGATCGGTCGACGAGCCGTGAATGGCGGTATAGAACTCGTGCTCCTGGCCGTCTGCACCGATGTAGACGACCTGGGCGACGTTGTTGTCGTGGTAGTACTTCGAGCGCATCTCGCCCAGAGACACCATCCAACCCACACCCGCGTTGGACGTTCTGGCCGGAATCGCTTCCACACCGTCGCCGCTGCCGTCCGGTGGGGGAATCCCCGGGCCGTAGTCCTCGCCGTTGAGCTTCATGAACGTCCCATAGCGGTTCGTCCAGTTCCAGGGCCAGCCGGTCAGTTTCCCGCCGTAGTCGCCCGCCACCGCGCTGTGGGCGAAGTAATCCCAGATGTTCGAGTTGTAAATCAGGTTGAAGCGGTACCGGAGACTTCCCGACGACGCGTATTCGTTGCCCAGCGGGATCGGAATGGTCAGATTCCCGCTGAACGAGTTCACTACGTCGATGTCGCTCGTGCTGTACACGCCGTCGGCCGAGAAGCCGCGCTGCATGGCCGTGTCGCGCGCCGCCTGGAGCGGCGCACAAGCCATCAGGATCGCGGTGACCGCCAGGACTCGTTGGATCGTTACCAGTTGCTTGAACGTGGAGCTCATTGCTCCTCCTCTTCCGACTCGAGAGTGAAGTAGCCGGCCGGGACGTCAGCCGGATCTGCGAAGTAACCGAACACGTCGAGCACGACATTGGCGCCGGACACCGAGCGGATGCTGAGATCCGGCAACGCCGAGCCGACCGGGACGATCGTCATGTTTCCGATGAATGGTTCACCGGCCACCCAGTTCACGTTCGAAGTGCCGGGAGCGCTCGTGCCGGCCGGCCACAGCAGGAGGTTGCCGCCCGGGTTGCCGGCGATGACCGTGGCATTGACTGCGATCGCCTTGGCCCACAGCGGCACACCGCAGTTACCGCGGGCCTGCACTCGCTGTTCGACACCCGCCGTCAGCGCCGGATAGCCGTGAGAGGCATAGCGGGTGTCCAGCATGCGGCAACCGGGCAGCGGGTAGTAGCGAAGCTCGTTGCCGGCCGCCCAATATCCGCTGACGTCGACGACCCAGTGCGCCGAGTTGCCGGGCCCGGTCGAGACATACCGCAGGGAGAGATCGTCGTTGGGCTGGAGACCGAGCCCCAGGGTGGCGCCGGCCGCGGTATTGCGATTGGCCATGACGTTCACGGTGCTGGTGCTCGTCGTATCCGTACCGCTGGAAGGCACCATGACCACGTTGCCGAAGGTGGCCGGGTTGATGACGGTCAGGTTCATTGCGGCCGCGGCCCCGCCCGCGGGAAGCGTGTCCGGGATCCCGCATCGGCCGCGGAGCTTCAGCGTGGACACCGTCCCGCTGACGAGCGGAGAAGGCGGTGAGGTGTTCTGACTCTGGAACGCCCGGCACGGCGTCAAGGTCCGGAACCCGAGCCCCGTCGCCGCCGAGTAGTAGCCGGTCACGTCCACGATCACGTTGGCTGATGCCGGAGAGCCGCCGACGGTGACCATCACCGCGAGTTTTCCCGTGCTGTCGAGCGATGCCGTGACGTGGTTGGAGCGCGGCAGCGCCGAGGCGCTGAAGGTCTGATTGGCGGTTTCGGTCAGCTTGCCCGGCTCGTAGACGCGGATGTATCCGTCGCCCGTGGAGGTGACCACCGCCACGTTCAGCGCGACCGCCTTGGCCGTGGCGGGGATCCCGCACTGTCCGCCGACCTGCAGGCTCAACGCGCTGTTCGCGCTCAGCGGAGTGCTGTTGCGGGAGTCGAAGAGCCTGCAGGGCGTCGCCGGCTGGAAGAGATACGCGGTGTCCGCCTTCGGCACGCGGACCTGGAGCGTGCGCTTGACCGCCGCCGACTCGGACACGCCGTCCCACGCCGTGACGACGATCGGGTACGTGCCTTCGCCCGGGAAGGTATGGGTGAGGGTCGGCACCGTCGTCTGCGCGCCTGTACCGACGTCCCAGAAGTATTTCTGGATCTCGTTGTAGTCGTCGGTCGACCCGGATGCGTCGAAGGTGCACGTCGGTGCGAACGTGCAGTCGAACGTCAGGTTGACGACCGGCGGCGCGTTTCCGATGCGGATCGACTTCGTGAACCGGATCTCCGATCCATCCGACTTGCGCCGGACGCCGACGGTGACGTTGCGCGCGCCGGTCGTCGTGTAGGTATGCGACGGGCGGGCAGCCAGCACGATGCTTCCGTTCTCCGCGGTCCATTGCGCCGTGCCGTCGCCCCAGTCGACGAAGTAAGCGTGCTCCGGACTGAGCGGATCGATGTTGAGGGACGTGATGTCCAGATCGAGGCCGAGGCCGACCTGGCTGGCGACGGTCCACTCGAGGCTCGGCGTCACCGGCCCCCAGTCGGTCGGGTCATAGAAGTAGCCGACCAGGATCATCGAGACCTTCGCGGTCCCGGGTGTACTGAGCGAGGCCACGGCGCTGAGGTGGGTTTCGCCGGTGGCCGCCAGGGGTACGATCACGGTGTTGGTCACCGGGGTCGTCTGATTCGCGGCGAAGTTCAGGGCGCTCGTCGCAGGCCGCAGCTTGTCCGACGCGTAGAGCGTGAGATGACCGGGTGACGTGGTGCCCGATCCCTCCACCTGGATCAGAGCCGCGGTCGCGTGCAGGGGCACCCCGCCGTTTCCTTTCACCTTCAGGGAAACCGGCACGCCGGACGTCAAGGTCATGGGGCCCTGCGTGAGGAGGCCGCCCTTGGAGGCGAAGCGCTGCTTCGAATCCGGGGAGAAGTAGCCGTGGACGTCGAGCACGAAATGCGAAGTTCCGGTGCTGAGCTGCAGGGCGAGATCCCTGGCCGCGCCCTGCGTCGTCCCGAGCTCCGTGTAGGTGAAGTTCCCGCGGTTCAGCCCATGGATGACGTTGAGGACGGAGGTATTCGGAATCGCGAGATTCGACGGCCACAGCCGGATGTTTCCTCCGCCCGTCAACGCGGGGTTGACGGCGGTGAGGTTGTGCGCGGTCGCGGTCGCGCCGGCGGGGACGCCGCAGTTCCAGGCGACGTCGATATCCTGCCGTACGCCACCGCTCAGTGCCGGTCCGGTGATCCTGCTGTCGAAAGCGCGGCAGGGATCCAGGGCCGTGAAGCGGAGCGGGCCTCGAGCCGGAGCAGCCGGGCTCTCCGAGGCGCGGTAGTAACCGACGACGTCGACGATCACCCGGGCTGCCTTCGTGAGCGTAAACGTGATCTGCTGGTCGTCCCAGAACATCAGAGGAGTGCGGTGAAACGCGAGCGGCAGGGCCGTCGATGAATACCGGAGCTCCTGGCTTCCCCCGAACTGGAGCAGGCCGTCGCCTGCCTCCGAGGACTGCACGACGACGTTGAGGACGGGGATGAGAATGCCCGTATAGGCCGGGATTCCGCATTCGCCTCGCACCTGGATCTGGCCGCCGGGGACGAGATTCGTCGAGTCGTGGAGGCGGCAGGGCGGCAGGGAGAAGTAATTCATGTTCTGCAGATAGGCGGCAGAATTCGAGATGCTCACCGTTCGCGTCGTCATGGCCGTCGCACCCTTGTCGTCCGTGACGATGAGCTGCACCGCGGTCGTGAGGCTGGCAGCGAAGGTGTACGAGGCGGTCTTTCCGGTGACCACGGGTGCGGACGGAAGGAACTTCCACTCGTACTTCAGGATCGAGCCGTCTTGGTCCGCGCTCGCGGACGCGTCGAATCGGCAGGTGTAGTCCCAGCAATTGAAGTCGAAGCTGGGCGTGGGAGGCTCGTTGTCCTCCGCCGCCGTGAAATATCCCCAGACCCAGGGCTCGACCTCGACCCCATAGAGGATGTCTCTGAAATCCGGGGCGGTGCCGGTGAAGTAGGCGACTGCCGCGAGATCGCCGTCGGGGGCCGGTTGCAGTTTCACGACGGACGTACCGGCCGAATGGAAGTTGGCGAGCGGATTCGCCTCCGACGTGCTGTAGTTGCCGTTCGAAGTGCCGGGTGGCTGCCGGTAGGCGCCGTAGAGGATCACGTGGCCGGAGAAGAACGACGAGCTCACGCGATGGGTGATCATCGCCGCGGCGGCTCCCTGCGGGACGCCGCAGTTGCCGGCCACCTTGAAGGTCTTCTGGTGCCCGGAAGTCAGCACGGCGCTGCCGAGAGGACAGGGCGGGAGCGCGACATACCGCAAGCCGCCGGCGGCCTTCGGTACGAAATAGCCGGCCGTGTCGACGGCCACGTCGGACGTTCCGACGTTCAGGCGGATTTTGACGTCGTCCGAAGCCAGGCCGCTGAGCCGCGGCCAGATGCCGTTCGACCGGATGAAGGGCGCTTTCGTATTGAGGCTGGACGTGCCATTGCCGTCCGTGCGATTCGAAGGAAAGACCGTGATGTATCCATCGGGGTAGGACGAAGCGTTATTGATGGATGCGATTCCGCCCACGACGGCCACGGCATCGCTGCCGATTCCGCACACATCGCGCAGCTTGAGCGCCCTGTCGACTCCGGCTGTGAGCGCGGGCGGCGTGAACCGCGTGTCCAGCGCGCGGCACGGCTCCACGGTGCGGAATCGATTCGGCCCGGCGAGGTCGGCGGGCGGGACGAAGTCCTTCGGCGCAAATACGCCGAAGAGATCGACGATCACGTGGGTCGAGCTGTACTGGCCGGGCCTGGAGATCGTGAATTTCCCGTCGATGGTCGTGACCACGGCGTTGGCCGACACCGGCGTGTTGGTGTTCGCTGTGCCGAAGACATCCATGAGCGGGCCTTCCAGCGTCGTGGTTCCCGGTCTCACAATGAGCTTGTCGCTGTCGTGGTTCGGCTCGATGGCGGAGATGTTGACCGCCACGGCGCCGTAGCCCGGCAGGTTGATCCCGCAGCAGGCATTCAGGTCGACCTCCTGCGGCTGATCGCGCGTTACCGGCGTGCCGGTTTGTTTGGTATTGAGGATCCGCCGCTGCGTGAGAGCGAAATACTCGAGCGGCTGGCTTCTGAATGCCGCGAACCTCACCGGCCGCGATAAAGCGACCGCCGCGTTGGTGTTGTCGGTAACCGTCAGCTCGACGGCCCAGTTGTCCATGTTGAGGCCCGCGGGAAAGACGTAGTCGATGGACGCTCCCGAGGGCAGAGTGAGGGTGCTAGCGGTGCTGGTCGCCTTCCAGTTGTAAGAGACGATGGATCCGCCTGCATCCTTCGACGCGCTTGCGTCGAACGTGCAACGCCGGAGGGCGGGATCGCAATCGAACGTGAACGACGGCACCGGCGGCACGTTCGCGATGTCGACTTCGCGCGTGTAGACGCCGGCCGCTCCGAAGCCGTCCGCCAGGCGTGCCGTGATCGTGTATTTGCCGGGCGCTTTGTACTTGTACGTATAAGCGAACGGATCGCCCCATCCGCCGCTGTCGATCGATACCTGGGTACCGTCTCCGAAATCGAGATTGGTGATCGGTGCGCCATTGGGATCCGGCGTATCGCCGATCCAGTGGATGTCGAGCTCGTCCGACGGGTCGCCGTAGACGGTGACCGCGCCGGTGGGAGTAGGCGTCGACACGTTGAAGTTGAGGATTTCCGGAACCTTGTTCCGCACTTCAATGGCTTTTGCGAAGACCTCGGGCGTCTGGCCGCCGCCGACGATCACGCGGACGTTGTAGATGCCGGGCAGTTTGTAGGCGTGCGAAGTCGCCCCTCCCTGCCAGCCCAGGTTGGAGGGGTTCTTTCCGGCGGGCACGATCGGTGAGCCGTCGCCGAAATCGAACGAGTGCGGACATTGGATGTCGCACTGGTCGCGGTTCGTGTATTCCATGATGAACGAGGTCTTCAGCCCGGGTGTGGCCGCCGGATTGCTCGCCGGCGCGTCCTGGACGACCCACCGAATCTGGGCGGGATCGAGCTGCACCTGGATGGGCCGCATCGTGGGCGTCGACACGCGCTCGCCGTTGAAGCGGGTGACGGTGAGGCCGACGTAGTACGTTCCGGCCTGCGGCGCGAAGCAGGTGTACGTATAGCTGCGCCAGTCCTTCGGGCTGCAGGTCGGGACGTCCTGATAGAGGTGGTTCTGGACGTTCCACTGAAACGCACGGATCTCCGTGACGCCGTTCGCCAGGGCCCGGAACGCGCACCGCAGGTACTCGCAGGTGACGGTGAAATCGGGGACGGCCGATCCGGGCGGCGGAGTCGGGTCTTTCACGAGCAGGACGACCGTCCCCGGCGTACTGCGGGTGCCGTCGGAGGCCGTGTAGCCGAAGGTGAGATCCGCCCCCGGCTTCGTCCCCGGGACGAAGTTGATCGCCTGCTGGTCCGAGGAAACGCTCACCGAGCCGTTCGCCGGGGGAATCGGCGTCACGGACGTCACTTTCAGCGGATCGCCCTCGACGTCGTAGTCGTTCCCCAGCACCTCGATCCGGACGACGCCCGGGGCGCTCGGCCAGCGGACCTGGTCCACCTCCGTGATCGGATGTCCCGCCTGCGTTTGCGGGCACTCCGGATTCGGCTTGACTACGGCGTGGAGAGGAAGCGCGAATACCAGGAGCATGAGGAGCAGACATGATTCGAAGCGCTTGTGCATAGCCGTTTTCTCCCGCCGGATTTCGTTGTTTCGCCCCAATGTCGGCCACCGTTCGGAAACGGCCATTGACGGAAGGTGGATCGTGGCTGAACGAATAAGCCTCTTGAAATGAGTCGCTTGCGAGAGTGGCTGATCGCGCGGGACCGGGCCGTGACGGTGCGTTTCTCGTTTCGTCACGGTTCCGCACGGGGCCCGCGTCCGTTCCGGGGCCAAACTACGGCCTCCCACAGAGCCATGGAGTCCCCGGACAAGACCGCCGTTCTTCCTTACGCGCCTCCGGTCGCCTACCGGTTCGACCGGTTCGAGCTCCTGCCCGAGGCGGAGGAGCTGCGCAAGAACGGCACGCGCATCCACCTGCCGCCGCAGCCGTTCCGCGTCCTGCTGCTGCTGGTGCAGCGCGCCGGGCAGATCGTCACGCGCGAGGAGATCCAGGAGGCGTTGTGGGGCGCGGAGGTGTTCGTCGACTTCGAGCAGGGGATCAACACGGCCATCCGGCGGATCCGCTTCGCGCTGAACGATCACGCCGAGACGCCGCGGTTCCTGCAGACGCTGCCGCGCCGCGGCTATTGCTTCCTGGCGCCGGTGGAGCGGGTGGAGGCGCCGGTGACTCCGCCGCCGGAGATCGAACCGCTCCGGCCCGTGGAGCCGTGGGTGCCGGAGCCGCCGCTGGTGATCGAGGAGGAGCGGCCGCGGCGCTCCTTTGCGCGCTTCGCGGCGGCGCTGGTCGTGCTGGGAATGCTGTTCTTCTCCCGCGCTCCGCACGAGGGTGCCGGCGCCGCCGCTCCTCGGCCCGTGCTGCGCATCTCCATCGGCGCGGTGGCCGCCGACCGCACGTGGACCGCGCCGGTGGATCCGCGGCGGATCGAGGACGAGTTGCAGACCCATCTCTCGCGCCTGCAGCCGCATCTCGTGGGCGTGGTCGAGGAGGGGCCGAGCGACATCACCGTGGAGACTTCGTTACAGGACGGGGAGAGCGCGGTCCGCGTGAGCGCGCGGATCGTGGAGACGGGCTCGGGGAAGGTCGTCTGGTCGGAGACGTTCAATCGCGAAGGCGACGCGGGCGACTTCCCGCTGGAGATTGCGCTGCGCATCACCCAGGCGGTCGGCTCGCGGTACATCCCCGAGGGACGCGAGGAGCCGCTGGTGCGGACGCCGGTCGCTCCCGCGGCGCTGGCGCTTTATCGCGAGGCGCGCGTGCTCGCGTCCCGCCCCGTCCCGCAGCAGGACCTCGACGCCGCGCTGGTGCGCCTGCAGAAGGCGGTGCAGCTCGAGCCGGAGTTCGCGGAAGCGTGGTCGGCGATCGGCGACATCTGGAGCGAGCGCGCGGAAGCGTGGATGGGGGAGTCGCGCGCGGTGGCGCTGACCCAGGCGCGCATCGCGCTGGAGCGGTCGCTCGCGCTCGACTCGAAGGGCGCGGAAGCGCTGAACGACTACGGCCGGCTGCTCATGCAGCACGACCGCGACTACGCGGCGGCCGAGACCTGGCTGCGGCGGGCCATTGCCGCGGATCCCGACTACATCCATCCGTATTTCAACCTGGCCGTGCTGCTGTCGGCGATGGGGCAGCACGACGCGGCGCTCGCGTCGTTCCGGCAGCTCCAGCTCCGCGACCCGAATTCGTTCGTGCCGAGCGTGAACCTGGCGTTCCTCTATCTCATGGCGCAGCGCCCGGACGACGCGATGGCCGAATACCGGGCGGCGGTGCTGGTGGACCGCAATCCGTTCCAGACCCGGTGGGGGATCATGTGGTCGGCGATGGCCACACAACGCTGGGACGTAGCCGCTCGCTCGCTGGCCACCATTCTCGAGGAACCGGTCGACCTCGGCGACCAGGCCGGCAGCGGCGCGCGCTACCGCGAGGAGTTCCGCCGCCTCGAGCCGATCCTGCTGAAGCGGGAGAGCGTCCGGCGCCTAGACCCGTACGTCCTGGCCTGCTACTACTCCCAGCTCCACGACGCCGACCGCGCCTTCGCGGCCCTCGACCGCTCGATCCAGGATCGTTCCACCCTGGCCATCTACACGTTCGTCGACCCGCGCCTGGAGTTCATCCGCACCGACCCGCGTTTCGAAGCGCGTCTGGAGCGGCTGGGCTTCCGGCGGTGAGTTGGGATCCGCGCTCACGCGGGCCGAGCGGCCATAATGGGGAAACGCAGGTCTTTGTCCGTCTCATCGGGCAATCAAGAGAGGAGTGTCATGTCCAAGGATGTCCGATTGGTTCTCCTGTCCGGGGGCGGTGGCGGAGTCGTGTCGTGGGCGTACACGATGATCGGTGGTGCCGCGTTCGGTCTGAATGAATTCCTCGCGCTTCCGCTTTCCATCATCCTCGGCGCGGCGGCGGCGCTCGTCGCGGTCTACATCGTCATCCCGGCCGACACGACGAAGACGGCGAAGCTCACCGCGTTCGCGGTGCTCTGCGGGTTTCTGTGGAAGCCCGTGCTCGACGCCGGGCGGCTGGTGATCACGCAGAACCTCAAGGCCTCGGAGACGAAGGCGGAGGTGAAAACCAACGTCGCGGAACTGAAGGCGGCATCTCCGGCCGCCGCGCCGATCAAGGCGCAGGAAGCCGCGGATTCGGCCGCGGAGCTGGTACGGATCGGGGACACGCTCGGGAATCCCGCGATTTCCGAAAACGCGACGAAGCAGGCGACCGAGGCGGCCCAGGCGATCGCGCAGACTCCGACGCTGGACCCCCTGGCGGCGAAGGCCGCCTTGCAGCAGATCAACCACGCCGCGATTGAGACGCGGAACGTGCAGTTGCAGAATGTAACGCAACGACACATCGACGCGATCGAGTCACGCGTGGGAGATCGGCGCCAGTAGGTCTGCCGCCCGCTACGCGGGCCGTGTAAGCGATCCTACCCGGTGGCTGCGCCGCCTCGCGGCTTGCCACCGGCTACCTTCTCTTGTCCCTCCGGGACATGTGCCATGAGAAGCGTCGAGCGATGGACCTGGGTGGGCGGGGCGCGAAGCATGTGCCTGCCGCCCCGCCCGCCCAGGTCCCTCGCTCGACGCTCGGGATGACAGGGGGCGACAGAACCCTACGCCGCCGCTTCGTTGCGGGTGTCGCTGGTGATGCGGCCGTCGCGGATCTCCACGATGCGCGACGCTCGCTTCGCGAGCGCGGGGTCGTGGGTGATGATCACGAGCGTCCGCCCGCTCTTCCACAGCTCGTTGAACAGCGACATCACGTCCGTGCCCGAGCTGGTGTCGAGGTTTCCGGTCGGCTCGTCGGCGAGGATGATGTCGGGATTCATGGCCAGGGCGCGGGCGATGGCCACGCGCTGCATCTGGCCGCCGGACAGTTCGGTGGGCTTGTGGTCGACGCGGTCACCGAGGCCGACTTTGGTCAGCAGCTCGATGGCGCGCGCGCGGCGCTCCTTCGGGCTCACTCCGCCGAACAGCATCGGCAGCTCGACGTTCTCCTGCGCGCTGATGTGCGGGAGGAGGTTGAAGTTCTGGAAGACGAAGCCCACGCGGCGGTTGCGGATCTCCGCGAGGGTGTCGCGCGTGACGCCGGCCACGTTCTCACCGCCGATCGCGTACGTGCCGTCGGTCGGCGTGTCCAGGCAGCCGAGGAGGTTCATGAGCGTCGACTTGCCCGAGCCCGAGGGGCCGACGATCGCGACGAACTCGCCGGGGAAGATGTCGAGGTCGACGCCCTTGAGCGCCTCCACCTTCACCTTGCCGGTGTCGTAGACCTTCCGGATGTTGGCCATCGCGATGATCGGTTCGTTCTTGTTCATCAGTTCCTCATTCGTAGCGGAGCGTGGATGCGGGGTCGATGCGCGCGGCGCGGCGGGCGGGGAAGTATCCCGCGAGCAGGCCGATCATGCCGAGGATCGCGGAGGTGGCGACGCCGATCTGCGGAGAGAGCGTCGGCCGTCCGAGGAAGGACATGACCTCGCTCTCGAGCGGGATGAACGTCGCCGCGGCCACGATCAGGGTGGCGATGGTGATCCCCATCGCGCCGCCGATGAACGTGTACACCAGCGCCTCCAGCACGAACGGCCAGATGATCCAGCGCGCCTTGGCGCCGAGAGCCATCTTCACGCCGATCTCGCGCGTGCGCTCCTTGATCACCGCGAACATGATGTTCGCCACCCCGACCCCGCCGATGAGCAGCGTCAGCGCGCCGACGATGCCCAGGAACATCTGGATGCCGACGCTGAACATCCGGTTCATCTCGGCGCTCTTGACCGTGTCCCACGTGCCGAACGCGCGGTCGTCGGTGGGGTCGTAGCCGAGCTTCGGCCCCATGATGTCGTTGAACTTCTTCAGCGCGGGGCGCATGTCCTCCGGCCGGTGTGTCTCGAGAAGCATGTTGTTCAGGCGGTCGCGCCCGAACAGCGCCCGCGCCGTCGAGATGGGGATGCATCCGTGCTGCGCGTCCGGTCCCTGGTAGCTGCCCATCTGGGTCTTGTGCTGCATCACGCCGATGACGGTGAACGGCGCGCCGTTGATCAGGATGGTCTTGCCGACCGGATCCACCTTGCCGAAGAGGTCCGTGGCCATCTCGTCGCCGAGGAAGACCACGCGGCGGCGCTGCAGCTCGTCTTCCGGCGAGAGCCAGCGGCCGCCCGCGACCGGGTAGTGCTTGCGCGCGTCGCCGTACTCCCAGTTCACGCCGTTGATGCGGCTGTTGATCGTCTTCCGCTCGTACGTGACCGCCGTACGCCACGACACGATCTCGCCGATGACCGACTTCAGCTCCGGCATGCGGCCGCGCACGAACTCGAGATCGTCCACTCTCGGCCGGATCGGGCGTCCGGGGGGGAGGCCGCGGAACGCCTTGGTCGTCTCGCCCGGCCAGAGGACGGAGATGTTCTCTCCCATCGCCCGGCGGTTCTTGTCGAGCTGCAGCTTGAGCCCTTCGCCGAACGCGAGGAGCAGCAGGATCGCCACCGTCCCCCACGCGATCGCCGCGATGGTGAGGAAGGCGCGCTTCTTCTGCAACTGGCCCGCGCTGGCGAAGAGGGAGAAGATGACGTGGAAATCGCGTTTCATAGCTTCATCGCCACCACGGGGTCGAGCTTCGACGCTTCCTTCGCGGGGAAGTAGCCCGCGATCAGTCCCACGATTCCGAGCGCCGTGGCCGTGAGGATCGCCACGAGCGGCGACAGCTCCGGTTTTCCGACGAACTCCTGCGGCCCCTCCGGGAACACCGCGCAGAGCGTGTACGAGATCGCGAAGCCGATCGCGCCGCCGAGGGCGGTGACGAGCATCGTCTCGAGCAGGAACTGCGTGAGGATCCAGCTCGCCTTCGCGCCGAGGGCCATCTTGATGCCGATCTCGCGGGTCCGCTCCTCGACGATCACGTTCATGATGTTCGACACCCCGATGCCCCCGACGATCAGCGTCAGCACGCCGATGATGCCGAGGAAGGCGTTGAACGAGAGCATGAAGATGTCGAAGAACCGGAACTGCTCGGTCGTGTCCCAGATCGACAGCGCTTCCTTGTCGTCCTTGTTGAAGCGCAGGCGGTTGCCGAAGGCGACGCGCAGCCGTTCGATCATCCGCTCGGTGTCGCTCGGGTCCGCGGCCTGGAGGACGATGTTGTCGACGTACTTCTCCCCCGTCAGCGCGCGGTAGGTGGACGAGGGGATGAAGGCCTTGTCCTTGTCCCGGCCGCTGTAGCTGGAGTCCTGCGGCTTCTTCTTCAACACGCCGACCACGGTGAACGGCGACTGGTTGAGGAGCACGATCTTTCCGATGGCGTCGGACTCGCCGAAGATGCTGGTCTTCAGTTCGTCGCCGATGAAGGCCACGCGGCGCTGATTGGCGTCGTCGATCGGGTTGAGGAAGCGCCCTCCGGACTCGGGGATCAGGTTCCGCATCTCGCCGAACTCGGCGACGACGCCGGAGATGTCGACGGAGATGGTCTTGGTGCCGTAGTCGAGGCGCATGGACGTCATGTACTCGCCCGACACGCGCTTGAGTCCCGTCACCTGCGTGCGGATCGCGGAGAGGTCTTCCTCCGCGACGCGCAGCCGGCGCCCCTTGCCCAGTCCCTCGTAAGGGATCGAGGTGAGCCCCGGCCAGATGATGACGACGCGGTCACCCAGGCCGGCCGTGTTCTTGATGAGCTGCTTGTGCAGACCCGTCCCGAACGCCAGCATCAGGCTGATCGCCACCGTGCCCCAGACGATCCCGAAGATCGTGAGGAACGTGCGCAGCTTCTCGTTGCGGATGTCGCGGAAGAGCTGGCGGAGGACGTCTTTGAAAGTAACCATGATCGCGTCGTCGAGTCGTCGGGTCGTCAAGGCGGCGAGCCGTCGGTCTCCTCGAAGACTCGACGGCTCGTCGACTCGTCGGCTACGAAATCTCCTTCGGCGGCCTCTCCACGACCTTCGCGCCCTTGGCCAGGCCGCTGACGATCTCGACGTTCAGGCCGTCGGAGATGCCGGTCTTGATCTCCTTCTTCGCCGGCTCCTTCTTCGGGTCGCCGGAGGGGACTTCGACGAAGGTCTTCTTGCCGCCGTCCTCGAACGACACGAGGCGCTCGGGGAGGACCAGGACGTCTTTCTTCTCGCGGATGATCACGTCCGCGTTGGCGGAGTAGCCGGCGCGGAGGGTGATCTTCTGGCCGGGATCGAGCTCGATCTCGACGTCGAAGAGCGTGGCCCCTTCCTTCTGCTGGGCCTGCGGGGCGATGCGCTGGACCTTGCCGGTGACGACGTCGGTCGGGAGCGCGCCGACCTTGATGCGCGCGGTCATGCCCATGGAGAGCTTGCCGACGTCGATCTCGTCGACGGTGCCTTTGAAGATGAGGTCGGACATGTCGGCGATGGTGGCCATCTCGGTGCCGGGCTGGTAGGAGGTGAGGGGGACGATCGGGTCGCCTTCGTTGACGAGGCGCGTCAGCACGGTGCCGGCGGCCGGCGCCCGGATGATCGATTCCTGGGCGCTGGTCGAGGAGAGGTTGCCGCGGCGCGTGAGCTGGCGGTCCTGCTGGGCTTTCATGAGCGCGACTTTGGCGAGCTCGTACGATTCCTTCTTCGCCTCGACGTCCGATTTCGGCAGCACGCCGCCGCGCGAGAGCTCCATGGCCCGGTTGTAGTCCCCCTCCGCGCGCCGGAACGACGCCTCGGCGGACTCGACGCGCCGGTCGACCTCGGTGACTTCGAGAGGCGTCGGGGTGGGCGCGATCTCGAACAGCGGATCGCCGGCCTTGACCGTATCGCCGACCTCGACCATCGCCCTGCGGACGATCCCCGAGATCTTCGACTTCACCTGGAACTTCTGGCGGGGCTGGATCTGGCCGACGGCGACGGCCTTCTCGACGATCGTGCCCTGCGTGACCTCGACCTCTTTGAGACCGCCGTCCTTCTTCTGCCCGTTCCGGACGACGGCGTAGACGCCCACGGTGCCGAGGGCGAGGACGATCAGAAAAAGGAGGATCTTTCCGAGTCTGGACATTGCGTAGCTCTCCTACAAAAGCCTTCTACGCTGGTGTTTACGAAAAGTTGCGTAGAAGGTTAGGCGCCCCCCGCCCGGCCGGTTCCTCGGGGTTCCTCGGCGTTCCTCGGGTTCCTCGGAGGAGAGCCGGCATCCGGCCCCCCGAGGAACTCCGAGGAACCCGAGGAACCCGAGG
>DASUSN010000079.1:0-6128 GCA_036375075.1 Thermoanaerobaculia bacterium | reverse complement strand
ACCTGACCGTGGAGCCGGAACAGTCGCGCGAGAAGGACTTCTGGGCGCCGACGGAGCTGAGCGAGAGCGTCGCCGGCGCGAACGGCCCGGTGACCCTGCGCGTGGTCGCGTATCTGAAGAACGCGTCCGGGACGTTCGAAGACGTGACCGTGCAGAACGTCAACGCGATGGGCATGCCGCGCTGACGTTCGCCCGCGCTAAACGCCGACCGGCACCGCCTCCGGCTCGTACGCCAGGTTCGGCGCGAGCCAGCGCTCCACCTCATCGACCGGCAACCCCTTCCGCCGCGCGTAGTCCTCCACCTGATCCCGGCCGATCTTGCCCACCGCGAAGTACCGCGACTGGGGATGGGCGAAGTACAGGCCGCTGACGCTGGCGGCGGGGCTCATGGCGTACGACTCCGTCAACTGCATCCCGAGGGATTCGGCGCCGAGGAGGGAGAACAACGTCCCTTTCTCCGTGTGGTCGGGGGAGGCGGGATAGCCCGGGGCCGGGCGGATGCCGCGGTATTTCTCGGCGATGAGGTCTTCGCTGGAGAGCGACTCGTCCTGCGCGTACCACTCGCGGCGCAGGTCGCGGTGGAGCTTCTCCGCCAGCGCCTCGGCCAGCCGATCGGCGAGGGCTTTGGTCATGATCGAGTTGTAGTCGTCGTGGTCCTTCTGGAAGCGCGCGACGAGCTCCTCGACGCCGATGCCGGCAGTGACGGCGAAGCCGCCGACGTAGTCCCCCGACGGCGCGATGAAGTCGGCCAGGGCGAAGTTGTGGCCGGTGTTGGTCTCCTGCTGCTGGCGGATGGTGTGGAACTTCGCGCCCGGGACGACGATGTCGTCGCCGTCGCGCTGCGCGGGCCAGATGCCGTACACCGCGCGCGCCTTGAGCAGCCGCTTCTCCACGATCTCGTGCAGGAGCTTGCGCGCGTCGTCGAACAGCTCCCGGGCGCGCGGCTCGTCGAGGATCTGCGGATAGCGGCCGCGCAGCTCCCAGGTCTGGAAGAACGGGTTCCAGTCGATGAGCGGCACGATCTCGTCGAGCGGTACGTCGTCGAGCACGCGCACGCCGGTGAAGGGCGGCGGCTCGGGCGCGAACTCGAGCTTCGGCGCGCGGCGGCGCGCTTCGTCGAGGGGGAGGATGGTGATGGCGCGCTGCTCGATGCCGGCACGCAGCTTCTCGTACTCCGCGGCGACGCCGCCGGTGAACGTATCGCGCTGCTCGGAGAGCAGGGCGGACACGACGCCGACGGCGCGCGACGCGTCGAGCACGTGCACCGTCGGCTGAGAAAACTTCGGTGCGATCCTCACGGCCGTGTGCAGCTTCGACGTGGTCGCGCCGCCGATGAGCAGCGGAACGCGGAACCGGCGCCGCTCCATCTCCCGGGCCACGTGGACCATCTCGTCCAGCGACGGCGTGATGAGGCCGGACAGGCCGACGATGTCCACCTTCTCCTGCTCCGCCACGTCGAGGATCTTGTCCGCGGCGACCATGACGCCGAGGTCGAGGACTTCGTAGTTGTTGCAGCCGAGGACGACGCCGACGATGTTCTTGCCGATGTCGTGGACGTCGCCTTTCACGGTGGCCATCAGCACCTTGCCGCGCGCGCGCGTGTCGCCCGACTGCAGCTTCTCGGCCTCCATGAACGGCAGCAGGTACGCCACCGCCTTCTTCATGACCCGCGCGCTCTTCACGACCTGCGGGAGGAACATCTTGCCCGCGCCGAAGAGGTTGCCGACCACGTTCATGCCCGCCATCAGCGGCCCTTCGATGATCGAGAGGCCGGTCGGATACTTCTGCCGCGCCTCTTCGACGTCCGCGTCGATGTGGTCGACGATGCCCTTCACCAGCGCGTGCGACAGGCGCTCTTCCACGGTGCCCTGGCGCCACTGTTCTTCTTCCTTCGCGGTGGCCGTGCTCTGGCCCTTCACTGTCTCCGCGAACGTGACCAGCCGCTCGGTCGCGTCCGGACGGCGATTGAGCAGCACGTCCTCGACCAGCGCGAGCAGGTCCTTCGGGATCTCCTCGTAGATGCCGAGCTGCCCGGCGTTGACGATGCCCAGGGTGAGGCCGGCGCGGATGGCGTGGTAGAGAAACGCGGCGTGCATCGCCTCGCGCACGACGTTGTTCCCGCGGAAGGAGAACGACACGTTGGAGATCCCGCCGCTGGCGTTCGCGAGCGGGAACTTCTCCCGCAACTGCCGCACGGCCTCGATGAAGGCGATGCCGTACGCGTTGTGCTCCTCGATGCCCGTGGCCACGGTGAGCACGTTCGGGTCGAAGATGATGTCCGTCGGATCGAAGCCCACTTCGTCGACCAGGATGCGGTACGCGCGCGAGCAGATCTCCACCTTGCGCTCGATGCTGTCGGCCTGCCCCTGCTCGTCGAAGGCCATGACCACCACCGCCGCGCCGTAGCGCTTGCACAGGCGCGCGTGGTGCCGGAAGACGTCTTCTCCCTCTTTCAGAGAGATCGAGTTGACGACGGACTTGCCCTGCAGGACTTTCA
The DNA here is from genome assembly GCA_036375075.1 of Thermoanaerobaculia bacterium. GTDB lineage: Bacteria > Acidobacteriota > Thermoanaerobaculia > Gp7-AA8 > Gp7-AA8 > QHVT01. Next base: position 3,631 of record DASUSN010000079.1, on the reverse strand, counting down.
GCCCCGCCTCGATCACCGACCACTTCGAGCTGTCGACCATGATCGGCACGCGCGAGATGTCGGGCTCGGACGCGACGAGGTTGAGGAAGTCGGACATGAACTTCTCCGAGTCGAGCAGCCCCTCGTCCATGTTCACGTCGAGGATGTTCGCGCCGCCCTCGATCTGCTGCTTGGCCACGCGCAGCGCGCCTTCGAGGTCGCCTTCCTTGATCAGCTTCGCGAACTTCGGCGAGCCGGTGACGTTGGTGCGCTCGCCGACGACGATGAAGTTGGCGCCGAGCTCCTCGGCGGGTTCCTTGCCGGGTTCCTCGGAGTTCCTCGGAGTTCCTCGGAGTTCCTCGGGGACGCCGCCCGCGGTTCCACTCCGAGGAACCGAGGAACTCCGAGGAACCGAGGAACTCGTAACGGTGAGCGGCTCGAGTCCGCTCAAACGCAGGTGCGGCTCCACCGGCTGCGGCACGCGCGGCGGCAGCGTGGCCACGGTCTCGGAGATGAGCCGGATGTGCTCGAAGCCCGTGCCGCAGCAGCCGCCGACGATGTTCAGCCAGCCGTTGGCGGCGAAGTCGCGCAGGACGTCGGCCATCATCACCGGCGTCTCGTCGTAGCCGCCGAGGGCGTTGGGGAGGCCGGCGTTGGGATAGCAGCTGATGAAGATCGGCGCGAGCTTCGACAGCTCCTCCACATGCGCCCGCATCTCCTCGGCGCCCAGCGCGCAGTTGAGGCCCACGGCCAGCAGCGGCGCGTGCGAGATCGAGTTCCAGCACGCCTCCACCGTCTGCCCGCTGAGCGTGCGGCCGGAGGCGTCGGTGATGGTGATCGACGCGATCACCGGCAGCGTGATGCCGGTGTCCTCGAAGTACTTCTCGATGGCGAAGAGCGCGGCCTTGAGGTTCAGCGTATCGAACGTCGTCTCGGGCATGAGGATGTCGACGCCGCCGTCGACCAGCCCGCGCGCCTGTTCGTAATACGCGGCGACGAGCTCGTCGAACGTGACGCCGCGCATGCCGGGGTTGTTCACGTCGGGGGAGAGCGACGCGGTGCGGTTCGTCGGGCCCATGGCGCCGGCCACGAAGCGCGGCTTCTCCGGCGTCGCGATGGCGTCGGCCACGCGGCGGCAGATCTCCGCCGCGGCCTTGTTGATCTCGTAGACGTAAGGCTGGAGGTCGTAGTCGGCGAACGAGATCGCCTGGGCGTTGAAGGTGTTGGTCTCGATGATGTCCGCGCCGGCCTCGAGGTACTTGCGATGGATCTCCTCGAGCACCTCCGGCTTCGTCAGGGCCAGGACGTCGCTGGCGCCCTTGAGGTCGCGCGGATGGTCCGCGAAGCGCGTGCCGCGGTACGCGGACTCGTCGAGGCCGTAGGTCTGGACCTGCGTGCCCATCGCGCCGTCGAGGACGAGGATGCGTTGCGCGAGGAGGCTCTTCAGCTCTGCACTGCGGTTCGGTCGTGCCATCGGTTTCTCCAGAAAACAAAAGCCCCGCCACATTGGCGGGGCCGCTCGAAAAAAAGGTCGAACGTGACGAATGCCGGCGTCTTTAGCTTTTTTTATCCTGGTTGCAAGCGGCCCGCAAATCAGTCCAGGTCGGCCGAGGTTACGCCCGCGGTTCCACGTTGTCAAACAGCCTCGGCGCTCGCGACACGCCCTCTGTGAAACGAGGGAGTGAATTATGATCGGCACCGCCCATGACCACTGCCACCGATACCCCCATCACCCACACCGACCCCCTCAACGCGCAGATCCTCGCCGTCTCCGAAGACCGCATCCAGGGCTTCGTGCGCGATCCGTTCGGGGAGATCGCGCGGCTGGCGGGGATGGACGTGGAGCTGGTGATGGAGCGCATCCGGGTCATGCTGCGCGGCGGCACGATCCGGCGCGTGCGGCAGACGCTCATGGCCACGAACCTGGCCGAGGGGGCGCTGGTGGCGTGGCAGTTCCCGAACGACCGGCTGGACGCCGCGTTCGACTTCATGTTCCAGCAGGACCCGTTCTCCGGCCACGTCGTCATCCGCTCCGCGGATCCGGCCACGCCCGGCTCGAGTTACCGCCTCTGGACGACGGTCAAAGTCCCCCAGGGCTACTCGGTCGAGAAGCACTGCGCGTTTCTGGCGCGGCTCACCGGCGCCGAGCATTTCCGCGTCATGCCCGCCAAACGCATCTTCGCCCTCGGCGTCGGCCACGTCCGCCGCAAGGGCATGGAGCCGGGGGCGAAGTCCGACGAGCTGGCGCAGGTGAAGGACACGGCGAAGGTCGAGCTGTCGGAGCTGGAGTGGCAGGTGCTGACGGCGGTGAAGCGCGAGCTGGTCGAGGAGGAAGTCCGCCGCGATCTCTGGGAGCGCAGGGCGGCCGAGGCAGGCGTGCCTCTGGAGCGGTTCTACGAGGTGGCGGAAAGCCTCAACGCCCGCGGCGTGATCGGGCGCTTCTCGACGTTCCTCGAGCACGTGAAGCCGCTGCAGAGCGGCGAGCGCGTGACGCGCTTCAACGCGCTGTTCCACTGGGCCGTCCCGCCGGGACGCGAGCTGGAGGCGGGGCGCGAGGTCGGGCGCTTCCACATCCTCACGCACTGCTACTGGCGCGAGGGCGGGCCGGAGTTCCGCAACGTGAACATCATGGCCGTCGCGCACGGGACGGAGAAGGACGCCATCCTCGCGCACAAGCGGGCGATCGACGAGCACCTGGAGAGCATCGGCATCCCGGTGTCGTACACGAACGTGTTCTGGGGCGGGCGCAGCGAGATCAAGCCGAGCGAGATTGCGCCGGCGGCGTACCGGGAATGGTGCGCGTCTCGCGGCGCCGACGCCGCCACCATGAAAGACTGACGGCGGCCATCGCCAGCAGCCACGGCGCGAGCGACAGCGCGGAGCCGGGGCCGGCCAGCAGCTCGCCGAGGTTGAAGCTCGCCCATTCGGATTCGCGCGAACCGGGCCTGTGCTTCGTGAACTGCAGCAGCTCGTCCGGCGCGACGCGGTTCGTCGACGTGTGGCCCGTGTGAAAGTCCGCGAGCCACGGCGTCTTCTCGTCGCCGAGCGCGCGGCCGGTGAAGAGCGACGGCAGGGCGTAGCGGCCGATCGGATCGCGGAGGAGGTCCGGCGGCTGCGGGTCGACGGCGGTCGCGGCGAAGTTGAAGAGCAGCGAGACCGCGGCCAGCGCGCTCGCGAGCAGCCGCCAGCGTCCGTGCGTCTCGATGAGGGCGAGGGCCAGGAGCGGGACGACCTGCAGGACGTAGCGCGGGCCGATGCTGTAGCCGCCATGCCAGCCGTTGAACGAGGCGTTGACGAGCAAGGTGAGTAAGACGGCGATGAGGATGGTCTTGCCGCGGCGCACGCCGATCGCCGCGAGAACCAGGATCGGCGCGATGAAGAACAGGCCGCGGTAGGGGGAGAAGGTGATGCCCCACAGCGCGTCGAGCTTGGGGAGGGCGAAGACGCCCAGCCATTTCTCGTCGTCGAGGAATGCGGGGTTGGTCGTGGCGATGGCCGTGCGGAACGGTGAGCCGAAGGCGGCGTACTGATACGCCATCAACGCGATCGCAAAGGGCAGCCCGCCGAGCACGTAGCGCATGTAGGGCGTGGCTTCAGCCCGCCCCCCTCGTGGGTGGGCGGCGTCCCCCGCCCCCGGGGGAGGCGGGCTGAA
>DASUSN010000078.1:0-127207 GCA_036375075.1 Thermoanaerobaculia bacterium | reverse complement strand
CGCCGGCTGTGCGGCGGCGTCCCGCCGGCGCGTACTCGGGAGGACGGAGCCTCTCGCCACGTGGCACGCTCCACCTCCCACCCGGGGCGGCGAGACGCCGCCCCGGCAGCCGGCGGGACGCCGGCGGTCCCATGGGGTTTTTGAGGCAGCCTCCGACCGCCTCCGCACTCCATAACGAGGCCCGAGTGTCGGGCGAGGGGATGAGCTCGCGGAGCGCCGGCATCCTTGCCGGCCGCTACGCCGGCTTCCAGCCGGCATGTTGCTCGCGAGGAGTCAGGCCGCCTGGAAGGCGGCGTAGCGGCCGGCTGGAAGCCGGCGCTCCGCATGACCAGCCAACCCCGAGATCACGGAGAATGCACGCGATGATTCTCTCCGTGCTCGATCAGTCTCCCGTTTCCGAACGCTCCTCCGGTGCGCAGGCCGCGCGCAATTCGATCGATCTCGCGCAGCACACCGAGTCCCTCGGATATCACCGCTACTGGCTGGCCGAGCATCATGGGACGCCGGCGCTGGCGTGCGCCGCGCCGGAGGTGCTGATCGGGCCGATCGCGATGGCGACGTCGCGGATCCGCGTCGGCAGCGGCGGGGTGATGCTGCCGCATTACAGCCCGCTCAAGGTCGCGGAGACGTTCACCCTTCTCGCCGCCCTCGCGCCCGGCCGCATCGATCTCGGCGTGGGCCGGGCGGCGGGCACCGATCCGATCACCACGTTCGCCCTGCAGCGCGACCGGCGGCAGGCGTCGCCGGACGACTTCCCCGCGCAGCTCTACGAGCTCCTCGCCTACCTCGACAACGAGCTCCCCGCCGATCATCCCTTCGCGCGCCTGGCCCTGCTCCCCGGTCTTCCCGAGAAACCGGCGCCGTGGCTGCTCGGCAGCTCGCCGCAGAGCGCGATCTGGGCGGCGGAGCTGGGGCTGCCGTACGCGTTCGCGGATTTCATCAACCCCAACGGCGCGGAGATCGTCGCCGACTATCGCAAACGCTTCGAGCCGTCGCGCCACGCGGAGAAGCCGTACGTGATCGCGGCCGTGTGGGCCGTCTGCGCCGGGACCGACGAAGAGGCCCGCCGCATCGCCGCCAGCGCGAAGATGATGTTCACCCTCTTCTTCCGCGGCCAGCTCGTCCCCATCCCGCCGATCGAGAAGGCGCTGGCGTTTCTCGCCGAGCAGCCGAAGGACGACGACCCGTTCCGCACGCGCCGCCGCGCCATCGTCGGCGCACCGCAGCAGGTGCGCCGGGAGATCGAAGCCGCGGCCGCGGAGTACGGCGCGGACGAGATGATGATCGTGACGAACACCTTCGACCACGACGACCGCAAGCGCTCCTACGAGTTGATCGCCAAGGCGTTCCGCTGACCAATGTAGGGCGTGGCTTCAGCCCGCCCCCCCTCGTGGGTGGGGGGTAGTCGCGAAAAACGCCGCCCACCCACGAGGGGGGCGGGCTGAAGCCGCGCCCTACATTGGTCAGCGGAACAGCCCCATCTGATAGTCGCGGAACGCCTGCACGATCTCCTCGCGCGTGTTCATGACGAACGGCCCGTGGGCGACGACCGGCTCGCCGTACGGCTCGGCGTGGCCGAAGAGCACGAACGCGTCCGTCTTCGCCTCGACCTCGATCGAGTCGCCGTCGCCGTCGAAATGCACGAGCTCCATCCCCTGTCCCACATTCAACTCCCCGCGCACGATGTAGAAGAAGACGTTCCGCCCCCGCGGCGCGGGCAGGGCCACGCGCGCGCCGGCCTCGAGCGACAGCATCATCAACGCCACGCCGGTCAACGACTCCACCGGCCCGGCCACGCCGTCGAACGATCCGGAGATGACGTTCACCGTCGCACCGTCGCGCGCGACCGACGGGATCTGGTCGCGCTGCAGGCCGACGTACCGCGGGGCGGTCATCTTCAACCGCGACGGCAGGTTCACCCACAACTGCAGGATCTCCAGTCCGCCGCCGCTGCGCTTGAACGACTCCGGCGACAGCTCCGCGTGCTCCAGGCCGCGCCCCGCGGTCATCCACTGCACTCCGCCCGCGTCGATCACGCTCTCGTGGCCGCCGGTGTCCCCGTGCGAAAGCGACCCTTCCAGGATGAACGTCACGGTCTCGAACCCGCGGTGCGGGTGCGGCCCGAACGGCAGTCCCTGGTTGCCCGGCGGGTAGACCTGCGGCCCGTGATGGTTGAGGAAGAGAAACGGGTCGATCTGCTCGAGCTCCCGGTTGGGCAGCGGGCGCTGCGTGCGGAGGTCGCCGATGTCGTCGGAGACGGCGGCGTAACGGCCAAGGACGGTGCGAACGGACATACGGGAGGAGCTTACCGATTCCGTGCCTTCGCCTTTTACAAAAGTAAAGCCGCGTCTCGTCCAGAATGCCCCGGGACCCTGAATCACTGGACGGCTGCCTTACAATGCACGCGTCCAGATTCGTCCAGCCGTCCCATCGCCAATAGAACCCCGGAGCCCGCGCCTTGAAGAAAATCATCGCCCGCCTGACGATCGTCTCGTCTCTGTTCTGGTCCCTCGTCCCGCCTGCCCACGCAGGCTTCGGAGGGACCGACCTGTTCCTGCCCGCCGCGGGCCGCGTGGAAGGGATCGGCGGCAGCCAGTTCTACACGACGATCTGGGTGACGAATCCGTCCTCGACCGCCGCGGACTTCCAGATGTCGTTCCTCCGCAGCGGCCAGAGCAACCCCACGCCGCAGACGTTCCACGACTCGGTCGGACCGGGCGCCACGAAGGTGTACGAAAACGCCGCGGAGACGGTCTTCGGCGCGAAGAACGTCCTGGGCGGCGTCCGCATCCAGTCGTCGCAGCCGCTGCTGGTCTCCTCGCGCGTCTACAACAAGTTCGACGGGAAGACCGAGGCGGATTCGCAGGGGCTGTTCCTCTCGGGAATCCCGGGGCACTTCGGGCTGGCCAACGGCGACACGGGCGTGCTGCAGGGCATCCGCCACGGCGCGCAGTTCCGCTACAACCTCTTCTTCGTGGAGACGGCCGGCGCGCCGATCACCCTCTCCCTGGCCGTCCTCGACACGGCCGGGACGACCATCGGCACGGGCAGCCTGACGCTGCAGCCGTGGGAGCATCGCATCCTCGGCGCGGGCACGCTCGTGAACGGTGCGCTGGACGAGGGCTCGCTGCGCGTCGTCGGCACTGCCGGCGCGGGCCGCGCCGTCGTCCTCGGCTCGCAGGTCGCGAACGACAGCCAGGACGCCGCGGGCTTCGAGATGGCCTTCCGCGACAACCTGATCGGCGCGGGCGGCGCTACCGGCGCCACCGGTGCGACCGGACCGACCGGCCCCATGGGCCCGGCCGGACCGACCGGAGCCACCGGTCCCCGCGGACCGGCGGGCCAGGACGGTCAGGACGGTCAGGACGGCGACGACGGCGCACCGGGTATCCAGGGTCCGGCCGGAGCGCCGGGTGCCACTGGCTCCACCGGCGCCACGGGTGCGACCGGCGCGGCCGGCGCGGTGGGCATCACCTGGCGCGGGCCGTGGCAGAACACGACCAGTTACGCCGTCCGCGACGCGGTGAGCTACGACGGCTCCTCGTACATCGCGGTCGCGAACAATCTGAATGAGCCTCCCGGCAGCGGCTCGAGCTGGAACCTGATCGCGCAGGAAGGCGCGACCGGGCCCACCGGCGCGACCGGACCGGCGGGTCCCACCGGCGCGACCGGCGCCACGGGTGCGACCGGCGACACCGGCGCGACGGGTGCCACGGGTGCGACCGGAGCCACGGGGGCTACCGGTGCGACGGGTGCCACTGGCGATACGGGTGCCACGGGTGCCACGGGCGCGACGGGGGCCACCGGCGCCACGGGAGTAACGGGTGCGACCGGCGCAACCGGGCCGACTGGTGCCACCGGCGATACCGGAGCCACCGGCGCGACCGGGGCCACCGGTGCCACAGGCGCCACCGGTGCCACAGGCGCGACCGGCGCCACGGGCGTAACGGGTGCGACCGGCGCCACGGGCGCCACGGGCGCGACCGGGGACACGGGCGCCACCGGCGCGACGGGAGCCACCGGCCCGACCGGTGCCACGGGCGATACGGGAGCAACCGGTGCGACCGGTGCCACGGGAGATACGGGTGCGACCGGAGCCACGGGCGCAACAGGAGCCACGGGTGCGACCGGCGCCACCGGTCTCACGGGCGATACCGGCGCAACCGGCGCAACGGGCGCAACCGGCGACACAGGTGCCACCGGCGCAACGGGTGCGACCGGCCCCACCGGCGACACAGGTGCAACCGGCGCCACGGGTGCGACCGGAGCCACCGGCGCCACGGGCCCCAGCGGCGACATCACCGGCGTCGCCGCCGGCGGCCACCTCACCGGCACCTATCCCAACCCGAGCATCGCCACCAGCGCCTCGGCCGGCACGAACATCGTCGCCGCCGTGAACGCCAGCAGCTCCTCCATCACCACCGACCACGTCGACGGCGACGTCGAGCTCCTCCCCGAGGACCCGCAGGTCGCGACGCTCGCGGCCGGCGAGGAGAACGACCTCATCGACGTGGAGCTCAACGGCGGCACCAACACCAACCTCGGCGTGAGCGGTACCCGCGACCTGCTCTCCCTCCGGGTCAACGGTACGTTCAACATCTCCGGCTTCCCGCACGCCCGCGACATGGAGCGCTTCCGCGTCGACAACGCCGGCGGCATCCTTGCCGTCGCCGGTTCGGAGGAATTCGAGGGCAGCGTCCCCATGGAGGGATCGGGCGCGCGCTTCATGTGGTACCCGGGCAAGCGCGCCATCCGCGCCGGCTACATCAACGGCACGCAGTGGGACGACGCCAACATCGGCCTCTACTCGACCGCCTTCGGGTACAACGCCCGCGCCTCGGGCGACTTCGGCTTCGCCGTCGGGAGGGACGTCGTCGCCGCCAACAGCTGGTCCATCGCCATGGGCCAGTACGTCACCAGCACGGGCGCCGCGGGTGTGGCCCTCGGCTACTACGCCCACGGCAACTCGCGCCAGGGGTCGTTCGTCTTCTCGGACCGCTCGGTCCTCGACGACGACAACATCGCCACCGACGAGTCGTTCAAGGCGGCGAACAACCACAGCTTCAACGTGCGCGCGACCGGCGGCTACTACCTCTTCACCAACACCAGCGTGAGCACTGGCCTGCGCCTGAGCCACCTGACGGCGAGCAACGCCTCGTACGGCAGCTTCGTCTGGACCGACCGCTCCAGCGACAGCAGCATCACCCCGACCGCGCAGAACCAGACCATCTTCCGCTCCGACGGCGGCTACTGGCTCTACTCCAACGCCGCCGCGAACGCGGGCGTGACGCTCGCGCCGGGCGCCGGCTCGTGGACCAGCATCTCCGACCGCAACATGAAGGAGAACTTCTTCGCCGTCGACGGCGAGGACGTCCTCCGCCGCCTGCGCAACGTGCCGGTCACCACCTGGAACTACAAGGCCCAGAAGGACGAGGTCCGGCACATGGGACCGATGGCGCAGGACTTCTACGCCGCCTTCGGCCTCGACCAGACGGACAAGGGCATCAACACCGTGGACATGGACGGCGTCGTGCTGGCGGGCGTGAAGGCGCTCGACGCGCGTACGGACGCGCAGGCCGCGCGGATCAACGCCCTCGAGGACGAGCTCCGCGCGAAGGACCGGAAGATCGAGAACCTCCAGGAACGACTCGAGAAGCTCGAGCAGCTGTTGCTCGGGCAGGAAGCGTTGAAGCAACAGCAGTAGCAGTAGAGAAAGCAGTACGGTCCCAGGCAAAAAGAGAGAGAGAGGACTGTCATGTTCAAAAAGCCCACTGCGTGGCTGTCAGTCGTTGTGTGTCTAATCTGGCCGGTCGTGGCGCAGCCGCTGTTCGCGGCGACGCCCGGCACCGACCGGATCCTCGCCTCGCGCTCCGCGAAGGCGATCTCCGTGACCAACCCGTCGCATGAGGCGGCCGAGGTCCGGTTCGTGTTCCTGAGGAGCGGCGTGGGGGCCGCTCCGGCGACGTTCGTCGACACCATCGCGCCCGGCGCGACCCGGGTGTACGACAACGCCGCGGAGAGTCTGTTCGGCGCGTCCGCCGCTTCGGGCGTGGTGCGTGTCGTGTCGGCGCAGCCGCTGCTCGTGGGAGCGGGGATCGCCGCCGACCGCGCCCTCGGCCTCGGCGAATCGGGCGTGCTGCAGAACGCCGGCGAGATCTCGCTCGTCGAGGTCACCGGCCGCGCGATGCGCGTCGAGCTGACGTCGGTCGACGCGAACGGCAACGCCGGTGCCGTGAGCGCTTTCGATCTCGCGCCCTTCGAGCACCGCGCGGTGAGCGCCGCCGGCGCGTCGGTCCGCGTGACCGCCACCGGCGGAGAAGGCCGCGTGCTCGCCCTCGGCGCCGGCGGCGTCGCGGCGGATGCGCAGCCGGACTCCAAGGACAAGGGCATCAACTGGAAAGGGCCGTGGGTGAACACCACGGCCTACGCCGTCGACGACGCGGTGAGCTACGACGGCTCGTCGTACATCGCCGTCGCGGCGGGCACCAACCAGATCCCGGGCGTCAGCACGAGTTGGCAGATCCTCGCCCAGGAAGGCGCGACCGGGGCCACGGGAGCGACCGGGGCCACGGGAGCGACTGGTGCCGCGGGAGCGACCGGTCCGCAGGGCCCCTCGGGTCCCGCGGGCGCCACGGGAGCCACCGGTGCCACGGGAGCCACCGGCGCCCAGGGCCCCCAAGGTCCCACGGGCGAGACCGGAGCCACGGGCGCACAGGGACCGCAGGGCGTCCAGGGCGAGACCGGGCCTCAGGGTCCCCAGGGCGAAACCGGACCACAGGGTGCGCAGGGCATCCAGGGCGAGACCGGACCCCAGGGTCCGCAGGGCGTCCAGGGCGAGACCGGACCCCAGGGTCCGCAAGGCATTCAGGGCGAGACCGGTCCCCAGGGTCCGCAAGGCATTCAGGGCGAGACTGGCCCTCAGGGTCCTCAAGGTGTCCAGGGCATTCAGGGTGAAACCGGCCCTCAGGGTCCCCAGGGCGAGACCGGTCCTCAGGGTCCGCAGGGCGAGACCGGCGCCACCGGTCCGGTCGGCCCCACCGGCGCCACCGGTCCCGCGGGCGAAGCTCCCGCCAACGTCGTGCAGCTCGCGCCCTCGTCGCAGCAGACGGCCACCAGCAGCAACGACCTGGTCAACCTCGAGCTGATCGGCAGCAGCACGCTCGGCACCAGCGGCTCGGCCGACCTCCTCTCGCTCTCCGCGAGCGGGACCTTCAACAGTCTCGGCGGCAACGTGAGCCGTGACCTGGAAGTCTTCCGTGTCGACAACGCCGGCGGCATCCTCAGCGTCGGCGAGACCGACATCGGCACCATCCCGGCCGAGGGTGCGGGGACGCGCTTCCTGTGGCTGCCCTACAAAGGCGCCACCCGCGCCGGCCGCATCACCGGCACGCAGTGGGACGACGCCAACATCGGCTACTACTCGACGGCGTTCGGCTACAACGCGCGCAGCTCGGGCGACTACGCCTTCGCCGCCGGCCAGGACGTCGTCGCCGCCAACAGCTGGTCCGTGGCCCTGGGCCAGTACGTCACCGCGACGGGCGCGGCCTCGGTGGGCCTCGGCTACTACGCGCACACCAACAACCGTCAGGGCTCGTTCGTCTTCTCCGACCGCTCCGTCCTCGACGACGGCAGCATCATCACCGACGAGTCGTTCAAGGCCACGGTCAACCACAGCTTCAACGTGCGCGCGACGGGCGGCGCGTACTTCTACACGAACACGTCCCTGAACCGCGGCCTGACCTTCACCAGCACCACCGCCGCGCTGACCCTCGGCAACAGCAAGCTGTCCATGCTCAGCACGGGCGAGACGCAGATCACCTCGAACTCCGCCGGCACCTCGGGCGTCACGCTGGCCGCGGGCAGCGGCTCGTGGTCTTCGCTCTCCGACCGCAACATGAAGGAGAACTTCGCCGCCGTCGACGGCGAGGACATCCTCCAGCGCCTCCGCTCCATCCCGGTGAGCACGTGGAACTACAAGACCCAGGACGCGCGCGTCCGTCACCTCGGCCCGATGGCGCAGGACTTCCACGCCGCCTTCGGCGTCGGCGAGGACAGCCGCCGCATCTCCGGCGTCGACATCGACGGCGTCCTGCTGGCCGCCGCGCAGGCCCTCGAAGCCCGCACGGCCATGCAGCAGCAGCGCATCGACGCACTCCAGCAGGAGAACGCCGAGCTCCGCGAGCGCCTCGAGCGCATCGAGAAACTCCTCCTCGACGATAATCAGGAGAAGTGACCCGCACGCATTTCCTCATCGCCTGCGCCGCCGCGATCGTCCTGATCGCGGCGGCGTACGCGAGCTCCCTGGAGAACTCCTTCCACTTCGACGACTCCCACGTCATCGAGACCAACACCTACCTCCGCAGCCTCGACAACGTCCCCCGCTTCTTCACCGACCCCTACACCTTCAGCAGCCTCCCGCAGAACGCGACCTACCGCCCGCTGGTCACGTTGTCGCTCGCTCTGGACTGGGCCGCGGGCAACGGCTCCCCTCGCCCGTTCCACATCACCCAGATCGCGCTGCTGCTGATCCTCGGCGCCCTGCTGGTCGCGTTCTTCACGCCGCTCCTCGGCCGCTGGAAGGCGCTCCTCGCCGCGACGCTGTTCTGCGTCCACACCGCGAACACGGAGACGATGAACCTCCTCTCCGCGCGCTCGGAGCTGCTCTCGACCATCGGCCTCCTCGCGTCGTTCGTCCTCTACCAGCGCTCCGCCTTCGCACGCCGCACGTTCCTCTACCTCGTGCCGCTCGCGATCGGCGCCCTGGCCAAGGCGCCGCTGGTCGTCTTCGCGCCGCTGCTGTTTCTCTACGCACTCTTCATCGAGAAACAGCCCGCGAAGCAAGCCTTCCGCACCGCCCTGCCGTCCCTGATCCTCGGCATCGCGCTGCTCGCGTTCCTCAACTCCATGAACGCGCCCGAGTGGACCTCCGGCGGCGGCGCCGCGTGGAACTACGTCATCACCCAGCCGTTCGTCTGGCTCCACTACGGACGCCTGTTCGTCCTGCCCATCGGACTGACCGCCGACACCGACTGGCAGCCGTTCGCGCACTGGTACGACACGCGCGCCATCGCCGGCTACGCCTTCGTCGCGCTGTTGATCCTGGCCATCCGCCGCACCCGCGGCGCCGTCGCTCTCGGCCTGGCCTGGTTCGCCGTCGCCCTCCTCCCCACGAGCCTCTTTCCCCTGGCCGAGGTGGCGAACGAGCACCGGCTCTTCTTCGCCTACATCGGACTCGTGCTCGTCGCCGCGGCTCTCGTCGACTGGCGCGTGCTGGCGATCGCCATCTTCGTCTTCGCCATCGGCACCTACCAGCGCAACCAGATCTGGCGCACCGAGGAGACCCTGTGGGCGGACGTGGTCCGGAAGAGCCCCGGCAACGGCCGCGCGTGGATGAACTACGGCCTCACCCGGATGGCCAAGGGCCACCACAACGACGCCAAGCGTTATTTCGAGCGCGCCCTGGCCCTCACCCCGAACTACTCCTACGTCGAGATCAACCTCGGCGTCGTCGAAGGCCAGCTCGGCGACCACGCCGCGGCCGAGCGCCACTTCCGGCGCGCCCTGACCCTCAACCCCGACCACAACGCCCACTTCTTCTACGCCCGCTGGCTCGTGCGCCAGGGCCGCACCGCCGAAGCCGTCCCCCACCTCCGCGAAGCCCGCCGCCTCAGCCCCGGCTTCGCCGACGCCGCGGCGCTCCTGGACCAGCTTCAGTCCAGGAGTGCGGTGGCGAGGTAGGAGGGGCGGCGTCCCGCGCTCCAGGAGCGCCGGCGTCTCGCCGGCTGTCGTGGCGGCGTCCCGCGCCGCCACTCGGGCGGGCGGGGGGAGCGTGGCACCACGCAAGAGGCTCCGTCCTCCCGAGCGCCCCGGCCGGCGGGACGCCGCCCGGCCAGCCGGCGGGACGCCGGCGCTCCGACGCTCGAGACCCTAGAACGCCAGGCGCACGTACGCCTCCGGGCCGCGGATGGTCATCTCCAGGGATCCGCTCAGGTCCGGCTGCGCGACGTCCACGTCCAACTGGAAGTAGTGGTACGCGGCGCCGATGCCGAGCCAGTTCAGGGGGCGGTACTCGAGGCGCGCGGCGCCGGTGAGGGCGCGGCCGGTGTAGTCCTCGATCGTGACCCGCGGCAGGGTCGACACGCTCGCCTCCCCGTGCAGGCGCGGCAGGAGCGCCACCCGCCCCTGCAGCCCCGCCAGCGCGACCGGCACGTCCGTCTCCGCGCTCTGCGTCACCGTCACGCTTCCGCCGAACTGCTCCGCGGTCACGCTGGCGTCCATCGCCAGCGTCGCGACGCCGAGGGTGATGCCGAGGCCGTCGCGGTCGCCGCGGCGGGCCCAGAAGGTGTACGTCGCGCTCGCGTAGTCGAGATCGAACTGCGACGTCACCAGCGCGCTCACGGGATAGACCTCGTCGCGAAACACGATCTCGCGGTCGATCTGCTCGAGACCGCTCCGCGGGGCCGAAAAGTACGACAGCGCCAGCTCGTGGCGGCGGAACGGCCGCCACTGCAGGCCGAACCGCTGCAGCGTGCGCGAGTCCTCGAGGCCCAGGTCGCGCTCGAAGCTCACCAGAGTGCCGGCGCCGCCGAGCGCTTCCGGGTCGATGCGCGCGTTCGTCTCGAACTCCGCCGGCGACGTCGCGGCGGTGACGGAAAAGCGGGGAAAGAGGTCCTGCGCGGAGACAGGCACAGCAAGAACGAGCATCAGAAGAAGCGGTCTCATATTCATGATGCGGACCGCCAGGGCGTATCATCACCGCATCCCCTATGGCTTCGCGCTTCTGCCTCGTGCTGGTCAAGCCGTCGCACTATGACGACGACGGCTACGTGATCCAGTGGTTCCGCTCCGCGATTCCGTCGAATTCGCTCGCGGCGCTGTACGGCCTGGCCCGCGACTGCGCCGCGCGCAAAGTGCTGGGCGACGACGTCGAGCTCGAGGTCCATCCCATCGACGAGACCAACACCCGCGTGCACGCCGGCCGGCTGGCGAAGATGATCGAAGACGCCGGCGCGGGCATGGTCATGCTCGTCGGCGTGCAGTCCAACCAGTTCCCGCGCGCGCTCGACCTCGCGCAGCAGTTCCTCGCGCGCGGCGTCCGCGTCGCCGTGGGCGGCTTCCACGTCTCCGGCACCATCAGCATGCTGAACGGACAGGACGCCGGACTGCAGAAGGCCAGGGAGCTGGGCGTGACCATCTTCGCCGGCGAGGCCGAGGGGCGCCTGGAGGAGGTGCTGCGCGACGCTCATGCGGGCGCGCTCAAGCCCTTCTACAACTACATGAACGACCTGCCCAACATCGCGGGCACGCCCATCCCGCTGATCACCGCGCTCCGCGCCTGGCGCACGGCCGGCGGCGTGACCAGCTTCGACGCGGGCCGCGGCTGTCCGTTCCAGTGCTCGTTCTGCACGATCATCAACGTGCAGGGACGCAAGTCGCGGCGCAGGTCCGCCGACGACATCGAGCAGATCGTCCGCGAGAACGTCGCCCAGGGCCTGCACAGCTTCTTCATCACCGACGACAACTTCGCGCGCAACTCCGAGTGGGAATCGATCCTGGACCGCCTCATCAAGCTGAAGGAAGAGGACGGGATCAAGATCCACTTCATCATCCAGGTCGATACCCTCTGCCACAAGATCCCGCGCTTCATCGAGAAATGCGCGCGCGCGGGCGTGCGGCGCGTGTTCATCGGGCTGGAGAACATCAACCCCGACAGCCTCGTCGGCGCCAAGAAGCGGCAGAACAAGATCTCCGAGTACCGCAGGATGCTCCTGGCCTGGAAGGAAGCCCGGGTCATCACCTATGCCGGCTACATCCTCGGCTTTCCGAACGACACGCCGGAGTCCATCAAACACGATCTGGAGATCATCAAGCGCGAGCTGCCCATCGACGTGCTCGAGTTCTTCTTCCTCACGCCGCTGCCCGGATCCGAGGACCACCAGACGCTCGTGAAGAACGGCGTCGCGGTCGACCCCGACCTCAACAAGTACGACCTGAACCACGTCTGCACCGCGCACCCGCGCATGTCGCAGGCCGAGTGGGAAGGCGCGTACCGCATGGCCTGGGAGACCTACTACACGAAAGACCACGTCGAGGCCGTGCTGCGGCGGCTGATCGCGAAACGCGCGTCGGCGTCGAACGCCATCCTCCTCATGACCTGGTTCGGCGGCTCGATCCACATCGAGAAAGTGCACCCCCTCGAAGCGGGCCTGTTCCGCTACAAGTTCCGCCGCGACCGCCGTCCCGGCTTCCCCGTCGAGTCGCGCTGGACGTTCTATCCGAAGTACGTCTTCGAATCGATCGTCAAGCTCGGGAGATGGTTCGGGACGTACGCCGGCCTGCGCCTGATCTACATGAAGGCCAAACGCGATCCGAAAAAGTACGAGTACATGGACACCGCGCTCACGCCCGTGACCGAGCACGACGCCGAGGATCTGGAGCTGTTCCAGCCGCGAGCCGCGGCGGGATAAGACCCGCCGCGGCTCGCACTCCGTTCTACTACTGCACGGGGATGAAGATGGCGTCGCCGTTCGTGTTGTCCACCACGGACGCGTACACGTACAGCGGTCCGCCGGTCGTCGTGAACGTCAGGTACACGTTCTCCGCCGTGCCGAGGCTCGGGAAGAGGTTGTTCAGGCCGATCTGCTCCTGGGCGCGCGCCGCGACCGAGCGCGTCGTCGTGGCCAGCACGTTCCCGTTCGGGCCGTGCGCCTGCCACGTCACCGACACCACACCGCCGCTCGAGTTGAACCAGCCGATGTTCGTGCGGTACGTGGCGGCCGTCGTCGCGGCCGCGTTCACCAGCATCGGCAGCGTGCCGGTCGTGCGGTTCTGCGTGCCTCCCTGCGACGGGACGAACTGCGAGAACGTGCCCGCGCCCACGGTGCGCTGGTCGTTGTAGATGCGCCCCACCGCCATGATGTGGCGCGGCGCGATGACGCGGATGGCGCCGAGGCCGTCACCGAGACCGAAGAGGTTCTGGAGCTCGTCGCCGATGAACGTCCGCTGCTCGCCCGCGTCCAGATCCACCGCCGCGACCCGCGACGGCGCATTGTTCCCCGATCCGCCGGCCGGGTAGAACTCGAGGACGACCGACGTGTCTTCGCCGGAGCGGTTCAGCAGCGCGATGTCGGTGCGATAGAACGTATTGTTCGCGCCCTGGGCGCGGCCGACGATCGGGAACACCGCGTCCGTCGCATCCGAGGCCGCCGCCACGAGCTGGCCGCGCACCGCGCCGGCCGGGAAGTCGCCGTTGTGCACGTTCACGTAGAAGCCGCCCGGATTGGCGACGATCTCGTTCAGCAGCGCCGAGTTCCCCGTCGTCACCGTGCCCGCGGCCGCACCGTTCGTGAACGACGGATTGAAGTTCACCACCACCGGGCCGGCGACGTCCGAGGTGCCGCGATGGATGTGCGCGGCCGTCGGTGCGCCGATGTTCGCCACGAAGAGCGCGTAACGCACCGTACCCGCGTCGGGATCGACGATCACCAGGGCGAAGCCGCTTCCGTCCGGATCGCCGGGCGTCGGACGCTCATTGGCTCCATTCAGAGCCGCGGCCATCGTCGTCACCGCCTGGGCGGGGACTGCCACCAGAACCAGGACGAGGACCAGAGAGAGAGCACTCAGAGTACGCACGTTCATCCTCCTTATCGAAACGAAGGGGGACGTGCACTACGCGAGCCACGGGATGTCACGCGCGGGAAGAACGTTGTCGGGATTCGGCGCGCCGGAACGTCAGAATTTGAGGATTGAGGATTGAGGATTGATGAGGACCGACCTCAATTCTCAATTCTCAATCCAATCCTCAATCCTCAATCCTCAATCCTCAATCCTCAATCCAAAAAATGTGGCCCCGGGGTCTCTTGCCCCCCGGGGCCTTTCTCAGCGCGTTGACAGCTACAAGAGAGCATTCGCGCCAATCATGTCAGGGTGGCCTATCGCGCCCCCGCGACCAGCTCCCGAACGTTGACATCTGCGATAGCGCGTTCGTCCGGGAACCGCATGCCTCGATGGCCTATCGCGCCCTTCTCGGCCGCCGCAACACGTTGACATCAGCGATAGTGCGTTCGTGCTGTGGCGAGCTTCAAGGTAGGTCCGCGGATGCGTTCGCGCAATGCTTTTCGCTGTTACATTTTTGACCGATTTCCACAGGCTTCCACAGGCCCCCTGCAACGTCCTCTGGGCACCGCTCACGAACGTCAGCCCCAGCAATGAAATGGCGCGGACGAGGCTGTCGATTTAACGCGAAGCGACGCTGACCGTCGCGCGCTCGAGCACGCCGAAGGTCTCGAGCAGGTCGCGAATCCGCGGGACGGAGTCGGCCGTGGAGTCGACTTCGACGCTGACGGTGATCTGTCCGACGCCCGCGTCGGCGACGGTCACCCTGCCGATCCCCTCCTGCTCGATCGCCTCCTCGATCCGCCGCCGCAGCTCCAGCTCCTCGGCCGTCGGCATCTCCGTCTTCTCCAGCCGCACCTGGATCTTCACGACGTCCTTCTTCTTCGCCGCGGACAGCGTCTCGCGCAGGACCTTCTCCGCGTCTTCCGAGGTCATCTCGGTTTTGCCGCAGGCCACGAGGAGCATCGCCAGCAGCAGAACACTCCGTCTCACCGGCACCTCCGGGCCGCGGCCCTCGCGGCGCCGGCATTCGGGAAGAGCGCCCGCGCCGCGAGCGCATGCTCGCAACGGCCCTTGCGGCCGAGGCGCAGTTGGACGCGATAGTTGCCGGGATCGATGCGCGCGGCGCGCTCGAGGGAAGCGCGGTCGCCGCGCGTGGCGTAGATCTCCATCGCGATGAGCTGCGCGGTGCTGCGCGCGACGCCGAGGAGCGACACCAGCAGGAGGACGATCTGGAGAGCGGTGGCAGCGCCTCCGCTTTCAGACTCGCGTGATTGCAGCGCACCGAGCGCCGTCCACACGACGAACGACGGGAACGCCAGCAGCAGCACCGCGTCGAACGCGCCCGCCACGACCGCCGCGGTGATCGTCGCCAGCAGCGTCGCCGCTTCGAGGGCATCGCCGGTGCGCAGACGGCGGAATCCCCGCACGAACAGCGTCGCCAGCACGATTCCCAGCAGCGCCGCCGCCGCGAAGCCTCGCTCCGAGACGAACGCCACCCAGTCGCTGCTCGGCCACGGGTTGAACGTCGTCCCCGGCTCGCTCCCGTCGATCGAGCCGTCGTTGCGCGCGGCGTACTCGGGATAGCGCACCGGCCAGTTGCCGGCGCCGACGCCCACGAGGGGGTACGCGGCGGCCATGCGCAGCGAGTGCGTGTACTGGATGAGCCGCCCCCGCCCCGAGCCTTCCTCGTAATTCACGACGCCCTGGATCGACTCCACATAGGGATTGTCGCTCCGCCAGCGCAGCGTGTTCGGAATCAGCAGCGCCGCCGCGACCCCCGCGAGCGCGAGCGCCGCCACGCCCGCGACGCGCTTCCACGGGACCGGCATCCGCGCGATCAGCATCGCCGCGAAGAACACCGCCAGCGACACCGCGCACGCCAGCCAGGCCGCGCGCGAGCGCGTCAGCACCAGGGACGCCATCACGATCGCCACGCCGGCCGTCCCGAACACAAACCGCCGCGCGCGCAGCGCCGCGAGCAGCACCAGCGGCAGCCCGAACGCCGCCGCGTGTCCGACGAAGTTGCGGTTCCCGAGCGTTCCGCCCGGAGCGCGGCTGTCCGGGAAGACCGGCAGATCCACGCCGTACGCCTGCAGCAGCGCCGTCACCGCCGCGAGCACGACCGCCGCCGCGAGCGTATTCAGCAGCGGCGGCGCCAGCCCCGCCTCCCGCAGCGCCCGCGCGATCCAGAACAGCAGCACCGCCGAGGCGCTGAGCGCGACCGCGCGCATCCCGGCCCACGGGTTCTGCGCGAACGCCACCGACAGCGCGCTGAGCAGGAGATAGCCGACGAGCAGCCAGTCGAGGCGCGTCAGCACGATCCGACGGAGCGCGAACAGCCCCGCCAGCAACGCCGTCGCGTGCAGCACCAGCTCCTTCGGCACGAGGAAGCGGTCGAGGTCGAACACCTCCCGCGGCGTCACCGCCAGGACGATCACGATCGCGCCGAGCTGAACGATGCGCAACACGCCCTCATCTTAGTCGAGCCCTGATTTTGCAAGCGCGGCCCTGCGAAGGAGATGTTGACTCATGAAGTCTCGCAGTCTGTTTCTCGCCCTGATGCTGCTCACCATCCCGGCCTGCCAGAAAAGTGAGATCGCCGACAAGCCCGCGGCCGAGGTGACCGAAACCTCGGCGACCTCCGCAACGACCGCTGCGACCGACACCGTCGCGCAGCCCGCCGGCGCCGTCACGCGCGCGAACGTCATCAAGGAAAAGAGCAAGATCGAGTGGGTGGGCGCCAAGGTCACCCGCGATCACAACGGCTCGTTCAAGAACTTCGACGGCGGCATCGAGTACGCCGGCACCACGCCGCAGAAGATCTCGTTCGACATCGACGTCAACTCCATCGAGTCCGACGACGAGAAGCTCACCGGCCATCTCAAGAGCCCGGACTTCTTCGACGTCGCGAAGTTCCCGAAGGCCACGTTCACGTCCACGTCCCTCACCCCCGCGGGGGCCGACGCGCCGGCCGGCACGACCCACATGCTCCGCGGCACGCTCGACCTGCACGGCGTGCAGAAGGAAGTGGTCGTCCCGGTCAAGGCCGAGCAGACGGCCGAGGGCGTACGCGCGACCAGCGAGTTCACCATCAACCGGCACGACTGGGGCATCTCGTATCGCGGCATGGCGGACGACCTGATCAAGGACAACGTCCTGATCAAGCTCGACCTCATGTTCCCGCCGCCGCCCGCGGCCTGACGGAAGTGCCCGATCTCATCCGCATCCGTCCGCGGCCGGCGACGACGTACATCAGCCGCGGACGGTGCGTGATGGCGTCAGGGCTCGATGGAACGATCGAAGACCATCCCGAGCACGGCTTCTTCGTGCACGAGACCCGGCTGCTCTCGCGCTGGCGCTACACCATCGACGGCGAGGCTCCGTGGCCGAATGCGTCGTCGTGCGTGACGCAGGACCACTGGCTCGGCTACTTCATCATCGCCGCGCCCGGCGTGCCGATCGCCGAGACGGATACCGGCAGCGGCCAGGTCCCCCCGGCCTCGCAGAACACGCTCGAGCTGCGCGTCGACCGCACGCTCGACGATGGCCTGCACGAGGAGATCGTGCTCACGAACTACACGCCGTCGGTGACGTCGTTCACGTTCGCGATCGAGGTGGAGGCCGATTTCGCGGACCAGGCGGAGACGCGCAAGCGGCAGCAGTTCGGGGAGATCGCCAGGCGCGTCGAAGACGACGCCCTGACGTTCGAGTACACCTCCGGCACCTACCGCAGCGCGGTGACGATCCGCCCGGCCAGTCTTCGCTTCGCGATCACCCTCGCCCCCCACCAGACCTGGCGCACGCAGATCACCGTCACCCCCAATGTAGGGCGCGCCTTCAGGCCGCCCCCCACGTGGGAGGGCGGGCTGAAGCCACGCCCTACATTGGAGACCGACGTCCTGGCCACCCTCTCCCAGGCCCGCGACGACCTCGCTGCCCTCCACCTCGGCGACCTCGACACCGTCGCGGCCGGGCTCCCGCTCTACGTCGCCCTCTTCGGCCGCGACACCCTCACCGCCGGCTGGCAGGCCGGCCTCCTCGGGCCGGAGCTCATGACCGGCACGCTCCGCGAGCTGGCCAGGGTCCAGGGCACACGCGACGACCCGTGGCGCGACGAGCAGCCCGGCAAGATGCTCCACGAGGCCCACTCCGGCCCGCTGTCGATGCTGAACCTCAACCCCCGCGGCCGCAGCTACAGCTCCATCACCACCTCCGGTCTCTACGCGTTCATCGTCGCCGAGCTGTGGCACTGGACGGGCGACAAGGACCTCGTGCGCCCCTTCCTCGAGCCCGCGCTCCGCGCGCTGCAGTGGCTCGAGCGCGACGGCGACCTCGATGGCGACGGCTTCTACGAGTACAAGACCCGCTCGCCCATGGGCCCGCGCCATCAGGCGTGGAAGGACTCGCCCGACGCCATCGTCTACGAGGACGGCGGCGACGTCGAGGCGCCGATCGCGACGTGCGAGGAGCAGGCGTTCGTCTACGTCGCGAAACTGCACCTCGCCGAGACGCTCTGGTGGCTCGGCGAGCGCGAGCTGTCGAAGCGGCTCTATCGCGAGTCCTCCGAGCTGAAGAAGCGCTTCAACGACGCCTTCTGGATGGAGGACGAAGGCTTCTACGCCATGGCCCTCGACGCGGACAAACGCCAGGTCCGGTCGATCGGCTCGAATGCCGGCCATTGCCTCGCCGCCGCGATCACCGACGCGGCCCTCGTGCCCCGCCTCGCCGACCGCCTGTTCGCCGACGACCTGTTCAGCGGCTGGGGCATCCGGACGCTCTCGTCGGATCATCCGCGCTACAACCCGTTCAGCTATCACCTCGGCTCGATCTGGCCGGTCGAGCACGGGACGTTCGCCATCGGCTTCTGGCGCTACGGCCTGCACGACCGCGTGCAGCAGATCGCCCGCGCGCAGTTCGAGGCCGCGTCGCTCTTCGAGTTCCACCGCCTCCCGGAGCTCTTCGGCGGCCACCCGCGCGACGAAGAGCATCCCTTCCCCGCCATCTATCCGAACGCGTGCTCGCCGCAGGCGTGGTCCGCCTCCGCGGTGTTCTCGCTGCTGCAGGCGATGCTCGGGCTCTACCCCTACGCGCCGCTGAAGATGCTCGTCGTCGACCCGCACCTGCCGGAGTGGCTGCCGGAGCTCACGCTGAGCGATCTACGCGTGGGCAAGGCGCGCGTGACGATCCACTTCAAGCGCGGAAAGCACGGGCGGACCGCATATCGCATTCTGGACAAGCGCGGCACGCTGCACGTCGTGCGGCAGGCCACGCCGTGGTCGTTGACGTCGCAACCGGCCGAGCGCCTGCGCGACGCGCTGGCCTCGCTCAAGGAGGGTTTATGAAGACCGTCGTCATCACCGGAGCATCCGCGGGCGTAGGCCGTGCCACCGCCCGCGCGTTCGCCGCGCAGGGCGCGCGCGTCGGCCTGATCGCCCGCAATCGCGAGGCGATCGCGGACGTCGCCGATCCCAAGGACTCATCGGTCCTATGAGTCCTATGCGTCCTATTCGTCCCATACGTCCTATCATTCACCCCGCGTGAAGACCCGCCGACGCCGCCTCCCGTGGGAGGACCTCCCCGAAGCCGAGCTCTTCGAGCTCCGCCTGCGCGACCTCGGCGTCCGGATCGAGGACACCTGGATCGACGAGTGTCTCGCGGACCTCGGCCAGGAGCTCGCCCGGCGCGAGATCCTCTTCCGCCCCCACGCCTGGCTCTCCACCGACTTCTTCGTCCCGGACGACATCCCCGGCATCGCCATCCCCTTCTACCTCGCCCACCCGCGCCTCATCCAGATCGAGCGGAAGCAGATGCTCGACGTCGAGGGCGGCACACGGCAGGAGCTGATGCAGATCCTCCGTCACGAGTGCGGCCACGCGTTCGACAACGCCTACGAGCTCGTTCGCGAGCCCGGCCGCCGCGAGCTGTTCGGCAACGCCTCCAAGCGCTACCCCGAGCACTACCGCCCCAACCCCGCCAGCCGCAAGTTCGTCCAGCACCTGCGCCTCTACTACGCCCAGAGCCATCCCCTCGAAGACTTCGCCGAGACCTTCGCCGTCGTCATCGGCTCGCGCGGCGGCGGCTGGCGCAAGCGCTACGCCGACTGGCCCGCGCTGAAGAAGCTCGAGTACGTGGACCAGCTCATCGAGCAGCGCCGCGGCATGCAGCCGCCGCACCGCAAGTTCCGCAAGCCCGACTCCCTCCCCACGCTGGCCATGACCCTCCGCGAGTACTACGCGGACAAGCGCGAGCGCTACCTGGTCAGCTATCCGGACATCTACGACCGCGACCTCAAGCGGCTCTTCTCCGACGATCCGAAGTACCGGAACGCGGAGCTCGCGTCGCGGTTCCTCCGCCGCAACAGCTCCGAGATCCGGCGGCTCGTCGCGAACTGGACGGGCGAATATCAGTTCACCCTCGAACAGGTCCTCAAAGACATGATCGGCCGCAGCCGCGAGCTCAAGCTGCGCGCGGCCGGCAACGAACGGAGTCTGAAGATGGAGTTCGCGGTCCTGCTGACCGTCAAGACGATGGATTTCCACTACAGCCGGCGGAACTGGTTCGCGGTATGAGCAAGAAGCTGCGCGTCGCCGTCCTGATGCACCCGTCGCTCGTTCCGCCCGAGAACATCGACGAGCTGACCGACCTGCAGAAGTACGAGCTGAAGACGGAGTACGACGTCGTCATGACCCTCCGCGAGCTCGGCCACGAGGTGAAGCCCCTCGGCGTCGCCGACGAGCTCGGGCCGATCCGTCACGGGATCGAGGAGTGGAAGCCCGACATCGTCTTCAATCTCCTCGAGGAGTTCCTCGGCCGCCAGGACTTCGACCATCACGTCGTCAGCTTCCTGGAGCTGATGCAGGTGCCGTACACCGGCTGCCACCCGCGCGGCCTCATGCTCGCGCGCGACAAGGCCCTGTCCAAGAAGCTGCTCGCCTACCACCACCTCCTCGTCCCCAAGTTCGCGGTCTTCCCGCGCGGGAAACGCGTGCACCGTCCGAAGGGCCTGGAGTTCCCGCTCATCGTGAAGAGCCAGATCCACGAGGCCTCCCTCGGCATCGCCCAGGCCTCGATCGTGGAGAGCGACGAGAAGCTGCGCGAGCGCGTGACGTTCATCCACCAGCGCCACGGCTCGGACGCCATCGCCGAGCAGTACGTCGACGGCCGCGAGTTCTACGTCGGCATCATCGGCAACGGCCGCCAGGAAGTCCTGCCGGTCTGGGAGCTGCTGTTCGAGAACCTCGCCCCCGGCGGCTTCCCCATCGCCACCGCGCACGTGAAGCACAACCCCGGCTACCAGGAGCGGCGCGGCATCTTCCAGCAGCACGCCGAGGACCTGCCGGAGCCGCTGCGCGCGCGGATCGTGAAGACGACCAAGAACATCGCCCGCATCCTCGACCTCGACGGCTACAACCGCATCGACTACCGCTACAGCGCCGACGGAAAGCTCTACTTCCTCGAAGCCAACCCCAACCCCGACATCGCGAAGAGCGAGGAGTTCGCATCCGCATCCGAGGAGGCGGGAATGCCGTACCCGAAGCTGATTCAGAGGATCGTGGACCTGGGGTTACAGCGGGCGGCAGGGCGGTAATGTAGGGCGTGGCTTCAGCCCGCCCCCTCGTGGGCGGGGGCGTTCCCCCTCCCCGTCCGAGGGGCGGGCTGAAGCCACGCCCTACATGCTTCAAATCACTTCCGCGCCCGCAGCTTCCTGCGCATCCGCTCCGTGTGCTCCGCCATCTCCTCGTCGTCGCTGCGCTTGGCCAGCGCGTAGACGAGCAGCGCGCGCTGGCCGACGTCCGCGCGCAGCGTGACGATGGTGTCGCGCATGGCGCGGGTGATGCGCTCCAGCTCTTCGACCACGGCCTCGCGCGCGTTCGTCGCCGCGACAGTGTCGTGGATCTCCTCCGTCGACAGGCGCGCGATGTCGCCGTAACGCGGGCGGGCTTCCATCGCGTGCGCGACTGCCTCCAGAAAATCGTCCGGCAGCGTCGCGGCGGTATTGATCCTCCGCCGCTCCTGCGGCGAGAGACTCGGCGCTCCGTCCGCGAAGCGCCGTAATGCGTCGAGCAGTTCCTCCGTCATCGCCCGGCGACGATACGGAACCGCGGCCCTCCGTTCCGGGTGGAAATGAAGGGAAAAACCGAGGGCGACGGATATTTGCCGTGCGACACGGCTGTAATGGCAACAGCTCGTGAGCCAGGTCACACGCGCATGCGTCGCGCTGCCCGACATTCGCGCCCGTCCAAAGGAGATCCACGCATTGCGTTCCAAAATCCTGGTTTTCCTCGCTTGTGCTCTGTTCGCCTTTCCCCTGCTCGCCGCCACCGTCACCATCTCCCCCACATCGTCGACCGTCGCGACCTCCGCGGCGCGGCAATTCACCGCCACCGTCACCGGCGCCACGGATCCGAGCGTCACGTGGAGCGTGAATGACGTCGCCGGCGGCAACGCCGCCCTCGGCCTCATCGACGCGACCGGCCGCTATGTCGCGCCGGCCACGCCGCCGGCCGGCTACGCCGTCACGGTCAAAGCCGTCAGCAACGAAGATCCGTCGGCGTCGCACAGCACGGCCCTGACGGTGCGCTGGCAGACGCCGTCCGTTTCGTCCGTATCGCCGAGCCCCATCGCGCCGGGTGCCTTCACCATCACCGTCACCGGCCAGCGCTACGTCGACGGCGCGGTCGTGCAATGGAACGGCGCGTCGCTGCCGACCACCTTCGTCTCGCCGACACAACTCACCGCCACGGGCAGCGCGACCCAGCTCGGCGCGAACACCGTACGCGTCGTCAATCCCGGCCCCGGCGCGACGTCGTCGAACTTCACGGCCAACGTCGTGACGAACCTGGCCGTCACCGTCACGCCGTCCGCATCGACGGTGCCGCTCGGACAGCCGCTGCAATTCGCGGCGAGCGTCGCCAACACCACCAACCAGAGCGTGAACTGGAGCGCCAGCGCCGGCTCGATCGACGCGAACGGCGTCTACACCGCGCCGGCGGCGATGCCGCTGGCCGGCTACGCCACCATCACCGCCGTCAGCGCCCAGGACAACGTCACGTCCGGCAAGACCACCGTCACGTTCACCGATCCGGACGCCGTGCATTACGCGCGCTTCCTCGAGCAGGCCACGTTCGGCCCGACGCCGCAGTCGATGGCCCGCGTCCGCGAGATCGGCATCCCGGCGTGGCTCGACGAGCAGTTCGCCAAGCCGGAGTCGCCCTGGCCCACGAACACGACCAACCGCGACCACGTCATCAACGCGTTCTTCGGCAACGCCCTGAGCGGCGACGATCAGTTGCGCCAGCGCGTGATCTTCGCCCTCAGCGAGATCGTCGTCATCTCGCGCAACAAGAACACCAACGCCAACGAGCTGGTGCCCTGGCTGCAGATCCTCAGCCGCAACGCCTTCGGCAATTACCGCACGCTCCTCGGCGAGATCACGCTCGACGCCGGCATGGGCCACTACCTCGACATGGTCAACAGCGCGAGGCCGGGCCTGGCCGGCGGCGCGAACGAGAACTATCCGCGCGAGGTCATGCAGCTCTTCAGCATGGGCATTCACGAGCTCAATGCCGACGGCTCCGTGAAGCTCGACGCCGACGGACTGCCGATCCCTACGTACACGCAGGCCGACGTCCAGCAGCTCGCGCTCGCGTTCACCGGCTGGACGTACAACAACTCCAGCAACACGCCCACCGCCTCCGGCCAGCGCGGCGCGTACTACCCCGGCCCGATGGTGCCCGCGCCGTACTATCACGACGCCGGCCCGAAGACGGTCCTCGGGCAGCTCATCCCCGCCGGCCAGACGCCGCTCGAAGACGTCAACGCCGGTCTGGATATCCTCTTTCAGCATCCGAACGTCGGCCCGTTCATCGCCACGCGCCTCATCCGCGCGCTGGTGACGTCGAACCCGTCGCCGCAGTACATCCAGCGCATCGCCGCGAAGTTCGACGACAACGGGCAGGGCGTGCGCGGCGACCTCGCCGCCGTCGTCCGGGCCATCCTCCTCGATGCGGAGGCGCGCAACGACGATCCGCCGTCGGACTTCGGCCGCCTGCGCACACCCGTGCAGCACACCATCGCCATGGTCCGCGCCCTCGGCCTCACGCCGACGTCCGCGTCGAACTTCGACTATCTCCTCGCCGCCATGGGCGAGAGCATCGTCAATGCCCCGTCGGTCTTCGGCCACTACTCGCCGGCGTTCCGCATTCCGAAGTCGCCGCTGTACGGACCGGAGTTCCAGATCTATTCGCCGACCGAGGCGATCAATCGCGCGAACTTCCTGCACTCGTTCTGGTCCGCGTCCGGCGGCAATCTGCCGGCGGCATTACTGCCGTTCAACGCCATCGCCTCGGATGCCACGGCGTTGACGAACGCCGTCGACAATACGTTCCTGTACGGCCGCATGCCCGCGGCCACGCGCGCGGCCATCCTGCAGGCCCTGCCGCTGATGTACGACAACCCGCAGCGCGTGCGCACCGCGCTCTATCTCACGCTGATGTCCGGCGACTACTTAGTGCAGCACTGAGGAATCCCTGAGGAAATCAATGAGCAACGATCACAACGACGGTTTCTCCCGGCGGCAGTTCCTGCAACTGTCCGCCAGCTTCGGCGTCCTGGCCACCCTCGGCAATCTCGACTGGGCCTCGGCCGCAACGCCCGATGACTACAAAGCGCTGGTCTGCGTCTTCCTCTTCGGCGGAAACGACGGCCACAACACCATCGTCCCGCTCGACCAGGTGCAGTACGACGCCTACGCCGCCGCGCGCGGCGGACTCGCGCTCGCCCGCAACACCCTCCTGCCCGTCGACGACGCGCAGGGACCGTTCGGCTTCCACCCGCTGATGCCGCAGACGCAGGACCTCTATCGCACCGGCCGCGCCGCGGTCGTCGCGAACGTGGGCATGCTCGTCGGCCCGACCGGCTGGAGCGATCTCGGCGATCCCTCCAAGCTCCCGGCCAACCTCCGCTCGCATTCGGACCAGGTGATCCAGATGCAGAGCGGCTCGCCCGCGGGTGCCGCCAGCTCCGGCTGGGGCGGACGGGCCGCGGACTCGGTGGCCTCGTTCAATGCCACCGCCGCGTTCCCCGTGTCCGTCTCGCTCAGCGGCTCCGCGCTCTTCTGCGCGGGCAACAGCGTGCCCGCCGCCAGCCTGCAGCCGGGCAACATCCTCTCGCAGAGCGCGATGAGCCTCTGGCCGCAGTCCGCCGCCGACGCCCGCGCCGCCGCGCAGCGGCAGGTCGTCACGCAGACGTCGGGCAACCAGCTCGTCAACGCCGCGAACAAGCAGCTCGCCGGAGGCATCGACCTCCATCCGCTGCTCAAGCAGGCGCAGAGCTCCATCACCTGGAACCGTCCCTTCCCCACCACCGGCCTCGGACGCCAGCTCGCGGACATCGCCCGGATCATCTCCCTGCACTCCCAGCTCGGCGTCGGACGCCAGGTCTTCTTCGCCAGCCTCGGCGGCTTCGACACGCACGGGACGCAGAGCTGGAACCAGGGCGTGCTGCTGCAGGAGGTCGATAACGCCGTGCGCGCGTTCTATGACGCCACCGACCAGCTCGGGCTCGCGCAGTCGGTGACCACGTTCACCCTCTCCGACTTCGGCCGCACCCTGCAGCCGAGCGGCAGCGGCAGCGACCACGGCTGGGGCAACCACCACCTCGTCGTCGGCGGCGCCGTGCAGGGCTCGCGCATCTACGGCCAGTTCCCGCTGATGACCAACTACGCGAACCTCAATGCCACGGCCGAGGACTACGCGGATACGCGCGGCGTGCTGCTGCCGCGGCAGTCGCTGTCGCAATACGGCGCGACCCTCGCCCGCTGGTTCGGCGCCGACCCCAACACCACCTTCGCCAACCTCGGCAACTTCGGCACCGCCACCGACCTCGGGTTCATGGGCTGATCTCGGAAGTGGGGCGGGGGAACACCCGCCCTACTTCGCCGCCACGATCCGCGCCACCGCCGCCTCCGGCAGCAGCCCGGAGGCCGGCAGGCGCGGGGTGAGCTCGCGCCAGCCCGGCTCCATCGCGAACGCGCGCGCGAACAGCGGCAGCGCCTCGTCGAGCCGGTTCATGTTCACCAGCGCCACCGCGTGCCAGTAGATCATCTCCGCGTGGCGGCTCGGCGGGATCCCCGGCGTCCTGGCCGCGATCTCCTCCGCCGCGCTGTACTCCCGCAGCGCCGCCGCGTTGTCCTTGTGCTCCACCGCCAGGTCGCCCGCGTTCATGTGGTTGTACGCCCGCTGCAGCGCCACCAGCCGGCGCAGCTCCGCCAGCGGCTGCGGGTGATCGTCCACCCGCAGGTCGAACGCCCGGTCCTGCCACGCCCGCCCGCTCGACTTCGCGTTCACCACGATCAGCGCCGCCGACTGCTTCCCGCGGATGTCCCCGCCCACCGCCTGCGCCGCGTCCAGCGCCGCGAGCATCCGCTCCGCGAGATCGCCGGACGACTCCGCGTACGCCTTCGCCATCGCCGGCCACACCTTGTCGTTCGCCATCAGGTTCGCCTGCACCGCGAAATCGCGCCCGACGCTCACCGTGCCGCACTTCATCGCGTCGCTCGACGTCGCGCTCCCCGCGATCCCGCCCGCCGCGACGATGTCCTTCGCCCCGGTGAACGTGGCCACCGCTCCGCTCGCGTCCACCATCCCCACCTGACGCACCTCGCAGGACGCGTCGCCGCCGAGGAGTGCGCGCAGCGTGTCCGGGGCACTCTTGCCCGCCCGCAGCAGATCGAGCCCCAGCTTCCCGTACGACGGATCGACGAAGCTCTGCGTGGCGATCGCCCCCACCCCCGCCTCCGCCCACGGCACGATCTGCCCCACGGCAAACCAGTGCGACTGCACCGCCACGCCCATCTGTCCGGTGGCCGGATCGCGCGCGACGATGGAGAACGTGCTCACGGGGCGGAGCTGGGCCGCTGCGAACGGCGCGGCGAGAAGGAGGCACAGAAGCGTCTTCATGGACGCGATTCTAGGCGAGATCCTCTGTCATCCTGAGCCGCGTAGACGGCGAAGGACCCCCTGCGGTTCGCGCCGGCCGCGCCTGAATCAGGGGGTCCTTCGCCGCGCTACGCCGGCTCAGGATGACAGTTCACTCCAAATCGCTCACGGCTCCGGGCAGAAGCCGCGCGCCCGCTCGCGGCGCTCCAGCGGATCGCGGTCCAGCACCCCCAGCTTCGCGAGCTGCGGGCGGAACTCGTAGCGGATCGCCACCGCCGCGATGGGCGAGCGCTCCAGGTCGATCGCCACTTCCTCGACCTCGTGCCGCGTCCGGCGCCCCATCCCCGTCGCCGCGTAATCGTCGTCCGGCGCCGACTCCTCGGCACGCGGCGCGGCAGACGCCGACGGCGGAGGCGCGCCGCCTTCGAGCCCACCCTGGTCCCGCGAGCTCTTCTGCCGCTCCGACCACCGCGGCACGCGCTCGCGGTAGAACACCGCTTCGATGATGCCGAGGTTCTGGGTCTGGCCGAGCCTGGCGCCGTAGGAGTTGCGCTCGCCGGTGAAGAAGAAGCGCCGCGCCGCGCGGTCGCTCACCTGCCAGCCCGAGATCTCCGCCGTCTCATACGGCTCCAGCACCCACTTCGATGCGCTCCAGGCGTCGGAGTGCTTCGCGTCGATCGTGTTCAGCCCGTCGACCGACAACGCCACCGCCACGCGCTGCGCGGTCGGGTTCCGCAGCCGGATCGTGAACTCCCGCCCGCGGACCGCCTCGATGTACGTCGTCCCGCGGTGGACGTACTCCTCCCGCGGCACCCCGCCCACCAGCACCGTCACCTCGGGCGTCCCATCCACCGTGCGCGCGAACAACGGCAGCGCCAGCGCGACCGCCATCAGGATCTTCTTCATCGCAACCTCCATCAGTGAATGAGACGCCGCGACCCCCCAAAAGAAAACCTCCGGGCGGTACCATACCGGGCGCGTGCAGAACGACGTCCCTCTCGCCCGCCTCGGCAGCCGGATCGCCGACCTGTCGGAGCGCTATTTTCCGGACGCCTACGTCTTCGCGCTCGCGGCCGTCATCGTGGTCTTCGCCTTCGGTCTGGTCCTCGGCGAGCCGCCCGCCCGGCTCGTCACCGCGTTCGGCGACGGCTTCTGGCAGCTCGTGCCGTTCACCATGCAGATGGCGCTGATCATCATCGGCGGCTTCGTCGTGGCCACCTCGCCGCCCGTACACCGGATCATCGTGCGGCTGGCGTCCGTGCCGAAGACGCCGCGCGGCGCGATCGCCTTCGTGGCCCTCTTCTCCATGCTCACCTCGCTGGTGTCGTGGGGCTTCTCACTGATCATCACCGGCCTGCTGGTGCGGGAGGTGGTCCGCCGCATCGAGCGCGTCGACTTCCGCGCCCTCGGCGGCGCCGCCTACCTCGGCCTGGGCAGCGTGTGGTCGCTGGGGCTGTCGTCCTCGCCGGCGATGATGATGGCCACGAAGTCGATGATCCCCGCGTCGCTGCTGCCGATCACCGGCGTGATCCCGCTGACGCAGACCATCTTCCTCTGGCAGAGCCTCCTGCTGGCCGCGCTGCTGATCGTCCTGTCCGCGGCCATCGCTTACTTCTCCGCCCCCTCGGACGCGCACACGCGCAACGCGCGGTCCATGGGGATCGTGTTCGAGGAGCAGGCGGTCGACGATCCGCCGGCGCGGACGTTCGCGGAGAAGGTGGAGCGCAGCCCGCTGCTGACGGTCCTGATCGTCGCGCTGATGCTGGCCTTCCTCGGCACGCAGGTCGCGGCGAAGGGCCTCGCGCTGGCGATCGACCTCAACAACTTCAACCTGCTCTTTCTCGCCCTGGGGATGCTCCTGCACTGGCGCCCGCGCGCGTTCCTGCGCGCCGCGGCCAACGCCACTCCGGCCACGGCGGGCGTCCTGGTGCAGTTCCCCTTCTACGCCGGCATCATGGGGCTCATCTCGAAGACGCAGATCCAGACCACGCTCTCCGAGCTGTTCGTACACGTCGCGGACAAGGACACCTTCAACCCCATCGTCACGGTGTACTCCTTCATCCTCGGCGTGTTCATCCCCAGCGGCGGCGGCCTGTGGGCGGTCGAGGCGCCGTACGTGATGGAGGCCGCGAAAGCCCTCGGCATGCACCTCGGCTGGACCATCCAGACCTACAACGCCGCCGAGACCCTCCCCAACCTGCTGAACCCCTTCTTCATGCTCCCGCTGATGGGCATCCTCAACGCACGCGCCCGCGACCTCGCCGGCTACTCGATCCTCCAACTGCTCTTCCACACCCCGCTGGTGCTGATCTACTGCTGGGCGATGGCGTATACGCTGGGGTGAGTCGACGAGGCAACAAGTCGTCGAGTCGTCGAGACTGGGGTGAGTCGACGAGGCAACAAGTCGTCGAGTCGTCGAGAGAAAGACTCACGGGCTGAGACCGCAAGCCGAGGCTCCCCTCGACGACTCGAAGACTCGAAGACTCGTCGACTACAAGTGGTTGAAGTACGACACGCACTGCCCCTGATTCTTGAACGTGGGGTTGGTGAAGTTCCTCCAGCCGCCCTTCTTGCACTGGTCCTTGCTCGACGGGCCCTGCGACGTCACCACGATGGCGATCCCCTGCGGGAAGTTCCCCACCGGGATGACGGCCACCACGGTGTTCGTGGCCGTCGCGATGACCGAGACCGTGTTGCTGCCCGAGTTCGTCACGTAGACGTACGCGCCGTTCGGCGTGATGTCCAGCAGCAGCGGAGCCAGACCGACCGGGACCGTCGCGGTCACCGTGTTCGTGGTCGTGCTGATCACCTCGACCGTGCCCGGCAGGAGCAGCGACGCGTACGCCAGAGCTCCGCTGGGAGTGATCACGATGCCGATGTTCGTCGGCGTTCCGGGGATCGACGCCACCACGGCATTCGTGGCCGTGTTGATGACGAAGATCGTGCTGCTGAAGAACGAGCCCACATAGGCGAACTTCCCGTTCGGAGTGATCGCCACCCCGGTCAGATCGCCGCCCACGGGGATGGTGGCCGTCACCGTATTCGTGGCCGCGTTGATGACGCTGACCGTGCCGCTGTCACTCGCCACGTACACGAACGCACTGTTCGGCGTGACGTCCACGCCGCTCGGTCCCACACCGACGGGCACGGTCGCGATGACCGTGTTCGTGGCGGTGTCGATCACCGACACGTTGTTGGTGCTGAAATTCGTCACATAGACCCGGGCGCCGTCCGGTGAGACCGTGACGATCGTCGGATCCGGTCCGACCGCGATCGTCGCCACCACCGTGTTCGTCGCGGTGGCGATCACCGAGACCGTCCCGGCGTTGTTGTTCGCCACATAGACGAACGCCCCGTTCGGAGTTCCGGCCACTCCCGCCGGCTCCAGTCCGACCGGCACCGTCGCGACCACGGTATTGGTAGCCGTGTCGATCACCGACACGGTGTTGTCGAGCGCATTCGTGACGTACGCCAGGGTCTGGGCCGTCGCGACGCTGGCACTGCAAATCAGGACGAAAAGGAGACACACAGATAGTCTCCGGACACACGTCTCCATCGCTGAACCCTCCTCTCTTTTGGATCATGGTACTCCCGCTCTGGCGCGGCCGTTGCCATAATCCCCTCTCGATGTACCGCTACCTCCGCTACGTACCCAAAAACCGCCTCAGCCGTACGGTTGGCCGCCTGGTCCATGCACGGTTGCCGAAGCCGATCGCGCGAAAGCTGGTGCACTGGTTTGCCCGCACCTATCAGATCGACATCGACTCCGCCGGCAAGCCGCTGCACGAGTACCCGTCCATCGGACACTTTTTCATTCGCGAGCTGCGCGAAGGCCTGCGTCCGATCGAGAGCGAATTCGTGAGCCCCGTCGACGGCACATTGCGCAATTTTGGTGCCGTAACCAACGGCCGTCTGGACCAGGTCAAAGGAAAGTCGTACACCCTCGCGCGCTTCCTCGGCGACGAGAACGCCGCGCGCTATGAGAACGGCACGTTCTTCAATCTCTACCTCTCCCCGCAGGACTATCACCACATCCATTCGCCCGTCGGCGGAGGGATCGTGCGCAGCGTGCACATCCCCGGAAAGCTGTGGCCCGTCAACGACTGGTCGCTGGCGAACGTGGACGAGCTGTTCTCCATCAACGAGCGCGTCGTCACCTACATCGACTGCGACCTCGGCCGCGTGGCCGTGGTCATGATCGGCGCCACGAACGTCGGCAAGATCTCCGTCGTGTACGACTCGTTCATCTCCAACGCCGGGAACGTGGACAAGACTGTCGCCCGCGACTACGACCCGCCCATCGACATCACCGCCGGCGCCCGCCTCGGCACGTTCCACATGGGCTCCAGCGTCGTCGTGCTCCTCGAGCCGGGACGCGTGGACCTCGAGCGCGTGCGCCTCACGCCGGGCAAGAAGGTGCAGTACGGCGCGGCAGTGCTGCACTCGAAGTAGAGCGGGTTTCACGCCCTACATTAAACTGCCCGTCATGCGCCGCACGGTCTACCGCGCCTGCAACCTCTGTGAAGCGATCTGCGGCCTGGCCATCGAAGTCGACGGGCCGAAGATCCTCTCCATCCGCGGGGACGCCGAGGATCCGTTCAGCCGCGGGCACATCTGTCCGAAAGGCGTGGCCCTGCAGGACATCCACGAGGACCCGCAGCGCCTGCGCCGCCCGCTGCAGCGCACCGGCAACGAATGGCGCGAGCTCGCATGGGACGACGCCTTCGCGCTCGCGGCCGGGCGCATCGCCGCCATCCAGGCGGAGCACGGCAACGACGCCGTGGCCCTCTACATCGGCAACCCCAGCGTCCACAACATCGGCACGCTCTACAACGCGACGCACTTCGCGCGGCTGCTGCAGTCGCGCTCGGCGTTCAGCGCGACGTCCGTCGACCAGCTCCCACAGCAGCTCGCGTCGTACTTCCTGTACGGCCACCAGTTCCTCCTCCCCGTCCCCGACATCGACCGCACCGATTACTTCCTCATCCTCGGCGGCAACCCCGTGGCGTCGAACGGCAGTCTGATGACCGCGCCGGACGTGAAGAAGCGCCTCGACGCGATCCGCGCCCGCGGCGGCAAGGTGGTGGTCATCGATCCCCGCCGCACCGAGACCGCGCGCATCGCCAGCGAGCATCACTTCATCCGCCCGGCCACCGACGCCGCGCTGCTGATGGCCATGCTCAACACGATGCGCGAGGAGAATCTCTTCCGCATCCGCAACGCCGGGCGGCTCGACGGACTCGACACCGCGCTCGACGCCATCCGCTCCATGACCGCGGAGAACGCTGCGCCGGTCACCGGCATCGACGCCGAGACCATCCGCCGGCTGGCCCGCGAGTTCGCCGCCGCGCCCGCCGCCGTCGCCTACGGCCGCGTCGGCACCTGCCTGCAGACCTTCGGCACGCTCAACGCCTGGCTCATCCAGCTCGTCAACCTCGTCACCGGCAACCTCGATCGCGAAGGCGGGGCGATGCTCACCGACCCGCTCATCCCGATGACCGGACCGCACACGCGCCGCGGCAGCTACGCCCGCTGGCGCACGCGCGTGAGCGGGCTGCCCGAGACCGCGGGCGAGCTGCCGGTGGCGGCGCTGGCGGAGGAGATCCTCACGCCCGGCGACGGCCGGATCCGCGGCCTGATCACCATCGCCGGCAATCCCGTGCTCTCCACGCCGGACGGCCGCAGGCTCGACGAGGCGCTGGCCTCGCTCGACTTCATGCTGTCCATCGACATCTACCGCAACGAGACCACGTCCCGCGCGCACCTGGTCCTCCCGCCGGCCTCGAGCCTCGCCCACGACCACTACGACCGCGTCTTCAACGCGCTGGCGATCCGCAACGTCGCGCGCTTCAACGCCGCGATCTGGCCGCGCGAGGACGACGAGCGGTACGACTGGGAGATTTTCGGCGCCCTCGGCACGCACCTGGCCGCGAAGACCGGCCGCGAGTTCAAGCCGCTGCCGCCGACGGGCCACGTCGTCGCCGCGGCGCTCGCGAAGAGCCGTGTCTCTTTCGAGACATTGGCCGCCGCGGAGCACGGCCTCGACCTCGGCCCCCTCACCCCGTCCCTGTACGAGCGCCTCGAGACCGAAGACGGGAAGATCCACTGCGCGCCCGAGCCGGTGCTGCGGGACGTCGCGCGCTTCACCGGCGCGCCCGGCGGCTTCCTGCTCATCGGACGCCGGCACCTGCTGGACAACAACTCCTGGATGCACAACTCGCGTCGCCTGAACAAAGGCAAGGCCCGCGACCAGCTCTTCATGCACCCGGACGACCTCGCGTCGCTCGGTCTCCAGGATGGTCAACAGGTTGACGTTCACGGCAGCGCCGGCGTCGTGCGTACCAACGTGATGGCCACCGGCGACGTCATGCGCGGCGTCGTCAGCCTGCCGCACGGCTACGGGAATGTCAGTTACAACGACCTCACCGGCGGCAGCGTCGACGCCGTCTCCGGCAACGCCGCCCTCAACGGCGTCAGCGTTCGGATTGCTGCTTCTTCCGGTACTCCTCCATCATCGCCCGCTGCTTGGCCGCCAGATCGAGCAGACGGCGCAGCTCCTTGAGCGGCTCCGGGCTGTCGTCGACCTGCAGCCGCATCACCGTGTCGTTGTGCAGCCACACGCCGCCGTCCTTCTTCACGATCAGGATGGCCGCGGACTGCATGCCCCGCGTGTCGCCGCCCGCCTTCTGCCCCGCATCCAGCGCCGCCATCAGCTTGTACGACAGGTGCCCCTCGGCCTTCTCGAACGCCGCGACCATGTCGTTGACGACCGCCTCGCCCGCGAGGATGTTCCCCTGCGCCGTGCAGAACTTCCCGCCCTTGTGTCCCGCCCACGCGCTCGCCTTCGGCCCCGTGAACGCCGCGTAGTTGCCCCGCGCGTCCATGATCGCGAACTGGCGCCCCTGCTTCGTCCAGTCCTTCGGCCACGGGTCGGGATCGCTCTCCCAGATCGCCTTCACCGCCGCCTGCGGCGTGAGCCCCGCGCGCAACAGGTCCAACCCCTGCGGCCCATACGCGACGTCGATCACCGCCTGCGTCGCCACCACCCCCGTCCCCGCCTCCGCCCACAGCACCCCATTGCCCACCGAGAACACCCGCGACTGCACCGCCCCGCCCACCTCCCCGGTCGCGGGGTCATACCCGAGGATGGAGAACGTCGCCACCACGGGGTCGGCGGCGCAGGCGACGGCTGCCACGACGAGAAGAAACGCCAACGCGATTCGCATGCGCGAAGCATAACGCTCGCGGAGCCCGGGACCCATTTGCCCCTCACCGCAACGTCACGGCCGCCGCCATCAGCACCGCGCCGCCGAGGGCGGCGCCGGCGGCGCGGCCGATCGTGGCCCACATCCACTGCCGGCGGTTCTGCTTCGCGATCTCCGGGTTCACCGACTTCTCCCACTCCATCCGCCGCTCCAGGATGCGCGGCAGCTTCACCAGATACAGATACCCGATGACCACATACAGCGTCTGCACCGCGACCAACAACCGCAGCGCCGACTCCAGACTCAGCGCCACCGCCACACACCCCACCGTCACCACCGCCAGCACCGTGTTCCGGAACCGCCGCAGCTCGCGCCCTTCCCGCTCGTCGAACACCGGCTCGAGATAGTGCATCCCCATCAACACCCCCGCCCACCCGAGCGCGCCGCCGAGGAAAACGGCTTTGCCGATCGTGGCCGCGGTGGCCCCCGCGGCGGCCATCGACGCCGCCGGCGCCGACATCACCAGCGCCGCGGCGACCATGTTCCCGAACGCCGTTCCCGGCGCCGTGCGCGTCACCGTCGCGGCGAAGCGGTTCAGCACCTCTTCGCGCAACAACGCCCGCGCGCGCGACAGACGCTGGCGCACCGCCTCCTCGCTGATGCCGAGGAGCAGCGCCACCTGACGGGCGGAGCTCTCCTCGCGGTAATAGAGGATCAGCACCTCCCGCGCGTCGTCCGGCAGCCGGTCCAGCGCCTCGCCCAGGACCCGGCGCTCCTCATCCGCGAGCAGATGGTCCGCCGCGGACGGACGCGCGTCCAGCGCCGAGGCCAGCCTGGCGTCGTCCGCCAGCTCGCGGCCGTGCGCCCGCTGCCACAGATGCGCCTGATTCCGCGTCACCTGCCGCAGCCACGGCAGAAAGCTCGCCGGATTCCGCAGCTTCTTCAGGTTCGTCCACGCCGCCAGGAACACCTCCTGCGCGATGTCCTCGCTCGCGTGCACGTTCCGGACGATCGCCAGCGCGATCGAGCACACCGTGTTCGCCGAGCCATCGACCAGCCGCCGGAACGCCGCCTCGTCCCCCTCGCTCGCCAGCAGGACGTCCGATTCCATCGTGGGTAATTGCATGTCGACTCCCTCCGCAACTGAGTAACGCGACGGAGAAATTCGTGACGCGCACGACCCTCCAGTTCCTCGGAGTTCCTCGGGTTCCTCGGAGTTCCTCGGCCAATCGCGCAGAGGAGCTCCGAGCACCCCCGAGGAACCCCGAGGAACTCCGAGGAACCCGAGGAACTCCCCCGTATGCTAGCCTCCCGAAACGCATGACCCCCACCTACGACTTCGACTTCGCCGTTGCCGGCGGCGGGCCCGCGGGCTGCTCGGCGGCCATCACCCTCGCCCAGCGCGGGCACTCCGTCGTCCTCTTCGAGCGCGACACGTTTCCCCGCTTCCACATCGGCGAGTCCCTCCTCGCCACCGCCAACGACCACTTCGCCGCCCTCGGCGTGGCCGAGACGATCGCCGCGGCCGGCTTTCCCGAGAAGTGGGGCGCGCGGCTCTTCACCCACGACGGCCAGAGCGGACGAGGGGTGAACTTCGCCGACGTGACCGAGGTGCGGCGGCCGCAGACGTATCAGGTGCCGCGCGCGGAGTTCGACCGCATCCTCCTCGAGCGCGCGAAAGAGCTCGGCGTCGACGTGCGCGAAGGCGTCCGCGTCACCGCCTGCGAGTTCGCGCCCGACGCCGCGATCCTCGACATCGCCAACGGCACCGCCAGCCGCGTGCGCGTCCGGGCCATGGTCGACGCCACCGGCCGCAACGGCCTGATCGCCCGCAAGTACAACCTGCGCACCGACGAGCCCCTCCTCGCCAACATCGCCATCTTCTCCCACTACAGCAACGTCCCCCGGCTTCCCGACGGCTGCCCCAACGACATCCGCATCGTCGCCCGCAACGACTCCGGCTGGTTCTGGATGATCCCCATCTCCGACGAGTTGATGAGCGTCGGCGTCGTCCTGCCGCGGACGCTCTTCCTGCAGATGCCCGAGGGGACGAACGAAGAGCGGCTCGAGCGCGCGCTCGCGGACACGCCCGTCGTCGCGGAGCTGATGCGCGGCGCGAAGCGCGAGTGGCCCGTGCGCGTCGAGAAAGACTTCTCGTACAGCGCCTCGACGTACGCCGGCGACCGCTGGATCCTCGCGGGCGACGCCGGCTCCTTCCTCGACCCCGTCTTCTCCACCGGCGTCTCCATCGCCATGGAGTCGGGCATCGAGGCGGCCACGGAGCTCGACCGCGCGCGGAAG
The DNA here is from genome assembly GCA_036375075.1 of Thermoanaerobaculia bacterium. Taxonomy (GTDB): domain Bacteria; phylum Acidobacteriota; class Thermoanaerobaculia; order Gp7-AA8; family Gp7-AA8; genus QHVT01. Next base: position 91,146 of record DASUSN010000078.1, on the reverse strand, counting down.
CGCGACGACTTCTCCGCGAGCTCGTTCGCGGCGTTCTCCCGCCGCCAGCGCAAGCGCTTCCAGACCTTCCGCCGCTTCGTCATCGGCTTCTATACGCCGCAGTTCCGCGACCTCTTCTTCAGCCCCGAGCCGCCGCAGCAGCTCTTCCGCGCCGTGGTCACGATCCTCGCCGGACGGTGGGACGCGAGCCTGCGCACGCGCCTCCTCAACAACATCTTCTTCGCCCTGGTCGCCCTCCAGCGCCGCTTCACCCTCGGCCGCCGCCTCTTCCGCCGCGACACCACCGCGGGCTACCCGGGCTGAAAGGAGCGCCGCCTGACGGAGCGCCGGCGGGACGCCGGCGCTCCTCGGCGCTTCGCTAGAATCGCGTGATGCGCGCTGTGCTGGTGCTGCTTTTCCTCGCCGTTTCCGTCGCGGCCGAGCCGCGCCTGCGCGTCGTCGAAGACACGGACCTCTGGCAGCGCATGATTCACAAGCTGTCCGGCCCGGAGGCGGTGGCTTCGGCGCAGACGACCGACGCCCAGCGCGCATGGGCGACGCTCATCCGCCAACGCGCCACGCAATGGGAGTCGGAGATTCCGGCGCTCGCGGCCAACTACGCCCCCATCCCCGCCCCGGCCCTCGCCACGATCGTCGTCGGCAACGGCGGCGGGCAGGACGCCTTCACGCACGACGCAACGACCATCGGCTTCGACGTCGCGCGCCTGCACGCGGAGTACGGCGACGCCACGCTCGCGGAGAACGCGGGCCGCATCGACCGCTTCTTCCGCCACGAGTACACGCACCTCCTGCAGAAGGCGTGGCTGCGCGAGCATCCCTACGCCGCCAGCACGCCCCTGCGCGCCGCCCTCCTCGGCATGTGGACCGAGGGCCTGGGGAACTACTACTCGCTGTCGGAGAAGTGGCGCGGCGTCACGAACGCGGAGATCGAGCCGCGGATGGTCGCCAGGCTCGCGGCCCTGGCCTGCGCGTCCGACGAGGACGCGGCGAAGCTCCTGGCCGATCTCTCGATGGGACGCTTCGACCGCAAATGGGGCGCGCTCCCGGTCGCGCTCTGGCTCGCGGCGGATCCAGGCGCCATCCGCGAGCTCGTGCTCGCGGGCCCCGACGGCATCTGGCCCCTGGCCGAGCGCCACCTGCCGGACGGCTCACGCGCGATCCTTCGCGAAGCACGAGCCGCCGCGGCAATGTGCGAACGCTAACCGAGTTCCTCGGAGTTCCTCGGTTCCTCGGAGTTCCTCGGGGGGGTGACACCCCTCCGAGGAACCCGAGGAACTCCGAGGAACCCGAGGAACCGCCTTTATCCTGCCCGCTTGTACGCCGCCGCGTAGCGCTTCGAGGCTTCCGGATCCTCCGTCACCTTGCGGATCTCGGTCTCGAACGTCTTCTCCGTGAGTCCGCGGTCGCGCAGGATCTCGTTCGCCTTCTCCGGCGTCTTGCGGATCTTCGCCCCGAGCTCGCCGAGCTCCTCGGGCGTCAGCGACGCCGGGGCGGCGTTGGTCGCGACCTGCGTCTGCGAAGAGGCAGGCTCCGCCTTCGACGAAACCCGGTTGTCATTGCCGCCGCACGCGAACGCCAGCAGCACGACCAGTGAAAGTGCCATCGTGCTTTTCATCGTCATCCTTTCCCTTTCCCCTTGCCCTTGCCGCCGCCGGAGTTGCCGCCGCCGTGGCCCTTACCGCCGCCACCGCCGCCGCCGCCGTGGCCCTTCGACCCCTGCGGCTTCGCTACGCGCGACTTTCCTCCTCCGTTCGACTTCGACGGCCGGCTCACCTGCGACGGTTTCACGCGCTCGGCTTTCACGCGCGGCCCGCGGTCTTTGCCGCCGCTGACGTTGCGCGTGACGCGGGCCTTGCCGCGGTCGCCGTCGCTCCGAACCTGGCGAACCTTCGCCTTCTTCGGCGCCTTACGGTCGTCGTCGCGATCCCGCGCGACGCGCGCGGTGCTGCGCTGCGCCGAGGAGCGGCGCGGCGTGCCGTGCACGACCTCCGCACCCGTCTGCAGCCCCCGCTCCTTCTTCAACTGGCCCGGAGGCCCGCCGTGCGGATGCGCGCGCATCGTGGCAACGCGGGTCGTCACCACCGCCGGCAGGAAGACGTCCCTGTCGTCATCGAAATCGCGGTCGAAGACGATCCGCGGCTCGCCGATGTCGTCGACCAGGTCCTCAATGCCAATCCGGTCCGCCAGCGCGAACGCCAGAGGCCGGCCGATCACGCCGCGGTCGATCTCGGTCGTGACGTAGCGCAGGAACAGCGGGCGCTCGGTCGTATCGACCAGGACCACCGGCGAGTAGCGCACCACCTCCACGAACTGCGGCGCGGGCATCCGCGCGCGGTTCAGCGCGGTGATGAAGCTGATCAGATCGCCCGCCGGCACGTCCGTCACCTCCGAGACCGCGGCCACCGCCAGCGGCATGGCCACGAGCGCGAGCGGGTCGAACGGCTGCGGCTCGAACCGCGTCACCACCACCTGCGGCAGATACTCCCGCCGCTCCACGTACGTCACCACCGGCGGATCGACGATGTGGATCTCCTCCTCGACCCCGTACGCCGGATACTGGTCCGCGATCGACAGCGCGAGGGGCTCGCCCACGACCCCGCGGGCGTACTCGGTCGTCACATAAGTGGTGAACCGCGGCTCGGCCGGCGAGACGATCGCGATCGGCGCGTAGCGCACGACCTCCACGAACTGCGTAGGCCGCACCTGCGCATTGTTGAGCGTGCTGACGACGTTCATCAGCTCGCTGGTCGGCACGTCGGTCAGTTCCGCCGCGGCCGCCACGACGAGCGGCATCGCCGTGAGGGCGATCAGCTCATCCGTTTCCAAAGCATTTGCACTGATGGGGAGGCCCAGCAGGGCCAGCGCGATCAGTGCGGCGAATTTCTTTCTCATGCTCAGAAATATGTGCAAGGCCCGGTCCGCACGCTAAGCTGCGCCCGTCATGAGACGACTGCTGGCCCTGCTCGCGTTTCTCGCCCTCCCCGTTCTTGCTGATGACGTCGCCAGACTGCACGCGCTGTTCGACCGCACCTGGGAATTCCAGCTCGAGGAAGACCCCCTCTTCGCCACCTCGGTCGGCCGTCACGAGTACGGCGACCGCCTCCCCGCCATCGGGCCGGCGGACCTCGAGCGCCAGTACCGGTTCGCGAAGAGCGCCCTCGCCGAGCTGGCCGCGATCGACCGCGCCAAGCTCCCGCCGTTCGAGGCCGTGAACTACGACGAGTTCCGCCGCCAGCTCACCGTCGCCGTCGGCAACTACGAGCTCGGCGACTACCAGCTCCCCTTCAACGCCGACTCCGGCTTCCACAGCTCCTTCTCCCGCCTGCCCCAGGACGTCCCCCTGGCCACGGTGAAGGACTACGACAACTACATCGCCCGCCTGCGGGCCTGGCCGGCGTACGTGAAACAGCAGATCTCCCACATGCGCGCGGGTCTCAAGCGCGGCATGAGCATCCCCCGCGCGACCCTCGACGGCTACGACACCACCATCGCCGCGCATGTCGTCGACAGCCCGGCGAAGAGCGTCTTCTGGGCGCCCTTCGCGGCCTTCCCCGCCTCCGTGCCCGCCGCCGAGCACCAGCGGCTGCGGGCCGAGGGACAGGCTGCGGTCGCCGCGGCGATCTCCGGCTACTCCGACTTCCTGGACTTCTTCCGCAAGGAGTACCTCCCCGGCGCCCGTACCACCCTCGGCGCCTACGAGATGCCGAAGGGACGCGAGTACTACCAGCACAAGATCCGCGAGTTCACCACCCTCGACCTGACGCCCGAGGAGATCCACAAGACCGGCCTGCGCGAGGTCGAGCGCATCAGCGGCGAGATGAGCGCGGTCATGAAACAGGTCGGCTTCCAGGGCGACTTCGCCGCCTTCCTCCAGTTTCTGCGCACCGACCCGCGCTTCTACGCGAAGACCCCCGAGGAGCTGCTCGCGCGCGCGTCGCGCCTGGCCAAGCGCATCGACGGCAAGCTCCCCTCGCTCTTCAAGACCCTCCCGCGGCTCCCCTACACCGTCGAGCCGGTGCCCGACGACATCGCCCCCAAATACACGAGCGGCCGCTACGTCAACGCGCCCCAGGGCAGCACCCAGCCCGGCATCTACTGGGTCAACACGTACAAGCTCGAGAACCGGCCCCTCTACAACCTCCCCGCCCTCACCCTGCACGAGGCCGTGCCCGGACACCACCTGCAGGTCGCCCTCAGCCGCGAGCTCGAGAACCTGCCCAACTTCCGCCGCTTCTCCTACATCTCCGCCTTCGGCGAAGGCTGGGGCCTCTACTCCGAATGGCTCGGCGTCGAGGCGGCCTTCTACACCGACCCCTACGACAACTTCGGCCGCCTGACTTACGAGATGTGGCGCGCCTGCCGCCTCGTCGTCGACACCGGCCTCCACTCCATGGGCTGGACCCGCCAGCAGGCCATCGACTACATGGCCACCCGCACCGCCCTGCCCATCCACGAGGTGACCACGGAAGTCGACCGCTACATCTCCTGGCCCGCCCAGGCCCTCGCGTACAAGCTGGGCGAGCTGAAGATCAAAGAGCTCCGCCGCCGCGCCGAGACGGCGTTGGGCCCGAAGTTCGACGTCCGCGAGTTCCACGACGTGGTCCTCGGCAGCGGCTCCGTGCCGCTGAGCGTCCTGGAGTCCAACATCGACGCCTGGATCGCGAAGCAGAAGTAACGACGTCCCGGAGCGCCGGCGTCCCGCCGGCTGTCGTGGCGGCGTCCCGCGCCGCCACCTGGGCGGGAGGGGGAGCGTGGCACCACGCGAGAGGCTCCGTCCTCCCGAGCGCGCGGGCGGCGGGACGCCGCCCGGCCAGCCGGCGGGGACGCCGGCGCTCCTTCACCGCGTCTCTTACACGCGCCGGTCGTTCGCCAGCGCGAGCCTCGCGTCCCCGCCCCGGCCCGCCCGTTTGACCTTCGCGTGCGTGTCCCGGATCAGCCCCCGCGACACCCTTCCCATCGCCGCCGCCTCGCGCAGCAGCGACAGCGCCGGGATGGCCTGCATGGCCAGGCCGGCTTCGGTCAGTTGGGCGATCACTTCGCGGCAGATCATCGGGACCTGGCCGGGCTGCTGGTTCGCCACGAGCGCGTCGGCGAGATCGAGCGCCGCCAGGGCCGCGTCGACCGGGAGGCCGAGGTCGTTGAACTCGTCCCAGGCCAGGCGCAGCGCGGCGATGCCCTGGCGCGGCCGCGCCGTGCCGACGAGGGCGTTGCCGAGGTACCAGCGGCTGCGGGTCCGCTCGGTCGGCAGATCGAGCAGCGCGAACTCCGACACGCAGCGCGCGAACGAGTCCACCGCTTCGGCGTGCCGGCCGAGGTCGGAGAGGCAGGCGGCGATGTTGTGGGTGATGCGCAGCTCGCCGAGCGCGTCCAGGCCGGGATCGTCCTTCACCGACGTCCACACCTCCAGCGCCCGCTCCACCGCGCCGCTGTAATACAGCATGGCCGCCTCGGTGATCCGCGCGTTCACGTAGCGCGAGCGGTCCTCGTAGTCGAGGAACGTCTGCGCGGCCTGCCGCGCCAGCGCGATCGCCTCCTCGCCGCGGTTCTGCATGCGCAGCGCGGACGCCTTCACCAGCGCCAGACGCGCGACATCCACGTCCGCGTCCGGCACCTGCGCGAACGTGCGCTCGGCCTGCTCGGCCACCTTCAGCGAGTCCGCATACCGGCCGAGGAACGACAACACGTAGGCGTGATCGCGCAGAGCCTGGCCGCGCGCGAGCAGGACGTGATCCGGCCAGTAGGACTGCGGATTGATTGCCTCCGCGATGGCGATGGCCAGAGACGTGAGCTGCAGCGCGTCCGCCGGACGGCGCTCGACCATCGCGGGCATCCGCTTGAGGAGCTGCCGGACCATCCCCACCGTGCGCGTGCCGGGCGTGTCGCGCACGCGGTCGGCCCACTGCAGGGCCGAGCCGGTCAGGAGCCTCCGGCACAAGGCGTCGGCGTCCGCGTCTTCCTTCTCGACGGCCGCGAAGATGGTCTCGACCTCCTCGCGGCTGACCAGCTCCGGCGGATCCCAGAGCAGCGGATCGCGCAAGACGCGCAGCAGCCGTTCGTCGGCGTCGTGCAGCAGGTCCTTCACTTCCGTACCTCCGGGCGCCATTGCTCGAGCTTCTCCAGAGCGCGCGAGATGAGCCCGCGCACCCCGGCCACGCTCAGGTCGAGCGCCTCGCCGATCTCTTCGAACGTCCCGTCGCCGTCCAACAGCATTTCCAGCGCCCGGCGCGCGGTGGGCGGGAGCGTCTCCACCGCCGCCGCCGTGTGGGCCAGACCGAGCAGCCGCAACGCCCGCCCCTCGGAGCCGGCGGACGGCTCGATCCCCCGCAGCCTCCGGTACAGCTCCGCCTTGCGCAGGATCCGCTTCGCGACGAACAGGCAGGGATTCCCGACCGCCCCCCGCCAGTTCGCGTAGTCGTGCAGAGCGTCCCGCAGGATGGTCTGCACGACGGCGCGGGCCAGGCCGTCCGCCAGCAACATGGCGCCGCCGACGTTGGCCGCCCACTGGACCAGACGGACCTCGTCCGCGGCCCCGGGCTGCGGCGCCGGGCGGCTCGATGGCTGGGGCTGCTCGTGGTCGATGGTCATGGTAAAGCGGTTCCTCGGGTTCCTCGGAGTTCCTCGGGGTTCCTCGGAGGTCCTCAGGTCGCCGAGGAACTCCGAGGAACTCCGAGGAACCCGAGGAACCGTCTCTCGCCTCCATGTTCCGCCTCCGGAGCGATGAACGCAAGCGGGCAAAGGGTGGGACGCGCCCGAAAACGCGCCCCACCGGCCTAACAATTGGTTACAGGTCCTTCCCCGCCTTGAAGTGGACGGTCACCTGCGGGCCGAACACCGCCAGTGCGTCGAGCGCCTGGACGAACGCCGTCAGGCCCTTGCGCCACGTCGGCGGCAGGATCGGGAAGGTGGTCAGGAACGCGAGCATCGGCTTGAGGCCGCCGAACACCGACAGCACGCGCTGGAACAGGACGTTGGGGGACTCCGCGATGAGCGTGTTCTCGTTTTCGAGCGACGCCAGCGTCTCGCGGACCGAGGCGTTGATGCGGCGTTTGGTCTTGAAGTCGATCAGGGACGCGAGCTTCTGCATGGTAGTCATGGGAAAGGTTCTCCTTTCGGTTGAAGGTCATGGATGAACGGCGCTCGGGCGCCGCAACTCGGAACTGAAGGGAACGGAATCGTGCAGACCGACGGCGGCCAGGGCGGCGATGACCTTGCGCTGGATCTCGCTGCCTCGCCCGTACATCTCTCCGGCGAGGTCGATGGTCGCGCGCGCGAAGTCGGCGGGCAGCTCGAACGAGTGCCGTGCGTCGTAGACGCGGCGGCGCTCGCCGTGCGGCGCGGCTTCCCCGCCGGCGGGGAGCAGCGTGTGCGCGTTTCCGGTCGCGAGCTCGCGCATGTGCTCGAGCGTCGCGCGGGCGTTCGCACTCGCCTCGATCGTGGTCTGCCCGGCCACCCGCTCCAGGATGTGGAACGGGATGACGCCGCAGACGACGTGCGGTATGGTGTTCATGACATGGCTGCCTTTCGTCTCGCAGACAGGGGGGCGCGTGTCAGGTACGGGCCGCGGTGCTAACGCGGCCCGTCCGTTGTCTACGCGGCGTTACGCGGCTTTCACCTCCCTCAGGCGCTGCTCGACGGCGGCCTGCACCCGTTTCTCGACCTCGGCCTGGACGGCGGCTTCGAACCGCTCGGCCCTGCGCTGATCGCGCACGGCCTTCGTCGCGACCCTCCGCCCGAGGTCGCGCTTCATCGCTTCCACGTGAGCGCTGACGCCCGGACTGCGCTCATCGCTGGCCAGCCCCTGGGCGAGCCGGTAGACCTGGAGCGATCTCATGGCCAGATCCGACTTCACGGCGCGAAGGGCGTGCGTGACCCGCCGCGCCACCGCCGTGAGCTTGTGCTCCACGGGGCGGAACGCGATGAGGAACTGCAGCTGGTTGCGGCCCAGGACGGGGTCGAGCCTCTTGGACGCCGCCAGCTCCGCGATCTGCTCGACGGCGTCGATCGCATCGGCGCAGAAGGCGTCCGAGGCGAACAACCCCGACCGGACGCTCTTCGCCGTGACGGCTTCGGACTCGTCCATCTTCGGGATGACCCCGGTGATCTGGTCGAGGACCGGCATGAGATCGCCCGCGAGCTTGTCGTAGAACGTGGGGGTATGGGTCTGGATATCGATGACGGGTTCGGTAGTGACCGTAATGACGGCCATGGGGACACACGTTTCCTTTCTCACGGCCGTGAGCGCGACGCGCACCCACAGCAGTGCATCAGATCGTTACCCGCCCCCGCCTCGGCCGAAACGCGGCGGGCAATGGACACCTGCAAGAGTCGTTTGTGAACCGGAACGTCACCAATCTGCGTTCAGTCCGCCAAAATGTCAAGGGCCTGTCTACAATACCGTCACGACTGCCGGTCCGACAGCCCGGCTATGACGGCCGCATCTTCCTGTATAATGCCTCCATCCTTAATGCCGGATCGGCAGAAAGCGAGCGACCATGTTCGAGCCTCTACCCGCCCTGATGCGCCTGCAACGTCAGCAGCTCGGGCTGACCCTGGATGCGGCGTCGGCCCTGGCCGGCGTGAGCCGGTCGCGGCTGGCTGCCCTCGAGAAGGGAGACGACAACATCTCCCTCGAGCTGCTCGTGAAGCTGGCCAACGCCTACGGGATGACGGACATCCGGATCGGCGGCCTGCGCGTGGGCGCGGCGACCTCGGACTTTCGCATGCTCGTCGCCGCCGCCGAGGCGCTCCAGGCGGTGGACCGGATCGTGGAGCAGACCGCGGCCGTCGGCGCCGAGCTGAAACGGGTGGCCGGCCCGGTGGCCGAGCTGCTCGCCCCGGTCATCAAGGCGCCCCCATCCTCGGGCCAGCCCGCCGCGAGCACGCCCGGCATCGAGAGCCTGGCGCGGGTGATGGCGCGGCGCCGCCGCAAGAGCCGGCGCCCGGCCTGAAGTCGATGGTCAAAAATGACAACTCGACATCCGAAATCACAACTGAACATCCGAAATCACGACTGAACGTCTGAAATCACGACTGAACGTCCAGAATCACGACTGAACGTCCGAAAGTCACGACTGAACATTCGAAATCACGTCTGAACATTCAAAAGTCACGACTGAACATCCGAAAGTCACGTCTGGACATCGGAAATCACGACTGAACATTCAGAAGTCACGACTGAACGTCGAAAGTCACGACTGAACATCCAAAATCACGTCTGAACATCTGAAATCACGATTGAACGTCCAGACTCACGACTGGACGTCTGCCCGGCGCGATTCCTCTCTCATTTCTTCAGCTCCCGGAACGCCCCCGGCGTCATGGCGTGCTTCGCGTAGAAGCAGCGGTAGAAGGTGCCGGGCGTGCCGAAGCCGCTGCAGAGGGCAATCTCGTCGACCGGGAGGGGCGTCACCCGGAGGAGCTGCTCGGCATACTGGAGCTGCTTGGCGCGGAGGAAGTCGCGGAGGGTCTGGCCGGTGAGCCGCCGGGCCAGGCCGCTGAGGTACTCGGGCGTAACGTTCAGAAAAGACGCGAGCTCGGACGCGCGCACGGCCGTCTTCTGCCGGTAGCACAATTGGAGATAGTGGTCCGAGGAGCGCTCCAGGCGCTGGCGGTGGACGTGGGTGAGGATGCGCGGGCGGCGGCCGGTCGCGGCAAAAAAAGAAGTGGTCATGGCTGCGCTCACTCAGGGAGTGGCGGAGCAGACCCTGTCCCTACCCGCCTCGGGCGGAGAAAGCGTCAGATTGTTGGCGGGTGGGTCCGGCGCGGACCCACCCGTACGGCGTTGTTTACGCGAACCACAGGAGCCATGTCATGAGTCGGCTCCAGAGGCTTTGTCCCTCCGCGGCTGGTGAGCCGGGCCCGATGCTGATACGGCCCTGGGTCGCCGGGTCGGCGGGCGCGCCAGGAGGGATGCTGATGCGGCCTTGCTCCTCCTCGTCTTCGGCGGGTGCCCCAGGAGGCCAGCCGATGCGCCCCTGCGCCGCAATGCCGGGGGGCCCGCCGATCCGTCCCCCGGGCAGATCCTGCGCGAACACCGCGGGGCCGACGAGGACTAGGGTCGCAACGAGGGCAAAGCTCCGCCCCATCAAAAAGACACTTCGCATAATCCCCTCCTTCGTACCAGCGTGATGCCGGCTTGGGAAGGGCCCCTCGAAGAAGGAGGGTGACCGGTACGGGAAAAGTCTTAAGGAGTGGCCGGTGGTGGAACGAACAAAAGTGCGGGTTGGCGCTCCGCACGACGAAGGAAGCTTCGAACTGCCGCCACGTCCGCATTCGTGAGACGGCCTGACTCGGCGGCTTCTTTCAGGTACGCAATGGCCGTGAGCGCACCGGTGAGCATCCCCGCCTTGATGAACACGGTGAAGAGGTGCTTCGTCAGCGCGACGATCTGGCGCATCTGCTCCCTCGACAGGAGAATCTCGGTGAGATCGAGACCGGCAAGTGCGGCATCCGTGACCATGCCCGTGGAGATCAGTCCGGCAACCACTGCGCGCAGCCGTCGAATGGCTTCATCGAGGTTGCCTCCGTGCATGATCAGGCGGGCTACGCCCCACTCGGTGCGGATGATTTCAGTCCGCTGGCCGAGCTCGCGGAAGAGCGTAAGGGCTGTGTGGAACTGCATGCTGGCCTCCGCAGCATTTTGCGCATCGAGATAGCAGTTGCCGAGCGCCTGTGCAGCACGCGCGATCCACAGCGCATCGTTACGCTCTTCGCCGTACTCAGAGACGCGGCGGAACAGTTGGATCGCCGTCTCGAACTGTCGAAGCTCGAACGCAATGTACGCGCGTAAATGCAGTGCACCCATCTGGCGCTCCGCGTCACTGAGCGAGCAGAACGCTCGTTCCGCGATCACTGCCGCTTCGGTTGCCTCGCCGTATCTCTGCTGCTCCAAGAGAATGCCGGCTCGCAGGTACGCCACTGACGCGAGGCCGAATGCTGGAAACGTTAGTTTTTGATAGGCACGCTCCGCGCGCTGCAGCGACTCCAGCCCTTCGTCATAGCGCCCGAGGAATCGCAGCGCGTTCGCCCGCTCCTTCCACGCACTTCCGCGCAACTCGTACACGGCCTTGGCCACGTACGCATCGTCCGGCAAGGCGTGGGCGACCGTGATGGCGGCGTCCGCGAAGATCAGCGCTTCGCGCGGCTCGCGCTCGTGCAACGTCGCGGCATGGGCCAGCAGCTTTCGCACGACGCCGCCGGTCAGGTAGCGCTTCGAACGGAACGGCCACCAGGCCGCCAGCACCGGGGCATCGAGCAGCGGCTGCACGAGAGCGGCCGCTTCTTCGTCCTCGGCGGCGATGCGCGCGCCATGCGCCCGCATGGAATCGAGCGTCTGCGAGCCGGTGAGCGGCTCCCAGACGTCCGGGTCCGACAGTTCGTCGTCGGCGACGGCCAGGAACTCGAACGTCGTCCGGCACTCCGCACACGCCGCGATCTCCCGTTCGATCTCCACGCAGCGGGCGGCGTCGATCGCGTCGGGATCGGCGGCGTAGACCGCGAGCTCCTCTTTTCCGATGTGTGCCATTCAGCGGCCTCCTGAAGATTGATCGAGCGCGGCCCTCGCGCGCTTGCGGCATTGGTGGAGGAACACCAGCACGGAGCCCGGCGTCGACCGGATGTCGTCGGCGATGGCCTGCGTCGTCTCCCCGCGCAGGTAATAGCGGTGCAACAGGTCGCGGCAGCGCTCCCCGATGCCCGCCAGCGCGCGCGACAGCAGGAGCTTCCGGTCCACCTCGCGCAGCAGCTCGTCGTCCGGCGTGGCCATGCACGGCGTCTCGTCGCAGAACAGCGCGTCCGCCGCGTCGCGCCGGCGCAGGTAGTGCCGCGAGGCGTTGCAGATCGCGCCGATGAGGTACGGCTCCAGGTTGCGCACCGACGACGCGTGCATCAGGTACGTGGCGAAGATGTCGTGCACCAGCGTCTCCGCGTCCGCCCGCGGGATGTGGAACTTGCGAACCGCGATCTTTCGCAGCAGTGGGGCAAACCGCAAATACGCCTCCTCGAACGCGAGCGCGTCGCCGCCCCCCGGCGGCGAAGACGTTCGCACTCCTTCGCAAGGCTCCTCCACGTCGCTCTCTTCTTCAGGAGTGATGGCTGCTCCAGGTTTCCTACCCATGATGGCGTTGAGTTTAAGAAATGAGAGATCCCCTCCGCAAAGACCGACAAAAACCCCGCACGGTCAGAAAATGAGAGGCCCGTTTCCCCGCAACCCTTAAGAAATGCGATGCGGACGCACGGCCCGCGCGGCTTACAACAGACGCCGAAACGCGCCATGCCGATCGAGCCCGCCATCCCCCAATTCCCCAGCCCGGAATCGCTGACCCGGTTCTTCCGGACCGATCCGCGCGCACGCATCCCCCTGGCCCGCCTCGCCTCCCTCCTCGGCGTCTCCCGCGACGCCGCACGCGCAATCCTCCAGGAGGAGGGTGGCCACCATCCCGACGCCGGCATCCCCTGGAGCGAAGCCGCCGCGCTGCTCTTCGACGCCTGGCCGCGCATCGCGATCCTCGACTCCCTCGGCCCCGAGGCCGGCCACGTCATCCCCGCCCAGTTCCGCCCGGCACCCGTGCGCTGGCGCGTCCCCATCTTCGTCATCCGCGCCATGGAGCATCAGGCCGCCCGTGCGTGCTCCGCCCATCCCCGCCCCATCGACGACTACATCGCCGACCTGCTCTCCGCCGCCATCGAGCCCGAGACCCTCGCCGCCTTCCGCGACGACGCCGCGTTCGTACAGGCCTTTCACTACCCGCTGCTGGACTGATCGCGATGCGAACGCCGTCTCGTTTTTTTTGCCTCTGCAAGACCCCTTTAGGAGTCGGACGGTGACATGAGCATCGACCGCGACGATCCGGAAGCCCCGCCCCTCCCGCCCGCCGAGGAGGCCCACGCGCCGGATGCCGGCGACGAGACCACCCTCGCCCACCGGACGAGCAACATCGCCGGCGCCGCGCTCCTGCGGGATGGCCTCTCCCCCTCCGTGGTCGACATGATCGTGCACGAGGCGCTGCAGGACTACGCGCGCCTCCGGACGTCCGCCAAACAGACCCGCCGCTTTCTCCTGAAGCGCATCCTGTTCAAAGCGGAGCTGCGCAGGCGGCTGCGCGGAATCGACCCGGCTCCCGACCCCGGCCCGTACCTCCTCGACGTCCTCCACACCCGCGCCGCCCTGGATACGCTCACTCCCGCCGCGCGCACAGCGCTGGAGATGCTGTTCCGCGATGGGAAGGGTTACGGGGAGATCGCCGAGACGCTGGGGATGAGCGTGGCGGGGGTGCGGCGGTTGGTGGGGCGGGCGATGAAGAGGCTGCGGAAGTGGAGGGCGGGGGCGGCGGGAGAGTGAGGGAGAGACCCGATGGAGATGAGTAGTGCATAAGAGGGCCATCCCCGTCGCGACTTTTGACAAATCAGAAGGAACTCCCAAGTGAGCCAAGACTCGGAAATAGGACAAGGTAGAATCGATGAATCATGAAGAAGTCATGGACTCGGGAAGAGCGCCTAGCTGCGCTCGCACTGCTCGTAGCCGTGCTCTCGTTCTTAGTCCCGGAAATCAGGGAGCTTCTAAAGCAGCGGGACGTCAAGAACGGAGACACGAACACGGCCGCGAGCAAGGCTGTGGAGGTTCCAGCGCTCGTCTTGGCGACCTCAACGTATGACTCGCCATCGGTCGGCTTGCCGCAACCTGCACCATCCACTCGAGGAATGAACGCGGACGCCAATCAAACAAGCGCCTCACGGAAGGCGGCGGCGCAAGCGCTGCCTGCGCCGGACGCAGCATCCGCCACAGCAACGGTGAGCGATCATGTAACAGCGCTAGGATCAGCTGACGGAACTAAGCATCTCGGTCCGACCGCTCGTTCTGCGGTCGGACCAGACCTGGTGGAGCACCTAGCTGAAGAAGATGCCCAACCCGGCATAGTTCACGGGCACGTCGCGGTATGCAGGTTCGGCATCGCACCCGATCAACGTCAAGGATCTATGTATAGCATGGACCGCTCCCCGATCTGCGTGAGAACCGAAACCAAAGTGCTCCGACTACAGCTTGATAAGAGCGTCTTGAATGAGCCACCGGTCTTCTATCAGGGTAAGCGATACGCGTTAGGTCAGCTCCACGTCGGAGACGAGATCGCCGCAGAGATCGTTCACGGTGCGGATATGGCTGAGCCGGTCCTTGCGACGATTCAGCTCGTCAAACGCGGAAAACTGTAGGCGTATTTTACGCGTGCCAACGAGCCTCACGGAGTGTCGCTGGCTCGACCTCGAAAATGTGGGCAGACCGCCAGAGTCAAGATTAGACATCGGCTTCCGCTAAACGAGCCGCCATGGCATCGGCACATAGGGCCACCGCCCTACAATGCTCGCCAAAAGGCAAACACAATGAGCATTCATGGCCAGGCAATGGAACATCTTGACAAGGCTCGAGCACTTCTCAGCTCAGGTGCGGAAGACGCGCTCCGATACGCGGCGCTTGAACTGCGATATTGCATCGAGCACCTTTTCTACGAGCTGATTCCACATTACCGGGACGATCTGCCTGATAACATCTTCTCAGGCGAGGTCTGGCGGCCGGCTGACATAATCGACATGATCACTGAGATTGATCCGGGAGTGATATACGATCGACACGTCCGTATCGGGCTCGCGCCGGCTCCCGGCGTCCCAGGACGCCTCACGAACGATCTAGGCCGGCAAACAGGGCTGCGCAAAGAATTAGCTCGGCGAATCTATCATGGGCTTGGATTCTACCTGCATGCGCGGGTAGACCGGCACCCACACGACGTAACGCGACTTCGTGCAAAGCTCATGAAAACACTGCCTCACCTTGAACGATTCGAAGGTGATCGCATCATTATCACCGGCTTTCAAATGCGCACGACAAAGCGGTGTGATGATTGCGGACGCGCTATCGGCAGAAGAATGGCCGACATAGAGGAAAGGCCATACGCCGCATGTAAAAACACTAAATGTGGCGCCATCTATAACGTGACGCGCGTAGATGGCACCACCGCCCACTGGAAGTTAGTGCAAGAAAACCTGAAGTGTCCGAAATGCCAAGCCGACAACTGGCTCGGTGTACACATAATGAAGCGTGGCGCACAGAATCAATCGTCATTCAATTGCCGTGGCTGTGGCACCACGTATCAACTCTTTGACAACATCATGGTCAAAGAGAAGGATCCCACTTCGGCCGGAGGCGGAACCATCTGACTTAGGCATCGATGCAGATGCCACCGTCATGCCCGCCGGTCTGCAGAAGCGCTAGGGCCACGAACTGGCGCAGGCGCAGGCAACTACTTTCGCGCCACGAGCAACAACTGCTCGCTGAAGAGCATGGCCGGGTGAAGCATCCAGCGGCGCAGGTCGCGCTCGCCCGCGGCGTGCAGCGGGCTCTCGAGGCGGTGCGAGGTCTCGCGCGTCACGGCGAGCGCGACGAACGGCCACGCCAGCGCGGTCCAGGCATGCCCCCACTTGAATCGCGTGAACCGGAGATCGGTTACGCGCAGTCCGGCGTGGTACAGCAGCGTGTGCAGGACCGGGAAGTCCACGGGATTGGCGTGGTAGGCGTAGAACTCGTCCGGCGGGATGTCCCAGCCCACGCGCCTGCGGATGAGTTTGTGCGTGCCTGACAGCAGGAAGTGGAGCCGTGAGTGGAGCCGGGCGATGTTCGGCGTAGACAGGATGAGATGGCCGCCTGGCCGGAGGATCCGTCCGATCTCCGCCACGATGGGGCGATGACTCTCCAGATGCTCGATCACTTCGGCGAGGATGACGACGTCGAACGAGCTCGACTCATACGGGAGCTTGGCCTCGAGGTCCACTCCTTCGTCCACGACGAACGACCCATCGAACACCGGCTTTGCGCTGGCCAGCTCGTAGTCGTCGGCGCGGAAGCGCGAGCCCCGCACCGGGCAGCCGTCCTTCGCGAGACTCGCGGCAATCTCGCCGCGGCCGCACGCGAGATCGATGACGTCCAGGTTCGGGTAGCGCGGCAAACTGCGCGCGGCCTGAAGGACCGCTCGGGTGATGAAATGTTGCGCCATGCGTGCGGGTCGGAAAGATGAAAGACGCCGTTCGTGAGAGTGACATTCTAGTGCCGTGTCACGCTTGTACGTGGGGGTGCGGTGTGCACCGGCGGGCCGCCGGTGGACCGGCCGGCCAGCGTCTCATGCTGAACCGCACGATTCCTCTCCTCATCGCTTTCGCTGTCGTTCTCCTCACCGCAGCTCCCGCCGAAGCGGGCCATTGCGCCCGCTGCCGGCGTGAGTCACGCACCGAACCGTAGGGAGGATGCCGGCTGAAAGCCGGCGTAGCGGCCGGCAGGGATGCCGGCGCTCCGCGAATGTCATCTCGCGGCAGTGATGAGAACATCCCTAAACTCCCTTCGCTGGAGCGTTGGCAGCATCCGGCGCGAGTCCTTCTCCCAGACGGCGCGTGCCGTCGCAGTCTGGTCTCCTCGATCAGGAGATAGGCGACCAGGTTGGTCTCCGCAACGATCATCTCCGCCGTGCGCGATCGAGGATCTCCGTCGATGGGCTGCGGCCCGTGCTTTCCACTTGCGAGTGGCTAGCGTGGCGGCTTCCGACGTGGGTCTTCAGCCAACGGGTAGGGTTCCATTTCGAAGTCGCCGATGACCACATCTTTTACGTGGCCCCGAGGCGGTATCCAGAACCGGCGGACCTCCCGCTCGGACATGCGGGTCAAGACTTCTTGCCATTCTTTCGGCGGTAGATCGATATCGTGCACGACGACCGGATCATGCTGCACGACTGCGCCGTTTCGATCGTAGTAGGTCACGCACAGCATCAACACCTGACCCGAACCAACCACCGGCGTTCTACCGTCACCCTGTCGCACGCGCTTCGTGTAAACACCACTGGTCGTCACCTCGGCATCTCGAGGGATGGGCCACACCGATGCTGCGTCGACTGTCCTTGGTTGCCGGCATTGGTACTTCGGCGTTCCGCCTGCTCCGGGCGTCGTTCGGATCACCGCGGCATTCTCTTGTTCGCTGCAGTTTCCGATCATCCCGAGACTCAACGCGACGCCGACTGCCAAAATCAATCGCTGGCGGTTCATTGCGGAGGATTCCCCTCGTAGCGGGCAGGCGCGTTTGAACGACATCCGGCTACGATAACCGCCTTCGGCGCGCTCCCGTCGTTTCCCCACTGAGCCATCGTCGCACCACCCGTAATCTGCGTTTGCGCGTTGAAGAGTGTTCCTACGTTGCCACCGCGTGCTGCATCCGGCGATCGCCCAGCAGTTCCGCGCTCCTGCACCGCACCCTTACATCGCTTCCCTCAAGAAGGGCGTTCCCTTAGGGCGAGAGCTCACCCCTCATCCGCCTTCGGCACCTTCTCCCCTCGCCGGGGAGAAGGGCTCTCGAATGACCGATCTCGCCTGAAGTCAACGCCATTGGGGCATCAGCCCGGGGCTCCATGGACGGCGCGCCTTCGCGTGCCACCAGCACACGGTCGCGACGGCGCGGCGCCGACGTCCCGATCGTGCCGCCCCGCGACTCGGACGCTTAGGTCCCTTCCGGTCACTCCGGCGCGAGCCTGCGGAACTGCGCCTCCCCGGACGCGAAGCCTGCCCGGTGCGTGCGCACGAGCAGCTTCGCGGCTCGACGCGGACACCGCCTCACGCCCGCTCGGTGTTCACCCATCCAGCGTTATGGATGAGCTGCACGAAATGTCTCTAGCCGGACTCCGGACATGAATGAATGATGCGGGGCGAGACGCGGGCAATCAAGAAAGGATCTTTCTCATGCTGAACCGCACGATTCCTCTCCTCATCGCTTTCGCTGTCGTCCTCCTCACCGCAGCTCCCGCCGAAGCGGGCCATTGCGCCCGCTGCCGGTTCGCCGCGCCCGACTGGCAGTACTGCATCTGGGGCACGCTCATCGGCAGCACCGACTGTTATGAAGACCCCGTGGACCGGACCTGTTACCTCCCCGGCGATCCGTGTAACCACGCGTCGGCCGTGAGCGCCCTCTCCACCGAGTACCAGGTCGCCTCGGTCGAGCGGATCGACGAGGCGCCCGCGCCGGACGAAGCGCTCGTCGCGAGACTCGTCGCGCCGCAGGCCGCCGCGGAATCCACGCCCTGACCCCACGGCCCCCGCGTCTCTCAACGCACACGATTCGGAGGGTCCTGCCATGCCAGCACTGCTCATCCTTCTGACGATCCTCGCCGCGACGCCGCAGCCGGCCGCGCGCGGCATCATCGAGGCCACGATCCGCGGCACCCCGCAGCCGCTCGAAGTCGAGCTGCTGCGCGCCGGAGAAAACGACTCGTGGGAGGAGGTCGCGCACCAGTCGCTCCCGGCCACGACCCGGCACGTGCGCTTTGCCGACCTCGACTCCGGCGTGTACCAGATCGTGTTGCATGGTCCGGCGAAGACGGAAGTGCACTCGACGAAGATCGCCCTCGGCGCGGCCGACACGCGCCGCAAGACGATCTCCATCCAGCCGCTCGAGCTCACCGGCCGCATCACCCTCGGCGGCACGTCCGTCGGCGCGGGCGCGGTCGTGCTGCAGAACGAGACCTTCGACTGGCGCATGCCGGTCGCGATCGAGCCGGACGGCACGTTCCGCGTGCCGCTGTGGCAGCGCGGCAAGTACCGCTACACGATCCGCGTGCCGGCGATGGCCACGCCCTTCGTGAGCTCGATCGAGCTCGACGGCGCGTCGCCGCGGTTCGTGGTCGACATTCCCGACGGCCGCATCCGCGGCGTCGTGCGCGATCAGAAGAGCGGCGCGCCCGTCAGCGCCGCGACCGTCGCGCTCCAATCGAACCTCGACGGATCCGAACAGCACGTCAGCACGAAGACCGACGGCGAGGGGCGGTTCGACTTCACCGGGATCCAGGACGGCACGCACATCGTGCGCATCTATCCGCTGGAGCACCTCGAGCCCGGGCCCGAGACCTTCGTTCTGGACCGCAGCACGCGGCTGCGCCAGCTCGACGTCCGCCTCGATCCCGGCCGCACGGTCCCCCTCGTCGTGATCGACGCGAACGACGACCCCGCCGGCGACGCTACGGTCCTCGTGGCCGTCGACGGGAAGGTCCGCGCACGCGCGAAGACCGACGAGGACGGGCGCACGAACGTCGCCGTCCCGGAAGGCGAGGCCGCGACCCTCTTCGTCATCCCGGCGGAAGGCACCTTCGGCGTGCAGCGCGTCGCGCGCGACCAGCAGCGCGGCCGCATGCGCGTCCACCTGCCGCCCGCGTCGTCGTCCCTGCTCATCCGCGCCCGGACGACCGACGGCCGCGAGATGCCGTCCTTCTCCCTGCTCATGCGCTACAACGGCGAGCTCATCCCGTCCGAAGTGGCCGACGAGCTGAGTGCGAAACAGGGACTGCATCTCGGGACCGGCCGCGGCGGCGAAGCCCTCCTGCAGAAGATTCCCGCCGGCAGCTACGAGTTCTGGCCGTACCGCACGGAAGAGGAGGCGGCGTCGATCGTCGCGGCTGCCGATGTGACAGCCGCGCCGATCGTGGTGAATGTGCGCACGGGGGAAAACAAGGTCGCGGTGAAGTTTACCGCGCGGTGATCCAGTCCAGCAGCGGCTCCCACACCAGCTCCTGCGCGTCGTTCGCCAGGAACAGGTCGGCGTGGCCGTAGTCGAACAGGCGCGGCGTGCCCTTGCTCACTACGAGCGACGTCACGTCCGTGCTGCCGAGGAGCGTCGTCGTGTACACGCCGTACGCGCCGAAACCGCCCGCCGCGCCGATGTAGAGCACCGGCACCGTGATCTCGTCGAGGTGATCGTCGAAGAGCACGTCCGTCGCCTCGCACGCGGCCGCGTCCGCGTCCGCCAGCTCGCGGTTCGGCTGGAACGGCGCCGACACCTGCTCGAACGCGAACAGGTCCGCCTCATTCGCATACGACAGCCCCGCCGGCGCGCCGAACGCGTCGAACACGCCGCCGGTGAAGTGATAGAACGGCGCCGGCTCGAGGCCGCCCAGCAGCGCGAACGTCGCCTCGCCCACCAGCAGGCCCGCCTGGCGGTTCGTCAGCGCCGGATTCAGGAACGAAGCCCCGTTCGGGTCCGCGACCGCCAGCGTCCCGAGCAGCGCCACCAGCCCGCCGGTCGGATTCGCGTACTGCCCCGCGGCGATCGCCGCCTCGGTGTTCTGCTCCCGCTGACACGCGAACGCGCGAAGCTGCGCGTCGTCCGTCTTCAGATAGATGTCCACCGGGATGAAGCCCTGCACCTGACGCAGTCCCGGCGGGAGCTGGCTCTCGCCGTTCAGGTACGCGTAGCCGATCTGGCCGCCGCGGCTCCAGCCGAGGAGGAACAGCTTGTCGAAACCGCTGCCGGTCATCGCCCGGGCATGACGGGCCACACCCAGCGCGAAGCCGAGGTCCGCGGCATCCTGCTCCAGACCCCAGGTCTCCATGAACGACGTGTCGGCCGTGGTGGCCGGAACGCGCGTCCAGCGATAGTCGATCCCCCACACGTCGATCCCGTTCTCCGCGAGGAACACCGGCAGCGGATGCCCGCCGGTGAGGAAGGCCGCGCGGAAATTCCAGATGTCGCCCGCGGCGAGGAACACAGCGCCCCGGGTGCGCGCCGGAACGTTCGGCGACGTTTCCTGCACCACGCGGTGGAGCGTGATGACGTCGAACGCGCCGTCCCCGACGCGCACGTCGAACGTGTACTCCGCGACGTTCGCCGTCAAGGCGCGCCGCTCGTGCGACGGATACGCATGGGCCGCGGCCGCGGCAGGTGAAGGATGCTGCGCAAAGGCGAGCGAGGGCAGCGCGAGCACAGCAAAGACAACCCACTTCTTCAAGGACAAGAGGACTCTCCTGATTGAGATGAACTGCTGAGCCGCCCCAACGCACGAAATGTCCCTAGCCTTCCCTGCGGAAGGCCGTGAATCATGAGGGACAAGACGCGGGGCCGGAACAGAAAGGAAACATCTCTGTCATGCGCAAACCACTCCTCCTTCTTCTCGCCGTCATCGCCGTGTTCTTCGCCGCGCCAGCGGCGCTGGCCGACCACTGCGTGCGCTGCAGCTTCCCCCCGCCGTCGACCACGTGCGTGTGGGGCTCGGTGCTCGGCCGCACCGATTGCGACGACAGCAGCGGTATCTGCGAAACGTTCGGCGACATGTGTAACCACCAGACCGCCGCACTCACCCTCGCATCCGAATTCGAAGTCGCCTCCGTCGAGCGGATCGACGAGGCCCCCGCACCGGACGAAGCGCTCGTAGCGAAGCTCGACGCGCCCGCACCGCCCGCGGAATCCCCTCGCTGATCCCACGGGCCCCGCGTCTCGAACCTCCCCGGCAGAAGCCACAAAATTCCGCGTTCCGTGTCCGTCTCATCCATGACCTCCTCTTCGTCGCCGCCCTCCGCGACGCACCTCAATGACAGCGGAGGAGTGGCGCTCCGGAGAGGAGGTCAGTGCGGCCCATGGCTGCCGCTTCGCAACATCGGGGCAGCGATTCCCAAGGTTGGAATGCGATTCCCACCAGGGTGGAGACGTGAATCCCGGTGGGGAACGCAAATCCCAAGGTGGGAAATCGCATGCCCAGCCTTACCAAGGCCACACCATGAAGACGGGCCGGCTGAAGCGTCCGGCCGGAGTCGAGATCGCCGCGGGCAGTGGATGGGTTCTGCAGCCGACCCAGGCCGTCACCGTCGATGTCTACTTCGATGCTCTCGATGACGGAGCGATCGACGGCCTGGTCAAGTACGTTGACCTGTATCGCAGAGAGCAACCAGCCCGCTTCTCCCTAATGAACGTCAACCAGCGTGCAGCCGACGAGCCGTAAGCAGGCCGCCGCCCCACAACGGCGGCCTGCCTCCCCTCCTTACGGCACCTGCGGCGCGTAGACGTTCACCGCCGCGTAGCCGTTGTCCATGTGCACCTGCGCCGTCTTCACCGTCGGCGGGTAGTTCGAGACCAGGCCGAAGAAGTAGCTGCTCTCGCCGTCGCCCGGGAAGCTGCCGCCGTACACCGGGGAGCTGAGGTTGAAGAACGTGATCCCCCAGAACTGGTTCACCGACGACAGCCCCACCGAGCCGATGCCGCCGGCCGTGACGACGAAGACGTGATCCGTGTAGTTCGCGTCGAAGTTGTAGTCGTACGCCACCGCCGGGCCCCAGCCGGAGATGTACATGCCGTCGACGTATGGGATGTAGGTAAACCCCACCGCGTTGCTCATGTTCACGCGGTAGAGGTACGCCCATTTCCCGGCCAGCGGCGAGCCGGGCTGTCCCTGGAAGACGCGCGACTGGATGCGGCCGCCGTTGGGCAGGTTCGAGCCCATGTCGTTGACGACGACCGAGCACGTGGTGCTGAAGACGCAGTTGATGGACGGCGCGGACGTGTTCACCACGTTGAGCGCCAGCGCCGGGAGCGAGAGACCGAGGGTGAGAACCAGCAGCGAGACGACGCGAAGAGAGCGGATCATTTCGTTTCCTTTCCTCCAGTTCATCCGAAGTACGCGGAGTAGTGAAGGAAAGGGCGAAAGCGTTTCAGGCACGAGCGCCGGCCGCTGGCCGGCGCTCCTGTCTCCCGTCTACGGGGTCGCGTGATTCACCGCGTGCCCCCGTACCGTGCTCCCCTCCAGAGCCGCGAAGTTCAGCGAGGCAAAGTTCACCATCGGGAACATCAGCGTGCACGGCGAGACGTCGCTCGGGCCCGCGCTGGTCAGGTTGCCTTCGACGCAGTTCGAGTAATGGTGATGCGCCCCCATGAGGTGGCCGATCTCGTGCGCCATCACCTCGGCCGTCGCATCCACGTTGGGATTCAGGCCCAGTGAGTTCAACGTCCCCGTGTTGCCCGTGGTCGGATTCTCGATGTTCCGGATGTCGCTGACCACGAAGAACGACGTGTCGTCCCAGCGGATCCCGCCGATGCAGTCGGCCTGGCCGACCACCGTGCCCGCGCCGCCCGTCGCGGCCTGCATCTCCTTCGTCGTGAAGACGCCGACCAGGTCGATTCCCTTCGGCGGCTTGCCGCCCATCGTCGCCTTCGCCGAGGCGATCAACTGGTCGGAGACGAGCGTGTCGTAGGTCACCGTCTTCGTGCCCTTCAGCACGAGGTTGATGTTGAGCGGGCGATACGACTCCGCCGCGCGCGCCATCACCTGCTGCGCGACCGTCGCACTGGTGCCGTCGAGGAGCAGGTAGACCGACAGCTCGACCTTCTGGCCCGCGTCGAGGATCGGCAGCTGGATGTTCTCCGGGATCACTTCCAGGCACTCCCGCACCGTATCCACCGGCTGCTTCCGCGTCGCCTGCGCGACCCCGTTGTACTGCGACCCCACGCCCACCGTGTACGGCTGGACCCGCACGTCGAAGTACGCGGACGAGCCGTCGTTGTCGATCACGGCCGACTCGTAGCCGTCGCCGTCCGCGTCCGTCGCGATCTGCACGCCCTTATCGTTGTAGATATAGAGGTCGTAGTCGTCCGTCTCGAACCCCTGCGCGGGGGCGATGGCGACCAGCACCTGCTTGA
Organism: Thermoanaerobaculia bacterium; assembly: GCA_036375075.1. Classification (GTDB taxonomy): domain Bacteria; phylum Acidobacteriota; class Thermoanaerobaculia; order Gp7-AA8; family Gp7-AA8; genus QHVT01. The sequence goes on along the minus strand of DASUSN010000078.1, from coordinate 67,673 downwards.
CGCCCGAGGCCACCGTCAGGCGGTAGCTGTCACAGACCGGCTGGCCGAGGTCGCACGGGACCTGTTTGACGGCCCCGGCTGTCGTGGCCGGATTCGAGGCGTAGAACGGTCCGCCGGCCCAGACCGACTCCTCCTTCTGGCCGCCCAGATTGCCGTCGGCGGGATTGGCCGCGGAGGCCGATAGCGCGAAAACACACGAAACAAAGAAGATACTCAGGATGGAACGGTGGTATTGCATGATGCTGCCTCCTCTCTTGAAGATCCTGCGGAGATGCCTGCCCGGCAGATCACTCCGTTGGTAGCACTACGACCAGCAACAGGAGTGCCAGCGTGGTCGTGACACGACCATCGAGCTGAAGCGTACGCAACGAGAGAAGCGTGATCACCGGAGGCGCGCCGTCACATCGTCGCGTACACGGGCAGTCCGATGGTCGGTGATCCGAAACACCACCCCGACCCCTGTTCGGGACCGACGTTCCTACTGCCGTGCGCGACGCGTCATCGGCTGAAGGAGGACTTATGGCAGAACCCGGGGATCCAGCACCCAACTTCTCAGGAGTGGACGTCATCACATCGCTGCCGTTCACGCTCTCGGACCACTTCGATAAGGTCATCGTCATCGCGTTCGTCGGCTGGACATGAGGGAAATGCGCCGCGGAGTTACCGCGGATGGAGAATCTCTGGCAGAAGTACGGCGGCAGCATTCAATTCGTAGCCGTCAACACGGTGGAAACGGAGGCGGATCTTCACACATGGCTGGCCGGCCTGCCCGGGGGAATCACGTTTCCGGTGCTCCACAACACAGACTGGAGCATCGCGAATCTCTACTTCTCCGGCAGCGGCTTCCTGTACTTCCCCTACATCGTCATCATCGACGCCAAGGGAACCATCCAGCAGGTATTCGATGACGGAACGTTGTTCACCGAGGAGGAGATGGAAGGCCACGTGCTGGACGTGCTCTCCACGCGAGACCCCGTCGATCTCGAGCTCGTCGTCGACGTCTCCGACACGATGAACGATCCGCCGCCCTCGATGCCCGGCGGCGACAGCAAGCTCGTTCTGCTCGAGCAGGCCGCCAACATCGTCCTGGACATCCTGGTCGACCACGGGCAGGCCAACGACCGCGTGGGACTGGTGAAATTCAGCGATGACGTCACCGAATACGCCGACGGCGGGGACAAGCTGCTCCTGCTCTCGACACACGAGCCCGGACTGCGGGGTCAGATCGATACCCTGACCACCGGGACCTGCACCGCCATGGGAGCAGGGTTGCAGACCGCGTTCGACACACTGTCGGCCGAAGCCACACCGAACCGCTTCGCGATCCTCTGCACGGACGGAATGCAGAACATCGAGCCCAAGGTGGCGAAGGTCGGCGGCCACTACGAGATCATCGACAGCGGCGGCTGGCTCTGCGGCGGACACTCCAGCGTACCGGCACACCCGGGTGTCGATATCGCCACGTACGGTACGCGGATTCACACCATCGGCATCGGTGTCACGGCGGCCTGGGAGCCGGTACTGCAGGAGATTGCGGACCAGACCGGCGGCTTCTACCGGGCCACGAGCGATCCCGCCACCGATCTCGCCCTCATTTACGCGGTCGACCTGTGCAACTGTCTCGCGCTCGGCTCCCCGGCGGTCGTACGCCACGCCACGGGGACGTTCCAACCCGAGCAGTGCCAGGTCCTCGAGCACTTCCTTCTCAATCGCAGTGCCCGGAAGCTCACGGTCGCACTCTTCTGGCAGACCAGCCAGCGCTGCAGCCTCACCTTCTGGCTGCGCGCCCCCGACGGCACGCTGCTGCCCCTCCATCGTTCCATGAAGACGCTGGCGGATCGCTGCCTGGCAACGCTGTTCCTTCCCCCCGTAGTCGGGGGACGAAGGATCGATCATGTGGGCCAATGGACGATCGTCGTCCGCGGAGAAACCGCCGATCATGGTCCGGCGCCGTACCAGGTACTCGTCGTCGCCGAGGATCGCGAAACGAAGTACACCATCGACTATCCGCGGAAGCTCTACAGGGTCGGCGACATCATCCCGGTAACGGTGCGCATGCCCGAGCAGGTGAAACGCATCACCGACGTCACGGTCGAGACGATTCGACCCAGGGTGCCGTTTGCCGAGATGCTGAGCCGGAGCCCGATCCCACGGCGCGAACTGGAAGAGGCGGCATACGCGATCTCGCGGACGCGCCGCGGTTCGCAGGCACTGCTCGCGGCCAAGCTGCGGCGGATCGAGACCGATCCGCAGTTCCGGGAGCTCGTCCTTCCGAAACGCACGAAGACGAGCCTCGGCGCAGGCACGCTTCAGTGCGAGCAACGCGAGCGCGACCTGACCATCCCGATCCGCGCAACGCGCACGGGCATCCTTTCCTATCGGCTCGAGCTCCTCGGCGAGTCCGAGGAAGGTGGCCCCGTCGCGCGGACGGATTACCTCTCCGTGTTCATCAAGCCTGGTCCTCCCCATCAGGAGCACAGCAAGGTCGAGGTGATCGAACGCGCACGCGGGGGACCGGGACCCGCCATCAAGGTCACCCCCGCGGACGAGAAGGGACACCTGCTCGGTCCCGGCCTCAGCTCGGAAATCGAGATCACCGGTGAGGCGCGCGAAGGAGTCGAAGTACACGACCTGCTGGATGGCACGTACGAGATCTCGTTCGCTCGGGCGCGTGGCACGGTAGGTGAGCTGTCCGTGCTGCTCGGCGGCGAGCCGGTCTGGACAGGACAGCTCGAATGATCCGCCTGTAGAAATGCCGGCGGCGGACCGGGCGGCGTCTCGCCGCCCGGTCCTCTCCCTTCCTGAAACAGCTCCTACCTGGAGTGGAACTTTTGCGTTACTTGTTTTGCCGAGGAAGAATTCTTCCTCTTGAGCGGACGCAAACCCACGCGCGACCTCGACGCGCTCGCCATCACCCACAACCCTCCCGGGGCCCAGAAGGAGAAGATCAAGGACCGCGCGGCGGCCGTCCCCCTCTCCGGCGAGCACGACCACCTCCCGTTCGTGCACGAGCAGTGGGGCGGCACGTATCAGGAGGAAGCGCCCGCGCCCGCGCCGAAGCGGCCCGCGAAAACCGCCAAAGGCCGTCCTTACGCCGAGCTCCGCGCCTCGTCCGCCTTCTCCTTCCTCGACGGCGCCTCGCTGCCCGAGGACCTCATGCACCATGGGGCCGAGCGCGACCTGCCCGCGATGGCGCTCCTCGACAAGAACGGCGTCTACGGCGCGCCGCGCTTCTTCTCCGCCGCGAAGAAGGCCGGCGTCCGCGCGCTCATGGGGGCGGACGTCGTCCTGGACGATGACCAGATCCTGAGCCTCCTCGTCGAGAACCGCACCGGCTACGGCAACCTCTGCCAGCTCCTCACGGCCGCCGCGCTGCACCGCCCGAAAGGCGACGCCCGCGCGACCTGGAAGCTGATCGAGCAGTACGCCGAAGGCCTGCACTGCCTCACCCGCGCATCAGAAGAGACCATTCACAAGATCAGCGGCATCTTTCGAGGCCGCACGCACGTCGAGCTGCAGCGCCACTACCGCCGCGACGAGGAGCACCAGAACGTCCGCCTCGTCGATCTCGCCCGCAGGCTCCGTCTACCTCTGGTAGCGACGAACGGCGTCCGCTACGCCCGCCCGCAGGAAAAAGAGCTCCACGACGTCCTCACCTGCATCCGCGAAGGCCGCAACGTCGACACCGCCGGCAGGCTTCTCGGCGTGAACCGCGAGCGCCACATCAAGACCGCCGCGGAGATGACGAAGCTCTTCGCCGACCTCCCCGAGGCTATCGACGGCGCGTGGAGCCTCGCCAACAGGCTCGAGTTCACCCTCGCCGACCTCGGCTACCAGTTCCCCGACTATCCGCTCCCGCCCGGCGAGACGAACAACTCGTTCCTCCGCAAGCTCACCTGGAACGCGGCGACGGTGCGCTTCCGCCCGCTCACCGCGAAGGCCCAGGCCCAGGTCGAGAAAGAGCTGAACATGATCGAGAAGCTCGACCTCGCGGGCTACTTCATCATCGTCTGGGACATCGTGCAGTTCTGCGTCCGCGAGAAGATCCTCGTGCAGGGCCGCGGCTCCGCCGCGAACAGCGCGGTGTGCTACGCCCTCGGCATCACGGCCGTCGATCCGGTGAAGATGGAGCTGCTGTTCGAGCGCTTCCTGTCCGAGGAGCGCGGCGAGTGGCCGGACATCGACCTGGACCTCCCCTCGGGCGACCAGCGCGAGAAAGTCATCCAGCACGTCTACAGGAAATACGGCGAGCACGGCGCGGCCATGACCGCGAACGTCATCACCTACCGCGACCGCTCCGCCGCCCGCGAGGTCGGCAAGGCCCTCGGCTTCTCGCTCGAGCAGGCGGACAAGCTGTCGAAGACCGTCAGCACGTGGCACTTCGGCGAGATCCGGGAGAAGCTCGAGAGCCTCCCCGAGCAGCTCGCCGGCGCGGGCTTCGACGCCGAGGACCTGCGCGTGCAGCACTTCATGCGCCTGTACATGCAGATCCAGAATCTGCCGCGGCACATGGGACAGCACTCCGGCGGCATGGTGCTGGCCAAAGGTCGCCTCGACGCGGTCGTGCCGCTCGAGCCGGCGTCGATGCCGGGCCGCGTCGTCATCCAGTGGGACAAGGAAGACTGCGCCGATCTCGGCATCATCAAAGTCGACCTCCTCGGCCTGGGCATGCTCGCGGCGATCGAGGAGATGATCCCGACCATCCGCACGTGCGAAGGGAAGGAAGTGGACCTCGCCCACCTGCCGCAGGACGACCCCGCGGTCTACAAGATGCTCAACGAGGCCGATACGATCGGCATGTTCCAGGTCGAGAGCCGCGCGCAGATGGCGTCGCTGCCGAGGAACGCGCCGAAGAGCTTCTACGACATCGTCGTGCAGGTGGCCATCATCCGGCCCGGACCGATCGTCGGCGGCATGATCAAGCCCTTCTTCGACCGCCGTCAGGGAAAGGTGCCGGTCGAATATCCGCATCCCTTGCTCGAGCCGATCCTCAAGCGCACCCTCGGCGTGCCGCTGTTCCAGGAGCAGCTCCTGCGCATCGCCATGGTGGCCGCGAACTTCACCGGCGGCGAGGCCGAGGAGCTGCGCCGGGCGATGGGCTTCAAGCGCTCGATGGAGCGCATGGCCGAGATCGAGAAGCGGCTGCGCGACGGGATGACCAGGAACGGCATCGGCGCCGAGGCACAGGACCAGATCGTCAAGTCGATCACGTCCTTCGCGCTGTACGGCTTTCCCGAGTCGCACGCCGCGAGCTTCGCGCTCATCGCCTACGCCAGCGCGTACCTCAAGGCCCGGCATCCGGTGGCGTTCTACATGGCCCTGCTCAACGCGTGGCCGATGGGCTTCTACCACCCCGCGACGCTGATCAAGGACGCGCAGCGGCGCGGCGTGAAGATCCTGCCCGTCGACGTGAACCAGTCCGGCTGGAAGTGCCGCTGGGAAAACGGCGCCGTGCGCCTCGGCCTGCGTTTCGTGAAAGGCCTGCGCGGCGACTCCGGCACGCGCATCGAGGCGTCCCAGCCCTACGCCTCGACCGACGACCTCGCCCGCCGCGCGCGTTTACGCGACGACCAGCTCACCAAGCTCGCCTACGCCGGCGCGCTGTCGTCCTTCGGCATGACCCGCCGCGCCGCGCTCTGGCAGGCCGCCGAAGCCGCGCGCGACGCGGGAGAGCTGTTCGCCCCGAGGCAGGGCGCAGGGGGCAGGGCGCAGGGGGCAGAAGAACCACTGCGCCCTGCGCCCCGCGCCCAGCGCCCTGCTTCTTCTCCGCTGCCCGAGATGTCCCTCATCGAAGAGACCCTGGCGGACTACTCGTCCATGGATCTCACCGCGGGCAAACATCTCCTCCAGCACTACCGCCCCCAGCTCCTGCGCAACGGCATCCTCTCCGCGCGGCAGCTCAAGGAAGTCCCCAACGGCAGCCGCGTCGCCACCGCCGGCGCCGTCATCGTCCGCCAGCGCCCCGGCACGGCCAAAGGCTTCGTCTTCCTCACCCTCGAGGACGAGACCGGCCTCTCCCAGGCCATCGTCAACCCCCAGCTCTTCGCCGACCAGCGGTCGGTGATCCTCAGCCACTCCGGCCTCATCGTCGAAGGGATCGTCCAGAACCAGGAAGGCCAGGCCTCCGTGCGCGCCGAGCGCTTCACGCCGCTGGAAGGCGTGATGGACGTCTACAGCCACGACTTCCACTGAGGGCCGCCATGGAGTTTTCGGGTGAGCGGGTCCCCCGGATCTCCGTTGCGCGGCGGAATGGCGCCGCGCAACGGGAGTGGCACTCAGAACACTTCGACGAAATAGGCGCGCGTGTCCGTGCAACTCGGATTCGCGTTGTCGGTCATGCGGATGTAGACCAGCGTGTACCCGGACGCGGTCGGGGTTCCCGAAATGACCCCGCTGCTGCTGAGAGACAGGCCGGCCGGCAGCGACCCTGACCAGATGGACCAGGTGTACGACCCGCTTCCACCGTATCCCGAGAGCTGGTGGCTGCTGTAAGGCGTGTTCTCGAAGCCCGGGGGGATGTACTCGTCGAGAATCTCGAGGCCACAGTTGGCGGCGGCGTTACCGGCGACGAACAGCAACAGGAGTGAAACGACAAGAATCTTCCTCATGACACTCTCCTTCAGGTCGCACACGTATATCCGCGGGTTTCCTTCAGTCGACTGTGCCTACCGGATAGCGGATCATCCAATAAGTACATCTATATTAATGCCGGGGCTGCCTTTTGCCAATGGCATTCGCGCGAGTCATCCCTCCCCTTCCGGCCGCAGGGAGCCGGTGACCGCGCCGCGCCGGGGAACGGAACCAGGAAAACATCTCATGGTATAAAACACGTCATGCGCTCGAGACTCCTGATCGTTCTCGTCGCTGCCCTCCTGGCGGGTGTCCTTTCGGCGGAGGAGCTCTTCACCTCGCGCGAGCTCAACGTCTCCGTCGCGCAGCTTCCGTTCGAGAAGAGCTGGACGATGCTTCCCGGCGACAGCCGTCTGCTGGCGACGAGCGACAGCGGCGAGCAGTTCAGCATCTGGGCTTCGCCCGATCCGATCCCGGCCGTCGACGACCGCTGGGTCGCGAGTCTCCTCCGCACCGCCGCGAAGCATGCCGCGGCCAGCGGGTCGCGCATCGAGGCGGTGCGCATCTCGCCCGCGTCGTCGCCGGTCGCGCGCTCGTATCACTTCGCCTACACCATCGTCGGGCGCGCGGGCGAGCGCACGCTCGTCGACGGCTACACCGCCGCCGCGGGGCGCGCCTACGTGCTGCAGTACGTGTCGCGCGACCGCCGCTCGCAGGCGTTGTTCCGCTCCCTGGTCTCGTCGTTCCGCATCCACGACAAGCTGGAGAGCTACCGCGGCGGCGGGTCGAACAGCGCGCCGCCGGTCTCCGCACGCATGCTCTCCGCGCCGGTCGGACGCGCGATCGCGCCGAACACCGAGCCTCCGGTCACGGTGCCGCATCAATGACGACGAACGCGGCCCAGTAGAACGGATGCCCTCCCCGCACCTGCGCCAGCAGCGCGAGCTGCGCCGATCGCAGTGCCGCCGCCGGTCCGGTGCCGTTCGCGAGCTCCCGGTGAAACGTGCGCATGATGCCGGTCGTCACGGTCGACTCGACTTCCCACTGCGCCGCGACCACCGTAGGCGATCCGGCGACGAGTAAGGCCCAGCTCATGCCGATCACTCCCTCGCCGGGGGCGATCGAGCCGGCCGCCGAGCTGCACGCGGAGATGACGACCAGCCGCGCGGAGAGCGACATCGTCATCAACTCGCGCGCGGTCAGCCGGCCGTCGCTCGACGAATCGGCGTGGAACGTCAGATGCGAGTCGAGCGGATCGTCCTGCACGTACGAGCCATGCGCGGCGAAATGGACCACCGCGTAGCGCGGCGCCAGCCGCTTCACGTCCGCCTCCGTCGCGCCACGCACGACCGTCACCCGCTCCCCGTAGATGCCGCGCAGCGCCTCGATCTCCGTCGTCTCGCCGGGCAGATTCGCCGCGGCGAGAATCGACTGTGTGGAGACCGGAAGCCGCTGCCGCGGGAGGGTCAGTGACGCCGCGTAGGAGATCGTGAGAAAGCCGACGAGAAAACGCCCCTTCCCGTCGATCAGCGCGGGAAAGGCCACGCGCCAGAGGTCCTCGTGCGGGACCACGCACACGCGCTGCGTGGCGATGCCGAGCGGTTGCCACAGGACGTCGTGCAGCCTCCGGGCGGTCTCGCGGAAACTCTCGTTGCGCATCGACAGCATCCGGCTGAACTGTGCCGCCAGCGCAATGGCGTCGCCGCGGCGGACCGGAAGGCGCACGACGCGCCGGCCGCCGGCCGTGACGACGATGGCGATCACCTCATCGCCGGCCATCGCGTACTCGACGAAGGTCTCGTCCGGACCCGGCGAGCGCAGCGCGCGAGCAGCCTGCAGCGCGGTCCGTGGTGCACCGAGGGCGTCCGCGAGCAGCCGGGCCTTCTGCATTTCCGCGTACTGCAGCGCGGCCGCGGCGTCGCCTTCCGCCGCGGCGATCGAGACCATCTGCTCGTACGGAAAGAGCTCGCGCTCGAAGAAGCGGCTGCGCGCGAAGTCGTCGCCGGGCAGCGTGCGGCGCCGCCGTTCCGTCGCGTCGATCGCCGCCGCCAGCATCCGCTTCGCGCCGGCGGCGTCGCCGGTCTCGCGCAACGCGGCAGCGGCCAGTGCGGAGGCCTGTGCCGCGACGTCCAGTTGCGAGAGTTTCCGCGCGGACGCGGCGGCCGCGGAGGCCGTCGCCGCGGCCGTGGAGAAGCGCCGCCGCCGGAAGGCCAGCTTGGCCCGGTAGGAATCGACGAGGGGCATCGCGGCCGCGTCCGAGATCCTGCGGCTCTTCGCGAGATCGCGCTCCGCCGCCGCGTGCTCGCCGCGCTCCATCTTCAGGTCCGCCTCGCGCAACAGGATGTACGCGAGCGTCAGCTGATCGCCGGCGCGCGTCGCGGCCCGGCGCGCGCGCCCGAGGTACGTTGCCGCCTGCGCGTCGTCGCGCAGCTCCCGGTACGCCTCCGACATCGACAGGAGCGTGCGGGAGGCATACGCGCTGTCGATGGCCAGCGCGCGCCGCAGATGCGGCAGCGCCTTCACCGGGTCGTGCTGCGCGAGGTAGACGAGTGCGATGTTGTGCTCGCTCGCCAGGATTCCGTAGCGGTCCTTCGCCGCGGCCGCCACGCGCCGCGCGCGTTGGAAGTACCCGAGCGCCGCGCGCGGGCGTTCGAGGTTGCCGAGGTTGATCAGCGCGCGGGCGATGATGCTCTTGTCCTTCACGCGCGACTCGAAGGTCAGCGTCCGTTCGTACTCCTCGCGGGCGAGGTCGTACCGGTTCAGCAGGTCCTGGTGGATGCGGCCGAGGTCCGTGTGGGCGCGGGCGATTGCGTCGGCGTCGCCGCTCATCCCGGCGACGGCCACCGCCTCGTGCGCGAATCCGAGCGCCGTCTCCGTGTCGCCGCGCAGCCGGCTGACGATGCCCAGGGCATCCGCAGCGAGCGCGCGGCCGGCGAGGTCGTCGCACTCGAGAGCCACGGCCATCGCCCGGGTGGCCTCGCGCTCGGCGTCGTCGAGACGCATCTCGTTGGTGGCGGCGACCGCACGGCGGGCGAGCTCGCCCGCCGAGGGAGCGGCGATGGCTGCCGCCAGGAGGAGGGCGATCAAGGCATCACGCCAGTCGACCTTCCGGGCGGCGTCTCGATGCGGCGCAGCAGTTTCTCCGCCGCCTGCGTCTGCTTCCCGCCGGCGAGCAAAGCCCGCAGCTCCGCGCGGGCGCGATCGAAGTCGCCCGCCTTCGCATAGGCCGAGGCCAGCTCGAGGCTGGGCCGTTCCGCGGATCGCTCGAGGTCGTGCACCGCCTTCGCCTGTTCTTCGGGAACGACGAGGAACAACGCCTCCGGAAGCGGCGGCGCGGGAATGGTCACGCCGCCGGCCGTCACCTGCCAGCGGTAGGTCACGCCCCGCCGCAGCGCGGCCGGCGGCGTCCACGTGCGCGCGGTCAGCGCCGGACTCGTCGCGACCCGCGTGAAATCGGGAGCGAACACCTCGACGACCGACGTCGCCCCCTCGGGCGCGTTCCATCGAAACACCGGCCGATCGGACATGACGACCGTATCGCGCGGCTCGATCACGTCGAGCGCAGCGCTGCCCACTCCGCGGAAGGAGAGCCGCCGGCTCTGCATCGCCAGCACCTCGGCCGGCAGCGCGACCTCGGCCAGACGCGCCTCGTGCCGGCGCGCCTCGATGCGCATTGCGAAGAACCCGCCGGCGACGAGCGCGATCAGCACCGCCGCCGCGGCGGCCCATGCCCAACGTTTCCCTGTCATCCCGAGCGTCGAGCGAGGGACCTGGGCGGGTGGGGCGGCAGGCTTGTTCTTCGCGCCCCGCCCGCCCAGGTCCCTCGCTACGCTCGGGATGACAGAGTGGTGCGACTCGCCAATGTAGGGCGTGGCTTCAGCCCGCCCCCCCGGTGCGAGCGCGGCAGATTCGCGAGCTCCCCCGCCCCGCCCGAGAGGCGGGCTGAAGCCGCGCCCTACATCACTCCACCGCGACTCCCGGAACTCCCGCAGGTCGGCGAGCTCGCGCGCACAGGTCGCGCAGCGCCGGACATGCCCCTCTCCCCCGCCCGTCTCCCCCTCCGCCATCGCGGCGAGCTGCTCGAACGTCAGGTGCTCTTCGTCCACGCCCAGGATGCCCGCAACGGTGCCTCGCGCCGGAGAACCGGCACGGCACGCCTCGCACGACTCGAGATGCCGCGCGATCCTGCGCACGTCGCTCGCGGAGCCTTCATGCCGCGCGAAGCCGCGCAGCTCGTCCGCGGTCAGATGATCGTCCATTCTCACTGACAGAGACTCCCACCGCGGCCGCTCATTACCATTTGGCCATTCTCCGCTCCATGCGCGCCCGCGCCGACTTGCGAAGATTGATCACCTGCTGCTGGGTCGCGCCGAGGAGCGCGCCGATGCGGGCATCGTCGAAGGGCAGCTCGCTCCAGGCCTTCGCGAGCGCCTCGGCGCTCCAGCCGATCGCGGAGGCCACCGCATCCAACGTGGCGATTCCGCAGAGGATGAACTGCGGCAGCCCGCCGTCGCGCAGGTTCAACAGGAGCGCGACGCGCTGCCGCGCCGGCAGGTCGAGGATCTCCTTCCACAGCCGCTCCAGCAGTTGCCGCGATTCGATCCGCTTCGACGCATCCTCCTCCGTCGTCTCCCACACCTCGGGCGCGCGGCTCCGCGCGAACAACGTGATCACGGCCTGGAAGGGAACGGCCCGCCCGGTCTCCCGGAATAGAGAGGCGAGCGAGTCGTCGATGCGATCGCCGTCCATCGCCGACGCGACGTCCAGCGGCGCCGGATTCGAGCCCTTCCATGCGGCCAGGCCGCAGACCAGTTCCGGCCCCGTCGACCAGAGCGCGAACGCCGGGTTGCGCGTGAGCACGTATTTCAGCCGGTTGGCCATGAGCGCGCGCTGCGGATCGCGGCCGCGCACGTAGTCGTCGACGACGTGGTACGTGACGACGGCGACGTAGTCGGGGAAGCTCTCGATCACCTCCGCGGCGCCGAGCGACGTCAGCCGCTTGAGGAGCCGGAGCACGACCTGCGAACGGAGGTCCTCCACGTCGTCCGGATGGATCACCGCGCGGCGCCGGTTGAGCGTGGCGCGGATCGTTTCATGGCACTCGACCGTGAGCAGATCGGTGAGGATCTTCTCGCGGGTGACGCCGTCGCTCGATTCGCGAAGACGGTCGATGAGGTTCACGATCGGGAAATGATAGCCCGCCGGTAATGTCCGCGGCCGGCCCCGGTCTTCACGAGCATGCGCAACCTGATCGCATTCCTCCTGGTCACTCTTCTCGCGATCGCCGCTGATGCCCAGACCACCCTGTCCACGCTCGTCGGCCGCGTCACCGCCGCGGACGCCGGCGTGCCCGGCGTGACCGTCTCGGTCACCTCCCCCGCCCTGCAGGGACAGCGCAGCGCGGTCACCGGTCCGGACGGGCAATACGTCCTCCCCGCCCTGCCGCCGGGCGACTATCTCGTCACGTTCGCGCTGGACGGCATGCAGCAGGTCATCCAGCGCGCGCAACTGCGCCTCTCGGAGACCACGCGCGTCGACGCCGCGATGCAGCAGAGGGTCAGCGAAGAGATCGTCGTACGGTCCGCCGAGGAGACCGTCATCGAGACTCCGCAGGTCTCCATGAACATCGACGCGCGGACGGTCGAGCTGCTCCCCACGACCCGAGGCATCCTCGATTACGCGAAGCTCGTCCCGGGCGTGGTCGAGCTCAGTCTTCAGGGCGGCCGGACGCTGCTGGCGATCAGCGGCGCACAGCCTTACGACAACCTCTACATGGTGAACGGCGTCACGATCACCGACCGCCGGTCCAACCAGCCGCTCAATCTCTACATCGAGGACACCATCCAGGAAGCCACGATCCTGACGGCCGGCGTCTCCGCCGAATACGGCCGCTTCATCGGCGGCGTCGTCAACGTCATCACGAAGTCGGGCGGGAACTCGCTGAGCGGCAGCATCCGCGACACGATCACCAGCCACGCCTGGACCGAGAAGACGCCGTTTCCCGGCGAGCTCGATCACCTGGACGACATCGATCACGAGGTGCAGGGGACGCTCGGGGGACGGATCGTCGAAGACCGGCTGTGGTTCTTCCTGGCCGGGCGCAACGTGGCCAAGGACTTCGGCCGTCAGACGCGCCTGACCAACATCGGGTACACATACGAAACGGCGGAGCACCGTTACGAGGGAAAGCTGACGGGCAATCTCACGCCCAGTCACAGCCTGGTCGGGTCCTATCTCAACGTGCGGAGCCGCAGCGACAACGAGGCGGCCGGAGCCGAGTTGCGCAGCGCGTATCACGCCCGGAATGCCTTCTCACTCGCGGCGCTGCGCTACGCGGGCATCTTTCGCGAGAGCATCCTGGTCGAAGGCCAGTTCAGCTCCAAACAGCGGACCTATCGCCCGGTGGCGACGACCCCGGACGTCGATGGCTCGTTCCTGAACGGCTCCCTGATCAGCGCCGGCGGCACCCACCTGTGGGCGCCCGTCGTCTGCGTCGTCTGCGGTCCGGAGGAAGGGCACGGCCGCGACGTGCTCCTGAAAGTCAGCCGCTTCCTGCCCACCGCCCGGTTCGGCGCCCACCAGCTCCTCGCGGGCGCCGACGAGTATCACGATCTCGGGCGCTCCATCGGCGGGGTCAGCTCGTCCAACTTCCAGATCTACGCCGACGCGGACGCCGACGGCGCCGTAGCCACTCCGCGCTTCATCCCCGGCGAGACCCAGATCGATTACTACGACGGCCGGCCGCAGCACCGGGCCGATTTCCGCACCCGCTCGTTGTTCGTCAACGATCAGGTGACGCTCGGCACCCGCGTGACCGTGACGGCCGGTCTGCGCTACGACCAGAATCACGGCCAGGACGTGGACGGCCGCGTCGTGGTGAACGACGCCCGCCTTTCCCCGCGCCTCGGCCTCGTCTTCGACCTGCACGGCAACGGGAAGGACCGCTTCAGCACCTCGTTCGGCCGGTACAGCTCCAAGGCGCTGGAGAATCCGCTGGCTCCGGCCACGACCGAGTTCAGTCCGACCATCTACGAGTGGATCTACGACGGCCCGGAGATCACCGGGCTTCCGACCGCACAAGCCATGGCGCAATTGGCGGCGTGGTTCGAGGCCCGGGGAGGCCTCGAAGATCGCAGCGACGCCGAGGTCTTTCCCACTCTCGGCTACGACCTCGGACGGCGTCTGACCTCGCCGGCGACCGACGAGTACACCGTCGGGTACGGCCATCAGTTCGGCTCGTCGGGCATGGTCCAGGTCCACTACATCAACCGGCACTCCTTCGACTACTACACCGTCCACCAGACCACGGCGATGCCCAAGATCGTCGTGGACAACAATTCCGGCGACGCCAGACGCGAATACGACGCCATCAGCCTGGAGGGCCGGTGGCGGTCCCGCCGCTTCAACGCCGGCGGCACGTACAACTGGTCGAAGCTTTACGGGAACGTCGAGCAGGCCAGCAACGGCTCCCCGGTCGCGGAGACCAGCGGCGAGGACTGGTACCCCGAATACTCGCAGTATCCGCAGTTCAAGCCGATGGGGTGGCTCGCGAACGATCTGCGGCACGTGGCGAACCTCTGGGTGGGATACGACCTGTCGACCGAGCGGACGCACATCAACGTCTCGGCGCTGCAACGCTTCCACACCGGCCGGAACTACAGCGCGGTCGCGGCCATCCAGGTCCGCAACATCATTCCCAATCCCGGCTACGAGTTTCCGCCGAACGGGCTGGTCTACTACTTCCAGCCGCGCGGCGAGCTGCGTCTCGACGACATCACGTCCACGGGCATCGCCCTCAACGCCGCGCGCCGGTTCGGGCTCTTCGAGCTCTTCGGGCAGTTCGACGTGACCAACGTCTTCGGCGAAGACGGGATCGAGAACGCGGGCATCGACACGGTGGTCTTCACCAACAGCCGCGACCGGAACCTGGCCCCCTTCAACCCGATCACCACCACGCCGATCGAGTGTCCGCCGGGCGTCGCCAGCAGCAGCCCGCAGTGCCGCGGCATCGCGCACTACCGCTACAGCCCCACGTTCGGACAACCGACTACTGCGCTCGCCTACCAGCAGCCCCGCACGTACAGCGTTGCCTTCGGAGCGAGGTTCTAGATGAAGACTCTCTTGCGCGCAATCCTGCTCGCCGCGCTGCTGCCGGTCGCGGTGGAGGCGACCGACGACAGGTTCCTCGGAGTTCCTCGGGTTCCTCGGAGTTCCTCGGAGCTCCCAGGGAGCCGGCTTTCCGCTGAGGCCCCCCGAGGAGCTCCGAGGAACTCCGAGGAACCCCGAGGAACCGACCACGAGGCCGCGGCCGTCGCACGGCTGCGCGAGCTGTACCGCCTGGCCGACGACCACGCCATCGTACGCGAGGGTCTCCCACTGATCCTCCGCCATCCCTCGTCGACGGAGCTGCGAGCCTGGTACATCGCCGGTCTCGCCAATACCGAATCGGAGAAGGCGCTGGAGATGGCCCGCCAGCTTCGCTACGCGCACCCGCGCGATCCGTGGAGCTGGTTCGCGACGGCCATCGCCCAGGTCTACACCCACCAGGAAGGAATGCTCGCGCCGGAATCGAGCGGGAAGATGCTGTCGCTGTACCAGGGCACGGATCCGGAAGTGTTCCGTCTCCACGCGTTCATCCTCCGCACCAACCAGATGCACGAGGAGCTGGAGCGGTACCTCGCGGACAAGACGGATTCGTGGGCCCTGGCCGAGGGGGCGATGGATCTCGACCACCGCTCGTGGCGCGATCAGACGCTCGTCGATGCGGGACAGGCGGCGCTCCTGGCCGCGGAAGAGGACGATCCGGCGGACGTGCGGCTCGTGCTCCATCACGCTCGCAGTCTGGCCGGCCGCCGCCGCCGGGAGGAAGCGATGCCGCTGTTCGAGCGGGCCATCGCGATGTCCCCCGGCTCGCTGTCGATCCGCACCGAATACTGGCGCTACCTCGGACGGGAAAAGCAGGACGTCGCCGCCGCGGACATCGAGGCGTTCCTCGCCCGCCATTCGTATCCGGCCGCGCTGTTGGCCGCGCAGCGTGCGTATCGCGATGTCGGCCTCGGGGAAAAGGCCGCGGCGCTGCAACAGAGACTCCTGGCCGATTTCCCCGAATCGGTTCAGGCGGAGCTCGCCGCCTGGAACACGGCCTCGGACTACATGCGCGAGCACCGCGGAAAGCTCACGCCCGAAACGAAAGCCGAGGCGATCCGGTACTGGCGGGAGTTCATCGACTACCCGTTTCACCACGGCAAGGGACGTTACCTGGGCGTCGGCGCGTACACCGCGCTGTTCCGCCTCCTGAAGGACGATGGGCCGCCGGAAGAGCTCCTCGAGGTCGTCGACGCATACCTCGCCTTCAACGAGCTGCATGAAGTTGCGGCGCCTGCGGCCGAGGCCCTGGCGACGCGAGGGCTGCGGCTGGATCAGGCCGAAAAGCTCGGCCGGATCGCCGTCCGGGATGCCCTCGTGCGCCTCGACCGCGATGCGACGTTCTACACGAAGGAGGAGTACGCGCAAGCCACCGGGATCGCCAAGGCCATCGGACATTCCGCCCTCGGCTGGGCGCTGCTGAAGCGGAAGAAGCTCGAAGAAGCGGGGAAGCATCTCCGCGAAGCCGTGAAACACAACCCGAAATCCGCGCCCGCCCGTCACCACCTCGGCCAGTGGTACGAAGCGACCAATCAACTGACGAAGGCCGACGAGACGTACACGCTGGGCATGACGCTCGAGCGCGGCCCCGAGGCCCCGAACGCCGATGCGCTGCGCGCGCTGTACGTGAAGCGCCACGGCTCCGAGGAAGGGTGGCCGGCCTACCTCGCCGCCGCCAAGGAAGGCACCGCCTCCAAAGCCCGCCGCGAGATCCTCGGCTCCCGCATCGTCCCGGCGCGCGCGCTCGCGAAGCCGTTCTCGCTGAAAACACTGGCCGGCGACACCGTGTCCTTCCAGTCCCTCCAGGGCAAAGTCGCAGTCGTCAAATTCTGGGGCGTCTGGTGCGGCCCCTGCGTCGCCGAAATGCCCGACTTTCAGAAGCTCGTCGACAAATACGCCAACGATCCGAAGGTGGCGATCGTGACCATCGACTCCGACAAAGACCCCGAGACCCCGCGAAAGTTCATGGAGAAACACAACTACCGCTTCCCGGTCCTCCTGGACGACGGCTGGATCAGCCGCGGCGCGGGCCTCAACAGCTACCCGACGGCCTGGTTCGTGGGCGCCGACGGCAGGATCGCCTTCGAGAAGAAAGGCGTCTCCGCGGACCTCGTCAACGAGTACAGCTGGCGAATCGAAGCCCTGAAGTGAGCCGTCGTATGGAGCGCGTTGGTTCTGACGAGGTAACGCAGGGCGGGCGTCAGCCCGCCCTTTCCAATCGCACACGCATCGCGGTGAGCACGCGGCCGCGTACTCGGGCGGCTCAAAATCCGCACAAGGCGCATCAGGGCGGGGGGATGAGCGTATCGATCGCGTGCGCGATGAAGCCTTCCAGTCCGGCCGCGGTGAGTCGCCGCGGGGAGGCGGTTTTGCGGATGTGCATCAGGCCGATGTAGGCGAGATAGGCGAGCATGGCCCGGTTCTCGGCCTCGGCGCGCTCGAAGCCGAGGTCGACATAGGCGGCGGTGAGGAAGCGGAGGCGGCGGTCGGAGATCCTCCGCAGCACGGCGGTGACGCGCTTGTCGCCTGATGCGGAGAGCGCCACGTAGAGCGCGTGAGGGCGCGAGGAGTGGCGCGCTTCCGAGAAGGCCTCGCGAAGACGCGCTCGCGGGTCGCGGACCGCCTCGAGCTCGAGGACGGCGGAGGCGTCGCTCTCTTCCCATCGCTGCAACGACGTCTCGATCAGCGCGTCGAGCGACCGGAAGTGCCAGTAAAAGCTCCCCTTGGTCACGCCGAGGGTGCGCGCGAGCTCGGGGATGGCTAGCGAGGAGAGGCCGCCGGCGGCCATCGCGTCGAGGGCGGCCTCCTCCCAGTCGGAGCGTCCACGTTTTTCAGTTTGTGACTTCACCATACCGACCGGTATTGACAGCGCGCGGCCTCGGCCCTATCTTCCATACTGATCGGTATGGTAACCACAATGCGAAACGATGTCTACATCACGGCGCTCGGCAAGTTCCTCCCCGGGGCGCCCATCGGCAACGATGCGATGGAGGAATACCTCGGCCAGATTCACGGCAAGCCTTCGCGACTGCGGCGGCGCATCCTGCAGCAGAACGGGATCACCCAGCGCCACTACGCCATCGACCGCAACCAGCAGAGCGTCTACAGCAACAGCGCGATGGCGGCGGAGGCGGTGCGCGACGCGCTGCAGCGGGGCGAGCTGAGCGCCTCGGACGTGCAACTGCTCGCGGCGGCGACGACGTCGCCGGATCTCATGGCTCCCGGCTTCGCCAGCATGATCCACGGGGAACTGGCCGGCGGCCGATGCGAGGTGGCGTCATTCCAGGGGATCTGCGCCAGCGGGATGATGGCCATGAAAAGCGTCTTCTCCCAGATCCGCAGCGGCGAGAAGACGAACGGCATCGCCTGCGCGAGCGAGTTCGCGAGCCGGCGTCTGAAAGCGAGCGCGTACGACGGAGAGCCGTCCGTCCGCGCCGGCAAGCCGCTCCCCTTCTCCGCGGAGTTCCTGCGCTGGATGCTGTCGGACGGCGCGGGGGCGGCGGTGTTGCGCGACCGGCCCAACCGGCGCGGCCTGTCCCTGCGCATCGAATGGATCGAGCTCTGGTCGCATGCACACAACCACCCGGTCTGCATGTCCGCGGGCGCCGCGCCGGGCCGCGGCGAAGAGGAGAGCCGCTCCTGGCAGGACTACGACACGTTCGGCGAGGCGATCGCGGATGGGGCGTTCGTGCTCCATCAGGACGTGCGCATGCTCGACGACGTGGTCAAGGTCTGCATCGACGGCTTCCTCGAATTGATCGAGCAGCGGCGCGTCGATCCGGCCGCGATCGACTGGATGGTCTGCCACTACTCGTCGCGCATGTTCCGCGACAAGATCTTCGACCTGCTGCGGCTCGCTGGTGCGATGGTGCCGGAGGAGCGCTGGTTCTCGAACCTCGACCGTCGCGGCAATGTCGGCAGCGCGTCTCCCTACCTGCTGCTGGAGGAGCTGCTCAACGAGCGCGAGCTGGTCCCCGGCCAGAAGATCCTCTGCGTCGTGCCGGAGAGCGGGCGCTTCATCGCGTCGTACATGATGCTGACCGTCGTCGGCGAGAGTGACGCCATCGAGCCCTCCACGACTGAAGAACCAGCGTTCGTTCCTCCCGGCGAATCGCCCAACGGCGACGCGATCACCGAGTCGCTGGTCCGCCAACTGACGCGGGTCTGGATCGAGTTCGAGGACTCGCTGAGAACTGTGCCGGTGGTGCAGCAGATCGAGCGCGGAACGCTCACCGCCGCGTCGTACCGCACGCTGCTCCTGCAGATGCGCCAGCAGGTGGTCGAGGGAAGCCGCTGGATCGCGCGGGCGGCTTCGAACGTCACCGCCGAGTTCTTCCCGCAGCGCTCGATGTTCCTGCAGCACGCGGTGGCCGAGCATCGCGACTTTCAGCTCCTGGAGAACGACTTCGTAGCCATGGGCGGCACGCTCGACCAGATCCAGTCGGCGGAGAAGAACATCGGCAGCGAGGCGCTCTCCGCCTGGATGTTCCACCGCGCCAGCCAGCCGAACCCGTTCGACCTCCTCGGCGCGATGTTCATCATCGAGGGGCTCGGCGCGCGCAAGGCCTCGAGGTGGGCGCAGGCGATCAAGAAAGCCCTCGGTCTCCGCGACCGCGGCGTGTCGTTCCTCACCCACCACGGGACAGCGGACGACGACCACGTTTCGAAGCTCGAGACCCTGCTCGCGTCCGAGGTGATCACGGCGGAGGTCGCGGCGCGCATCGTCAAGACCGCGCGGGTGACGGCGCGCCTGTATCGTCTGCAACTCGAGGAGATCGCATGC
Source organism: Thermoanaerobaculia bacterium (assembly GCA_036375075.1). Taxonomy (GTDB): domain Bacteria; phylum Acidobacteriota; class Thermoanaerobaculia; order Gp7-AA8; family Gp7-AA8; genus QHVT01. The sequence continues at coordinate 48,175 of DASUSN010000078.1, read as the reverse complement.
TGAGGCGGGAGGAGCGCGCGTGACCGACTTCGATTCGCCGGCCTACGACCGGAACGACCCCGACCCGTGGCTGGCGCTCTATCTCGACTCGGCCAACCCGATTGCCGACTCGGCGAAACGGGCCATGCTCGCCTCGCAACAGTCGTGGTCGCGGCAGTTCCTGCTCCCGCTGGTGCGGCCGGCCGCGCGCGTGGCGATCATCCTCATCCAGGTGCTGAAGGTGGTGATCCCGAACCGCTTCTCCTCGTCGCGGCTGCTGCACCGGCTGCTCGCGTGGGGGCTGAAGACGTGGGTCACGCCGGAAGCGAATTCCCTGATCCTCCGCCACTTTCACCTCGGCTCGCAGGTGCTCGGATTCATCGCCGACAACGTCCCGGCGGTGAAGGTGCCGCTGTCGCCGCTCGAGCCGCGGAGTCTCGACGACCTGCGCGACGATCTCTTTCTGCGGCACGACCTGAACCTCTACAACTTCATCATCGAGCTGAACGCGCGGCTGCGCGCGGCGGGCGTGAAGATCGAGAAGCCGGAGACGCTCGACCTGACCTCGATCCGGGAACCGGAGCCGTTCGAGCCGCTGCCGGACCGCTGGCACAACGTGCTCGACCTGCAGACCGCCATCGAGGTCTTCACGCCGCTCTACCAGCTCTTTCTCAAGGACGGCGAGTTCTGGCGCGCCAGCACCTCCCTGCAGCTCGACGAGTCGATCGCGGTTTACGTCTGCACGATCATGGGCGACCGCTCGTGGCTGGCGCTGGTCAACAACCGCCATCCGCTCGTGCCGCTGACGACGTTGCGCGCCGGCTACCGGCTGATCCTGCACGGCCTGGCGACGGAGACTCTGCACGCGCTGCTGATGGAGCAGAAAGCTGCTCAGTCGTCGACGTCGTCCAGCAGGTCGTCGGGGCCCGGCTCATAAGCGAGGAGGTCCCCGTCTGGCACTCCAGCGCCGCGCAGAGCTTCGCCAGCGTCGAGAACCGCACGCCCGCGCACCTCACGGCGTCATGATGAACCCGCGTCCCTGGCCCATGTAGAGGCCGTATCCGGCGATCTGCCCCTTTTCGTTGATGTCGTGCGCCATCTGCAGTTGCGTCCACCCCGTTCCGGGTCCGATCAGCGTGATCAGATCGATCATGACGCCTCCGCGATACAGGAACGCACGCGTGTAGCCGGAGCACCACGAGTAGCCGACGACGTCTCCCGCGCGATTGACGCCATACGCGTAATTGCGCGTGCAGCCGGGAAGGCCGCCGATGTTCGTCATCGTGCCGCCGTGATAGAGGAATGCGTAGGTGTCGAAGCTGCCGGGCACGGTCTCCGATTCTCCGACGGCGTAGATGGTCGATTCCGAGGGATCGGGCCACGTTTCGACCGAGACGGCGCGGCCGTAGCTGTTGTCGCCGCCGAGCGTCCCGAGGTCGCGCAGCGGACTGCCGTCGATGTAGAGAAACGCGTGGCGATGTCCCGTCGCCGACACCCTGGACGTTCCGACCGCAATCGGCGCATTCGCGGCGACGTCGGACGCGAAGTCGAGGTTCCCCCCGAACCCGCCGAGCCAGTAGACGGCGGTGGAGCCGGAAGGCCATACGACCGCGTATCTCGGCGGCGGGGTTCCGGAGGCGGTCCACTGCCCGACGATGTGGTTCTCTTCGCTGATGCCGAACGCGATGCTCTCCACGGACGATCCGCCGAGGTCGGTCACCGGGAGACCGATCCTCCATTTGAACGCGTGGGCCGCCGACGCCGGCGTGCCCATCTTGCCGACCACCCATCCGAGGTCGTTGATGTCGTAGGCAGTGTAATAGCGGCCCGGGATCGCGGAAGTCGGGATCTCCGTGATCGCGCCTGCCTTGTTCCAGAACACGGCGCGCTGCAGTCCCGCCGAATTGAACGCGAACCCCACGGTTTCCCCCGTGATGTTCAGCGCCTGCGCGACGCAAAGGCCGCCGCCGGGAAGCGTCGGCAACACGCGAATGGTCCAGCCCGTCGACAACACGAAAATCGCGGCGAGAAGCAGCAGTCGTTTCATGTTCTTAGAAGTTGCGCCCTGCCGGCGCATCCGGCTGTGACCGCACTCACGGCCGGAGATTTTCCGCCGCTGACGGACGGCGGTCCCTGGGCGCAGCCGAAACCTCCCCGGGGCCGCGCTCGTACACATCGCCATGCACGCAGTCGTAAACAATCCGTTCTTCACCGTCGTGGCGCGGCAGAGCACGTACCGGAACATCGCCTACGTCTGGCTGGCGTTCCCGCTGGGGCTCGCCTATTTCGTCCTCCTGACGACGGGATCGGCGCTCTCGATCGGGCTGTCGCTGTTGTGGATCGGACTGGTGGTGATGCTCGCGTTCGTGCTGAGCCTCCGCGGGCTCGGCAACTTCGAGCGCCTCCTCTCGACCTGGCTGCTCGGCGAGCCGGTCGCCCTGCCGTCCGGCGCGGCGGCCGGGACCAAGGTGTGGCCGTGGCTGAAGAGCATCCTCAAAGACCCGGCCACGTGGAAGGGCGCGCTGTTCCTGCTGGTCAAGTTCCCGATCGGCCTGACGTGCTGGATCGTCTCGGTCGTGTCGTTCGCCGTCTCGCTCGCATTCATCCTCGCCCCGTTCGATAACGGCGGCACGATCTACTTCGGCGACTGGACGATTGCAGACCCCACCGGCGGATTCCTCATCTCCGCGTTCGGCGCTCTGCTGCTGCTGGTGACGCTGCACATCCACAACGGGATGGGAGCGTTGTGGCGGTTCATGGCGCGGCACCTGCTGACGCCGCGGGCGACCGCCGCGTGATGCCGGACGGCCGCCCCTCGCGCGAGCGCGGCGAGGCGACGCCCGCCCTCGCGCGCCGGATCCTGCTGCTTGCGGCCGTCCTCGGGCTCGCGTCGTGCGCCGGCGCGCCGCCGCCCGCGACGGAGCCTTACGCCGTCGTCCTCGGCATCGCCCAGGACGGCGGCTATCCGCAGGCGGGCTGCACGCGCCCCGACTGCATCGCCGCCTGGCGCGATCCGTCGCGACGCGAGCGCGTCGCCTCCCTCGGCATCATCGACCCGCAGTCGAACGAGCGCTGGCTCGTCGACGCGACCCCCGATTTCCCCTCGCAACTGCACGACCTCGGCGGCGGTGCGCCCACCGGCATCCTCCTCACCCACGCCCACATCGGCCACTACCTCGGCCTCACCCACCTCGGCCGCGAGGTGATGGGCGCCCGCTCGGTGCGCGTGTACGCGATGCCGCGGATGCGCGAGCTCCTCGAGCGCAACGCCCCCTGGTCGCAGCTCGTGTCGCTGCAGAACATTTCGCTCGTGACCCTCACCGCCGATCGGGAGATCGCACTCAACGACCGGATCCGCGTCACGCCCCTGCGCGTCCCGCACCGCGACGAATTCTCCGAGACGGTGGCCTTCCTCATCCGCGGCCCGTCGCGCTCGATCCTCTGGCTCCCCGACATCGACAAGTGGGAGAAGTGGGAGACGCCGCTCGAGTCGATCCTCGCGCGCGCCGACGTCGCCTACCTCGACGGCACCTTCTTCACCGCGGACGAGCTGCCCGGCCGCGACCTGCGCGAGATCCCGCATCCGCTCATCTCCGAGACGGTCGCGCGATTGAAAGACTCGCCGCTGCGCACGAAGGTGCGCTTCATCCATCTCAACCAGTCGAATCCGTTGCTGCGGGAAAAGCGCAAAGGGATCGTCGTGGCGGTGGACGGAGAACGGGTGGGACTCTAGAGTCTTTGGAGGGACCGCCGGCGTCCCGCCGGCTGCCGGGGTGGCGTCTCGCCGCCCCGGGTGGGAGGTGGAGCGTGCCACGTGGCGAGAGGCTCCGTCCTCCCGAGTACGCGCCGGCGGGACGCCGCCGCACAGCCGGCGGGACGCCGGCGGTCCGATGAGTTTGAGACGCCCCGCCCTCGCCTCCGCACTCCATACGACGGAGGACGCGCCGCCGCGCCGACTTCAGGGCGAGATCTCCCTCGCCCGGCTCTCCCGTCAAAAATCACAGCTGCGCCGCGCCTCCGTCTCTGAGGCACCAACTGGTTCGAGACGGAGGGAGCGAAATGCCGATCACGGTCGAGAGAATCTGCTTCAACTGGGACACCAACGCGGCCACGAACGACGCCATCAACATCCGGACCTCGTACGCTGCGCCGTTGCCTCTGCCCGAATATGTCAACGGCGTGCGCGGCGAGCCGTGCGCGTACGTCACCGCCTCGGTGGCCGGGCAGACGGTGAGCATCCGCGCCTGGTTCTCGGGCGGGCCGGCCAACACCACGGTGCAGATCAGCGCCACCGGCAACGGTACGGCGCTGGGCGACGTCGCCGCGACGAACGTGCTGTTCGACCCCAACGGCAATGCCGATCAGGTGACGATGAACCTCGCCAACACCACCTTCCACACCGCGAACGTCGGCATCGTCGACACCACCTGGACGTGGGCCGCGGGCGGGAACAACACCGGCCAGACCACCGCGCATCGCTCGTTCATCCTCAACACCATGCCCCTGGCGCCGTGGGTGCAGACCCCGGGCAGCGAGCTGCTGCCGTGGGTATCGGCACTGGAGCGCGCCTGTACCTGGGCGGCGGGCACCGGCGCGAACGCCGCCTCGGTCACGGCCATCACGCGCGCGGTCAACACCTGCGGCGCCGCCTACAACCCCGGCACGCGGTTCCTTTCCTTCGGGCCGCTGACGCTGGATCTGACCGGCGTCCTCGCCGCCATGGGCGGGGTAGGCGCGTGGAACCTCAACTGCGCAGAGTGCGCGGCGACCGTGACCACGCTGTCGCGGCTCCTCGGTATCAACTACGCCTCGGGCGAGATTCGCCCGACGACACCGCTGGCTACGCCGAAGCTGGTCACGACGCAGATCCGCGGCCTCGGCACGCCCGGCTGGCGGAGCTGGGACTGGGACTTTCACGAAGTCTGCTGGGACAACTACGCGCAGCAGGGGCACGTCTGGGACGCATCGGCGTCGCTCCACGACGGATCGCCCGGGGGCTACCTCTCGCTCGGAATGCAGTACGACACCGGCTATGAGCCGGCGCTGGTCGTGTCCGGCACTCCGCACCTTCCGACATCCGACGCCTACGCGATCCGCTGAAAAGGAGACGGCCCGTGGACCCGAACATCTCGAGACCCGAAATCGACGACGCACTCGATCCCCTCACGCCCGGTGGCGGCGTGATCCTGACGTACGGCATGCAGGCCCGGTTTGCGCGGCCGGACCGTTCCTGGACCCTCGGCGGCGCGTACGACGCCTCGCCGCTCGCGTCCGAGCGCTCCTCGCGCGCGCAGTGGGAGCGCGGCAGGGAAACGCTGATTCTGCAGGTGGCCGAATACGACTCGCTCGAAGCCGCGGGCGACGGGCTGGCGCGCTACCTGGCGAAGAATCAGCTCGTCGCGCTCCCGCCCGGCCCGGCCCAAGTCGGCGAGATCAGCTACCAGCAGCCGGCCGTCGTCGAGCAGATGATCTACTTCGTCCGCGCGAACCTCGTGGCCATCGTCTCCGGCAACGCCGGCCGCGACGCCATCGATCCCTTCGCCGCCGCCGTCGACCAGTACATCCTGCAGTACCCGGCCAAGCCGCAGAGCGCCACGTTCCGCTACAGCGTGAGCGGCACCGGCACCACGTACGCGCTGGCGGTGTCGCCGGCGCAACCACCCACCGGCTTCTTCTACAAGTTCTGGGCTGGCGGTGCCTCGCTGGCCCGGGAGAGCGGCGTCACCCTCGCGACGCTCCTGTCCGGCATCTCCGAGACCCACGCGCAGATCTTCCTCGTGGACGGCGACGCGACGAAGACCTCCGCCACTCCCGCCTTCTCCCTTCCTCCCCGCCTGGTGTGACCGGCCGGACCCGCCCGCCGCGACGAAAGGGCTTCGCGAATGCGAAGCCCTTTCGTGTTCTCTCCAGCTGTAGCGCATCCGGCCGTCCTTAAATATTCACGTACCGTATCTGCAGCCGTCCATCCACCGGAGCAGGGTCCACCAGCTTCCACGGACAAGCGATGCATGCCCAGCCACCCGGCGGACTCCATCCGTCGTGTGACAGGTGTCGCACGACCCCCTCCGGGAGGCGTTGCATGACGCACGAGGAGAGAAGAAACAACACGGATGAAACGGCAGACAGCGCGTTCGAGGCATTGTGGACCGCCAACCGCGGACTGATGCGCGAATACTGCACGCGCTACGCGTCGCATCGCGCGGACGAGGCCTTTTCGAAGGCGACATTCGTGGCGTTCAGCAAGTTTGCACAATGCAGGACGGTGTCGGCGGCCTGGCTGATGCGCGTCACACAGAACGTCTCCATCGATCTGCGGCGCGAAGACGCGCGCGTGGAGCCGCTGGGCGACGACGACGGCAGCGCGAGCGCGGAATGGTCCCCGGCGGCGCCGGCCGATCCCGAGCGGGCGTTGCTGGCGCGCGAGGAGACGACGCTGCTCTTCCACTGCCTGGCCGATCTGCCGGCGCGCCTGCGCGAGCCGCTGCTGCTGCACGCCATGCTCGACTTCGATCACGCGCGCATCGCCGAGACGCTGTCGATCACGAACGCCTGCGCGCGCAAGCGGATCTCGCAGGCGCGGGCGGAGCTGCGCCGTTGCATGCACGACGAGCGCGTGGTCCGGCGCGCCCGCGCCGCGGCAGCCACGGACGAGGACTGGTGGCACAAAGGCCAGACCCTGGCGGCCGAGGTGGCGCGGCGCGCGGCGCGGACATCGGCGTTGCCGCCGGCGGAGGAGACGAGCGTGGTCACGTTCCGCCGTAACGACGGCTCCGAGCGCGACATCACGCTCTATCACACCGTCCCGGCCGGCCCCGCGACGGCCGCGCGCATCGACCAGCTGCGCCGGCACGTGGAGCGCTTCCCCGGCGGCTACGTCAAGACGCGGGAGCTGGCCCGGCTGCTGCGCGCCAGCGGGCGGTTCAGCGAAGCGGTGCCGCTGTATGCGCGCGTGCTGCATCGCCGGGCCGATCTCACCGCGATCGCATTCGAGCTCGCGGACGTGCATCGCGCCCTCGACGAGACCGCGGCTGCGCGCGAGGTGCTCGAGCGCGCGCTGCGCTTCGCGCGCGCGGCCGACGCGCCGCTGGTCGAGGCGCAGCTCGCGCGAATCGAGGGACGCGCGGCCAGCGCGGCCACCATCCTCCGCAAGGCGCTGCAGGACGCGTCCCCGGGCGCCGGCGCGCTCTGGCTCCTGCTCGCCGAAACGCTCTACGAGAACGGCGAGATCGCCGAGTCGTGCGCGGCGTTCGACAACGCCAGCACCCTTCGTCCGGGCGACGCGCGCGCGTCGATCGGCAGCCATGACGCGCTGCTCGCCGCCGGTACGCCGCGCGCGGCGCTGGCCCGGGCGATGCGCGTCCTGCAGCGCGAGCCCGGTAATCCGGCGGCGCTGCTGCGTGTCGCGGCGGCGCGCCTGGCCGCGGGCGCGGAGGACGCGCGCGAGCTCGCCGGCCGCGCCGCCGAGGCCGCGCCGGCGGCGGCGGCCGGGCACGTGCTGCTGGCCATCCATGCCGCGCGCGCCGAGAACCTCGAGGCCGCGCGCAACGTCCTGCGGCCCTTCCTGCACGCGCATCCCGCGCACGGCGACGCCTGGCTGGCCAACGCGCGGCTCCTGGCCGCGTACGGGGAGCCGCCGCGCGCCGCTGCCGCCGCGCGGATCGCCCTCGTCTTCGCGCAGCACGCAGCCGACGGCGACATCCGGGTCGGCGCCGCGGGCGTGCTCGCGCGCACGAGCGTCCGCGGCGAATGGCGCGACTGCATCGCCGGCGTCGCGGAGCTCCGCACGAACTGGCGCCGGATGATCGAGGCCGCGCGCGAGCTGCGCGACGCCGGCGGCGCGGAGGATCTGCTCGCCGCGGTCACCGACGCCGCGGTCCTGCTGCAGCCGCATCTGGCGCCGTCGTGGAGCGCGCGGGCCCACGCGCGCGCCAGGACAGGCAACACGGACGGCGCACGCGAGGCGCTCGACGCGGCGCTGGCGCGGCTCCGGCCGCGCGAGATCACCGAGGACGTCGTGGCCGCGGCCGCCGCGCTCGCGGACTCGCTTCGCACGGACGACGCGGACGCAGCGCGCCTCCACGATCGCACCGTGCTGCGCGCGGCACGGCTCCTGCGCGCCGTCGATCGCGCCGCCTCGCTCGCCTGGAGCGGCATCGCCGCCGAGCGCCTCGGCCATTACGGACGCGCGGTCGTTCTCCTCGCCGCCGCCATCGAAGCCGCGCCCGGCGCGCCGCTGCGCGCGCGCGTCGACGCGGCCATTCGCCGCATCGCGCTCCGCCGGCACCGCCATCCATAAAGTCACACCGCGCATCCCGGCGCGTCTACACGGTGTTCACGTCGACGGTGAATCCAATCCCACAAACAGGCAGAGAAGGAGAACCGCTCAATGGCCGAAAACAACATCAGCATCCGCTACGAAAACCACTCCAGCGACACCGTCAGCGACGTGCTCGTGTTCACCAAGAACACGCGCGCCGATCTCGACGCGCTTCCGCCGACGGCCTGGCAGGTCATCAGCAGGGTCGGGTACAACGGCTACCACCAGTTCGTCTACACCATCGACACGAAGATCGCCGTGGCGTGGGACGGCGGCAACACCGGCGTCATGCCCTCCGACACCAGCGAGGGCACGGTGTGGTCCCTGACCACCGTCGGCAACGACTACGAGCTCCAGCAGAGCGGCCTGGCCACGCTGACCAACGAGATCGACGTCATCAACGACGTGCACGTCGACAACGGCATCGCCGTCACGCTGCTCAAGGACGGCAAGCCGATCATGACCCAGCCGCTCGTGGCCTACGGCGAGAAGGCGGAGTTCGGCCTGATGCCGAAGATCTACGTCGGCCTGGTGAGCAACATCATCGAGGGGGAGACCCTGAAGTCGGCCGTGATGAGCAAGGACTTCACGATGTTCGACCTCACCGGTCTGAAGAGCTTCACCTTCGGCCTCTTCGGCGACCTGAAGGGCGGCTACTTCTTCCGCGCCATCTCGGAGGAGACCTAGCCGGCATCGCGGCTCTGCCCGGAGACCCCGGGCAGAGCCGCACTCCGCCATGCGCATCCACATCGACAACGAGGCGGCCGACCTGCGCGACGAGCTGACGCTCTACGCCCGGCGCGCCACGGCGGTTACGGTCGCGTGGCGCGTCCTGCCGCTCGCCGCCGGCTGCTGGTTCGACGTCGAGACGAATCCGCTGGAGCTGGAGATCTCGTGGAATGGAGGAATGACCGGAATGAACACGGCGCTGACATCGCTTCGCGACCGCTTCACGGTCGAGCCGCAGCACGGCGCGCTCCGCGTGCACCACGCCGGCCGCACGCGGCGGCGCGGCGAGATCGAGGTGGAGAGCCGCGTGCGGGTTCGCGGCGGCATCGTCTGCGGCCTGCGCGCAAACGGCGCGCTGCTGGTGCGCGAGCGCCCCATCGCCTTCCGCCAGCGCATCACCACCCGCCTCGGCGACTCCCTCGCCGCGGCCATCACCCGCGGCGCGATCGAAGGAGAGCCCGTCGACGCCGCGTCCGTTCTGCAGGAGCTCTCCCCCATCCCTCTGCGCGACACGACCGTGACGCTGCGGGGCACCCTCGAGCACGGCTACTTCCTCCGCGAGGAGCAGAGGTGAACGGAGATCCCATGCGCGACTTCCCCATCGAATACCGCCATGAGGCGCAATGCCCGCTGCAGGTGGTCATCTTCGCGGAGAACGAGTCCGAGACGATCTTCCCGCCCATCGCCTGGCACGTGGTCGAGCACCTCGGCCTGAACGGCTGGCATCGCGCCACGGTCACGGCCGCGTCCGCGGTGCACGCGCGCGTCCCCGGCGGCGCCAGCGCGATCCTCGCGCTGCAGCAGGAGGCGGATCTGACGCTGGCCGCCACGAAGCAGAACGGCGTGTCGCTCGTCCAGGTCGCGCGCGGCTCCGCCAGGCGGATCTCCGTGCTGAACACCATCGACGATCCCGATCCGCTGGCGATGATCGACCTCGAGCTTTGGCTCGACGGCGGGCGGTACATGCAGACCTCCATCGCCGCCAAAGACGGCACGCGCGCCACGCTCGCCATTCCCCCGGCGATCTCGTTCGCCCTCGCCACCGGCGCGGCCAAGGGCGCGCCGCTGAACATGGCGGAGCTCCAGTCGGTGACCCCCTTCGAGTTCGGCACGCTGCACGCGCTGCGGGTCGCGCTGATCCGCAACGATCGCGGCGACTACCAGTTCGTCGGCAGGCTCTGACGCGCTACCGGAAAATCCCCGAGGAGCGGAACCGCCGGCGTCCCGCCGGCTGCCCGGGGCGGCGTCTCGCTGCCCCGCATTTCTCACGCGCAGAGGGAGCGAAGCTACAGGCTGTCATCCCGAGCGTCGAGCGAGGGACCTGGGTGGGTGGGGCACGAAGCTCGTACCGGTCGCCCCACGACGGCCGGATCAGCCTGAAGTAGGCCCGGCGGCGGAAGTGCGCCCGCGGAGCGCCGGCTTCCAGCCGGCCGCTACGCCGCCTTCCAGGCGGCCGCATTTCTCGCGAGAGAGTATGCCGGCAGGATGCCGGCGTAGCGGCCGGCTGGGAAGCCGGCGCTCCGCCGCGAGAGGGCCAGCCCGTTCTGGGAGTGTTTTTACAGACAGGAAGAAGACGCCCCAGGCCCAACGTGCGATCACCGAGTCGTGAGCGTGCCGGCCCTTGGCGCGGTAGCGGAACCGGTTGCCATGCCCGTCCTTCTTCTTCGACTCCTTGTAGTCCAGGTGACGTCGAGAGGGAGTCGGGCTGTGCGAGGGCCGGGAGTGCGAGGGTGAAGCAGAGAGCGAGGATCGTAACGGCGCGTTCATCGCCGGGAGTGGCGCAATCGTACCGATTTCGAGCCTGCCGGTGGTCCTTCTGGCCGGGTTGGAGCAAATCGCAGCTCTCTCCGAGGTTTGATTTACCCCTTCCGGACAAATCCCAGCATTTCCGCGCTGATTCCTGCCGGGTCGGAGGTTTTGTTTGCCTGGCCGGAGGTTTTGATTGCCTGGCCGATGATCTTTTTTGCCCGATCGGAGCGCGGATTTGCTCGCCCGGGGGAAATCCCGGCATTTTCGCGGTAATCCTTGCTCGCGGCGAGCTGGCAAAACCTCGGACCGGGCAAGAAAAATCGCGGACGGCGCTGCGAAAACCTGCGCGCCGCCAAATTTTTTCGCCGGCGAGGCTGGGAAAACCTGCGAGCCGGCAAATCAAACCTCGGACGGGGCAAAAATCAGGCTGCGCGGAGCGCCGGCTTCCGCCGGCCGCTCCGCGCGCCGGTCGGCCTCACCCCGCCAGTTGCTGCCGGCCGCGTGTCTCGTCCGCGGAGCCTTCCATCCGGTTCTTGCGAAGACGATCCCAGAAGCGATGCGCGGCCACCGCCGTAAGGAAGCGATCGATCGTCGCCGGCGACGCCGGCCCGCTCGCCGCCAATACGCCGCTGCTCTCCCCATCCCCCTCCCCACCCAACACCCCGGGACAGGCTCGCAGCAGATCGACGCCCTCGGTCGTCGCCGCGATCGCCTTGCAATGCCGGTACGCCTCGGTCACGAACTCGATCGCGTCCCGTTCTCCGGCAAGAGCGGCGATGCTCATCTCCCCTCCCGGGACATACACGGCATCGAACAGGACGGACGACGCCGTCAGCAGACTGAAGTCGATCAACGCCTCGTCGCCGTCGGCGCCCCGCAACGTTCCCAGCCGCGGGGCCACGATTTTCGCCGCGCCGCCGCCGCGCTCGATCGCGTCCTTCATCTGTTTCAGCGACGCCATGTCCACGCCGTCGGCGGCAAGCATGGCGATCCTGCGCGTGGCGATCGTGTCTTTCACCGTATTCAGCATCGACAACGCGGGCGAAGGCGGCATGGGCTGGCCCGCCGCGCGCGGCTGGACCGCGTCAGGATCGGCGTCGGCGGGAATGCTGTGATTGACCGGCAGGTCCAGCCGCGGGATCTCCGCAAATCCGAGTCCCTCGGCCACGCGCGCCGCGAGGTCGCCGTCGATGCGATCCAGCAGCGCCACCATCCGCTGGCGGATCGGCAGCCGTTCGACCTTCCCCAGCTCGAAGCGGAGCGCTTCGACCATGTGGTCCTTTTCCGGCGCGCTCTGGCTCCGGACGAACATCGTCGCCTGGCTGAAATGATCGAAGAACTTCTCCGAGCGCCCGCGCACCTTCGTCCCCTCCAGCGGCTCGGCGACCGTCGTGAAGCCGCCCGCGAGCGACCGCGCCTGCATCGGACAGCCGCCGCCGATCGAGTTCGGCTCGTACGCGACCTTGCCGCGGTTGATGGTCTGGCGCATGTGGCCGTCGCGCTGGTTGTTGTGCACCGGCGCGATGGGGCGATTGATCGGGATCTCGTGAAAATTCGGGCCGCCGAGGCGCTTCAGCTGCGTGTCGGTATACGAGAAGAGACGCCCCTGCAGCAGCGGATCGTTCGTGAAGTCGATGCCCGGCACGATGTGCCCGGGATGAAAAGCCACCTGTTCGGTCTCTGCGAAGAAGTTGTCGGGATTGCGGTTCAGCACGAGGCGCCCGATGCGCTCGACCGGGACCAGCTCTTCGGGAATGATCTTCGTCGGATCGAGCAGGTCGAAGTCGAACTCGTGCTCGCGGCTCTCGTCGACGATCTGCACGCCCAGCTCCCACTCGGGGTAGTTGCCCTGGTCGATCGCTTCCCACAGATCGCGGCGCAGGAAGTCCGGATCCTTGCCCGAGATCTTCTGGGCCTCGTCCCACGCAACGGCGTGCGTGCCGAGGAGCGGTTTCCAGTGGAACTTGACGAAGCGCGACACTCCGGCGGCGTCGACGAACCGGAAGGTATGCACACCGAAGCCTTCCATCATCCGGAAACTGCGCGGCAATGCGCGGTCGGACATCACCCACATCACCATGTGCATCGACTCCGGCATGAGCGAGACGAAGTCCCAGAACGTGTCGTGCGCCGATGCAGCCTGCGGCATCTCGTGGTCGGGCTCCGGCTTGACCGCGTGCACCAGGTCCGGGAACTTGATCGCGTCCTGGATGAAGAACACCGGGATGTTGTTGCCGACGAGATCGAAGATCCCCTCCTCGGTATAGAACTTCACCGCAAAGCCGCGCACGTCGCGGGCGAGGTCGGTGGAGCCGCGGGAGCCGACCACGGTCGAGAAGCGGACGAACACCGGCGTCCGCACGGTGGGATCCTGGAGGAAGCCCGCCTTCGTGTAGCGCGAGAGGTTCTCGTACGCCTGAAAGTAGCCGTGCGCCGCGCTGCCGCGCGCATGGACGATGCGCTCGGGGATACGCTCGTGGTCGAAGTGCGTCAGCTTCTCGCGGAAGTGAAAGTCCTCGAGCAGCGACGGGCCGCGCTCGCCGGCCTTCAGCGTGTTCTGGTTGTCGTTGACGCGGACGCCCTGGTTCGTCGTGAGGATCTTGCCGGCGCCCTCTTCCTTGTAGACGCCGAGATCGGCAGCTTTCGGATTCGCGGGACGGCTGGGATGGGACGACTGTCCCGCCGCGAGCTCCGGATTGACCGGCTCGCTCTCACGGTTCTTCGACGGCGCGGCGGCCTGCACTTCTCTCGGTTCGGGGCGTGTGCCTGCGTTCTCGCTGCCGTTCTTCCGCGCTTTGCCTTTGTCGCGCGGACCGCCATCGCGGGATTTCATGGGTAGCTCCTCTGTCGTCGTGTCGTGGGATTGGAAAAGGTGTGCGTGCGGGTCTCTGCAATCACCGCACCGCGCGCGGTACGGACTTCGCACAGCGGACAGCGGGAGAACCAATCCATTGAAAGCTCAGCCGGTAGTGAAGAAGCAGATCGACGACTTTTTTCATCAGGCCCTGGAGACCGAGCTGGGAGGCGTCGAGGTCTACCGGATGGCGCTCCTCTGCGCCCGGAATGAAGACCTGAAGGAAGAGTGGACGAAGTACCTCGCGCAGACGGAGCGGCACGTCGAGATCGTGCGCGGACTCTTCACCGTCCTCGGCCTCGACCCCGAGGCCACGACGCCGGGACGGCAGATCGTGCGGGACAAAGCGAAGAGCCTCGTCTCCGCGATGCAGAAGGCGTTGAAAGACGCTCCCCTCGCCGCCCAGATCGTCGCCTGCGAATGCGTCGTCGACGCGGAGACGAAGGATCACAGCAACTGGGAGCTGATCGGCGCGCTCGCCGAAAACGCCACCGGTCCCGTGAAGAAAGCGCTGGCGGCCGCGTACGAGGAAGTCGAGGATCAGGAAGACGAGCACCTGTACCACACCAAGGGATGGTGCCGGGAGCTGTGGCTCGAAGGGCTCGGCCTGCCTGCTGTGCTTCCGCCGCCGGAGGAGAAGCGCGACGTCAAGACCGCCGTCGAAGCAGGCCGCGCCGCCGCCTCGCGCAAGCCGCAGCCCGCAAAGAAGCCGGCGCGGCGGACCTGACCGGCACGGCATGACCGCAGTCCGCCGGCGCTCCGCGTTCGGAGCGCCGGCGTCTTTACACACGGTCTATTGGAAGAATCAGATATTGCAGGTCGGCGGCAGTCCGCTCGTCCAGACGGGCGCGTATCCGCAAGGTCCGCCTACATAGACCTTACAGACCGACTGCTGCTGTTCCGTACCCTGATAGGCATCGGAATACGTGCCATTGCAGTTGACGGTACGCTTGTAAACGGTGCGGGTCTGGGTCGTCGTGCGGAAGACGTACTTGTACGCTCCCGGCATCTTGCACCACTCCTGCAGCGACGAGCCGGTCGTCGACCAGTTCGTTTTCCACGTATAGACTTCTTTCGGCTCGACGCAGACCTGCGGGCACGAAGCGGCGCAGTACTGATAATCGGTCCAGCAATAGCTGCAGTCGCCTCTCTGGTCGCAGATCTCGTAGTAGCACTCGACGTAAGTGGCGTTGCAGGCAGCCTCACACTCCGGCTCCGGCTGCATGCCCAGCGCCGCGAGCTTTTGCGGCTCGCTGAAGCTGATGTCGACACGCTGGCTCTGCCCCACGACGCTCGACGTGGTGGCAGCCAGCTGCAGGCTCAGGGAGTCGGCCTCACTGAACGGTACGTCGATGAGCGCCCTGTCCCCCGCGGCGACCTGGAAGCGGAGAACGCCCGGACGGGCCTCGTTCATCTTGCGAAGACGCACCAGCTCTTCGACATGATTGCCGAGGAACTGGCTGACGATCGCCGAATCCGGCGAGGAGCCCGCCAGCAGCGCGATCGTCTCGCTGGCCAGAATCTTCTTGCCGCTGGAGACCGAGGCGACGAGCGGGGTCTGGGCATCTACCGCTTCCGGGAGCTGAAACGCGAGCCCCGTCAGTGCGACTCGTCCGTCGGCGCTCTCGACGACCGGGTCGAGAGAGTCCATCATCGGAGAGGCGGCTTCGCCGGGGGTCAAGGGAGCCGCCGCATTCTGGTTCTTCGCCGCAAACGCGTTGAAGGTGAACGTGAGTGTTGCGACGGCGAGCAAAGAGATGAAACGACTGCGGATCGTTCGAAGGGACATCAATATCTCCTGGTTGAATTGGGGTCGATTACTTCTCATATATAACAGGCATCACCGCTGGAACGCCAGTACTTCCGACTGATACGTCTCGACGACTTCGGAGAACGGGACGTGGCCGGCCGTGTACAGTACGGCGCGATGCTGGAAAACGTCGCCCGGAATGGCGAGGCTCCTGCGCCGGAAACAGCGGAACCGCGGCCGCTTCTGCTGCTCCCAGCCCTGCGGTAGCGGCGTCCACAACATCGTGACGGCGACGGTGCGTCGATAGGGACGCAGCGACTGTACCGCTTTGCCGAAGGGAGTGTCGGTCGTTTCCAATAGCGCGTTCATCTCCGGCGTCAGGCGTGCCGGTACATACCAGTTGTCCGCTTTGGAGAGGACGTGAGCGCCGCAGCGCAGCTCGACGCGCCGGTATTGCAGCTCGGATGCGTCGTGGACGCCGAGGCGCTGCAGTTGCTCGGCGGAGGGTTGTTTGTGGACGTCCGGCACGCGCACGGCCACGATCTTCGGATCGTCCGCCATGCGGTGCTCGCCGCACCATGCCTCCAGGGTCCGCGTCGCACTGGAGCCGGCGAGGATCTCGCCATTGAGCGATTGCAGCAGCGCGAGGATCTCGAGCCGCGACTGGAACGTATCGCGCCACTGCGGCTGTGCGAGGGCAGGAAGGGCGAGCGTGAAGCAGAGAGCGAGAAGCGTTACGGCGCGTTTCATCATAGGAGCGGCGCAATCGTATCGTTTGGAGTGCGGAGGCAACCGCCTCCGCTTTCCTATTCGCGTGTTCGCGCCCTGAGGCTCCCGAATACGAAAGCGGAGGCGGCTGCCTCCGCACTCCAAAACGGGACTCACCCGTTGCTGCAAATCACCTACGAAGGGCGCGCGCTGAAGCCCCGCCCTGCGTTCGTTGATAGCATCGGCCTCCCGTGCACTTCGAGGATCACTTCTCCCGTCACGCCGACGCCTACGCCCGGCACCGTCCCCGCTATCCGGACGAGCTCTTCGCCTGGCTCGCCTCCGTGAGTCCGGGCCGCGCGCTCGCGTGGGACGCCGGCGCCGGGAGCGGCCAGGTCGCCGTCGCGCTGGCGGAGCACTTCGACCGCGTCGTCGCCACCGATGCCAGCAGCGAGCAGCTCGCACGTGCGATCCCGCACGAGCGCGCCGAGTACCGCCACGAGCCCGCCGGCCGCGCATCCCTGGGCGCGGCTTCCGTCGATCTCGTCACGGCCGGTGCGGCGGCGCACTGGTTCGAGCTCGAAGACTTCTACCGCGAGGTCCGGCGCGCCGGACGCGAGGGCGCGGTCATCGCCCTCTTCTCCTACGGTCCCCGCGACTTCGCCGACGTCATCGGTCCGGCCGTGCACCGCTTCCAGGAAGAAGTCCTCGCCGGCTACTGGCCCGAGCGCATCCAGTACGTCCACGAGCGCTACGCCACGCTCCCCTTCCCCTTCGAGGAGCTCGACACGCCGCCGTTCTCGATGACCGCCGAGTGGAACCTCGCCGAGCTCCTGGCCTTCCTCGAGACCTGGTCGGCGTCGCAGCGATACCTGCGGGAGCGCGGCACGCGGGCCACGGCGGCCATCGAATCCGAGCTCGCGCAAACCTGGGGCGACCCCACCACCCGCCGCCAACTGAGCTGTCCCCTGTTCCTGCGAGCAGGCCGCGTGTAATCGCGGAGCGCCGGCTTCCCAGCCGGCCGCTACGCCGGCTTCCAGCCGGCAAGGGTTCCTCGCGAGATCGTGCCGGCTGGAAGCCGGCGCTCCGCACTTCGGCAGATTAGGTAGGGAAATCCTGCCCGCGAGCCTCTCCTCCTGTATAGCACCTACAGAACCTCGTGGAACGAAGCAGGGGGAACCTATGCGCAAGAGCCATGTTGCCGCGTACCTGATCGCGATCGCCGTGCTGGCCGGATGCAATGGGAAGGAAACACCGACGACATCGACCGTCGCCACCACCGACACGACGCCCACGTCCCCACCCGTCACCGCTGCCGCGCCGATCCGCCTCGACCAGGGCTGGACCGCGGAGGAAGCGGAGCAGTTCTATTACACGCCGCAAGGCTCGCAACTGATCCCCTACGCCTGGTTCCTGGCGCTCGAGGTCGACGGCGGCGAGAGCCTGTTCCGCGACAACGCCCACATGGAGCGGCTCGGGTACATCACCGCATCCGCCGCGTCGCCCGGCAATCCCGACGCGCTGCCCGTTGGATTCGTCGTCGATTCCGGAACCGAGCCGATGCTGACGCCGGCCGACGACATCGGCTCGGCCGATCCGCAGCGGTCCACCGGCCCGTCCGGCAACACCGGAGCCGGCTCGACGAAGTGGCTGGGGATGACCTGCGCCGCGTGCCATACCGGCGAGCTGCGTCACGGCGGCAAGACGTTCCGCATCGACGGCGGTCCGGCCATGGCCGACCACGAAACGTTCACGGCCGCGATGGCGCGCGCGCTCGAAGCGACGCACCGCGACGACGCCAAGTTCACCCGCTTCGCCCAGCGCGTCCTCGGAACGTCGTACAACGCCGAGGCCGCGAACAAGCTCAAGGCGGACCTCACCGCCTATACCGCGTCCTTCAAACAGGCGGTGGAGCGCAATGCCGCGCCGGTCGTCTACGGATTCGCACGGCTCGACGCCTTCGGCGCGATCTTCAATCAGGTGACCGAAGTGGCGCTGGCGATTCCCGGCAACCACGCTCCGTCGGACGCGCCGGTGAGCTTCCCCTTCCTCTGGGGCACCCCCGCACTCGACTGGGTGCAGTGGAACGGCTCGGTCGACAACCCGCTGGCGCGCAACGTCGGCGAGGTCATGGGCGTCTACGGCAACTTCACCCTCGATCCCGTACCGCCGGAGAAACAGTTCACGTCCAGCGTGCGGCTCCTCAACCTCGACAAGATGGAACAGCAGATCGCGCGTCTCTCCGCGCCGAAATGGCCCGAAGAGCACTTCGGCGCCATCGACCAGGCCAAGGCCGACGCGGGCAAGCAGTTGTACGCGGAGACCTGCATCAAGTGTCACTTCGTGCGCGACGCCAACGGCGCGTTCCCCATGACGCCGCCCAACAAGTTCGGCAAGCAGTTCGTCCGCACGGTCATGGTCCCCGTCGCCACCATCGGAACGGACCCGATGATGGTGAAGCGCTTCACGCGCATGGTCGATCCCGGCGTGCTCAAGCCGCTCGTCGGCAACGCCGCCCAGGCGCCGGCAGCGACCGTCCTCGGCGTCGCCGATCGCGGCGTGATCCTGCGCGCCTTCGCCGCCTTGCAGCCGCCCCTCACCGACGCGCAGAAGCTCGCCATGATGGGATTCCGCGATCCCGACAGCAAGCCGCCGAACCCGCTCGGGTACAAGGCCCGTCCCCTCGACGGCATCTGGGCCACCGCCCCGTTCCTGCACGCCGGCTCCGTGCCGAACCTCTACCAGCTCCTGCTCCCCGCGAAAGACCGCGTGAAGAACTTCCACGTCGGCAGCCGCGACTTCGACCCCGCCGACGTCGGCTTCTCCACCCAGCCCTCCCCCGGCAGCTTCGAATTCCGGACGAACGCCCCCGACGGCACCCCGATCGCGGGCAACTCCAACGCCGGCCACGAAGGCCTGTACTACACCCAGATCCGCCAGAACGACGCGAACCGCGACTTCACCGACACCGAACGGAGGGCCATCATCGAGTATCTGAAGACGCTCCGCTGAGCTGCCCGCGGAGCGTCAGTCCGGCGCGAGCTCGATGACCAGCTTCGGGCGCAGGGCCGGATCCGCCGCATGATTCGAGCTGTAGAAATACGGCTTCACTCCTCGCGTGCCCGAACGGATCAGGAAGCCGTGATTGGCCAGGGCGCCGCTGAGCCATTGCTGCACGATCGCCGTGACGTCGAAGGTGCGCCAAACGCCGATCGTTTCATCGATCGCGATCGTCGCGTCCAGCGCCGTACTGTAATCGGCGCCCGCCTGCATGCCTGATGTCGACCAGGGGACGCCGGCCGCGGACACGTTCCACGTCGCCTGCATCTCGACCCACGGCTTGCTGATCGGATGGACGCTGACCGAGCCGCCGTTGACGTCCCCGTTATGCGCGTGGTTGTACAGGCTCAACGTCGCGGAAGATAAGACTGCGCCGGCGGGAATGGAAGAGAGGTCGAACCGGACCAGAGACTTCACCGTCTCCGCGCCTCCGCCTCCGATGAGGAGTCTCCCGTCACTGCCGAAAACGACGTTCGGATCGTAATAGCTGATCCGCGTATCGGCGACGCCGCCATAGCCGTTCATACCCTGCTGCAGGGTCACATCCGCCGGCGAGACCGGAACGTTGAAATTACAGGCCGTCAGGGATCCCGAATCGGAAGTGACGGTCCAGTGATCGAGGCTCGTCACCGAGTCCTGCCCGGTCCTGAATCGCAGTCCCGTACCGATGACCTGCTCGGCGGCACCGGGTGCGGCGACGTGGGCGGAATACGTGTGCGTCGTCAGGTCGATGACCATGCGAACCCGGTACGTGCTGCCAGCCGTGTAGGAGACGACTCCGGGCGGATAGCCGTCGCCGTCCCTGGCCTGGATCGTTCCGTCCGTGAAGAACAGGACGTTCGCAGCCAGCCCGCCCCAGGAGGACTGCGGTCCGGAAGAGACACCGACTGCCGCATTGACGTTCGACGCGAAAGGCGTGACGTCCGCGACGGCCGTGAAGACCGTGGTCTGCGCTGCGAAAACCCGATTGTGCCAGCGGGAATCCGGGTACGTAGCCGTGACGCAGCCGCCGGACGGCAACGTCGTGGCGGAAGCTGCCGCGCTGTTCGTGGACGTATGGCCCGCCCCATCGAAAGCCCTCAACCGCGCGTGGTAGGTGGTCTCGGCGGTGAGTCCTGCAATGGTCGTCCGGGTTCCGTTGCCGACGTCCTTGTTGTTGTACGCATTCAGAATGCTGCCGAACGATGGATCGGTGGATACGTCCATCCGGTAACCCGCAACGCCGCTGTCGTCCGTCGACGGAGCCCACGTGAGCTCGATCGCCGACTCCGAAACGGCAGTCGCCGCGAGATCTGACGGGATCGACGGCGGTTCGTTGTCGACCGCCGTGAACCGCACCCAGTTCAGCTCCGTGACCCAGCCGAGCGCACCGGCACTGTCCATCCTGATCCGCATCGCGTGGGCTCCCGCGTTCAGAAAGAACCCGGTCGTGGGAGAGAGCGTGCTCCAGTTGTTCCAGCCGCCCGTATCGGGGACGGCGATCGGCCCGGTCGCATCGACGCCGTCGAGCTCCACATGGAACGTCCCGCCCGCGCCGCTGGACGCCACGCGGGCATCCATCGCATAGAAGCCGGCGAGAGGCACGTGCACCGTGTACTCGAGCCATTCTCCGGGCCGCGTCCAGCCGACGTTGTAGCCGCCCCCGGTGTCGCCCACCGGCTCCACATCCACTCCGGTATTCCGGAACGCGTTACCGGCATTGACGGCATCGGTGTCGTGATAGGCGACGCCCTCGCAGCCGGTGTCGAAACGCTCGGCCTCGATCGTGCCAGGGAGCGTGGCCGCGGTACCGCCGTAGGGCCCCGCGCTTCCGTACAGATGCCTGTGTCATCCACCGGAAAACCGTTCGCGTTGACGTTGCCGGCTGCGTCCGTGACATACACGTACAACTGCTGTTGCCCGTTGAAAGCACCGAGGTTCGCCCGAACGGTGATCTGCCCGTTGGACCATGCGGTCGGAACCTGCGGTTCGAGCATGGTGCTGGCCGCGTAAGTGCTGGCATTGCCCAGCTCCACGCGCGCCAACGTGTGGCTCAGATAGACGTCGTCGAAATCGACCCACGTGTTCGTGGAAGCGCTGCTGAAGTAGTTGCCGAGCGACCATTCGCCCGCCAGGTTGCCGTCGTCGTAATTCGCGTCTCCGTCTCCGAGGTGCGTTCGCCAGTCGAAGACCAGCCGGTTGTCCCACCACACCAGGCATTTGCCGTCGGTCGCGTTGAGCGAGCTGTTCTTCCTGTAATAGATCGCCATCTTGTGCCATCCCGCCGGCTTATTGGGGATGGCGTCCAGTTGCGCCTCGTGCCGGAGAATGTCCGGCTTGATGAACTCGAACATGTAATGGAATCCGTCCGAGGCGCCGATCGCGGGGTAGACGTTGATCTTGCCTGCGCCGGACACATTGGTGCTCCAGAGCCGGACGATCTTGAACTGGTGCGTGCCGGATGATGCGGTCGAGATGTCGAACTGATCCGACAGGCGTATGTAGAACGAGCTGTAATACTCCTGCCGGTCTCCGGCGGTGACGTGAATGTCGCCCAGACCGACGTGGGTGCGCCGGTAATGCCCGTCGCCGGTCCTCGTGGTGCGAGGATTGTCGCGGCTGTACTGGACGGGGGAAGGATTCGCGGAAGCGTTGTTGACGCCCCAGGTGCCGTATGCGTTGGCGGTCAGATTGCCGTCGTCGAAGTCATCGAAGACGCGGATCAGCTTGTCGGCGTGAGGATGGTCGTCGCGGTGCGCGCCGAACCCGCTGCCGCCGATGGTGAACGCCTGGCCGTGCACGGGGCGGGACGACACCGAGGAAATGACGGGAGCGGCAGAGGCAGGGACATTCGAGGCGAGAAGGAGCCCGGCGATCAGCAGCCGAAGCGACCGCTCACGCAATACGGAAAGGCGAGCGCACGCACTGCACATCAGTCTCCTTTGCTTCAACCGACCCGCCGGCGGAAAGGCAGCCGTGGCGAGTCTGCTGCAGCGCGTCGGTCTCATTGGCGTGCAATGAGAGCGCCACCGTCCGCGCGGAGCGCCGGCTTCCAGCCGGCCGCTACGCCGCCTTCCAGGCGGCATGACTCCTCGCGAGCGCGTGCCGGCTGGAAGCCGGCGGAGCGGCCGGCTGGGAAGCCGGCGCTCCGCTCGTCAGCGGTACAGCGGCGACCAGCCCTCGTGGTTGGCGAACAGCCGCATGCAGCGGATCTGCTTGGCGTCGGTCAGGTAGAACCGGTGGTACGTGCGCGCGGGGATGACGATCATGTCGCCGGGCGTCACTTCGATGCGGATCCACTGGTCCGCCTCGTCGCGCACGTCGAAGATGCCCGCGCCCTCGACCACGTACCGCACCTCGTCCTCGGTGTGGAAGTGCTCCTTGTCGAACTTCGCGCAGATCTCGTCGATGTTCGGCAGGTCGGGCTTCAGCTCGACGAAGTCTTCGTCGACGTAGCCGTGCTCGCGCTTCACCTGCGCGATCAGCGCCGCGCGCGACGCTTCGTCCGCGGGAACGGACCAGGACAGGACGCCGCGCGCGGCGAGCGCGTCAGGCGCGATCGAGGAATCCGGCTGATCGAGTCGATAGGCTCGCATCTTCTGCACCTCCGTGAACCGTTGGGATTCCGAGCCGCCGCATTTCCACCGCGGCGCGGAACAGATAGTCGTAACACTCGGCCTGCGTCTTGGCCCGCACCCAGTCCGGGCCCCACACGTACACCCCATGCCGCCGCACCAGCACGGCGTGCGTCTCCGGATACGCGAGGATCGCCGCCTCCAGCGAGTCGGCGAGATCGCACTCCCGCGCCGTATTGTCGATGATCGGCACGACCAGGCGGTCGCGATAGCCCATCCCGGCGATGCCTTTGATCATCTCCAGGTGCGAGATCGCGAATTCGGTCTCGAAAAGCAACGTAGCCATCACCGCGTGGATGGAGTGGCTGTGGATCACCGCGCCCGCACCGCGGAGGTTGATGGCCTTGAGAAACAGCGAGCTGCACTCCGACGGATGCAGCGACGGGTCTTCCGGCCGCGACAGGACCGCGCCGTCCGGCGCGAGGCGGAACATCTGCTCCGGCCGCATCCGCTCCTTCTGCACGCCGCTCGGCGCCATGACGATCTCGTCGCCCTCGCGGATGCAGATCCCGCCCCCCGTCCCGCTCGCCCAGCCGAGGTCGTAGAAGGAGCGGGCCAGATCGCAGATGAGGGTGGAGACGTCGGGAGCGGTCACCTCTTTATTGTGCACCAGCTGCGGAGCGGCCGACTCGTCACGCGCTCTCGGAGCGCCGGCGTCCACGCGAGAGGCTCCGTCCTCCCGAGTACCGGGCGGCGGGACGCCGCCCGGCCAGCCGGCGAGACGCCGGCGCTCCGGCGTCCTCCCTCGCTCGACGCTCGGGATGACAGGCTCGCTCCCGGCGGACGCGGCAAGGAATGCAGACACTCCTTGTTTTCCTTTCCGTTGCCGGACTCCATAACGGCTGCTATCCTGACTGGCGTCCTGTAGTCGGTTCTCCTTCGCCACCAAAAATCCAGATCTGCCTCAATGGCGACGCGTGTCCCGTCGTCTGCCGGAAAGGGTTTGTGCACTCGGCACGCTCGAAGTCCGTCCTGCTGTTTCTCGCGTTGTTCGTCACGACGCCGCTCGCCGCTCAGCTCCGCAAGATCGGCGAGCTCGACCTGTTTCTGCGCGGCGTCTCCGCGACGGCCGATCAGGCCGAGGTCACGGTGCCGAAGAACACCATGTCCGGCGTGCGCGTCACCGTGCGCAGCGGGAGCTCCGTGCTGGCGCCGGACGACGTCCGGCGCTTCGTCGGCGGCAATTTCCGGATCGAAGGCGAGCTCTCCGGTCCGGGACTTCGCGAGACCATCACCCTCCCCCAGGCGGACGCGCCCGTCAGCCCCGATCCCCTCCTGCTGACCATCCCCAGCCTGACGGCCTCGGGCGACTACTCGCTCTCGAACCTCCGCATCACGGCCAACGGGAAGACCGCGCTCGACGTCACGCCGCAGCGCATCCCGGTCACGGTCATCGACCAGATCCTCATCACCAGCGTCACGACGCGGGCGCTGACCTTGGACGAGATCCGCCAGCGCGGCATCGTCATCGACAACGACTCCTACCTGGGCTTCGAGTTCACCATGGGCATCACCATGGAGTCGAAGCCGGTGGAGATCAGCTTCCCCGTGGTCTTCGACCGCAACGGCGTGGCCGTGCCGCAGCCGCTCGAGCCGCCGCCGGCGCCGTCGCGCGAAGGGGCCAACGTCCCGCTGCCGACGATCGTGCCGATGCTCCTCAAGGTGGGCGACGGCGCGGCGGAGCCGACCGTGCGCCTCCCGAACGGCGAGACCGTGGAAGTGCGCATCCCCAGCGTGCTGGTCATCCCCGGCAACGTCGGCTACCTCAAGCAGCACTTCTCCGCGCAGCTCTTCGTCGCCAACGGCGCGCCGGGCAGCTCGAACCTGACCCTGCGCAACGTCACCGGCACGATCCAACTGCCGAAGGGCGCGGACCAGGTCCCGGGCAACTCCGACGACCCGCTCACGCTGCCGGACACCGTGCGCGGTCCGCAGCCGAAGACTCTCGAGGTCAACGGCATCGGTCCGGACGGCGTGCCGAACACGGCCGACGACATCGAGACCCTCAACCCCGGCGCGCAGGCGATGGCGGAGTTCGTCATCCGCGGCGAGAAGGAGGGCTTCCACAACCTCAACTTCGACGTGGAAGCCACGCTGGACGGCCTGGCCACCGGCCCGGTCACCGTCTCCGGCGTCGCCGCCGGCGGCGTGCTGGTGCGCAATCCGTACTTCGACATGAGCTTCACCGTTCCGGCCGTCGCGCGCCAGAACGAGCAGTTCAAGATCTTCGTCACCGTCAACAACATCAGCCAGTCGATCGCCAACGACGTGCGCGTGACCATCGACGCCGCGCGTCTGAGCGGCGCGCGCCTGGTCAGCGACCCGACGCAGACCATCGACACTCTCCGCGGCCGCGACTCGCGCACGATCGAGTACACGTTCGTCGCCGAGCGCACCGGCCAGGTGGTGGCAACGTACCTGAAGTTCGACACCAACAACGGCACCACCGGCGACCTGAAGTTCACCCTCGGCGTCGGCGAGCGCGGCATCGCGCTGTCGCCGGACACGCTGGTGCTCCCGAGCGAGGTGGACTCGCTGCCGCAGACCGTGGTCGAAGCGGCGATGCGCGTCCTCGGCCAGGCCTGGTCGATCTCCAACGCGCCGGCGGGCACGCTGCCGCCGAACGTGACGGGCATCGGCAAGGTGGTGGCGACGCAGAAGGCGCTCGCGCTCGCCGAAGCCGGCCTGCGCGTCTCTCTCGGACAGCCGGTCGCCGGCGCCGTCCGCGATCTCCTCTTCGATTTCCACGGCGGCAGCCCTGTCGATCCGGGCTTCGACCAGCTCCTGCGCGAGACCGACGCCGGCCGCGGCTTCGCCGAAGCCGTCGGCGCCGCGCTCGTGCAGCCGATGCAGATGGCCGGCGGCGCGACGCACTACGAGCGCGAGACCGCGCAGCTCGCGGCCTCCGGTCCGGACTTCGTCACGTTCGCCGTGACCGGTCCGGTCGGCACCACGCTCCTTTCCTCGACGCTCTCGACGACGTACGCCGGCGCGAAGGTCCCGTCCGCGGTGCTCGTGCCGGTCTCGAACGCGACCCTCGGCGTGATCCCCGCCGCCGCCACGCCGTACACGCTCGCCTTCACCGCGACCGGCAGCGGCAGCGCGGACTTCTCCGTGACCATCCCCCGCGGCGGCGGCGCCGCCACGCGCGCCTGGGTCACGAACTTCAACGTGACCAGCGGCGCGAAGTACCGCATCGTCGCCGACCCGCGCCGCACGCCGCTGATGCTGGACATCGACACCAACGGCGACGGCAACTTCGACCAGTCGCAGCAGCTCTCGTCCGAGACGCTGACGCCGCAGGGGCCGCGCTTCGTCTCCGCGACGGTCATCGGACCGGAGACCATCGCCGGCTCGCAGCCGTTCGGCCAGCAGGTCGCGCTGCTCTTCGACCGCGTCGTCGACGCGACGTCGGCCGCGAACAAGGCCAACTACAGCATCCCGTCGAACGCGGTCCACTCCGCCAGGCGCCAGCTCAGCGGACGCCTCGTCTTCGCCACCCTCACCCAGCCCGAGGGACCGTACATGCCGTCGACGGCGACCGCGCGCAACATCAGCGACGCGCGCGGCGTCCGCGGTCCCGAAGGCACCGTGAACCTGCAGTCGCGCCTCGCCGACATCGGCGCGGTCGTCAGCGGCCGCATCATCAACGCCGACGGCACGCCCGTCACCAGCGCCGTCGTCACCTACGTCCAGAACCCCATCCTCGACTGCGCGCCGCCGCTCGATGAAGAGGCCGGCATCGCCGCGACCTCCGTCGCCAACGACGGCCGCTTCGAGTTCCGCTACGTCCGCCAGGACCAGTGCGGCGTCCCCTTCCGCATCCTCACCCGCGATCCGTCCACCGGCGCCGTGCGCTCCGTGACGAGCTCCGTGCGCGTCGCGGGCGAGCAGATCGTCATGGACATCGCCCTCTTCGGGAAGGGCACGATCGCCGGCACGGTCAAGGACCTGCAGGGCCGTCCGGTCGCGGGCGCGAGCGTCACCGCGCTCAGCGACACCGACGCCCAGACCAGCGGCAGCGGCGTCACCGACGCCGACGGCAAGTACTCCATCAGCGGCGTCGCCGTCGGCACCGTCCGCGTGACCGCCGCCAAGGGCGCGGGCGCCGGCCACTCCGCCGGCCGCCTCGATCGCGCCGGCACCACCGCCACCATCAACGTCACCCTCGACGGCGGCAGCGTGAACGCGAAGGGCAAGGTCTACCGCGTCGAGCGCGGCGTCTCCACGGTCATCCCGCAGCAGCCGGTCGTCTTCTCGATCAAGCAGGGCGGCGAATACCTCCCCGTCGCCGTCGCCGAGACCAGCACCACCGGCAACTACGAGTTCACCGGCATGCCCACCGGCGAATACCGGATCTCCGCCGCGCTGAACACGCGCGACAAGGGCGAGTTCACCGGCACCGCCGCCGCGGGCCAGACCGTCAGCCGCGACGTCATCATCTCCATCCCCGAGGGGCTGGCCACCGTGAGCGGCATCGTCAAGCTGCCCGACGGTTCCCCCGCCGCCGAAGCCGTCGTCTCCATCGACGGCCGCGGCATCCTCGCCGGCAGCGACGGGCGCTTCACCGTCACGCAGGTCCTGGTGAAGCCGAACGTGGCCCAGGAGATCCTCGCCGCCACGCGCGACGGGCTCCGCACCGGCCGCAACACGATCATCGTCAACGAGGCGAACCAGACCCTGAGCAACGTGGTGATCACGCTCTCCGGACTGGGCGTCCTCGAGATCACCGTCACCGACTCGGCGAAGAACCCCATCGCCGACCAGGAAGTCGCGCTCCTCGGCAACTGCAACAACCCCTGCGGCTGCGTCGCGGTCAAGACCAACTCCCAGGGCCGCGCGCGCTTCGAGAACCTCCCCATCGGCCGCATCACCGCACGGGTCACGCGCACCGGCGCGGGCTACGTCGACCAGGTGCAGACCGCCGTGTCGCTCACGCGCGACGGCGAGACCGCCTTCGGCGTCCTGAGCTTCCCCGGCGTCGGCTCGGTGGCCGGCATCGTCCTCGATCCGGCCGGCAAACCCACCCTCGGCGCCGACGTCTACCTCCGCTCGAAGGTCTTCGACGAAGACTCCTGCTCGCTGGTCGGCGGCGTGTCGCACCGCGTGCGCACCGACGAGTCGGGACGCTTCCAGTTCAACGGCGTCAACATCGGCAACGTCAGCGTCACCGCCACGCATCCGTTCTTCCCCACCGCCGCGGGCGAGTCGTTCTCGCTCAATGCGGCCGGCCAGCACAAGGAAGTGACGCTGCGCCTGACCAACACCATCTCCGGCGAGCTCTCCGGCACGATCTTCCTGCCGGACGGCGTCACCCCCGCCGGCGCCGGCGTCGAAGTGACCGCGAAGGGCGCGCTGCCCGAGGTCACCGTCGTCACCAACGCCCAGGGCGGCTACCAGTTCGCGAAGATCTTCCCGCAGGGCTCCTACACCATCACCGCCACCGATGCGGTGACCGGCGGCGTGGCCCAGGAGTCGATCTACCTGCGCGCCGCGCAGGACCTGCAGCACGACCTGCGGCTCAAGGGCCGCGGCACGGTGCGCGTGACCGTCGTGGACGGCGCGGGCCAGCCGGTGCAGAACGCGTTCGTGCGCCTGACCGAGACGGCGTACCCGAACCGCAGCTACGAGTCGACCGTCGCGCCCTCGAACCTCGGCGTGGCGATCTTCAACAACGTCTACGAGGGCCCCGTGAGCGCCGAGGCGTCGGACGCCTTCGCCCGCGGCGGGCGCGTCTCGTCCGTGCTGCCGCGCGCCGGCGACACCATCGAGCTGAAGGTCGCGATGACGACCACCGGCAAGGTGCGCGGCAAGTTCCTCCGTCCGGACGGAACCACGCCGATTCCGTTCGGCATCGTGAAGCTGATCGCCGGCAACCGCGTGATCGGCCAGACCGCCACCCTCGGCAGCGGTGAAATCGGCTCGTTCTCCTTCGACTATGTCCCGGCCGGACCGGTGCGCCTCGAGGCGCAGGATCCCCTCACCGCCCGCACCGGCTTCGCCGCCGGGACCATCGCGGCCGAGGGTGAGACCCTCCAGCTCGACGTCCTCGCGCAGGGCCTCGGCTCCGTGAAGGGCCTCATCACCAGCAACGGCGCGCCGCAGCCCGGCGCGCACGTCGACGTCGACAGCGGCACGTTCCACGCCCGCGCCACCGCCGACGCCTCGGGCAACTACCTCATGGAAGGCGTGCCCGAGGGACGGGTGGTCGTCACTGCCAGCATCGACGGCAACTTCCTCAGCGGCACCGCGTCCGCGACCCTCACCGGCGAAGGCGCCGTGCTCACGCTCGACGTCGCCCTGCGCGACTCCGGCACCGTCGCCGGCGTGGTCCTGCGCCACGACGGCACGCCCGCGCCGCTCAGCGTCGTGACCGTGCAGGTCGGCGGCACCGGCGGCGGCACGCTCGCCACCACCACCGACGGCACCGGCGCGTACGCCATCGAGCGCGTCCCGGCCGGCCTGGCCACCGCCACCGCGGAAGTCGCGGGCGGCAGCGACAAGGGCCGCGCCGCCGGCGAAGTGGAAGGCGGCCAGACCCTGACCCTGCCGATCACGCTCAACGGCACCGGCATGGTGAGCGGACGCGCGCTCGACTCCGCGGGCAATCCCACCGCCGGCGACCTCACCTTCACCGGCACGGGCTCGTTCCCCTTTACGTACATCCTGAAGATCGGCGGCGACGGCGCCTTCACCCTGCGCGACGTCCTGGCCGGTCCCTACACCGCCACGCTCAAGACCCAGAACGGCGGCATCACGCTCTACGGCGCGAAGTCCGGCGCCATCGCCGCCGGCACGACCAACGACGTCGCCATCCAGCTCCAGCCCACCGGCACGGTCAAGGGCCTCGTCAAGCGCGCGGACGGCACGACCGCCGCGTACGGCGCGAGCGTCGTCCTCGAGCTGCTGCCGAACCGCGGCTCGATGAGCGTGCAGACCGACAACTCCGGCGCCTTCGCCGTCAACGGCGTTCCCCTCGGCGCGCTGAAGGTGCGCGTCACCGATCCGCTGACCGCGGGCATCGCCGTCACGCCCGAGCGGACGCTCGCCACGAACGGCGAGATCCTCGACGTGCAGACGCTCGTCCTCGACGACACCCCGGTCTCGGTCGTGTCGATCGATCCGGCCAATGGCACCATCGGCGTGGCCACGAACAAGGCCATCACCATCACCCTCAGCGATCCGATCGTCTCCACGAGCGGCATCTCGCTGAAGAACGGCACGAGCAACGTCGGCTTCAGCACCGCCCTCGGCGCCGACGCGAAGACCGTCACCCTGAGCGGCACGTGGCCGGACTCCGCGGAGCTCACCGTCGTCGTGGGCAGCATCACGGACATCTTCGGCCGCCAGCCGGCGCAGACCTTCCTCAGCACGTTCCGCACGGTCGACCTCTCCCCGCCCGCGGTGGCGAGCATCGTCCCGGCGAACAACGCCATCCAGGTGGCGGGCAACGCCACCGTCACCGTCACGTTCACCGAGCCGCTCGCGGACGCGACGAACGTCTCCGCGCTCATCGCCCTGGCCAAGGGCACGACGCCGGTGACCGGCACGGTCGCCAAGACTTCGCCGACGACGGCGGTGTTCACGCCGGCCGCGCCGCTCGACGCCGAGTCGCGCTACCACGTCACCGTCAGCGGCGCCGTCGACGCCAGCGGCAACCAGCAGACCACCGCGTTCACCTCGACCTTCGCCACGACCGACAGCATCGCGCCGGTCCTGGCCATCGTCAGCCCGGCCGACGGCGCGTGGACGAACGCCCCGCGTCCGACGATCCACGTCTCCATCACCGACGCGCTCAGCGGCGCGGACATGACCACCGCCACGCTCACGCTCGACGGGCAGCCCGTCCAGCAGATCGGCGGCAGCTCGATCTACTACGTCCCGCCCGCGAACCTCGCCGACGGCACGCACACCTTCAACGCCACGGTCGCCGACAAGGCCGGCAACGCCTCGTCCATCAGCGGCACGTTCCGCATCGACACGATCGCGCCCGGTCCGGCCACGCTCACCGGCATCACCGCGGGGCAGATCCTCAAGGGCAACGTGACGATCGGCGGCACCGCCACCGACGAAGGCTCCGGCGTCGCGCGCATCCAGCTCGCGGCGGACAACAGCGTCTTCGCCACCACCGACAACACCCTCTCGATCCTCTTCGACACGAACCGCCTCGGCGAAGGTCTGCACGACTTCACCGCGCGCGCCGTCGACCAGGCCGGCAACATCGGTCCCGCGGGCGCCGCGGTCCGCGCCGCGGTCGACAACCGCGTCCTCAGCGTCACCATCACCGCGCCTGCCAACGCGCAGCGCTTCCGCGACTCCGTGGTCGTGAAGGCGTCGCCGTCCGAGGGCGTGGCCCGCATCGACTTCGCCCTCGGCACCGCGACCCAGAGCGACGGCACCGCGCCGTACGAGGTCACGTTCGACCTCGCGCCGCACGCCGAAGGCGCGCAGACCGTCACCGCGACGGCCATCGGCCCGGTCGGCGAGAGCGCCGGCGCCACGCGCACGTTCATCATCGACCGCACGCCGCCGGCCGCTCCGGACGCGACCAGGATCAACGCCGAGCCGCCCGCGGACGGACGCTCGCTCGTGTTCGCACGCGCGGGTGCCGTCGAGTTCAGCGCGCGCGTCGAAGTCACGAACACGAACAACAGCCAGGTCGTCACCGCCGACGCCGGCGCGGACGGCGGCTTCTCGCTGTTCATCAACGGCGCGGTCGACGACTCGCTCTCGATCGTGGCCATCGACTCGGTCGGCAACCGCAGCGCGGCCACGACCATCCGCATCCGCCAGACCTCGTCGCTCCCGCCGTCCAGCGGCTCGACGACCGTCCGCTTCGAAGGCCTCCTGGCCGACCGCGTCGGCCCCGGCGCCGCCGCGCTCGCGCCGGACGGCAAGATGGACATGCTCATCACCATGAGCATGTCGACCGGCGAGGGCGTCACCCGCACGCTCGCCTACATCGACGTCGCGAAGGAGTGGATCGCCGGCGTGCGGAGCACGCGCCCCGAGGTCGGCTCCGTCGTCGGCGTGGCCCTCGACGCGGGCGCGCAGCTCCTCAACAATCCGAACGGCAGCGTGGCCTTCCCCGTCACCAGCGGCACCACGCTCACCCTGTTCGTCGCCGACGAAGGCTTCTTCGCGCCCGAGGTGAACTACCGCGTGACCGCGGTCTTCACCGACGGCTCGCGTTTCGCCGGCCACTTCTATCTGGAGGAACAGGCCGACCGTCCGACGCTGCCGCACTCGGCGAGCTTCCTCGCCGAGCCGGCCACCGTCCGCGTCACCGCGGGCACGCCGTCCACCGCGACGGTCACGGTGATGAACATCCGCGACATCGAAGGCACGCTGGTGCCCGACGGCACGCGGGTCGCGCTGTCCGCGGCCGACATGGCCACCAAGGACCCGCGCGGCAATCCGATCCGCTCCGCGGGCGGCACGTTCACCGACGGCGAGCCCGCCGCGAACAACAGCAAGTTCCGCGTCTATACCGTCAGCGGCGGACGCGTCGTCGCCAGGTACAACACCGAGACCATCACGCCGGGCCCGATCCTGGGCACGCACGTGGTGATCCAGGCCATCGCGGCCGACGCGGACAACAACGTCATCGGCACCGAGGCCATCTCCACGCTCGACCTCGACCTGCGCGCGTCGGCCGACCGCGCCGTCGTCTACCCGAGCCAGGCGTCGATGTACGCCGACCGGTTCGACCGCCGCTCGAAGCTGACCATCGCCGTGAACGACGCGGCCGGCAACCCCGTGCCCAACGGCACGCGCGTCCTCGTCGGCATGTCCTACTGCACCTCGCGCGATCCCAACGGCGCCTGCATCGACTCGTTCGGCCAGGGCCAGCTCATCGGCGGCGAGACGTGGGGCGGCAACCGCAGGGTCACCGTCAACAACGGCGTGGCGACGCTCGACTACTCGACCAACGGCGCGTCGACGTGCGTCGGCTGCGTGCAGGTCGTGCGCGTGCAGGTCCTGCCGACCGACGTGAACGGCAACCAGCAGGGCGACCGCGCCATCGGCACCGGCCAGATCCAGCTCGCCGGCGCGGGCTCGACCGAGCTCTATCTCTCGCCCGAGATGACGCCGTACGTCTTCCCCCTCGGGCCTCCGGTCGACATCACCGTGCGCCACGCGCACGACTCGCGCGCGAACCTCGTGCCGGACGGCGCGAACCTCCACGTCAGCGTGGTGTACTGCGGCTCGCGCGACCGCAACGGCAGCTGCATCAACTCCGACGGCGGCACGATCGCGGACGGCATCCCCTCGCCCAGCGGCAACTGGCTCAAGGGCTTCTCCCTCGGCCTGGGCGAGCTTCACGCGACGTACACCACCGCCGGCGCAAATGCGGCCCGCACGGCCGAGGTGAAGCACGCGGTCGTGCAGGTCACGCCCGCCGACGCCGCGAACGCGCGCATCGACGACAAGCAGATCGCGCCGCTGCACGCGCTCAAGATCCTCGGCCCGCAGAACGCGCAGGCCACCGCCGACCCCGCGAACGTCTTCGGCGACGGCGGCGTGCACACCACCACCGTGAAGTTCTCCAAGATCCTCGACACGTTCGGCAATCCGCTGCCCGAGGGGACCAAGCTCCTCGTCAGCGCGAACTCGTGCGCGTCGCGGAACAGCGGCGGCAGCTGCGTGTGGGCCGACGGCGGGCAGATCCTCAACGGCGACGTCACGCAGAACGGCGGCATCAAGATGTTCCCGATCACGAACGGCGAAGTCGTCGCCACGTACGCCGACCAGGACATCGCCGTGCCGCCGGGCCAGACCCGCCAGGCGATCGTCGTCCTGCTGCAGGCCGGCCAGAACAACGAGGTCCTCAGCCAGCTCGCGCTCGCGAGCGCGCCGATCACCATCACCGGCAACACCTCGGCCGACGGCGCGATCGACCCGGCCGTGCTCCACGCCGACCTCGGCGACCACCGCGCGATCGTGACGTTCAGCAACTTCCGCGACTCGCAGGGACGCCCGGTGCCGGACGGCACGCGCGTCGCCGTCAGCGCGGGCAACTGCGCGTCGCGCAACGCGGGCGGGAGCTGCATCTGGTCCGCGGGCGGCTCGATCATCAACGGCGATCCGTCGCCGCAGGGCGCGCAGTTCCGCCTCTTCACCATCACCAACGGCCAGGTCGTCGCGGAGTACAGCGCGGCCGGCGTGCAGGTCGCGTCGGGCGAGCAGCTCACCGTGGTCACGGTCCTCTCGGTCAACGCGAAGAACCAACTGATCAGCGACCGCTCGCTGGCTACCGTCGGACTGCGCCTGCTCGCGCCGGCGAAGGCGACCGTCACCAGCGAGCCGGTGAACGTTGCCGGCACCGGCGTGACCCAGTTCTCCCACATCACCGTCAGCGACATCATCGACGCCGACGGCGTGACCCGCGTGCCGGACGGCACGAAGGTCGCGCTCACCGCGGGCAACTGCACCGCGCGCAACCAGGGCGGCTCCTGCATCTGGTCCGCGGGCGGCGAGATCCTCACCGGCGGCACGCTGCCGGGCGACGGCACGTCCGCGACGAACGGCACCGCGTTCAAGGTCTTCACGGTCACCGGAGGCCAGGTCAAGGCGGTGTGGCAGGGCACGGGAATCTATGCCCACAGCGGACAGACGCTCGACACGTTCGTCTCGGTGCTGCCGACGTCGCAGAGCGGCACGGTCCTCACCGACCGCGCGCTCGGCTCCGCGAACGTGCGCATTCACGGCACGACGTCGGCCGAGGCTTCCGGGCCGAAGACGCTCTCGCGCGCGGCGGGCAGCACGGCCACGGTGACGTTCTCCGGCATCAAGGACGCGGCGGGCAACACGGTGCCGGACGGCACGGTCGTCGCCGCCACCGTCGGCAACTGCACGGCGCGCAACACGGGCGGCAGTTGCATCTGGTCCACCGGCGGCACGATCGTCGACGGCAACCCGTCGCCGACCTCCACGGCGTGGAAGACCTACACCGTCACCAATGGCTCCGTCACCATCACCTATTCACCCGTTGGCGCGGCGGCGAACGACCCGTGGGCCAACCTGACCATCGTTCCGGCGCGGCTCGACGGAGCGGCGCTCTCCGATCGAAGCCTCTGGGGCGGCTCCTGGTCCATCCAGCTTCAATAGCGATACACACATGACGAACGGTTCTCGAAAGCTCATCGCCACATTTCTGCTCGCCTTCATGACGGCGAACGGCGCGGTCGCGCAGACCGGCCCGCGCATCGCGAGCGCTCCCGGCGGCGGGGACGCCGCCGGGCCAGCCGGCGAGACGCCGGCGCTCCCGATGCCGGCGCAGCCAATGCCTCAGCAAAGCACGCCCGGCGCGGCGCCCCAGCGGAACGCCGGCGTCCCGCCGGCTGGCCCGGCGGCGTCCTCGCCGCCGGCGGCGCTCGCGCAGAGTGTGCGCTCCACCTCCGCCCTCACCGAATCCCACATCTTCGGCCCCACCCGTTACGTCCGTACCAACGGGCCGAAGAACGAGTACCGCAACGTCGTCACCGTGCCCGCGTGGATCGCGGCGCCCTACCGCCTGCACGTCCAGAGCAGCAACGTCTCCTCCGCCACCGTGCGCATCAACGGCAAGGACGTGCTGAACGAGGCGAGCTTCAACACCAACGTCACGGTGCTCGACCGCACCGTGGCCCTCACCCCCACCACCACCCTGGACGTCATCCTGGCCAGCAAGCCGGCGTCGTTCCTGATCATCGACCTCTATGGCACCACCGCGGACCGCGCTGCGCCGTCCATCGCCATCGTCGCCCCCGCGGTGACGAACGACGCCACGCCGAGGCTCGAAGTCCGCTACTCCGATCCCGTCGGCACCGGCGAGCCCGCCGCCTCCGGCGTCGACACGGCCACGCTGCAGGTCTTCGTCGACGACAAGGACCTCACCAGCCTCTTCACCCGCCGCTCCGACGAAGCGACCGCGGAGCTCCTCGAGGCGCTGACCGAAGGCATCCACACGATCCGCGCGGTCATCAAAGACAAGGCCGGCAACAGCGCCGAGGCCACCGCGCAGCTCCGCGTGGACCTCACCACACCCACCATCGACGTCGCCGAGCCCGCGCGCGGCAGCTACCTGCCCACGCTCACGCCGCCGGTGCGCGTCACGTTCGCCGACGAGACGGAGCTCGACCTCGCCTCCGCCAACATCTTCATCAACGGCGAAGACCGCACCTCCGCGTTCACGGTCGCCGCGAACGGCGCGACGCTGACGAATCCCCTCACCCTCCGCGAAGGCGGCAACGAGATCGTCGCCCGCATCCGCGACCTCGGCGGCAACGAGTCCGTCGCCACCGCATCCTTCAACATCGACACCCAGCAGCCGTCGCTGAGCGTCGTGCTGCCCACGGCGTCCGCGACCTACGGCAGCCCGGTCATCCGCGTGACCGTCGCGCACTCCGACGAGCAGGCCCTCGACCCGGCCACGCTGCGGGTCGCGGTCGACGGCACCGCCGTCGCCATGACGCAGTCCGAAGACGGCGCCACCTCGTCCGGCAACACGCAGACGCTCGCCGACGGCCCGCACTCCGTCACCGCCACGATCGAGGACAAAGCCGGCAACGCGACGACCGTGAGCGCGTCGTTCGCCGTCGACACCGACCTCCCGGTCGTCTACCTCACCGAGCCCGCGCCCGGCGCGAACCTGAACGACACCCGGCCGCGCATCGCCATCGGCTTCCGCGACACGCAGGGCGTGAACCTCGAGTCGCGCAAGTTCCTCGTCAACGGGGTGGATCAGACCGCGCTCTTCACGCTCACGGAGAATGCGTCGCCCGCCGTCCTCGCCGCCGGCGCGCTCACGCTGCCCGAGGGGACCGTCACCGTCACCGCACAGATCGCGGACCTCGGCGGCAACATCGGCAGCGTCACCTCCACGTTCCTGGTCGACGTCACCGCGCCGGCCGGCAGCATCGCCGCTCCGCTCGCACGCACGAACAGCAGCACGCCCGCGGCCCTGGTCCGCTACACCGACGCCGGCTCCGGCATCGACGTCACCAGCATCGCCATCGCCCTCGACGGCGCCGACGTGACCTCGCTCTTCGCCATCACCAGCGAAGAGGCGTCCGGCACGCTCGCGCCTGCGCTCGCCGACGGCACGCACACGCTCACCGCGACCTTCCGCGACCGCGCCGGCAACGCCAACAGCGTCAGCTCCACGTTCGTCGTCGACACCATCGCCCCGGCCGGCGTCTTCACCGCGCCGCAGAACGACACCTTCGTCAACACCGCCACGCCCGCGCTGCGCTTCACTTACGCCGACGGCGGCACGGGCGTCGACACCGCCAACGCGCATGTCTTCCTGCGCAAGCCGGACGGCACCGAGACCGACGTCACCGCGCGCTTCACCTTTGCGGCGGCCGAGGCCACCGGCACCATCGCCGCCTCCGCGGCGCTCGGCGAAGGCACGCATCGCCTGCGCGCCGTGGTCCCCGACCTCGCCGGCAACGAGGCCGAGCTCCTGGCCTCCTTCGAAGTCGACACCGTCGCGCCGACCTACGTCCTCGACGTCCCCGCGCCCGGCTCGTTTCTCGCCGACGCCACGCCGTTCTTCGTCATCCGCTACGCCGACGAGCGCAGCGGGCTCGATCTCGAGACCCTGAAGGTCCGCATCGACGGCACCGACCGCACGAGCCTCTTCACGGCCACCGAGACCGACGCGCGCGCGACGCTGCCGCAGAACCTGAGCGAGGGCGTGCACACCGTCCAGATCACGCTCTTCGACCGCGCCGGCAACCGTGCCGCGGCGGACACGCTGAGCTTCACCGTCGACACCATCCACCCCACCGCGGCCGTGGCCCAGCCGGCGAACAACAGCGTCACCGGCACCGCGACGCCCGCCGTCCGGGTGACCTACGCCGACGGCAGCGGCAGCGGCGTCGACCCCGCGTCCGTGCGCGTCACCGTCGACGGCACCGACGTCACCGCCACCTTCACCGTCACCGCGGCCGAGGCCACCGGGACGCTGGCCACGCTCGCCGACGGTCCGCACACCGTCACCGTCACCGCCCTCGACTGGGCCGGCAACAGCGCCGGCGCGAGCAGCACGTTCACCGTCGACACCGGCAACCCCGCGGTGACCATCACCCAGCCGGAAGAGAACGAGTTCACCGCGTCCGCCACCATCGCCGTCACCGGCAGCGTCACCGACGCCACGGCCGTCACGGTGAAGGTGAACGGCGTCGCCGCGACCGTCACCGGCACGACGTACACCGCCGCCGCCGTGCCGCTCCCGGCCGAAGGCCCGGTCGCGCTCACCGCCGTCGCTACCGACGCCGCGGGCAACACGGGCAGCGCCACCGTCACCATCAAGGTCGACCGCACGCAGCCCGCGGTGAAGATCACCTTCCCCGCCGACGGCGCCTTCATCCAGGGCGCGTCCACCGAGGTGAAGGGCACGCTCGCCGA
Source organism: Thermoanaerobaculia bacterium (assembly GCA_036375075.1). GTDB lineage: Bacteria > Acidobacteriota > Thermoanaerobaculia > Gp7-AA8 > Gp7-AA8 > QHVT01. The sequence continues at coordinate 10,019 of DASUSN010000078.1, read as the reverse complement.
CGCCTCGCCCGCGGTCGTCACCGTCAACGACTCCCCCGCGCTCGTCACCGACGGCACGTTCACCGCCTCGGTCAACGGCGCCGACGGTCCGCTGGTCGTGAAGGCCACGGCCCTCGACGCCGCGAACAACGCCAGCACGGACAGCATCACCATCACCTTCGACACTACCGCGCCGGTCATCACCGTGGAGCCGGCCGTGGCCACCAGCCAGCCGCTGGCGACCGTCCGCGGCACCATCGCCGACATCTCGCCGGTCACGCTGAAGATCGGCGACGCGACGGTGCCCGTCACCGCCGCCGGCGCCTTCGCCCACGAAGTCGCCCTGGCCTCCGAGGGCACGAACACGTTCCTCCTCACCGCCACCGACGCCGCGGGCAACACCGCCACGCAGGAAGTGACGGTCATCCGCGACACGACCAACCCGGCGCTCGAAGTCGCCTCGCCCACCGAGGCGCTGGTGATCGCGAACCTGCCCGTCGTCGTGCGCGGCACCGCCACCGACGCCACCGCCCTCACCGTGACCGTCAACGGCACCGCCGCCACGATCACCGCCGACGCGTGGGAAGCGTCGTTCGAAACGCTGACCGAGGGCGCGCAGACCTTCACCGTCGTGGCCACGGACGCCGCGGGCAACAGCACCACCGCCACCCGCAACGTCACCCTCGACCTCGCCGCCCCCGCCGTCACCATCACCGCACCGGTTACCGGCACGTTCACCAGCGCCGCGACGGTGACCATCGCCGGCACCGCCACCGATCTCACCCTCCGCACCGTCACCGCGAACGGCGTCACCGGCACGTTCACCGCGACGACGGGCACGAGCTACACCTACACCGTCGAGAACGTGCCTCTCGTCGAGGGCGACAACTCCGTCGTCGTCCTCGCCACCGACGCCGCCGGGCGCACCGGCGACGCCACGGTCACGCTGACCCGCGACGCCACGCCGCCGGTGGTCGTCCTCGACGCCCCCGCGCAGATCACGCGCAAGCGCGGCGCCACGGCCTCGGCCAGCGTCACCGACAACAGCGCCATCGCCGGCGTGACGTTCCGTCTCGACGGCACCGTCCTGGCCGAGCTCACCGCCGCGCCGTACACCGTCGACTTCCTGGCCCCCGAGGCCGCGCCTGTCGGCACCCTGCTCACGCTCTCCGCCGAGGCGCGCGACGCCGCCGGCAACGTCACCACGGCCTCGCAGCAGATCAAGGTCGTCTCCGACGGCGTGGTCGTTGGTCAAGTTCTTGACGATACGACCGGCCTGCCGGTCGAGAACGCGCGCATCGTCGTGGCCGGACACGAGGAGGCCGTCGTCCGCAGCGACGCGCGCGGCCGCTACACGCTCTCCGCGTTCGACTCGCCGCTCACTCTGGTCATCGACGCCGACGGCAAGACCGCCGTCGAGCGCGTCGTCGACGTCGCCTCCGGCTCCGGTACGGTTCCCGTGGACGCCCGCCTCACGCCGGAGTCGCAGCCCGTGCAGGTGCGCCCCGAGGGCGGCACGTTCACCCGCGGCTCCGTCAAGCTGACCTTCCCCGGCGGCGCGCTCGCGCAGGCCGAGATGCTCTCCCTGACCCCGCTCTCCGGCCAGGGTCTCCCGAACCTGCTCCCCCTCGGCTGGTCGCCGGTCGCCGCCTTCGCCCTGAGCGGCGCTACCGCGTTCGCGGCCCCGGCCAGCGCGACTTTCAGCAATGTCCCGAACGGGACATTCCACCTCGTCGCCTACCGCGCCGCGCTGCACAGCTGGGTCATGGTCCAGCGCGATGTCCAGGTGTCAAACGGACAACAGAGTGGCACCGTCACCGTCTCCATCCCGGCGCCCGAGGCCCACGCGCTCGTCGTCCTCGACAACGACGCGCCCATCAGCGCGCCGCTCGCCGGCGAAGTCCTCCCCGGCGTCGAGATGGTCCCGCTGCCCGGCACCGCCATCAGCAGCGGCAACGTCGAGCCCGCGGTCCTGCCGCCCACCGGCGGCTCCGCGAAGGGCACCGTCGCCCTGCAGTCCCCGACCCCGCTCCCCTCCGGCACCGTCGTCCAGGCCCACGTCAGCGAGACCTACACGCTGAGCTCCGGCGAGGCGGCGTCCGAGGAGCCGCGGCCGCAGGACATCGTCCTCTACCGCTTCCCCGCCCGCGAGGGCGCCGCCCTCGGCGCCGAGATCCCCATCGTCCCCTCACGCACGTTCGACGACCTCGTGGAAGGGCGCGTCCACCTCGACATCCTGGCCGGGCGCGAAGGCGTGCGCGGCAAGACCGGCGGCAACGAGGCCGTCACCGTCACCGACGGCGGCGCCTCGCTCACCGTCGCTTCGGGCTCGCTGCCCGAGGACACCGCGGTGTCGGTGAAGGCTTCGGCGATCTCGCCGTTCGTCCCGTCCAACAGCGCCTTCACCGCGTTCGCCGAGATCGTGGCCGACTTCTCCGGCCGCACGCTCGCGTCGCCGGCCCAGCTCTCCGCCGACGCCGCGGGCGTCGCCGCCGGCGACACCCTCCTCGTCGCCCGCGTCGACCGCCTCGGCGGCGTCCCGCGCTTCGTCGTCGTCGCGGCGGCGGAGCTCGTGAACGGCCGCGCCGTCACCCGCGCCCAGGCCGGCCTCCCCGGCGTCGTCGAGGAAGGCCGCTTCGTCTTCTACCGCGCCACCCAGCCCGCCGGCTTCGTCGAGGGCGTCACCACCGCCAGCACCGGTCCCGTGCGGGCCGTCGTCCAGGCCGGCGGCGTGCCGTTCTCCTCGATCGCCGGCGCCGGCGGCCGCTACGTGACCCCCGCCCTCACCGGCAGCGTCACGCTGACCGCCACCGTCCCGGGCACGTCGCTGAGCGGCAGCGCGTCCGCGACCGTCACCGCCAACGCCACGGTCACGAAGAACATCGCCCTGGCCGGCACCGCCACCACGGCCACCGTCACGCCCGCCAACGGCGCGACGCTCGTCGCCGTCACCACGCAGATCGACATCACCGCCACCGCGCCGTTCTCCGCGAGCGCCGCGAGCGCGAACATCAAGGTCATCAAGGAGGGCGGCAGCGCCGTCGCCACGCGCCTGCTCCTCTCCGCCAGCGGACGCACGCTCGCCGTCATCCCCCTGTCGCGCCTCGAGCCCGGCACGCGCTACAGCCTCCAGGTCCCGAGCCTGGCCGACGTCTACGGCGGCTACGTCAGCGTGCCCGCGACCTCGTTCACCACGAAGCCCGACACCCCGCCGCAGTACGACTACGAGCGCCTGACCTTCTCCTTCCCCGACGCGGAAGGCAACGTGAAGATCGCCGCGCCCGCCGGCACCTTCCCGCCGGGAACGACCGTCCTCGTCGTGAACGCGGGCAACGGCGTGGTCGTCTCCTACATGGCCGGGAACGACGGCTCGATCCACGGCGAGATCCCCGCCTCGATCGACGACCGCCTGCTCATCACCATCACCGACCCCACCGGCAACGTCCTCAACTTCGAGCGCAGCAAGTTCATCGCCCCCGACGGCCGCACCGCCATCGGCCCGGCCGGCGGCACCGTCGACGGCCCGGGCGGCGTGCAGCTCCGCATCCCCGACGGCGCGCTGACCAAGGGCGCGGTGTTCAGGATCGAGGCGTTCGGTCCCAATGAGTATCCGGAGCGCCCGACCCTGCCCGGCGGCCACTTCGGCGCCGGCCTGCGCATGACGTCCGAGCAGATGCCGAAGCTGGCGAAGGAAGGCGACCTGGTCTTCCCGAAACCGGCCGACGCGCCGGACGGGGCCTTCTATTACGTCTACCGCCGGGTGGTGAACTCCGCCGGCAAGGCCGTGTTCGAGACCGTCGACCACGCCTTCGTCGAAGGCACCGGCGCCGACGCCAAAGTCGTCACCGCATCCTTCCCCTTCATCGGGTGGGACGACTCCGTCGCCGCCTGGGACGCCGCCGCCGAGACGCAGACCATCGGCTTCGGCCTCGGCGCGCAGGTCGCCTTCTACATGATGTGGACCTGGGACGCCATGCTGCCCGGCCTCCCGACCTCCGGCCTCGTCACCGGCAAGGTCGTCCGCGCGAAGTACCTCCCCGGCCGCAACGAGCCGGTCTACGAGGGCATCCCCAACGTGGGCGTCATCACCAGCGATCCGGAGATCGCCCTCGGCCGCACGAACTCCGAAGGCCGTTTCGCGCTGTTCGACCCGAACTACCGCGGCGGCGAGGTGAAGGTCTACGCCAGCGACGGCCGCGGGAACAGCAGGGTGGTCACGGCGTATCAGGCCGATCCCGACACCGACCGCGACATGGCCAAGGCGCTGCACTTCTACCGCAACGTCGCGGTGGCGACGTTCGCCTTCGACGCGGACCAGCAGCTCGAGGTGCCGAAGTTCGACATCGTGATCTTCCGCATGAAGCCGGACGGCAAGCGCGAGGAAGTCACGGGCATGGTGCCGACGTATACGGAGCTGCTGATCGGCTTCCGCAAACGCGCCGGCAGCCCGACCCTGCAGTTCCGCGGCGCCACGGTGAACCGCCTCACCTTCAACGTCGTGCCGGACTACACGGACGATCCGCTGAAGGCGGACTTCGTCCTCGACAAGCCGTACACGCCCCAGGAGGCGCGCGAGTACGTGGTCAAGGCCACGGCCGTCCCGGTCCTCGGCGGCGCCGACGTCGTCGAGTCCTTCACGTTCCTCGCGATCGCGGCGGGCGGCGACAACGGCCGCACGCTCGCCGACGCCGAACCGGACGTCATCACCAGGATGCTCCTCCCGCGCAACGGCGAGCGCGGCATCCCGACCGACGTCTTCCCGCAGATCGTCTTCACCGAGCCGGTGGCGAACCCGCACACGCAGATCCGCCTCACCGACTCCATGGGCGAAGTGAGCGTGGTGTACGCCGCGCGCGCGGTCAACGAGAGCGGCAGCTCGTACACCATCCCCGATCTCCGCCTGGCCCCGGCCGACGCCCGCGTCGTCAGCGTGACCCTGCAGCCGAAGTACGGCCTGCGCTACGCCGACCACTACACGCTCGCCCTCGACGGCTCGATCCGCGACTTCGACAAGAACGCACAGGGACAGCCCGAGCCGAAGACCCTGCGCGACGGCTCGCGCACGTACACCTTCGACACCATGGCGCCGGAGTCTCTGGCCGAGAGCGCCGAATCCGTCAGCTCGCCCGGCCTGGTCGTCCTCCGGAACATCGCCTGGGTCGGCGACCGCACCACGTACCGCGGCTTCTTCTCCGCGTACGACCTGAGCGACCCCGCCGCGATCATGCAGGTCGCCAACAGCCGCCGGACGGTCACCGGACAGCTCATCGACATCGCCGGCGAGGAGAACAACTCGCTCACCCGCGGCGACGTGGTGGTCGTCTCCGGCGGTCTCGCATTCGTCACGAACTCGCCGTCCAACGTCTACCTCTGGGACGTCTCCGCGCCCGCCAACCCGCAGCGCAAGGCCATCATCAGCGCCACCCAGGACGCCGGCGACGGCGTCGTCCTGAAGCTCGCCGTCCGCGGACGCTATGCCTACGGCCTCACCTACCCGAAGGGCGTGCAGGTCTTCGATCTACAGAAGGCCATGGAGAACTACGACAGGGCCGCGAGCCGTATGTCGCAGTTCGTCCTCGACTCCGTGACGCCGGGCACCGGCGTGAGCACGGACGCGATCGTGGCCGCCATCCAGGTCCGCACGCCCGCGGGCGCGATGGGCCACTTCGTCGACCTCAAGGTCGCGGACATGGTCGTGGGCGGCACGAACAGCCAGCCGGTGGTCGTCCTGACCGGCAACATCCCCCTGGCCGTCGTCGATCCCATCGCCGCGCGTGCGATCTACAACCAGACCGACGTGAGCGCCCCGGGCATCGGCTCGTTCACCTTCGGCCGCGGCGTCGCCCTGGGCTCCCTCGGCAACAAGCGCGTGGCCGTGCTGATCGGCAGCGGCACCGGCATGAATCCGCAGAGCGGCGCTCTCGAGACCGGCTACGTCCTCGGCGTCTTCGACATGACCAACCCCGCGTCACCGCAGCTCATGGGCACGGTGAAGCTGACGAAGTCGCCGAGCGACGTCGTCCTGCGCGACCGCAAGGCCGTCGTCGCGGCCGAAGGCGTGGGGCTCATCGTCGACCTCACCGATCCGACGAAGCCGCGCGTGACCGGCGAGATCCCCAACGTCTCCGGCAACCTCGCCCAGAGCGCCGACGGGCTCCTGTACTCCTCGTCCCTCAGCGGCGGCGGAGTGAAGTCCGCCGTGTACGTGCCGATCGCCATCATCGATCCCGTGCGCGCGGTCATGGTCCGCTCGAAGAAGGACGACACCGATCCCCGCAGCCCGCAGGTCCTGGAGATCCAGGAAGACGTCGAGATCTGGCAGCGCGTGGTGCCGTACATGTCCGGGGTCGGGGCCGCGAGGCTCACCGTCCAGCAGGACGCCACCATGGTGCACGTCGACACGCCGAACCTCGCCGGCGGCCGCGCGATGAGCCGCATCACCGCCAACCGCATCATCGACAGCCCGGCCCTCAAAGCCCTGCTCGAAGTCGAGACCAGCGCCGGACCGCTCAAGAGCCTGCCCCGCACCGTTCCGGTGGGCTGGGGCAAGGTGACGGTCGATCTCAACAACGACACGGAGCTCAATGAGAACGACGACAAGCTGAAGGAGGACCGCAACCGGGCGTGGGGTTTCTGGGAAGCGCACGAGGAGCGTCTCACGCTCAATACTCCGGCCTCCCAGGCGGACATGTCCGCCCTCGAGGACTTCGCCACGATCCGCATCGCCGTCAACGAGCAGGCCAAGGAGTTCCTGCGTCCCGGCGCGTACATGCAGCTCCGTCTGAAGCCGGCCAGCGACGGCGATCGCGATACGCGAGGCCGCCCCATTCATCCCGTCTTCTCGCTGACCAAGAAGGTCGTCGCGGGCAAGGACTACCTGACCAAGGAAAACTCGGCGAAGGAGCAGTACAACTTCGCCGCGCAGACGCCCGCCTGCTCGTCCAACTTCGACAACTGGAAGGGTGAGTGCGACTCGACGATGTTCGGCAACGTGGTCCGTCTCCCCGACCTCCAGGAAGGCACGTCTTACGACTTCCTCTTCCGCTGCCTCGATTGCAACGCGGATGCGAAGAACCTGAATCAGGTGAAGTGGCTGCAGCTCGAGTACGTGGAGGCGCCCGGCAAGACTCCGGTGGTCATCGACGACGTGATCGTCGACATCCGCCCGGCCGCGCAATGGCTGGTCATGCAGAACGCCCGCGAGCGCGCGCCGACCGGCAAGAGCCTGTTCCGGCCGTTGCCCCTGCGGGCCGGCGGAGCGCTCCACGGCTGGCGCGCCACCGATGCCCACAACCGTCCATCGGACGAGGAAGAGTTCCCGTACGAGCTTCCGCGCGAGGCTCGCAAGATCACGGTCCTCGTGCATGGCTACAACGTCCCCCATCACGAAGCGACCACCAGCTTCTTCCCGGCCTGGTTCAAACGCCTCTACTGGGCCGGCCACCCCGTGCATCGCCGTCAGGCGGAGACGCCGGACATCAACATCGCCGACGAGAACGGATGCGCGTTCCATTGCGCGCAGACGGTCATCATCTCCTGGCCCAGCAACTTCGGCGGCCAGGCCAACGGCGCGACCAGCGACAAGACCGGCAGCGGGTTCCAGGCCCTGCTGCAATACCCCGAGGACGAGTTCCACGCGCTGCAGATGGGCATCCCGCTGGGGGCGTACATCGCCTCCATCAAGTCCGAGCAGCCGCAGCGGGACATCTCCGTCATGGCCCACAGCCTCGGCAACGTGGCGGTCAACAGCGCCCTCTCCCGTCCCGAGATCCAGCCCGGCGTGGTGACCCGCTACATCATGAACGAGGCGGCCATGGCCTCCGAGGTGTACGACCCGAACTACCAGCCGACCGATGCCGAGCTGCAGCTCGGCGGCTACCTGGCCGGTTCGTATCATGCCGAGTTGTTCGGCTACGACCGCACCGGCGCCGAGCACGACAAGCCGTGGATCAACGACTACGACGGACTGCTGTTCCCGCGGAGCAGGTGGGAGAAGAAAGTGCGCGACCTCGAGAAGCAGGACGGACTCACGCCCGGCTACCTCGCCGCGGACCTGTTCTACACGCTCCGCTGGCGGCAGAGCAGCTCGCGGACGCCCGGGTGGGCCGATGATGTGGTCGGCAGCCGCTATGGCCGCGGCGACTGGAGAGGCATCTTCCAGGCGAACCTCAGTCGTGCGGCCATCTGGAACACGCACAACGCGAACGACCTCATCCTGCTCGGCGCCTGGCGGGCGTTGAACCGCATGGCCAAGCCGAACCCCGGCGGAGGCGGCAAGATCAAAGGCTTCTTCGGCGCCGTCGAGCTTTTCGGTCAGGCTCTCGACGTCCGCACGCTCGACGGTCCCCTCCTCCAGCGGTGGATCCTCTCCGACTGGACGAAAAAGGAGCACTTCGCCGTTCTCCACGAACAGAACGTCAACTGGAACCTGCGCCGCCAGATGGCCGAGCTCGCGCACTGGTTCCCGGCCGTGTCCAAGGCGGCCGGCAACCAGCAGGTCCGGACCATCGATTCACAGCGCAACTGCAACTTCACCGGCTTGCACGACTTCATCGAGCCGCGCAGCCGCTGGGGCGGAGGCGCAGCGGTCGACAAGGTTCTCGAGACGCACAGCTACATGAAGATGACGGAGTACTACAAGGTCGCTCAGGCATGGGAAAAAGTGAAGAAGATCCTCAACGACGAGACCAGCACATGCAACTGATCCTGCGACGCATCGCCGCCGCGGCCTTCCTGGCCGCGGCCGCCCTTCCCCTGTTCGCCGTCGACATGCGCGCGCAGGTGGGCGAGCCGCGCGCCACGCAGCTCCAGTCCGTGCTCACCGCCGCCATCCCCGGCTCCGAGGTGACGTGGGAAGACCGCGTCACCGTCAAGCTTGCCGACGGCGCGAAGAGCGAAGTCCACCTGGCCGGCCTGATCGAAGTCCCGCGCGCCGGCGGCCCGCTCGTCCTGATGCAGATCGAGCTGCTGGATTTTCAGAGCGAGGCGGTGCAGCACGTGAAGACCTTCGCCGGCACCCCGCCGCCCCACCCGGCGGACATCACCGCGGTTCTCCAGACCAACACCGCCGGCGCCATCACCGCGCAGAAGATCGGCCGTCTCGACCCGGACGCCGTCTTCATCGAGACCAAACAGTTCGAGCTCGACACCGAGACCACCGACGACCCCTGGCCGGCCGTGAAGGCGACGTACTGGGCCACCTACGCCACGACCGACTGGTACGGCGCCGTGCGCTGGTACGCCGTCGTCGAGAGCGAGACCCTCGGCAACAACTCCCGCATGCCCCTCGGCGTCAGCAAAACCACCCGCGCTGGCGACGAGACCGCCGACCAGGTCGCGGCCACCCGCGTCTCCGACGCCATCGTCCAGATCGAAGGCGGCCTCACCGGCCAGATCGTCGCGTATCCGTGCCTCGCCCCCTGCCTCTTCGACGGCAAAACCCTCCTCGCGGCCTGGGGCATGGTCCCTCCGGCCGTGGCGGCCGAAGAATGAGCGAGGTCGTGACTTTTGGATGCTCAGTCGTGATTCTGGATGTTCAGTCGTGATTCTGGATGTTCAGTCGTGATTTCGGATGTTCAGTCGTGACTTTCGGATGCTCAGTCGTGATTCTGGATGTTCAGTCGTGACTTTCGGATGCTCAGTCGTGACTTTCGGATGCTCAGTCGTGACTTTCGGATGCTCAGTCGTGATTCTGGATGTTCAGTCGTGACTTTCGGATGCTCAGTCGTGACTTTCGGATGTTCAGTTGTGATTTTGGATGTTCAGTTGTGATTTTGGATGTCGAGTTGTCATTTTTAGACAATCGACTCGGGGCGACGCATGCACCCTTGCGCCCTGGACTGACACACCACTCCTTTTTGGAGTGCGGAGGCAATCGCATGGCGTCTCAACCCCCCATGGGACCGCCGGCGTCCCGCCGGCTGTGCGGCGGCGTCCCGCCGGCGCGTACTCGGGAGGACGGAGCCTCTCGCCACGTGGCACGCTCCACCTCCCACCCGGGGCGGCGAGACGCCGCCCCGGCAGCCGGCGGGACGCCGGCG
>DASUSN010000077.1:0-13845 GCA_036375075.1 Thermoanaerobaculia bacterium | reverse complement strand
CCGCGAGCGACGTCGAAGGACACCCCGTCGACGGCGCGGACGAAGCCGTCGTCGGTGTCGAACCCGGCGCGCAGGTTGCGCACCGACAGCAGGACGTCGTCTGCCATGGGGGTGCTCACTTCAGCTTCGGGTCCAGGGCGTCGCGCAGGCCGTCGCCGACGAACACGAACGCGAGGACGGTCAGGAAGATGGCGGCACCCGGGAAGAACAGCAGGTGGGGTGCGTTCACCAGGCTGCCCGAGCCGTCGGCGACCATCAGGCCCCAGGCCGGGGTCGGGTCCTGCGGGCCGACGCCGAGGAACGACAGCGCCGCCTCGGACAGGATCACGCCGCCCAGGCCCAGCGTGGCCATGACGATCACGGGGTTGATGATGTTCGGCAGGACGTGCAGGATGATCACCCGCGGCGACCTGGCGCCCATGGCCTTCGCGGCCGTGACGTAGTCCATCTCCCGGACCTTCAGCACCTGGCCGCGTACCAGACGCGCGTAGCCGACCCAGGCCGTGATCACCAGGGCGAGGATGACGTTGTTCAGACTCGGTCCCAGGACGGCCACCAGGGCGATGGCCAGCAGGATGCCGGGGAACGAGAGCAGGATGTCGCAGATGCGCATCACGATCACGTCCGCCGCGCCGCCGAAATATCCGGCGATGGCGCCGAGCGTGACGCCGATCAGCGACGCGAGCAGCACGACCGAAAACCCGACCCGCAGCGACACCCGCGCGCCGTAGAAGATGCGCGAGAGCACGTCGCGTCCGAGGTCGTCGAGACCGAGGGGATGCTCCTTCGACGGCGCTTCCAGACGCCGGGCCGTGTTCTGCTCGTTCGGATCGTGCGGCGCGAGCAGCGGCGCGGCGATCGCGGAGAGCACCAGCACCAGCGTGAGCAGCAGGCCGGCGGTAAAGGCGAAGTTCCGCGCGAGGCGCTTGATCGTCTTCATCGTCTCATTGCAGCTTGATTCTCGGGTCGACTACGCCATACAGCAGATCCGAAATGAAGTTCACCATGATGTACGTCAGCGCGATCACGAGGATCGAAGCCTGCACCTGCGGGTAGTCGCGAGTCGTGATCGACTGGATCAGCAGGCGTCCCAGGCCGGGCCAGGAGAAGATCTGTTCGGTGATGATCGCGCCGGTGAGCAGCGATCCGAACTGCAGCGCGAGGATCGTGATCACGGGGATGAGCGCGTTCTTCAGCGCGTGCCGGAAGATGGCTTTCGACCGGGCCACGCCCTTGGCGATGGCCGTCGTCACGTAGAGCTGCCCCAGCTCGTCCGCGAGGCTCACCCGGATCATGCGCGTGAGGATCGCCGAGAGCGCGAGGCCCATGGTGATCGACGGGAGGACCAGCGACTTCAGCCCCTCCTCGCGGCCGGACACGGGAAACCAGTGCCGGTTGATGGCAAAGGCGATGATCAGCAGCGGCCCGAACCAGAAGCTCGGCATCGACACGCCGATCAGCGCGAAGAATCGCGCGACGTTGTCGATCCACGAGTTTCGATAGATCGCCGAGATGATCCCCAGGGGGAAGGCGACCAGCAGCGCGACGAGCATCGAGCCGAACGCGAGCTGCATCGTCGCCGGATAGCGTGCGCCGATCTCCTTGGCCACGCTCTCGCCCGTGCGGAACGAGCGGCCGAGGTCGCCTTTGGCGAGATTCGTGAGGTACGTGACGTACTGCTTCCAGAGAGGCTGGTCCAGGCCCAGCGTCTTGCGCACGTTCGCCACGTCCTCCGGACGCGCCCCTTCGCCCGCGATCTGCATCGCCGGGTCGCCCGGGATGAGATGGATCAGCGAGAAGATCAGAGTCAGGATCCCGAGGGTGATCGGGATCATCTGCAGGAGTCTTCGGATGATGTACTGCGTCATTCTTACGTGGCCCGCCGCTCCTGCAACTTCTATGTCACCTCTTGCTTGCCGGTGATGTTCCAGCCGCGGATCTTCACCACCGGGGCGAGCGTGCCGCCGAACATGTTGTACCAGGTACCGACGATCCGGCGCTCTTTCGAGAGCGCTTCGACGTTCGAAAAGGCCTCCGTCATCGACTGCGTCCAGCGCAGGTTCGGCAGGCGCGCCGCGACCTTGCCGTCGCGGATGAGGAACGTGCCGTCGCGGGTCGTGCCGGTCATCAGCGCCGTCTTCGGCTCGAGCAGCCCGTTGACATAGTTGAAGCGCGTGATCCAGATGCCGAGCTTCGTCGACGCGATCATCTCCTCGCGCGTCGTGTCGCCTCCCGCCAGGGCCAGGTGGAACGCCGCGCCGTGCTCCGGCGAGCCGAGGTGCCATGCCGAAGCCGTCGGCTCGAGGCCGAGGCGGTCCGCCCAGGCCTTGTCCAGCACCGGGGTGCGGATCACGCCGCGCTCCACGAGCGTCACCATCCGCCTCGGCATCCCCTCGATGTCGAAGGGGAAGGGGAGGAAGTCGGGATCGAGCGAGTCGTCCACGAGGGTGAAGTTCTCGCCGAGGATGCATTTGCCGAGGTTGCCGACGAAGAAGGAGGAGCCGTCCTCGAACGACTGGCCGGTGAACGCGATCATGTTCATCCACTCGAACACTTCGGCGAGACACGGCGGCTCGAGGATGACGTCGTAGGTACCGGGGGTGAGGTCTTCGATGGTCTCGGACGCCAGCGTCGCCTTCAGCGTGGCTTCGGCGCCGAGCTCCGCGAGGCCGACCCGCGCGGCGCTGCGATCGCGGCGGGTGGCATAGCCGGAGCTCTTACCGGCGATGGCGATGACGGTGGCATCCGCATCGGTCAGCGTGGCGAAGCGGCGTACGCCGTGAGTGTTGCCGACGGCGACCGCCGAGGAGCCCGTGCTGTAGACACCGGCGAACGAGACCTCGGGGTGCCGGTCGAACATGGCCCGCAGGGCGAGCGCCTTGGCCATGGGGGTCATCGTGCTGAATGTAGGGCGCGGCTTCAGCCCGCCCCCCTCGTGGGCGGGCGGCGTTCCCCCTCCCCGTCCAGGGGGCGGGCTGAAGCCGCGCCCTACATTCGACGCTTGGGAGGACGGGGGTGCATACAACCCTTGGAACCCCACCACCGGATCCGAATGCTTCGCCGCCTCGCGCGCCAGCTCCGCCGTTCGCGCGATCTCCTCGTCGTCGAACGCCGTGGTCGTGGCCACGCCCATCGCGCCGTTCACGATCACGCGCAGGGTCAGCGACGCGCTCTCCTCCGCCATGTTCTGGATGATCTGCGAGCCCGCGAAGCGCGTGATGCTGTGGTCGCTCGCCACGAACGCGGCATCGGCTTCATCCGCCTCCGCGGCGCGCAGCGCCCGCTCCAGGATGTCGTAGGACTCGCGTTCGTCTCGCATGGTCATGCCATCTCTACGCCGCGGAACCGCGCGGCCGGCGCCCCGTGCGCGACGCGCATGGTCTGCATGGGGTCTCCTTTGCCGCAGTTCGGCAGCCCCCAGATCTGCCACGACGCGCGGTCCGCGATCGCGTCGCACGAGCGCCAGAACCCGGGCGTGTCGCCGGTGTAGAGCGGGTTGCGGAGCATGCGCCCGAGGCGGCCGTTCTCGATCTCCCAGGCCACCTCGCAGCCGAACTGGAAGTTCAGGCGCAGGTCGTCGATCGACCACGACTTGTTGGTCTCCACGAGGATGCCGCGCTTCGTGTCCGCGATGATGTCGGCCAGCGGAGTGTCCCCCGGCTCGAGGTTGATGTTCGTCATGCGGATGATGGGGATGCGTGCCGCGGTCTCCGCGCGCACCGTGCCGTTGGATTTGCGGCCGAGGGATGTGGCGGTGTCGCGGCCGGTCAGATAGTCGACGAACATGCCGTCCTGCACCAGGTGGAAGCGCTGCGCGGGCACGCCGTCGTCGTCGAAAGCGAACGAGCCAAGGGCGCCGGGGATCGTGGCATCGGCGACGATGTTCACGAGGGGGGAGCCGTACCGGAACGTGCCGAGCATCGACGGCTGCAGGAACGAGCCGCCGGCCAGCGAGATCTCCAGGCCCATCGCCCGATCGAGCTCGGTGGGGTGCCCGCACGATTCATGGACCTGCAGCGCGAGCTGCGCGGAGCCGACGATGAGATCGAAACGGCCTGCAGGTGCCTTCGGGGCGGCGAGGAGCGCCAGCGCTTCGTCGCGGATCTGCAGCGCCTTGGTGGCCATGTCCAGCCGCTCGATGAACTCCCATCCCTCGGACTGGAAATCGCCGCCGAACGGATTGGGGTACGTGCGCCGCTGGAACTCGCCCCCGTCGATCGCGACGGCCTCGATGCCGCCGCCCATCTGCGTGGTGGTCTGCTCGATGAAGCTGCCGGCCGTGGAGGCGAAGAGCTTCTCCTGCCGGTAGCAGGAGATCTCGCCCGCCACCTGATGGATGCGCGGATCGCCGCGCATGGGCTCGGTGGCGCTCATCAGGTGCTCGAGCTTCCTGTCGATCGGCACCGACCACGGGTCGATGCGGTACGCGGACTCCCACTTCGCGACGTGCGGCTCGACGTCGCTGAGGACGACTTCCTGCGTCGAGGCGATGTTGCTCGCCGCGGCGACCTCGAGCGCCCGCTTCGCGGCGCGGCGGATCGACGCCTCACTGGTGTCGCTCGTCGCCGCGAACCCCCACCCGTTCCCGACCAGCACCCGCACGCCCACGGCGCGGTCGACGGTGGACGAGAGATGGTCGACCTCCCCATTGCGCACCTTCACGTGCTGCTGGTGCGTGGCCGTGTAACGGATGTCGGCATAGCGGAGAGAGGGATCGGCGAGGGACGAGAGAACGTCCTCGAGCTGCGCGCGCTCGGGTTTCATGCAGGCGGGGGATTATATGGGAGCACCCGCGCGTAGAATGCGGATATGGGAATCGAAGAGATCCTGGGCGCCAAGCGCGAAGAGATTCTCCGGATCGCCGAGAAGCACGGTGCGGTCAATGTACGAGTCTTCGGTGAGGTTGCACGGGGCGAGGCAGGGCCGGACGCCGAGATCGAGCTTCTGATCGACGTGGGCGAGAATACGACGCCTTGGTTCCCCGGCGGTTTCGTGGCGGATCTCGAGGATCTTCTCGGACGCGAAGTGCACGTCGCATTTGCGGATAGTCTGCCGCCGTATGCACAGGGGATCCTGCAGGAAGCTGTCGCGCTGTGATCCGGCATGATGACGAGTACCTCGCGTACGCGGCACGCGCGATCGAGGATGTTTGTGAGTGGACGAACGCGGGACCCGAGCAGTTCTACGACGACGTCCGGACTCAGGCGGCTGTGCTGTATAGGCTGCAGACGCTCACGGAAGCGCTGCTCAAACTGACGCCGGAGCGCCGGCGCCGGTACCCCGATGTGCCGTTTCATGCAATGCGAGGCTTCCGCAACGTGATCGCACACGATTTCCTTGGCCTGAATCTGAGCGTCGTGTGGGGCATCGTCGCAGTGCACGTGCCTGTGCTGCGCCCGCAGGTTGCAAGGATGCTCGCCGACCTGTGATGACTCGCCGACTTCTTCTCCTTCTTGTTCTTCTTACCCTTCTCCTCACCACCGCCACCCTCCACGCCCAATGGCGCCCTCTCGCGCCCGGCGTGGATTACCGCCGCGTCACGCGGGGCAACATCGACGTCCACATCACGCGCATCGACATGCGCCATCCGGACACCATCGTCATCGCCACCGACAAACGCGACCGCGGTCTGACCGTCAGCGATTTCGCGAAGAAGAACAAGGCCATCGTGGCCGTCAACGCGGACTACTTCGATCCGCAACTCAATCCCATCGGCAAGTCCGGCGGGGCGTGCGGGATGTGGTGGAAGGGCGAGAACGTCCCGCGGAAGCAGGGGCTGGTCACGGTCGGCCGCGGGCGGGCGGAGATCCAGCGCAACACGCAGAAAGCGCGGTGGTGGATGCGCGGTGCGGTCTCGGGGTGGCCGATGCTGGTCGAGGGATGCAAGGTCATCCGTGATCTGCCGGGCAGCGACTTCTTCACCCGTGCCCCGCATCCCCGCACCGCCGTCGCCGTGTCGGGGGACGGGCGCATGCTCTACTTCGTGGTGGCCGACGGCCGGCGCGATCGCGTTCCGGGCATGACCCTTCCGGAGCTGGCGAGCTTCCTCGTGGCCGAGGTCGGCGCCTGCGCGGCGATGAACCTCGACGGGGGCGGCTCGAGCGCCATGTGGGCCGGCAGCGCCATCGTCAACCGCCCCAGCGACGGCACCGAGCGCAAGGTGGGCAACCATCTCGCAGTAGTGGCCGCGGCCGACTACAGCGGCTGCGAGAGGAAATGACGCAATGAGAGTTCTGGTCACCGGAGGGGCGGGGTTCATCGCCTCGCACGTGGTGGATGCCTACGTCGAGCGGGGGCACGAGGTCACGGTCGTCGACGATCTGTCGAGCGGCCTGCGCGAGAACGTCAATCCGAAGGCGAAGCTCATCGTCGCCGATCTGCGCGAGCGGCAGACGATCGAGGCTCTGCGGGGCCGCAAGTTCGACCTCGTCAACCACCACGCCGCGCAGATCGACGTCCGCGTTTCGGTCGCCGATCCTGCGGCCGACGCGGAGCTGAACGTCGTCGCCGCGCTGCGGCTCTTCCAGGCCATGGTCGACGACGGCGTGCAGAAGATCGTCTTCGCCTCCAGCGGCGGTGCGGCGTACGGCGAGCCGCACTACGCGCCGCAGGACGAGCAGCATCCCGTGAATCCGCTCTCCCCCTACGGCTGCGCCAAGCTCGCCATCGATCAGTACCTCGGCTTCTTCCGCCACGTGCATGGGGTGAAGGCGGTATCGCTGCGCTACGGCAACGTCTACGGCCCGCGGCAGAGGAAGGACGGCGAGGCCGGCGTCATCGCCATCTTCGCCGGCGCGCTGCTCGACGGTCAGACGCCGCGGATCAACGGCACGGGCGAGCAGACCCGCGACTACGTCTTCGTCGAGGACGTCGTGCGCGCGAACATGGCCGCGTCCGAGCTCGACCTCGACGGCATCTACAACGTCGGCACCGGCACCGAAACCTCGGTCAACACCCTCTACGCGGCGATCACCCAGGCCTTGGGCATCGACAGACAGGCGGAGCACGGCCCGGCCAAGGCGGGCGAACAGATGCGGAGCGTGCTCGATGGCTCGCGCCTGCGCAAAGCGGCGAACATCCCCGACCCGGTGCAGATCGAGGAAGGCCTGCGGCGCACGGTGGAGTGGCTGCGGAGCCGCTAGCGCCGCGCCTCATCGCACTCTTCGCACACTCCCGGCTCGTGCAGGAAGACCTCTGCGTTTTCGCGGAGGTGCCGCAGCGCGGCGTCCACGACGTCCCGCGACCGCATGAGGCGCGCCGTCCCGTGACCGGCGGCGCCGCGGCGCTGGCGGTCCCCCAGCCACTCGTCGAGCTGCGCGAATCCCTCGCAGCAGTGGTCGATCTCGCGATACTCGACGCGCCGCGGTGCACCGTTTTCGAGGATCGTCGCGTAATGGTGGATGCCGTAACGGACGCCGGCCAGGTTCTCGGCCAGATGCACGGTCGTGTTCGCGTCGTGTCCGACGCCGAGCAGCAGCACCTGGCCGTCGAGCTCGTACACGCGCCCGACGGGGCTGTCGAGACCGTGCGGGATCTCCACGGGCTGCGGCCGCGTGATCTCCGCCGCGCGCGGGCCGATGGCCGCGAACGCGTGCGGATTGTCGGTACGCAGCACACCGGGCAGTTGCCGGAAGGTCTCGGCGACGATGCCCATCCCGCGGCACGGCGTCTTCGCCACGTCGAACGGGTGATCGTCATCGTCGCTCATGCTCGGCATCACGAGCGTGCCGTCCGGGCCGAGGACGTCGCGGAGGGCGCCGATCAACCCGGCGGGGCCGCCGTCGACGGGTGCGATGGCCGAGAAGGAGGTGTGCACCACGAGCACGCCTCCGCGCTCCACGCCGAGGGTGACGAGCTGGTCCTTGATATCCACGGGCGAAAACTTAGCACGCCCCTTGCTCTTGAACCCGACAACTGAGTCCCGGTTTTCTCCCTGACGGCGTACCCCAAACGGCAGAGGTGTATTCACATGAGACGACACAGGCAGGCGATGGGCATTCGAACGGCTTCCGCGCGCGTACAGACGCTCGGGGCTGCGGACGACACGTTACGAGGCACGTACTGGTACGACCTGCGGGCGCGGCAGCCGCTGGCGGCGGCGATGAAGCGGGCGATGGACCTGCTCGTCGCGATCCCGCTCCTCGTGGTCTTCACGCCGCTGTTTCTGTTCGGCGCGAAGCGTGAGGCACGAGTCGGGTTTCGTGGGCACGAGCTCCTGATGTACACGCGCTGGTTTCAGCAGCTCCTCCACGTCATCGACGGGTCGATGTCGCTCGTCGGACCGCGGCCGATGCATCCGTCGGAAGTCCAGCGCAGCGACGCGCGGCGGTTCAGCATGCAGCCGGGAATGACGGGGCTGTGGAGGGTCGAGGACGGCGACGAGCGCGAGCTCGACCGCCGGTACGTCAACGAATGGAGCGTGGCGCAGGATCTGAGGATTCTGGCGCGGACGGTAATGCATCGCCGCCCCGCGGCGCCCAGGCGGTGACACGGCTGCCGCGCAGGATGGACAGCAGTCCGAAGAGCGCGGCGGCGTTCACGAAGCAGAAGTAGTACGGCACGTAGAACGGCTTCGCACGGCCGATGCGGCGATTGCGCAGGGCCCATCCCACCACGGCCAGCCCGTAGACGAGGACCTGTCCCGCAAACACGACGGCGTAGATCGGCGCGCGCGTCGCGAGCATCGCGCTGGCCGCGAACAGGGGGATCAGGAAGAAGGGGATCATGTGCCGCACGAGCTTGTGCGACAACAGCTCCAGCGAATAGAAACCGTGCGTGAACAGGTGCGACCGCAGCGTGAGCAGGCCGCGCACGGAGTGGTTCGTGACTCGCACGCGGCGGCCGAACTCCTGTTCCGCGTGCACGCCCGCGCGCTCGTACGCGGTCGCATCCGGCTCGAACAGCAGCCGGTATCCCTGCAGCGGAATGCGCGTCGAGATGTAGATGTCGTCCGCGGCGTGGACCGCGTCGATGGGCACGTACAGCTCGCGCCGGATCGCGTACAGCAGCCCGTCCGCCGCGAACACGCTGCCGATCCTGCTCTCCAGCGTCTTCTGCCACTTGTCCCACCGCGCGTACAGGCCTTCGCCTTCGCCCGTCGCATCGCCTTCCCGGCGGACGTTCGTGTTGCGCGCGCCGCAGACGCCGCCCACTTCCGGGTCGGCGAACTTGGACGCCATCAGGCGCAGCGTGTGGCGGTCCAGCAGGAAGTCGGCGTCCGTGAACACGAGGATCTCGCCCGTCGCCACCTTCGCGCCTTCATTGAGGGCCTGCATCTTCCCCGGCCGCGGCAGCGCGAGGAGCCGCACGCGCGGATCGGGATGACCGGCCACGATCTCGTCCGTACGATCGGTCGAGCCGTTGGACACCACCAGCACTTCGATCCTGTCCCCCGGATAGTCGAGCGACAGCGAGTTCTCGATCTTCTCCGCGATGACCTTCTCTTCGTTGTACGCCGCGATGACGAACGTCACGCGCGGCGTGACGTCGCCGGCGCGCACCGGCCGCGTGCGCAAGCGGCTCAGGATCCACAGCAGCGCCGGATAGCCGAAATACACATAGACGCAGACGGCCAGGCAGATCCAGAACACCACCGCCACGGCGATCACGCCCGCACCTCGGAAGCCAGCCGCGCGCGCAATTGCCCGACGCAATCCGGCAGGGTGAACTCCGCGCGCACTTTCTGCTGCCCGCGCAGTCCCATCTCCCGCGCGCGCTCCCGGTCCTCGAGCAGCGTGCGCATCGCGGTGGCCAGTGCGGCCGGGTCGGCGGGCGGCACGAGGAGGCCGCTCACGCCGTGCTCGACGAGCTCCGGAATGCCGGAGATCGACGTGCTGACGACGGCCCTGCCGCTGGCCATGGCCTCCATCAATGCGACAGGGATGCCTTCCATCTGCCCGTCGGACGCGATGATGCTCGGCAGGACGAACAGCGTCGACTCGCCCATCATCTCGGCCACGACGTGCTCCGGCCTCGCGCCGAGGAGGCCGATGACTTCGCTGACGCCGCGGTCCTGGATCATCCGCTCCAGCTCCGCGGTCATCGGGCCGGTGCCGAGGACGTCGCAGCGGAAGGCGACGCCCTGATCGCGGAGGATGCGGCAGGCCTCGATCAGCACCGGCAGTCCCTTGTACGGCCGGTGGGCGGCGACGCAGAGGACCTTCGGCGTGCCGGAGGCCGTGGCCGCGAAACGCCGCGCGTTGTCCTCGTACTTCTCCGGCTCGATCCCGACGTGCACCACCATGATCTTGCCGCGGGTCTCCGCGGGATAGAGCTCCTCGAGAAAGCGCTTGTTGTACGCGGAGATCGAGCGCACGAACTTCGTTTCGCGCAGCTTCCAGCGAAGGAGGGTGCGGTCGACCTGAATGTCGTGCGCGTGCACGGTAAAGCTGAACGTGATGTCCGAAAGCGACGCCACGATCAGGGCCATCGTGGTGGGGTGCGTCGCGAAATGCGCGTGTACGTGACGGATGCCCTCGCGGGCCAGCTCCTCCGCGAGAAAGACCGACTTCGGGAAAACCGCGACGGTCCGCAACAGGGTGCCCGGCTTCGTCACCGTCCCGAGAATCAACCGCGCCAGCAGCGATCCATAGCGCAGAGGACGCTTGAGCAGCGCCCGCAGATTCGCGGCGATGATGCGCGGCGAAACGTATCGGGTGTACAGCGCGCGCGACGTCCACGGTCTCGCGGCTTCGTGGATCACCGGCGGCGTCTCCTTGAGCATGGGGACGAGGCGCACGGGCTGTCCCTGACGCTCCAGCTCGTCGACTTCGCGCAGGATGAAGGTCTCCGTGACGGACGGGAAGCGGGAGAGGAGAACGGCGAGCATGGGTCGAGCGCGCGGGTTGCGAGTTGGCTGCCAGCCGGGACAAAACTGCGGCAGCCAACTTGCACAACGGTCTCGGCGGCGCTGTATCCGTCTCAGCCGTTCAGCAAAACAACCCGGAGCCTACATGTCCCGTAATCTGATGTGCGTAATCGCCGCTGTGGTGACGCTTGCGTTCGCCGGCCAGGCGGACGGTCGCTCGAAGCGGCGCGTCATCTCGCCGCCCGAACCGGAGTTCAATGCCGCCTGGACCGAGGGCGGCTACGCCGACCAAACCAGCGTCGGTCAGGGCCAGTCCATCCGTCTGCGCATCGCCACGAGCTCGAGCCCCTTCACTCTGAAGATCGTCAACCTGGCGGACCCGACGAAGGTCGTCTGGACGCGCTCGCTCACGTCGTCGGCCCGCAATTGTTCCGGCCGTGCCGCGCAGGGATGCGAATGGCCGGTGTCCGTGATCGTCGACGTCCCGCAAAGCTGGCCGACCGGCTATTACGCGGCGCAGTTCCCGACGGCGTTCGGGCAGCGCAACATCATCTTCGCCGTGCGGGAGTCGATCCCCGGCAGTTACTCGCGGATCGTGGTCATCTCGCCGACGCACACCTATCAGGCATACAACGAATACGGCGGACGATCGTTCTATCCGAGCGACTTCCCGAATCGCGCCAACGAGCTTTCGCTGAATCGGCCGTATGTGCAGGGCGATGGTCTCGGCCGCTACCTGATGTGGGAGCGCTACTTCGTCGACTTCATGACTCGCGAGGGGCGCCGCTTCGAGGTCATCACGGACGACGACATGGAGGACCCGACGATTCTGTCGCGCTACGACCTGGTCGTGATCGCGGGTCACTCGGAGTACTGGACCTCGGCCGCGCGCGCGAATCTGGAGAAGTTCAGCCGCGACGGCGGCCATATCGCCGTCCTGGGCGGCAACACGATGTGGTGGCAGGTGCGCCTCCAGAACAACGGACGGTCGCTCATCGGCTACAAAGACGACGCGGATGAATACGATCCGGCGCTGCAGGGCGCGGCGAACCTGGTGACGACGAACTTCTACGCGTTCCCGGTGAATCAACCGGAGAACCGCATCCTCGGCGCGTCGTTCCGCAACGGCGGTTACGCGAACCGCGTGGATACGCCGAACGGGTTCGACCTGAAGCCGCTGGAGCAGCGGACGCCGTTCCGCGTGGTCGACGCGTCGCATTGGGTGTTCCAGGGGACCGGGCTCACCGACGGCTCCTTCTTCGGGCGCGAGTCCGCGGGGCTGGAGGTGGACGGCGCCGTCTTCAACTGCGATCGCCAGGGCAACGTCCTCGGGCCGGACGGCTCGGACGAAACTCCCCTGAACTACCACATCCTGGCCGTCCTCCCGGGCTCGATGGGCTGGGGGACGCTCGGCTACTACGTGAACTCGGCGGGCGGCGCGGTGTTCAACGCGGCCGCACAGCACTGGGTGTGGGGACTGGAGTCGAACGAGACGGTCCAGCGCATTACGCGCAACGTGATCACGCGCCTGAGCACCGGTGCGCGGCAGACGTATGACCCGGCGCCGAACCGCATCGTCGCGCAGGATACGTTCAACTGCCCGCAGACGCTGGTCGCGGTGCCGGGATGGCGCAGCTCGGCGAGTGTCGGCCGCGGCACGGTCACGCAGGCCTGCGCGTATGAAGGTCCGGGCGGGCTGGAGCTGTCGGGTCAGGAGATCGCGCTGTCGCGCAGCATCGCGCCCGCGGGCTCGCCGCGGAATCACGTGGAGCTGCGCTTCTACATCAACGCCGATGCGATGGCGCAACGGACGGTGAACCCGATGGCGGTCGTGACCCTGGCCAGCCGTGCGGGCAATACGGTGCGGCAGGTGGCCATGGTGGAAGTCGACATGAGCGGCGGCACGAAGCGGATCCGCATCGCGCGCCGCGGTCCGGACGGACGCTTCGCGGGGCCCGAGACCTGGATCGATCTCTCGCCGGGATGGCACCTCGTGGAAGCGACGTGGCGCTCGCCGGGCACGATGGAGCTCGTCGTCGACGGCACGTCGAAGCTCACGCTCGACAACCCGTTCAGCGGGCAGACGGCGAGCGAGATGGTCATCGAGCTCCCGAAACCGGAGATCACCGACACCGGACGGATCTGCATCGACGCGATCGCGGCGGCGACACAGAAACTCGGCGGAGTGCCGGCGCTGCAGTGATGCGCGGAGTGCTCAAGAAACTGAAGAAGCCCGCCAAGCGGATCCTCGATCCGGCGGACTGGGGAAGCTTCCGCAGCCTCGAGCCGAAGTCGCGGCACTACGGCATCGACCGCGGCACCGCGCTCGACCGGCATTACATCGAGTCCTTTCTCGAAGACCACGCCGGCGACGTGCGCGGGATCGTGCTCGAAGTCGCGTCCGACGCCTACGCGCGGCGCTTCGGCGGGGAGCGCATCGAGCGGACGGAGGTCGTGAGCATCGTGGCCGGCCCCGGCGTCACGATCGTCGGCGATCTCACCTACGCGACGACCCTCCCGCGGAATCACTTCGACTGCATCATCCTCACCCAGACGCTCTGTTTCATCTACGACGCGAAAGCGGCCCTGCAGAGCTGCCACGCCGCGCTCAAGCCCGGCGGCGTGCTCCTGCTGACCGTCCCCGGCATCTGCCAGATCAGCAGCTTCGACGACGGCCTCACCGGCGACTACTGGCGCTTCACCGCCGCCTCCACCCAACGCCTCCTCGCCGAGGTATTCGCGAAGGTGGAGGTGCGCTCCTACGGAAACGTCCTCGCCGCCGTGGCCTACCTGCATGGCATCGCGAAGGAAGAGCTCACCCGCGAAGAGCTCGACCACAACGACCGCGAATACCAGCTCATCATCGCCGCCCGCGCGGTGAAGTAGGGCCGCCGCACGCGCGGTTCCTCGGAGTTCCTCGGAGTTCCTCGGGTTCCTCGGGGTGGGCTCGCCCCCTGTCATCCCGAGCGTCGAGCGAGGGACCTGGGCGGGCGGGGCGCGAAGTACGTGCCTGCCGCCCCACCCGCCCAGGTCCCTCG
>DASUSN010000076.1:0-21740 GCA_036375075.1 Thermoanaerobaculia bacterium | reverse complement strand
CCGCCCAGGTCCCTCGCTCGACGCTCGGGATGACAGGTGCATCCTCCTTAACCCTCCGGCACCGCTTGCCGCGGTTTCACCAGCGCCAGCCCGGCCGCGGCGATGCCCAGGGCGAAGCAGATCCACCAGAGCACGAGCGGGTTGCGCTCGTAGATCCACGTGCCCATCGCCGGGCCGAGGACCATGCCGGCGGACCAGGTCGAGTGCCAGAGGCCCATGTAACGGCCGCGGTAGCGCTCGGGCGCGAGGGTCGACACGTAGGCGCCGCTGGCCGGGGCGTAGATCATCTCCGCGACGGTCCAGATCACCACCGTCACCGCGAGCATGGGGATGCCCTTCGCCAGGCCGGTCATCGCGAAGCCGATGCAGCTCAGGGCGTAGCCGATGGCGATGAGCGGTTGCTGCCGCTTGGTCTGGGCCCAGGCGGTGATGAGCAGCTCGAAGACGACGATCAGCGCGCCGTTGAGGGAGATCAGCATGCCGTACGTCGACGGCGCGAACCCGAGCCGCGAGATGTGCAGGGGGAGGGTGGAGTGCAACTGGAACTCGACCCAGGTGAGGCACAGCGTCGCGGCGAGGAAGTACAGCAATGCCCGGTCCTTCACCGCCACCCGCAGCGCCTCGGCCGGCTGCTCGTCGTGCCCCTGGGAGCGGATGCCGTGCGGCAGCATCAGGAAGGCGACGACGCCGAAGAGCAGGGACGTGATGGCGTCGCCGAGAAAGACGTAGAAGAAGGACTTGTTCGCGAGGAAGCCGGCCGTCGCGGGACCTGCGGCGAAGCCGAGGTTGATGGCGAAGCGGTACATGCCGAAGGCGGCGACGCGCTTGTCCGGCGGGACGAGATCGCCGAGGAGGGCGGTGGCGGCGGGGCGGTAGAGCTCCGCGCACAGGCCCGTGGTGAAGGAGAGGATGAGGATCGCGGGATAGGCGCGCGCCTGGGAGAGCGCGAGCATCGATATGGCGGAGAGGATCATCGACGCCACGATCGTGTAGCGGCGGCCGATGCGGTCGGCCATGTATCCGCCGAGCATCGCCGCGAAGATGTGGCCCGCGCCGTACGAGCTCACCGCGAGCCCCGCCTGCGCGGGGGTGAAGCCGGTCCTTGCCATGTAGATCGCAAGGAACGGCATCACGAAGGTGCCGAAGCGATTGATGAAAGTCCCGCCGAAGAGGATCCACGCCGCGCGGGGCAGGGCCTTCAGGTTCTCGAAAAGCGACTTCAAACGGCGGCTATTGTGCCTTGACCGGCATCCGGAAGGCGGCGTCTTCGAGGGCCGGGTTGATCTCGGCCTTCTCGAACGTGAAGGTCTGACCGCCCGGCGCGCCCTTCGCTTTGCTCTCGACCGAGAAGGGGAACAGCAGACCTTCGACCTCCCTGTAGTTGCCGAAGGTCGTTTCGGTCTCGACCTCCTGCCCCTGCATCTGCCGCCTGGCCTCGATCCTCGTCTCCAGGAACGTGGCCGCGTCGAGGTACACCGTCGCCTCCTGGCCGTCCTTCGTGGTGAGCCTCAACTTGTACGCGGGGGAGCCGGCGACGTCGGCCTGTCCGAGGAGCTCGACCTTGTTGCCCTTCTTCGCGTAGTCGATGAACGGGCCGTCGAAGTCGGACTGTTCTTTCATCGCGGCCAGCATGTCGCCGGGCATCGGGCCGGGCTCTTTCTGTCCCATGAACGGCATCATCATCCAGCCGCTCGTGCCGTCGTACGCCTGCGCGCCGGTCATGCCGCCGATCGTGAACTCGACCTTGAACATCTGCGGTCGCTTCTTGATCATCGTGAACGGCCCCTCCATCCCGGCCACGGACAGCTTCCCCGTGAGCCGCATCGACTTCACCGCCGCGAGCTTCCCGGCGCCGCCGCGGGCGGCGGTGTTCTTCGCGAGGATCTCGTCGACGGTCAGCTCGGCGGCATGGAGGGAGAAGGCGAGGAGCAACGCTGCCGCGAGGGTGAGACGGGTCCGCATGGAGATCTCCTTGGGAGGTTCTACGTCGAAACGTGCGGCAAGTTTGCGGCTACGGCACGATCTCGGTGAGGCTGCGCAGGAAGCGCTCGACGAGGGTGGGGTCGAACTGGGAGCCCGAGCATTCGCGGAGGCGTCTCGAGGCCTGGTCGGTCGGGATCGGGGTCTGGTACGTCTGACTCGAGGTCATCGCCACCCATGCGTCGACGATGGCGAGCATGCGCGCGGCGAGGGGGATCTGCTGGCCGCTGAGGCGGCTGGGGTAGCCCTTGCCGTCGAAGCGCTCGTGGTGGCGGAGGACGGCCTGTGCGACGTCCTGGCCGAGGAGGGGCTCGACGATGGCGGCGCCGACGACGGGATGCTCGGCCATGCCGCGCATCTCCTCCGCCGAGAGGCCCGCGCGCCGGTAGAGGCGCTCGTAGTCGAGGAGCCGCAGCCCGACGTCGTGCACGAGCGCGGCGATGCGCACCGTTTCGACCTGCGCCGGCGGCAGATCGAGCGCGCGCGCGAAGCGCTGCGCGATCACCGACACCTCCCGCGAGTGCTCGGCGAGGTCCGCATAGCGCGTGAAGTCGGGCTCCAGAAGGCGCTCGGCGATCACCGCGCGCTCGCTGCGTCCCGTCGTCGTGCCCATCGCGGACTCCACCGCCTGCTCGAGCTGGCGCAGGAGCGTCTTGAGCGCGCGCTGCGCCTGCTGGTCGGGCGGGCGGTCGAAGGCGACGGTGAGGACGAGACCTTCCACGGAGAAGACGTTCACCTGCGCGCTGAAGGTCGGTCCCAGCGGCCCGATGTCGATCGTCGGGACGCCGAACGGGTACGTCACCTGCGGCCGCATCAGCAGCCGCGTGACGTTCGTCCGCTTCAGCCACGCTTCGAGGTGCGCCTGCAGGCGCTCGAGCGCGGCGTCGTTGACCTTCTGCCGCGCCACGATGAGCTGCGGGTTGTTCACGTGTCCGATCGCGCTGAACGCGCCGAGCATCGCTCCCGGGATCGCCAGCACCGCGGGCAGCAGCACCCGCACGGGATCGAGGTCCGAATCAGTGAGGACGCGCGTGGAGGACTCGCGGGTGAGCTGCCGCTTCGACATGTACTGCCGCGCCGCCTCCATCGCCCGGGTCGCCTCGGGCGAGAACACGGCGCCGCCGGACAGCTCCGCCGGTGCCGGCGCGGCCGCCGGGGCCGGGATGGCCACCGCGGACACGCCTCGGGGCGTGGGCATCATCGGCGCCGGGTGGTCTTCGACCAGCGCGATCGGCGCGAGGCCGAAGAGGTTGTTCTTCGCCAGCACC
Source organism: Thermoanaerobaculia bacterium (assembly GCA_036375075.1). Taxonomy (GTDB): domain Bacteria; phylum Acidobacteriota; class Thermoanaerobaculia; order Gp7-AA8; family Gp7-AA8; genus QHVT01. Next base: position 18,492 of record DASUSN010000076.1, on the reverse strand, counting down.
TTGATCATCTCCTCGACGATCTGCTGCGCGGCGTTCACGTCCGGCGCCTCGAACGGCTTCTTCCCCGCCTTGTCCCGCATGTCGATGAAGCCGACCAGCCGCCCGCGCGAGAACAGCGGCGCCGCCAGCAGGCGGTCCGTCCCCTGGCGGAAGAGCATCTCCGCGAACCGCTGGTCCGCGCCGAGGCCGTTGACGAAGAACGGCGTCCGCTTGACGCTGAGGCGATCGACCAGGTCGTCGTTCGCCGTGACGATCTTCCGGTCGCCGGCGTTGTACTGATAGCTCGTCACGAGCTCGTACTTCTTCTCGTTCAGGTCGCGCGACGCGGAGAGATACAGCGCTGCTTTCGTGGCCTGCACGTGCTCGACGCATCCGTACAGGATCTGCTTGAGCTGCGCCTCGATGGACTTGATCTCCAGAAGCATTGGACGTCGTCTAGGTTACTCGAATTCGAAGCGGACGCGCAGCCGGGCGTGGCCGAGGAGGGCGCCCAGGATGGTGCCGCTGGTGTTCCAGATGACGTCGTTCACGTCCGCGACGCGGGAGGGGAGGAAGTACTGCCACGCTTCGATGCCCAGGGTGAAGGAAAAGCCGAGGAGGATGGTCAGGATGTACGTCTGCAGCGTGGGCCGCTCGATCGTGTAGAACGTGATGAACGCGAGAAAGCCCCACGGCACGAACAGCAGCACGTTCGCGATCATCGGGACGACGATCACGGCCAGGATGTGCGTGGAGATCGGCCGCTCGGCCAGGCGTTTGGCGAGGTAGCGGAGGTCGTCGAAGGGGATGGGCTCGAAGTTCTCGTAGCTCCGGCCGGCCATCCACACCGTGACCGTGACGATGGCGATGGTGGTCGCCAGCCAGAGCAGGACGGTGAGGGGCTTTTTGATGACGACTTCGCGGGGCATTCGGAGCGACGAGTCTACAAGTCTTCGAGTCGTCGAGGTGTCTTCTCGTCGACTGGACGGCTCGAAGACCCGATCCCTAGCCCCGCGGGATTTCCATGTTGTAGTAGAACATGCACGTCACCCGCTCGTACGAATTGGGAAAGTCCGCGGGCAGCGGCTTGAGCGGGGACGAGAGCTCGATGGCCTTGCGGGCGGCCTGGTCGTACGGGGGGACGCCGGAGCTTTTCAGCGTCGTGATGTCGCTGATGCGGCCGTCGCGATGGATCGTGAAGCGGATCGTGACGACGCCCTTCATCCCCGTACGGATGATCTGGGGCATGTTCGCGTACCAGTTCACGCGGATCTTGCTGACCATGCTCTGGGCGTAGTCGCCCCAGTCGTACCACTGCGTCTCGAACGAGAGCGGTCCCTGCTCGGCGGTGCCCGGCTCGCCGGTGGCGCTGGTGAGGTCGATGGGGCCGCCGCCGCCCCCCAGTGTCGCGGACCGCCCGGCGTCGCGGATGGCGTTTTTCCAGTCGACCATCTCCGTGGCGCTCGCCTTCACCGAGTCGCGGTAGACGAGCGAGGGGTCGCTCGGAAGCGCCGGACGCGGATCGCCGGTGGTTGCCGGCGCGAGTGGTGCGCTCTGCTGGGCCTGCGCGCCGGGGGAGGGCGCGACGGCCTGCTGTTGCGGGCCGCGCGGACCCGGCGGCGGAACGGGAGGCGTGTACAGGCCGCCGCCCTCGCCCGGGCGTCTGGTCGGCTGAGCGCCGGTCGGCTCGGGCATGCTGGCGCGGCGGGTCTTGTCGGAAAACGGTGCGTTCGGCGACGGCGCACGGTCGATGGCCGGTCCCGGTGCCTCGGTGAACTCCGGCCGGTTCTGCCCCTGCGGGTTCTGCTTCATCAGCTGGACGTAGCGGACCATGGGGACGTCCTGCGGCGCGGGCGGGACGGCGTTGTAGGAGCGGATGAACCAGGCCAGGAGCAGCGCGTGGAAGACGAGGGAGACGACCACGGAGACGCTGAGGCCGCCGGCCTTTCCGCGCTCCTCCGCGACCACGACGAGATCGATCCGTTCCTGCAAGGCGTTGGCTACAAGGTCTGACGGATCTGCTTTCTTCCAAGTTTCGTGGCCTGTCACATCACAAAACTGTGCGGTCCGCCGCACGTACAATCCTTTCATGAGCGACGTGCCGTATGTTCCGCCGCCCCCCCCACCACCTCCGGTGATCCCTCCGGCGGAGCCGGCGCTGTCCGGACCGGCCGGACCGGCGAAACCGCAGTTCGATTTCGCGAAGCCGTTCTCCTACGTCTTCGACGACCCGGACTGGGTGACGAAGATCCTGATCGGCGGTCTCTTCTACATCGCCGGCTTTCTGATCATCGGCTGGTTCTTCATCCTCGGCTACGTCGCGAAGACGACCCGGAACATCATCGCCGGGCACCCTCGTCCGCTCCCGGAGTGGGAGAACCTCGGCGACTTCTTCGCCGAAGGCCTGCGGCTGTTCGGGGTGATGCTGACCATCATCCTGCCGCTCGTGGCCCTGGTCATGGGCATCATGATCCCGGCGAGCATCCTCGGCTCGGTCGACAACGAGGCGGCGTCCGCGATCGGCGGCATCATGTCCGGCACGTTCGCCTGTCTCTTCGTGCCCATCTCGCTGGCGGTCACGTTCTTCATGCCGGCCATGCTGCTGTTCGCGGCGGTCGAGCAGCGCTTCGGCGCGGCCTTCGAGTTCGGCCGCATCTGGCCGTTCATCAAGCAGAACATCGGGAACTACGTGCTGGCGATCGTCGTTTACCTGATCGCGCGGTTCATCGGCGGGTTCGGGATCATGCTGTTGTGCATCGGCGTGGTGTTCACGGGCTTCTGGTCGTTCCTGATCACCGCGCACGGGTTCGCGCAGGTGTACCGCCTGGCGACGCAGCCGAAAGCATGAAGCGCGACACGAAGATCGTCCTGGCGTTCCTCGCCGCGATTCCGACGGTGATCCTCGGCGTGACCTCGCTCTGCGCGTTCGCCATCGCGCAGGGCGCGTCGATGGAGTGGCGGAAACTGTTCATCCTGATGTGCCATGGGAAGGTGGAGCGCTGCCTGGAGCTGTTCGGCGCGCCGATGCCGATCTGCGCCCGCTGCGTAGGGATATACGCGGGGATGCTCCTGGGGATCCTGGCGTTCTGGGCCGTTCCGCTGCTGCGGGAAAAGGTGATGCGGATCGTGGCGATCGTGTGCGTCACGCCGCTGGCCCTGGACGGTCTGACGCAGCTCAGCGGGCTCAGGGAAAGCACCAACGACCTTCGCATCGCGACGGGCCTCGTCGCGGGTTTAGCCTTTGGTTTGTGGATTTTGAGCGCCGTGGAGCGCCGTGCCGACGCAAGTTCACACGTCCTTGACCTGACCTGATCGGTGGGTTAGTCTTCGGTGGCTCCGTCCAAGAACATGGCATTTCAGGGATCGCTCAAAGAATTGCCGCTGCCGGACATCATTCAGCTCGTGAGTGTGTCGGGGAAGACCGGCAAGTTCACGCTGACGCGCGATGCCGATCGCGGCTTCATCTTCCTGAAGAACGGGCAGATGGTGCACGCGACCGTCGGCGATCTGGTCGGCGAGGAAGCGATCTACTCGCTCGCGATCTGGAATCACGGCGAGTTCCAGTTCAGCCCGGGTGAGGACTCGGATCGCCAGACCATCACCAAGTCCAACACCAACCTGCTGATGGAAGCGGCGCGCCGCCTCGACGAGTGGCGCGTGCTGTCGAAGAAGATCCCCTCGGTCGAGTACATCCCGGAGCTGCTGGCCCGCGAGAACCGGCACGAGCAGGTGACGCTGAACCCGCAGGAGTGGATGCTGATCACCAGGATCAACGGGCACCGCTCGATCGTGGAGATCGGCCGCTCGCTGAACATGTCGTCGTTCGACGTGGCGAAAATCCTGTACGGGATGATCACGGGCGAGCTCGTGCAGCTAAAAAAAAAAGCTGATCGAGACGCCGATCAGGAAAACGGCGAGCTCGTCGATCTCGCCGCCCGCATCCGTGCCGTAGCCGAGGAGTTCATCGGCGCGACGGCCCACAAGACCATCGAGAAGCACTTCCTCCACGCCCTCGACGGCATCATGAGCGGCAACGGCCCGGAGGCCGTGGACGTGATGGTGCACGAGTTCGAGAAGACGGCGTCACTGCTGCGCGGCCTCGCGATCACCGAGCAACTGCGGTCCCGCATCGCGGAAGTACGGGCGCTGTAAACGCTGTCATCCTGAGCCGCGTAGACGGCGAAGGACCCCCTGCGAGAGGCAGCAGACGCGCAAGTCGGCGGGGGATTCTTCGCCGCGCTCCGCCGGCTCAGGATGACAGGGTCAGCGCGCTCGGCTGACCACCCGCCCCGGCTTCGCCCCCGTGTGCTCCCCGTCCTTCAGCACCTGCGTCCCGTTCACGAACACGTGCTCCACGCCCGTCGCGTACTGCCGCGGGTTGTCGTACGTCGCATGCGCGGCGATGGTCTGCGGGTCGAACACCACCACGTCCGCGAAGTAGCCCTCCTTCAATGCGCCGCGCTCGGCGATGCCGAGGTTTGTGGCGGGGAGGGACGTCAACCGCCGCACCGCTTCCTCGAGCGGGATGACCTGCTCGTCGCGCACGTAGCGTCCGAGGAGGTTGGCGAAGTTGCCGTACTCCCGCGGGTGGGTGGACGACTTGAGGAACACGCCCTCGGGCGCGGATGCGCCGGCGTCGGATCCGAAGCTCACCCATGGCTGCTTGATCTGCATGCGCAGGTTGTCGTCGGACATGAGGAAGTAGACCGTCGAGACGCGGCTGCCGTCTTCGATGACGAGGTCGATCGCGGTGTCCTCGGGAGTCGTGCCGCGCATGGCTGCCACTTCCGCGAGCGTTTTGCCCGTGAGCGGCTTGAGCTTCTCGTTCTTGAATCCGATGAGGCGCACGCGGTCGGGCGAGCCGGCGAGGAGCATCAGGTTCTCCCAGGTGTCCGTCGGCGTGCGCATCTCCTGCAGCACGCGAGCGCGCGTCGCGGGATCGAGCAGGCGCGCGCGCCAGGCGTCGTAGCCGCCCTCCTGCACCCAGGGCGGCATCGCGGCGTCGAGGCCGGTCGCGCCGGCGGTGTAGGTGTACATGTCCGCCGTGATGCGCAGGCCCTGCGCGCGGGCGGCTTCGACCTTGTCGAGGACGCGCTGCATCTTCGGCCAGTTCGGCTGGCCCGCGGCTTTGAGGTGGTAGATCTCCGCGGGCACGCCCGCCTCGCGCGCGATGGCGATCAGCTCGTCGACCGCTTCCTCGAGCCGGTTCCCCTCGGAGCGCATGTGCGAGATGTACATGCCGCCGTACGGGGCCGCGGCTTTGTTCAGCTCGACCAGCTCGCCGGTCTTCGCGTAGAACGCCGGAGCGTAGATCAGCGACGAGCCGACGCCCAGGGCGCCGTCTTCCATCGCCTGGCGTACCAGGGCGCGCATCCGCTCCAACTCTTCTGCCGTCGGCGCGCGGTCGACTTCGCCGAGGACGTGCATGCGGATGGTGGTGGCGCCGACGAAGGAGGCGACGTTGACGGAGATGCCGCGGCGGACGAGGGAGTCGAGGTATTCGCGCAGCGTCGTCCAGTCGACGTCGAACTGGATGTCGCCCTGCTCCTTCTTCACCTGTGCTTTCAGGGCGTCGTTGAGCGGTCCCATCGACCACCCTTCGCCGAAGACCTCGAGCGTGACGCCCTGCTTGACGTCGGCCATGCCGCGGCCGTCGACGATGAGCGACTCGGTGGCCCAGCTCAGCATGTTGATGAAGCCCGGCGCGACGGCCTTGCCGCCGGCATCGATCTCCTGCTTCGCCGTCCCCCGCACCTTGCCGACCTTCGCGATGCGGTCGTTGCGGATGGCGACGTCACCGGTGACCGGGGCGCTGCCGCTGCCGTCGTAGATCGTGCCGCCGCGGATGACGACGTCGTAGTGCGCGCACGAGCAGAGCAGGAGCGTGGAGAGAAGCAATTTGCGCATGACGCCAGTAGAGTCGTCGAGTCGTCAGGTCGTCAAGTCGTCGAGCCGTGGATCTTCGTCGACGCGACGACTCGAAGACTCGTAGACTCGCCCGCGCATGTGGAACGTCGAAGACTCCCCCCTCGGACGCATCGTCGTCCCTCCCTCGCTCCCTCCCGGCTTCGCCGTGATGTCGACGACGCGCGACTATCCCGGCCGGATCGTCGCCGACGACCTGACGCGGTTCATCCACGGCCGCTTCGGCCTGGAGACGTCGCTCACGACGTGCGTCCAGGTACACAGCGCCACCGTGGTGCAGGCGGCGCATGAGCCGTCGTGGCGGGAGTGTGACTCCTGCGACGCGCTCTGGTCGGCGGAGAAAGGCGTGACCCTCGGCATCAAAGTCGCGGACTGCCTGCCGGTGTCGCTGATCGACACGGAGCACGGCGTGATCGCCAACGTCCACTCCGGCTGGCGCGGCGCCGTCCAGCAGATCACCGCCGCGGCCCTGGACGCCGCTCCGCTCGATCCCACCACCACCCGCGCCTACCTCGGCCCCTCGATCCGCTCGTGCTGCTTCGAAGTGGGCGAGGAGGTGGCGGCGCAGTTCGACGAGCGCTTCCTCGACCGCTCGCGCCGCAAGCCCCACGTCGACCTGATCGCCTTCACGGCCGCCATCCTCCGCTCCCGCGGCATCACCGGGATCTCCGACTCGGAGCTCTGCACGCGTTGCGACGGCTCGATCTTCCATTCTTACCGCCGCGACGGCGCCGGGAAGGGCCGCAACCTGGTCCTGGTCGCCCAGTAGCTCTCGATTCGGACTGAGCCTTGCACACACCCGTCCGCATGAAAGACACACCACTCGAGCCCCTGCTGCACGACACCACGATCAAGGCCATCGACGCGGTCGCGAAGAAGCTGAGCCGCGCGGAGCGGAGCGCGGAGAGCAAGGTCGCCAAGATGCTCGCCCACTGGAACCAGATGGACGACGCCGACAAGGAGCAGGCCGTGGCCATCGCCATCGCCACGATCTCCACCGCGGTCTCGGCGATCGTCGCCTTGCGGAGCAAGTCGAAGAAGCCCGTCAAGAAGGCGGCGAAGAAGCTGGTGCGCGTGGTTGCGAAGAAGGTTGGGTGAAGTGGCGCCCCCATTGCACTAACGGCCGCGTCTGATGTCCACAGAACCGCCTGTTTCCCCGCCGCCCTCCGATCCTCCGCCGCCCAGGCGCCGGTTCCACCGGCCCAGCCGCCGCACCGTGTTCCGGGCCATCTCCTGGACCGTGGGGACGGTCATCGCCCTCACCGTCATCCTCGGCATCTGGATCTACCGCGAGTCCGTCGGGCGCTTCCAGGTGCGGCGCCTGCGTCTGCCGACGCGGATCTACGCGGACTACATGCCCCTGACCACGGGCAACGCGCTGCAGATGGACGACTTGCTGGAGAAGCTCGACCGGCTGGGCTATCGCGACGCGAAGACGCTCGCGCGGCCGGGGGACTTCAAGCGCGAGGGCGGGACGATCGACATCTACACGCGCGCCTTCCAGCGCCAGGACGAGGACTATCCGGCCACGCCGCTTCGCGTGACGATCGCGAAGTCGCAGGTCGAGAGCGTGGTCTCGCTCCGCGAGGCGCGTCCGCTCGATCGGGCCGCGCTGGAGCCGGAACTGCTGACGTCGGTGCTCAGCGAGGAGCTGGAGAACCGCAGCCCGGTGACGCTCGATCAGGTGCCGCAGCACCTCCAGGACGCAGTGGTCGTGACGGAGGACGTGCGCTTCTGGAGCCATCCGGGTGTGGATCCGTTCGGCATCGTGCGCGCGGTGTTCCGGAACCTGAGGGCCGGCGGCGTGGCGGAAGGCGCGTCCACGCTCACGCAGCAGCTCGTGAAGAACTACTTCCTCACCAGCGAGCGCACCTACAAGCGCAAGATCATCGAGGCGTTCATGGCGGTGATCCTCGACGCGCGCTACTCGAAGAAGGAGATCCTCGAGGCCTACCTCAACGACATCTACCTCGGCCGGAACCGGTCCATCTCCATCCTCGGCGTCGGCGAAGCGTCGCGGTTCTATTTCGGGAAGCCGGTCTCGGAGATCGAGGTCCACGAGGCGGCGGTGCTCGCGGGCATGATCCGCAGCCCGAACAACAACTCGCCGTTCAACAACCCCGAGAACGCGATGAAGCGCCGCAACACGGTGCTGCAGCTCCTGCTCAAGGAAAAGAAGATCACGCAGGCGCAGTACGAGGCCGGGCGCTCGGCGCAGTTGCCGCGCAAGCCGTTCCGCTCGAAGAGCGGCCTGTCGTCGATCCCATACTACGTCGATCGCGTGGTCCACGAGCTCAAGTCGGACTACGGCATCGAGGACATCCAGGGCCGCGGTCTGCGGATCTACACGGCCATCGACCTCGGCGCGCAGGACACGGCCGCGCGCGTGCTCGAGCAGAGCCTGCGCAACCTGGAGCGCTCCAGCCGCCGCCTGCGCAATCACGATCCGGCGCTGCAGGGCGCCCTGATTCACCTCGACGTCCCGACGGGCGAGATCCGCGCGCTGATCGGGGGGCGGAGCTACGAGCGCAGCCAGTTCAATCGCGTGCTGAACTCGAAGCGCCTGGTCGGCTCGCTGTTCAAGCCGTTCGTCTATCTGACCGCGTTCGAGCCGAGCCTCTCGAGCCAGAACATCACGCCCGCCACGCTGGTGGCGGACACGCGCTTCGTGCTGAAGCGCCGCTGGTCGGATGACTGGTCGCCGCGTAATTACGACGGGCGCTACATGGGCAACGTGACGGTGCAGCAGGCGCTGGAGCAGTCGCTCAACTCGGCGTCGGTCCGCATCGGCCTCGCGTGCGGCATCGAGCCGATCCTGAAGACCGCCCGCACGCTCGGTGTGCAGACGGAGCTCGACGACGACAACCCGTCGATCCTCCTCGGCGCCGCCGGAATCCCGCCGATCGAGATGGCGGAGGCGTATTCGACGATCGCCCGGCAGGGCGCGCGCACGACGCCGCGCGCAATCCGCTACGTCACCGACGACCGCGGCCGCGTGCTCAAGGGCGCCAACTCGACCGAGCCGGTGCAGGTGTTCCCGCAGCGCGACGTCTATCTGCTGACGCAGGTGATGAAGGGCGTGGTCGACCGCGGTACCGCGGCCGGCTCGCGCGGCCTGGGCTTCCGCAAGATCGCGGCCGGGAAGACCGGCACGACGAACGACAAGCGCGACGCGTGGTTCATCGGCTTCACCCCGAAGACGCTGGCGCTGACGTGGGTGGGCTTCGACGACAACGATCCGACCGGCCTCTCCGGCTCCGACGCCGCCGTCCCGATGTGGGCGCGCTACATGGTCGCGGTCACGGCGGGCGAGCAGAACGTCGACTTCGCGGCACCGCCGGGCATCGTCCTGACGGAGTTCGACAAGACCACGGGCGGCCTCGCCACGCCGTTCTGCCCGCGCAACGTCCTCATGCGCGGGGCGTTCAAGAGCGGCACCGAGCCCACCGTGCCGTGCCGGTTGCACGGTGGACAGCCCATGCCGGGCACGGTCGCGCCGATGTACGACGAGTTCGGCAATCTGATCGTCACCGATACCGCGACGGCGACGGATACGACAGGCCTCCCGCCGTCGACGCCTCCCGATTCGACGCTCACCGGCGGCGTGTTCCAGCCGCAGCAGCCGCCCCCGGTCACCCAGCCGCCGCCCACGCAACCGCCGCCCGTGCAGCCACCGCCCACGACGACGACCCAGGAGCCTCCGCCTCCCGAACCGGAGGAGGAAGAGGAAGAGCCGCCGACATCGACGGATACCGCGACGACCACCGGCCCGCCGTAGCGCACACGCCGCGGTATCCGTCGGTGCGGCTCTTCCGGTACGCTAATGCCATGTCAGACGAACCGAAGAAATCGCTCGAGGACTGGGGTATCGACGTCGAGAAGTTCAAGGAGCGCGCGAAGGAGTCGATGGCGAACGCGCGTGGCGACCTGAGCGAGATCACCGGCACGCTGCGCCACACGCTCGTGCAGGCGAAGGACGTTCTCGTCGGCCTGCAGAAGACGGGATCGCCCGCCGCCGCGGAGCTCAAGTCGGGATTCGAGCGCGCGTGGCACGAGATCGAGTCCGCGTTCCGCGCGGCGCGCGAGAAGGCGAAGGGCGAGCCGAAGGAAGAGAGTGACCCGACTCCGCCCGAGGAGCCGCCGTCGCCGTCGTGATCAGGAGACGAGCTTTTCCACCTGGGCGATGTCGAGGGGCTTGAACAGCAGTCCCGTCACGACGTCCTGGTCCGCGGTGCTCAACTTCTGATTCAGGACGCCCGTGACGATGAACGTCCGCGGCATCCGGCTCCGCTTGTGGTTGCGCAGGTAGTCGAGCACGCCCCAGCCGTCGACGCGCGGCATGAGCAGGTCGAGGAAGATGAACGTGTACTCGTTCGTCTTGAGGAACTTCACGGCGTCCGCGCCGTTCGCCGCTTCGTCGTACGAGATCTGGTGCCGCTGCAGGACGCTGCCCAGGAGGTAGCGCGTCGCCGGATCGTCGTCCGCCACCAGCGCCCGGCGCGGCCGCGCGGGCTGGGGCGGAGGCTGCGCCGGCGCCGGCGCGCGCGACTGCGCCGCACGCGGCGGCGGCTCCGCGAACGCACGTGCCGGCGCCGGCCGGTTCGCGAGCGTCGGCACCTGCGACGCCTTCGCGCGGCCCGGATCTTCCTTCAGCGAATGTACGAGCGCCTCGCGCAGCTCCGCGCAGCTCTGGTAGCGGTCGTCCTGCCGCTTGCTCATGCACCGGCGGATGACCTTCGCCAGTTCCGGCGTGATGCCGGACGCCGCCAGCGCGATGTCGCGCGGCTCCTGCATCACGATCTGCAGCAGCACCTGCGTGGCCGCGTCGCCCGTGAACGGCCGCGTCCCGGACAGCATCTCGTACAGCACCGTGCCCACCGAGAAGATGTCCGTGCGCGCGTCGACGCTGCGGCCGAGGGCCTGCTCGGGCGACATGTAGTGCGGCGTGCCCATCACCATCCCGCCCTGCGTGAGGCTCGGGTCCGCCGTGCCGCCGATCTGCTTGGCGATCCCGAAGTCCAGGACCTTCACCACCTTCTTCGACACCAGGATGTTGTCCGGCTTGATGTCCCGGTGGACGATCCCCTTCTCGTGCGCTTCGCCGAGGGCGTCCGCCACATGCGCCGCGATCCGGACCGCGTCCGCCGGCGGCATCGGACCGTTCGCGATCATCCTCGACAGCGGATCTCCCTCGACCAGCTCCATGGCGATGAACAGCGAGTCGCCCTGCTCGTCGATGCTGAAGATCGTGGCGATGTTCGGGTGGTTCAGTTGCGCGATCGTCCGCGCCTCGCGGAGGAAGCGCTCCTTCCACTCCGCGTCCGCCGCGAGCTGTGCCGGGAGAATCTTGATGGCGACGTGGCGCAGGAGCTTGCGGTCCTCCGCCTTCCATACCTCGCCCATCCCGCCGGCACCGAGCTTCTCGATGAGCCGGTAATTCCCCAGGTCCATGGTGCTCAAGATAAGGCATGGGTTCTTCGGGGACAAATAGGACGAATAGGACCGATAGGACGAATAGGACAAACTTGCTTGTCCTATTCGTCCTATTCGTCCTATTCGTCCTATCGGGGCCCCTAGATCGCCCGGAACTTCCCGCTGCGCCGGATGATGCCGTCGAACGCCACCACCACCCGGCGGAACTCGGCCGCCAGTTGCTCGATCGCGGCGTCCGCGCCGTCCAGTTTGCCCGCGCGGGCGTTCTGCTCCAGGGCCGCGGCCATGGTGAACATCCGCTTCGCGCCGACGCTGCCGCTGGAGCTCTTCATCGCGTGCGCCGCGAGGGCGAGGTCGTTCGCGTCGCCGTTCGCCGCCGCGGAGCGCAGCGTGTCGATGCGCGACGGCACGTCCTCGCGGAACGTCTTCACCAGCCCTTCCAGGAACCCCTCCTGCGTGCGGCCGATGGCCAGGAACGAGCTCACGCGCTCGCGGTCGAGCACGTACGAGTCGTCCTGCTCCATCAGGTCCGGCGCGCCGGCGGTCTCCCGCGAATCGCGGCTGGCCCACAGGCGGATGACCGCGCCGACCTGCTCGAGCGACACCGGCTTGGCGAGATAGTCGTTCATGCCCGCGGCGATGCACTTTTCCCGCTCGCCCGGCAGCGCGTGCGCGGTGATGGCGATGACGGGCACGTCGCGCTTCGGCGGCGGCATCTGGCGGATCCGCCGGGTGGCCTCGTAGCCGTCCATGTCCGGCATCTGGATGTCCATGAGCACGATGTCGAACGAGCCGTTTGCCAGGGCGTCCAGAGCTTCCCCTCCTTTGCCCGCGACCACGCACTCGTGGCCGAGGCGCTGAAGCTGGCCGATGGCGACGAGCTGGTTGACGCTGTTGTCTTCCACGACCAGCACGCGCGCCCGCTTCGGCGCCTCCGCCTCCACGAGCGCCCGCCGCGGCGCCTCTTCGGGCTGCTCCACGAGACGCGCCACCGCCTCGCACAGGAGCATGCGCCGCACCGGCTTCACGACGAACGCGTCGATGCCCGCGGACTCGTACGTGACCACGTCGTGCCGGCGCCGTCCGAAGGACGTCAACAGCAGCAGGCGCGTGACGTCGAGCGCGGGGTCTTTGCGGATCGCCCGCGCGAACGCCAGCCCGTCGTCGTCGGCGAGCTGCATGTCGAACACGATCACGTCGTACCTCTGCTGGCGCGCCGCCGCGAGCCCTTCGGCGGCGGAATCGGCTTCGTCGACGGCGATGCCGGTCGACGTCAGTTGGCGGGCGACCATGAAGCGGTGTACCTCGTTCGAGTCGACGAGCAGCGCGCGGAACGCGGAGAGGTTCCAGCGCCGCACGGGCGCGGACTCTCCTTCCTGCTTCTGCAAGGGCAGCTCGAACCAGAACGTCGAGCCCTCGGCCGGCACGCTGATCACGCCGATCTCGCCGCCCATGGCCTCGACGAGCTGCTTCGAGACGGCCAGTCCGAGTCCGCTGCCGCCGTACTTGCGGGTGGTCGTGCCGTCCGCCTGCGTGAACGGCGTGAACAGCCGCTGCTGCACCTCGGGCGCGATGCCGATGCCCGTGTCGGTGACCAGGAAGCGCAGCATGACCCGCGAGTCCTTCTGCTCCGGCTGCATGACGGTCAGGACGATCTCGCCGCGGTCGGTGAACTTGACGGCGTTGCCGACGAGGTTCAGCAGCACCTGGCGGATGCGGTGCGAGTCGCCGCGCAGCGAGCGCGTGACGTCCGGCATCACGAACGTCCGGAACTTCAGCCGCTTCGCCGCGGCGCGCGCCGCGAAGTCCTCGGTCACTCGATCGACGAGGTCGTCGAGGTGGAAGTCGACCCACTCGATGGTGAGCTTGCCCGCCTCGATGCGCGACAGGTCGAGCACGTCGTTGACGATCGATAGCAGCGTTTCGCCGGCGGAGTGGATCATCTCCGCGTACTCGCGCTGCTCCGGCGCGAGCGGCGTGCCGAGGAGAAGGCCGGCGGTGCCGAGGACGCCGTTGAGGGGCGTGCGGATCTCGTGGCTCATGTTCGCCAGGAACTCCGACTTCGCGCGCGCGGACTGCAGCGCCGCGTCGCGCGCGCGGGCCAGCTCCTCCTCGGCGCCCTTGCGCTGGGTGATGTCGCGCGCGATGGCCTCGTAGCCCGAGACCTGCCCGTCGGCGTCGAACGTGGTGAGCACGTTCTGGCCGACCCACGTGCGCATGCCGGACTTCGTGACCATCGGGAACTCGAAGTACGAGCTGCGGCCGTGCGTGTGGAACTGGTGCTCGTAGAAGTGCTGCGCCGCGTCCCGGAAGTCGGGGTCGATGAGATCGAGGTAGTGGCGCCCGATCAGCTCGTCCTCGTCGAAGCCGGTGATGCGGATCGACGCGGGGTTCACGTAGGTGAACCGGCCGTGGATGTCGGCGCGGTAGATGATCTCGTGGGCGTTCTCGATGATGTGGCGATAGCGCTCGCGGCTCTCGCGGAGCTCGCTCTCGGCGCGGTGCGATTCGGTGACGTCGCGGTAGGTGCAGAAGACGTGGCGCGCGTCGTCTCCGCCGTCGCCCTCCGCGCGGACGCGCGACGCGGTGATCTCGATGCTGCGGTCGCCGAGCTCGAGCTCGCGGACCGCGCGCAGGCCGGCGAGCGCCCGCGCGAGCGTCTCCGGGTCGAGGTACCCCTCGGTCCCCACCAGCTCGCGCGCGGCGGCATTCAGCCACACCGTGCGGCCGTCGCCGTCCACGACCGCGAAGCCGACGGGTAGTTGCTCCAGCCACGAGAAGGTCCAGCGTTCCGACATGGTTATGCCGATGCGTCCCTGAGCCAGGTGCCGGTCGTCGTCTCGTCCGCCACGCGGACGCAGTTCCGGCCGGAGTGTTTGGCGGCGTACAGCGCGCGGTCCGCGCCGGCGACGAGCACCTCGGACGACACGCCGCCCGTGGGCTGCAGGGCGGCCACGCCGCAGCTCGCGGTGACGCGGCGGCCGTTCCCGTTGCCGTACGGAATGGCCAATCGCTCGATGCCGTCGCGCAGCGCTTCGGCCACGCGCAGCGCGCCGTCGCCGTCCACTCCCGGCAGAAGGATGGCGAACTCCTCTCCGCCGTAGCGCGCGACGACTTCGCCGCTGCGCTTCACGCTTCCGTTGAGGAACGCACCGATTTTGCGGAGGCAGTCGTCGCCGGCGGGATGGCCGCGGCGGTCGTTGAGGTCCTTGAAGTGATCGAGGTCGAGCAGGATCAGCGCGAGCGGCTGCTCGTGGCGCCGGGCGCGGTTCCATTCGTCGGCGAGGGTCCGCTCGAAGTACCGGCGGTTCGCGATGCCGGTGAGGTCGTCTTCGAGCGAGAGCGCCTCGAGCTGCGTGTTCGCGGCTTCGAGCAGCTTCACCGTGTTCTGCAGCTCGGCCGTCTGCTCCGCGACTTTCGCCTGCAGGCGCCCGGCCTGCCGTTGCAGCGCGCCGGTGCGCGCGCGGATGACCAGCAGCACGAGCGCGACGGCGAGCAGGATCCAGAGGCCGTACGCCCACCCGGTCCGGTACCACGGCGAGAGCACCGTGAACGACCAGCGCGCCTCCGGGCTCGGCTCCGAGCCCGCGCCCCGCGCGCGCAGCCGGAAGGTGTAGTCGCTCCCGGCGAGCGTCGTGTAGTCGATGAACGGCTGCGAGGTCCACTCGCTCCACGCCTCGTCGATCGGATCGAGGCGGTACTGATACTCGACGCCCTGGCGATACGACGCGGGGGCGAACTCGAGGCGGATGCGGCCGAAGTTGTGCTTCAGCGTCACGTCCTCGCCCTGCGCCGCCGCGGCGCCGCCGAACAGCACCTGCGTCTCGCCCTGCACCACGCGGCGGATCAACGGCTGCGGCTGCGGGGCGAACACCTCCGCCGCTCCGCGCGGATCGTAGCGGAAGAGGCCTTTGTCGGAGGCGAACCACACCGTCCCGTCGGGCATGGCCCGGAGGTTCTGGATGTCCGCCGCCGTCACCGACGCCAGAGGCCGTCCGTCGGCCGCGTACGTGCCGTCCGCGCGCCGCTCGTAGAAGCGCGGCGGTGTGGAGTTGATCCAGACGTTGCCCTGCGCGTCCTCGGCGAGGACGAAGAAGCCGCGCGGCGCTTTCAGGTGTTTGAGACGGGCGTCCGGCACGAACTTCCCCTTGCGGTCGAGCTGCACGACCGCGCCCGTCGCGCGCACGAACACCGGACGGCCGCCGATGAGGTACACGTTCATCTCATTGGTGTCGAACTGCCGCACGCGCGGTCTCGCGCCGCGGGGATCGGTCACCTGCAGGATGCCGTTGAACACCGTGCCGCACCACAGGACTCCGTTGTGCTCGACGACGGAGTTGCTCTCGTGGTCGATGCCCGGGATCGTGCCCTCGAACGTCCACGTCCCGTTCACACGCCGGAAGCTGCCGATGCCGTCGCCGAAGGCGACCCACACGCGGGACGGATCGGACGGGGAGCGGCTCAGGCCGTACACCTCGCGCTCGAGGGGGACCACGTGCTCCAGCGGGCCGCCGGAGCGGATGCGGTAGAGGCCCTTCGTGGTCCCCACGAGCAACTCGTTGTCGACGACCAGGAGCCGCCACGCGGTGTCTTCCATCGGCTCGACGCGTTTCGCGACGCCGTGCGCGTCGATCTCGAAGAGACCGTGCGTCGTGGCGGTGTAGAGCTTCCCGTCGAACCGGGCCACGTCGACGGCGCCGCCGCGCACGCCGCCCCGCGCGTCGAAGACCGTGACCGGCGCGTCCACGTCGATGCGGACGATCGGGCCTTCCATCGCCAGCCACAGCGCGCCTTCGCGGTCGACCGCCGCCTCGCTGAGGATGGCGTCCGGCAGTCCCGAGCCGGCGGCGATGACCTGCTCGATCGCGCCGTTCGCGTCAAAGATCGCCAGGCCGTGCTGGCGGGTGGTGAGCACCATCCGGCCGTCGCGCAGCCGCGCGCCGCCGCTCACGTTCTTGCCGGCCAGCCATTCCTTCACCGCGGGCGCGAACGGCGTGACGGTTCCGTTGCGATCCACGACGAACAGGCCGTCGTCGCGCGTCACCGCGATCGCGGTCCTGTCCGCGCGGCGGAGGATGTGCAGCACGCGCTTGTCGAGCCCCATCGGGCTCACCCGCAGTGATTGCACGTCGAAGCGGTGCAGGCCTTTCGGTCCGCGCAGCAGCACGTCCGCCCCGTCGCTCGAGCACCCGCGCGGCGCCTCCTCGGCCGTGAACGCCGCGATGCGTTTCGCCGCGC
This sequence comes from Thermoanaerobaculia bacterium, assembly GCA_036375075.1. GTDB lineage: Bacteria > Acidobacteriota > Thermoanaerobaculia > Gp7-AA8 > Gp7-AA8 > QHVT01. The sequence continues at coordinate 1,917 of DASUSN010000076.1, read as the reverse complement.
CGCCGTTCCAGAGGATCAGACTCTTTTCCGCGACGAACAGGAAGCCGGCCGGCGTCGCGCAGATCCCGCGCACGTCGCCGATCTGCCGCTGCTCGCCCGGGAGCTGCTCGAGGAGCGAGTGGTAGCGGTGCGAGCCGCGCTCGTCCCGGGCGAGGTAACCGAAATCGTTGAACAGGCCGAGGGCGACGCGGCCGCGGGCGTCAGTGGCCAGCGAGAGCGCGGCCTGCTCGTCCGGGAGCTTGTGCAGCTCCCACCACGCGCCGTCGTAAGTCACACGCCCGTGGAGGTTTCCGAAGTGCAGCACCCCGCGGCTGTCCTGCGCGATGTCGAACGTCTGCGGCCCCGCCTTGTGGACCTCCGGCGGATACACCGTGATCAGCGGAAAGCCACGTTCCGCCGCACCGGCGCGGATCGCCAGCAGCAAAAGAACGCAGAGCGTTCGGCTCCAGTTGTGTGACATCGCGGGACCTGCGCGACATTAGCACGTCTTCAGTGTCCGGCGTACCAGTCATAGCCCCTCTCGCCCCAGAAATCGGCGGGGCGGATGTCCGTGAAACGGATCGTTCCGATGCGCTTGATGTTCTTGATGCCGTATTTGACCGGGATGGCGAGGCGCAGCGGAGCGCCGTGCGGCATCGGGAGCGGGGCACCGTTCATCTCGAAGGCCAGGAGGGTCTGCGGATGGAGCGCGCTCTCGATGTCGAGGCCCACGTAGTAGCCGCGGTCGGGCGTCTCCAGCGCGGCGTATCGCGGGATCGCCGGCGGCGAGAACTTCTCGAGCAGGTCCGCCAAGCGCACGCCGGCCCACTGGACGATCGTGCTCCACCCCTCGATGCAGCGCAGCTCCGTGATCATGGTGCGGCGCGGGAACTGGCGGAGGTCGTCGAGAGTCAGGGCGATGGGCGGGCCGAGGCCTTCGACGTGCAGCCGCCAGGCATCGAGGTCGATCGGCGCCTTCAGTCCCTGCCCGCCGTTGATGCGCGCTCTGGTGATGTCGGACGGGCGGAACTCGGGCGACAGCCGGTCCGGCGAAAAGTACGCGCGGGCCAGGCGCTCGTTGGCCTCCAGGACGCGCCGGAATGGCCACGCGACGCCTTCGAGGCGCTCGCGCGAGCGCAGCCACTTCCAGCCGGCGAATCCCGCCGCCGCTCCGACTCCCATGGTCAGGAAGCCGCGGCGGGACAGGCGCCGCAGCTCGCGCTCGACTTCAAGACTCATGCGTCACCTCCACTCCGATGACCATCGCCCGGAAGTTGTTCCACCCCGCGCGGACGACCTGGGCGATGTGCACCGCGAAGAACGCGACATAGCCCACGGTGAGCCAGAAGTGGACGAAGCGTGCCGACTGATAGCCGCCGAAGAGCCACGCCAGCCACGCGAACTGCACCGGCTTGTAGATCGCCAGCCCGCTGAGCAGCGAACCGGCACCCATGAGGATCACGGTGGTGTAGGCGATCTGCTGCGCGCCGTTGAACTTCTTCCGCGGCAGCGGCTCTTTGCGGATGCGCAGGTCGTGCAGGACGACGTTCCACGCCTCGCGCAGCGTGCCCCGCCGCGGCACGAGCTCGCGCCACTCGCCGGAAAAGAGCGTGTAGAGGACGTACAGGACGCCGTTCACGCCGAACAGCCACATGAAGAAGAAATGCAGCGCCATCCCCTCGGCCAGCCGGTTGTTGACGTGCAGCGCGCGCCACGTCGTCTGCTCCAGTTTGACGGGCGCGTACGCGGGCCACGCCCAGTAGATGAGGATCCCGCTCCAGATCATCAGCGCGAGGAGCGGGAAGTTGATCCAGTGAAACCATCGGATGGCGAGAGGATGCTTTCGCTCGAGCCGCATGGACATAGGATGCCGGGCGGGCGCGCTGGTTTCAGGGGAACGTATGTGGAGTGCGGCAACGGCTAGTTGCCGCTGTCCTT
>DASUSN010000075.1:0-24642 GCA_036375075.1 Thermoanaerobaculia bacterium | reverse complement strand
GTGGCTTCAGCCCGCCCCCCCGGTGTGCGCCTGCCACCCTCAAAAAGCCCCCACCCCGCCCGGGAGGCGGGCTGAAGCCACGCCCTACATTTGGACGTCGGCGCCCTCTCGCCAATCAACCCTCACCCCTCCGGCCACTCCGCCGCCGCCCGCACACCCGGGAGCGCCTGCTCCAGGCTCGCCCAGTCCTCGATCCGCGTCAGTACCGCCGTGCTCACCGCCTCCTCGATCAGATCGCTGACCGTGATCTCCCGGCCCTGTTCCTGCGCCTGCCGTGCGGCGAGCAGCCGCAGCACGGCCCATTGATAGCGCGGCAGCGCCACCGGCCGTGTCACCACGCGCACCAGCGGCGGCAGAGCCTCGGGGCATGCGGCGGTGAGAGTCCGGTACGTCCAGCGGTGCTCCAGGCCCAGCGCCACGATGTCCTCCCACGAGAGCCCCGGCCCGCTCGCCGTCTCCACCGTCTCGGGAGCGATGCCGAGCAGGCTCGCCACCTCGGCCACGCCGTACGACGCCTGCCGCCGCAGCAGCACCTCGCGGATGCGTTTCCACTCCGAGGACCGGCGTCGGCGGCGTTGCGGCACGGCCCGGTTTGTACAGGCACTTTCGCGTACCGTGTACGCTCATTTTGTACCCTGAGGTAGGGAATGCCCGCGCGCCATCACTCCTTCCAGTGCTAGCGGAATGGGTGCGACTGCCTCGGAACGGCTGATGGCTGCGGGAAAAGCAGCCGCGGCCGGCCCGGGCGATGACGCCGGCGCCTGGTTTGACGCCGTTTACACGACGTATACGCCGCTTCTGCGCAAGATCGCCATCCGCAAGTTCGGCATTCCGCCCAAAGACGCCGACGACCTCGTCCAGGACGTGTTCGCCTCCTACCTCGCCAACCGGACGAACGTCCGCGACCTGCACCCGTACCTGATCGGCGCGATCTGCAACGCCTCGCGCCAGTACCGCCGCCGCGACGACGCCTCGCCGTTCTCGCCGCGGCCGGAGCATCGCGAGTGCGGGGCCACGGCGGACGACGAGCTGATCGACGGCGTGATCCGCAACCTGGTCATCCGCACCACGCTCTCCAAGCTCGGCACGAGCTGCCGCGACACCCTCGAGCGCTTCTATCTCCTCGGCGAGTCCACGGGCGCCATCGCCGAGCGCCGCCAGAAGACGGCGAACTACATCTGCCGCCTGCTCAACTACTGCCGCAACCGCGCGCGATCGATCTACGCATCCATGTCATGAGCCATCTCGACGAACGCCTCCTGGGCCTCCACGCCATCAATCCTGCGCTGATCCGCCCCTCGGCGGCGGCACATCTGGCCGCATGCGACGAATGCCGCCTCGCGGCCGAGGCGCTGCGCGAATTCGAGGACGCGCTGCGCGAGCCGGAAAGCTGGCCGGCCGCGGTCGACCCGGAGCTGCGCGCGTTCGCCGTGCGCTCCGAGAGGGAGGACGCCGCGGCGCTGGCGCTGCTGGAGGAGTTCCGCGAGCCCGCGGCCGCCGCGCGCTTCGTGTGGGCGGACATCGCGAACAGGACCGAATACCAGACCGGCGGCGTCGCGCGGCTGCTGTGCAAGTGGGCGAACGGGATGTGCGAGCGCAATCCGCTGTACGCACTGAAGCTTGCGGAGGCGGCCATTGCGATCGCGAACGCGCTGCCCGACGCGGACTACCCGCGGGACACGATTCACGAGTTGCGCGGGGAGGCGATGAAGGAGCAGGCCAACGCGCTGTTTTTCCTGGGGCGATTGCGCGACGCGCTCGGCGCGATCACATGCGCTGATGCGGCTTACCGCAAGGTCAAGCGGGAGAGCCTCGGGCTGGCGTCCGTCACGTACATTCTCGGTCTCGTTCACTATGAGCAGGAGGATCTGTCGACCGCCGAGGAGACGGCATATCGCGCCGCGGATATCGCCCTCCGGTTCGGAGCCACGGACCTGTACATGAGCGCGAAGTACCTGCTCGGATACGTGCTTTTCGACCGGCACGAGTACGCTGCGGCGACCGAGGTATTCGAAGGAATTCTTCGATACGGAAACGCTCGACAGAACGTCTCGTGGATTGCTCGCGCATCTCTGGCTGTCGGCGCCTGCTGGCTGGAGACTGGTCGCAGGTGGGAAGCCAGCCGATACCTGGAGGAAGCGCTCCGGCTGTACACGAAACTCGACCTCACTACGGAAGTGACGCGGTCGCAGTGGTTGCTTGCGCGGATCACTTTCGCCGACGGAAACAGGCAGGAGGCGGTGAATCGCCTCCGCCGCTGTATCCGGGAGTTCACCGAGTTCGGCGTGCTGACTGATGCTGCATTGGTGGCGCTGGACGTCGCGGAGTATCTCGATGCCATGGGCCGCACTCGGGACATCCCGAAGGTCCTCGGCAATGTCGTGCAAAGGTTCGTCGAAGCAGGGAAGCTCACCAGTGCGCTCGCAGCTCTCGCGTATTTGAAAGATGCCCATGTGACTCCGGGGCTGGTCGCTCACGTGCGACGCTTCATCAAGCGCGCCGACCGGCAACCGGAGCTTCTCTTTGCCCCCCCGCCGGAGCCAGTGTAATGATTCGTCCGGTCAAGACACTCCTTGGAGCCTTTGAAGGGCGCCCTCCCATAAAACACCGCCGTATGCCGGCGGACAAGGAGGGATTATGCGAGGTGTGTCCAGGAGGTTCCGGCAGTTTGTCATGCTGCTGGCGTTGCTCACGGTTTTCGTTGCGCAAACCGCTGTTGCGAAGGAACGGGATCGCAGGTTCGTCGATCGATTCGAGCGTGCAAAGCGGTTCATCGTCGAGCTGCTCGGTCGTCTGAGCCCGCCGCCGGGCGACGAGGAGGAGGAGTCCGGGCGTCTCAGCCCGCCGCCGGGCGATAGCTCGCGTATCGGCTTGCCTCCGGGCTGAGCTCCAGGTTACGAAATGAGGGTGGGGAAGGCCGCCCCTCGTCACACTCCCAGGGTGAGAAGACGATGGGGCGGCCGGCAGGACAGAAACGGCGCTCGCGCGAGGCGGACCGGCAGCGGCTGGAGGACGCCGCGGAGTTCTACCTCCGCGCGTGTTACGGCACCCGTACGGCCGCGCGGGCCGAGGAGTTCGCCGCGTACCTGGCCCTCGCCCGTCCCTACCTCAGCCGTCGCGTGACGGACCTGATCGGCGTTCCCGTGCGCGACTTCCTGCGCGCCCGGCAGCTCACCTACGCCCGCCAGCTCCTGCGCACCATGCCCCTGCTCTCCGTCGAGCAGATCGCCCTCGCCAGCGCCTTCGGCACCGGCTGGACCTTCTACCGCTGCTTCAAGGCCGCCTTCGGCATCACCCCCGCGGAGTACCGCCGGCAGGCCGCCGAGGGTCCGTGACGGCTTCGCGGCTGCGGCACGCTTTTGCTGTCATCCTGAGCCGGCGTAGCGCGGCGAAGGACCCCATGCCGATAGCACGTGACGCGTTCAAATCAGGGGGTCCTTCGCCGTCTACGCGGCTCAGGATGACAGCGCGATGGACACTCACTGCCGAGGGAGCCGTACCCGACCGCCACCGCAACCATTTCATTGACGTCCACGTCATCGGTGCCGACGTTCACCCCACACCGGCACATCCGTGCCCCCGGCCGCGTCCGCCGCGGTTTACACTGCCCGGCGTATGGAGAGCCCCTGGCTTCAGCATTACGATGAAGGTGTCCCCCGCTCCATCGGGACCTATCCCGACAAGACCCTGGTCGATTTCGTCCGCGAGCACGCCCGCAACCGGCCGAGCGCGCCGGCGCTGATCTTCAAAGGCCGGCCGATGTCCTGGCGCGACCTGGACCGCCTCAGCGACGCCTTCGCCGCATCCCTCAAACGAGAGGGTGTCAAGCGCGGGGATCGCGTCGCGCTGCTGCTGCCGAACTGCCCGCAGTTCATGATCGCGGAGATGGCCATCTGGAAGCTGGGCGCCATCCTCGCGCCGCAGAACCCCGTCTACACCCCCCGCGAGCTCATCAACTCCTTCGGCATCACCACCCCCAGGATCGCCGTCGTCCTCACGCCGCTCTACGAGCGCGTCAAGGGCATCCAGCCCCAGACCAGCCTCACGCGCGTCATCGCCACGAACATCAAGGAGTACCTTCCGCCTCTGCTGAGGGTCCTCTTCACCCTGTTCAAGGAGAAGAAGGAAGGGCACCGTATCGAGCTCCGCCCGGGAGACCTCTGGTTCCAGGACCTCCTCCATGGGCCGCCCGCCGAGCTCTCCCTGCCGAAGCCGGACGACGCCGCGCAGATCGTGATGAGCGGCGGCACGTCCGGCATGCCGAACGGCGCGCTCAGCGAGCATCGCGCCCTGGTCATCGCCGGGACGCAGCTCGGTGCGTGGCTGAACGAGGCCCTCAGCGGTCCGCGGGCGTCGATCATGCTGCCGCTGCCGCTCTTCCACGCCTACGGGTGTACGGGCGCCCAGTCCGTGACGGTCATCCGCGGCCTGCCGCTGATCCTGATCCCCAACCCGCGCGACATCGACGACATCGTGAAGTCCATCCAGCGCGACGGCCCCACGCTCTTCGCCGGCGTCCCCACGCTCTTCAACGCGTTGCTGGATCACCCCGACGTCATCAGCGGCAAGGCCGACTTCCGCTCGATCCGCGCCTGCTTCTCCGGCGCCGCCGCACTGATGGCCGAGACGAAGAAGCGTTTCGAGGAGCTCACCGGCGGGCGCATCGTCGAGGGCTATTCGCTGACCGAGGCGGCCATGGCCTGCTGCGTCAACCCGCTGCGGGGCGAGAACAAGATCGGCTCCGTGGGGATGCCACTGCCGGACGTCCACGTGAAGATCGTCGACGGCGAGATCCTCATGAAGGCCCCGCAGCTCATGCGCGGCTACTGGAACAATCCGGAGGCCACGGCCGACCTGCTCCGCGACGGCTGGCTCTACACCGGCGACCTCGGCACCCTCGACGAGGACGGCTACGTCTTCATCAACGACCGCAAGAAGGACGTGATCAAGAGCAGCGGCTTCCAGGTGTGGCCCCGCGAGGTCGAGGAAGTGATCGCCGAGCACCCCGCGGTCGCCGAGGTCGGCGTGGCCGGCCTGCCCGACCCGGTGAAGAGCGAGATCGTCGCGGCGTGGATCGTGCCGCGCCCGGGCGAGACGCTGGACGCCGAGACGATCCGCCAGTACTGCCGCCAGAAGCTCGCGCCGTACAAGGTGCCGGTGCGCATCGAGATCCGGGAGTCGCTCCCTAAGACCATGGTGGGCAAGGTGCTGCGGCGGGAACTGGTCGCCGATGCGATGAAGCGCTGAGCAGCCGGTCTCGCTTTACGTGCAACACTGTATTAAGATCTTAGTACAGTGTTCGACATCAACCCTTCCGACGCCGCGCCGATCTGGAGGCAGATCGAGGAGGGGATGCGCCGGATGATCTCCATCGGCACGCTCGGTCCCGGCGATTCGGTGCCGTCCGTGCGCGAGCTCGCGCAGCAGTTGCAGGTCAACCCCAACACCGTCGCCCGCGCCTACCAGAGGCTCACCGACCAGGGCGTGTTCGCCGTCCGCCGGGGCGAGGGCACGTTCGTCGCCGACGCGCCGGTGCAGCTCAAGAAGGCGAAGCGGGACGAGACCCTGCGCGACGCGGCCACCCGCTTCGCCGGCACGGCCCTCGCCGTCGGCGCGGACCTTGCCGAGGCGTCCACCGAACTGTCGTCCGCCTTCGACCGCCTGCTGCGCGACCACAGGAGGAAACCATGACCGCGATCGCCGCGGAAAGCGTCACCGTCCGCTACGGCAGGCGCACGGCCGTGGACGGCGTCACCCTCCGCGTCCCGGCCGGCTCCGTGTACGCGCTTCTCGGTCGGAACGGCGCCGGCAAGTCCTCGCTCGTCCGCGCGCTGCTGGGCCATCTGGAGCCGGAGCTGGGCCGGGTCTCGCTGTTCGGCGAGGACGTGTGGGAGCACCGCGCGCGGCTCATGCAGCGGGTCGGCGTGGTGGCCGAGGAGGCGGATGCGCCGACGGAGATGCGGGTGCGCGACCTCGGCTGGTTCCACGCGAAGCTGTACGCGAACTGGCGGCAGGACGCGTTCGACGAGCGCATCCGCCGCTTCGGCGTCGAGCGCAAGGCGCGCTTCGGCAATCTGTCCAAGGGGCAGAAGAAGCAGGTGTCGCTGGCGCTGGCTCTCGCGACCTCGCCCGAGCTGCTCGTCCTCGACGACCCGACCCTCGGCCTGGACGTCGTCGCCCGCAAGTCGCTCTTCGAGGAGGTGATCGCGGACATGGCCGACCGCGGGATCACCGTCTTCATCACGACCCACGACCTCGGCGCGATCGAGTCGATCGCGGACCGGGTGGGGATCCTGAAAGGCGGGCAGCTCGTGCTCGACGAGGAGCTGGAGACGCTGCGCGAGCGCTTCCGGCGCGTGCGTTTCGCCGGGGCGGCCGAGGCGCTGCCGATGCGCACCGCGTCGGCGCGGGCGTGGGGGAGCGGGACGGAAGCGATCGTGACGAACTTCGACGGCGAGCTGTTCGAAGACTTCCGCACCCGCGTGAGCGCCGAGGCGTCGGCGCTGACGCTCGAGGAGATCTTCGTGGCCGTGGCCGGGGAGGATCGCGCTTGAGGGCGGCGTGGATCATCGCCGCGCGCGAGGTGCGCGAGAAATCGAGGCTGTTCCTGCTCTGCGCGGCACTGGCGGTGGTGCCGTTTGCGGCGACGCTGCTGCCCGGGACGAGCGGTCAGGCCGCGGACACCATCGCGGTGGTCGGCCGGATCCTGTCGGCGACCCTGGGGCTGGGCATCGCCGTGACGCTCGGGACCTCGATCGCGCGCGATCTCGCGGAGCGGCGCATGTCCTTCTACTTCAGCAAGCCCGTGAGCGCGTCCGCGATCTGGATCGGCAAAGCCGCGGCCGCCGTGTTCATCATGGTGGCGTGCTTCGCCGTCATCGGAGTGCCCGCCATGCTGGCCAGCGGCCGGGCGTGGGCGCTGACGAACCCGCAGTGGATGGGCGCCGCCGCGCTGGCGATGGTGACGCTCTATCTCCTCACGCACACGCTGAGCACGGTCTTCCGTTCGCGGTCGCCGCTTATCGCGGCGGACTTCGTGTTTCTCGTGGTGGCAGTGGCGGTGACGTGGCTCATCGTGCGGCCGCTGTTCTTCGGCATCGCCTGGGGGACGCCGCCGATCCTCTATGCGCTCGGCGCGGCGGTGGTGGCCGTGCTCGCGATCGCTCCCGTGTGGCAGCTCGCGAATGGGCGAAGCGACATCCGGCGCAGTCACGCGGCGCTGATGCGCTTCGTCTGGCCGGCCATCGGGGTCGTGCTGCTGATCGCCGGCGGCTTCGTCGCGTGGCTCACACACGTGCCGGCCGAGGAGCTGGCGATCGCGTACATCGATCAGCCGCAGCGCGGCTCGCAGGTGATGGTCTCCGGCGCGGCGCCGGGGCGGTTCGACTACGAGACGTCGTTCCTGCTGGATCGCGCGACGGGCCGTGTGACGCGGCTCGGCACGCCGCTGTGGTGGGGGGCGCAGTTCTCGGACGACGGGCGCGTCGCGGCGTGGCTGCAGCCGGTGGGGCTGTTCACGGTACGCGGCCTGGAGCTGCACACCGCCGCGGGGCCGACCGGCATCACCATGCCGCTGGCGGCGCGCTTCGGCCTCTCGGGCGACGGCTCGCGCGTGGCGATCTCGAACGGGAGCCTGGTCTCCGTACACGAGGTCGCGACCGGCCGGCTCCTCGCCTCGGCCGCCGGATTCGACGGGCGTTCCCGTCACCTGATGTTCTTCGTGACGCCCGATCTGCTGCGCGTCATCGAGCACGAGCCGCGGCTGGGTGCGGCGACGGCGCTGCGGATCTTCGACTTCGACGTGCGCGCGCGGAAGACGCGGAAGACCGGCGAGCGGCTGCTGAACTCGCAGCGCGACGCCGTGTCGGTGTCGGGTGACGGCTCGCGGATGTTCCTACCCACCCTGAACGCGATCGCGGACGGGCGGACGGGGGAGACGCTCGCGCAGCTCGCGGTGGCGAACGTGACGGACTCCGAAGTGCTGCACGACGGCCGGGTCGTCCTCATCACCCGCGAGCCGGGCGCGTACCACCTGCGCACCTTCGAGCGCGACGGCACCCCCCGCCACGACGTGCCGCTCCGGCAGGCCCCGATCTGGATCGCGGCGGAGACGGAGACCGGGAAGCTGATCCTCGCGGAGCACGGCAAGACGATGGTCGTCGTCGACCTCGCCCGCGGAGCCATCGAGCGCACCCTCCCGGGCATCCGCGGCCCCATCCCCCGCTGGTCCCGCGATCCCCGCCTCCCGCGCTACGCCGCGGACCAGCAGTTCGCCGCCATCGACGCAAAGGGCAAGCTCACCTTCTGGCGCCCCTGAGGGCAGGGATGACAGAGAGAGTACACACCGCGGTTGCTTCCGCACTCCAAACGAAAAACGGCGGGCCGGGGCCCGCCGTTTGTGCATTTCGCGCGGATGGAACGGGTTACGCGGACTTCTGCTTGGCCAGCCCCGCCTTGGCGCTCTCGGTGAGGGCGGTGAAGGCGGCGGCGTCGCGGACGGCGATGTCGGCCAGGACCTTGCGGTCCAGCGTGTTCCCCGCGGCCTTCAGGCCGGCGATGAACGTCGAGTAGGACATCCCGTTCTGGCGGGCGGCGGCGTTGATGCGGGCGATCCAGAGCTTGCGGAAATCACCCTTGCGGTCCTTGCGGCCGGTGAAGGCGGAGTTGAGCGCCTTGTCCACGGCCTGCTGCGCGATGCGGTGACCGCGCGACCTCATCCCGTAGAAGCCCTTGGCGAGCTTCAGGATCTTGGCGCGACGGTTCTTTCTTTTTGGGCCTCGTTTGACTCTCGGCATGGTTCTCCTCGTTTTCCTTTCTTTCGAGCGGCCGGGTCAGGAGTGGTGTTCACCCGGCGCGCTCCGGACGGGCTGAAGCGCCGTCCTACGTTGCCCCGTACTACTTGTACGGGATCATGCGGGCCACGGTCTTCGCGTTCGCGCTCGAGACCTCGACCTCGCCGGCCAGCTTGGACTTACGGCCGGGCGACTTCTTGGTCAGGATGTGCGAATGGAAGGCGTGGTTCCGCTGCAATTTGCCGCTGCCGGTCTTCTTGAACCGCTTGGCGGCGCCACGGTGCGTCTTCATCTTAGGCATGGAAATCCCCTCTAAAGCCTTGCTGGAAACTGCGTTGCGGGAATTCGAATTCCCGGCTATTTGGACGGCGCGATGACCACCGACATCCGGTTTCCCTGCAGGTCCGGGTGCTGGTTCTCCGAGGAGCCGTACTCTTTCACTTCCACGAGCAGACGGTCGAGCACGGCGCGGCCGAGCTCCATGTGCGTCATTTCGCGGCCGCGGAAGCGGACGATGGCCTTGACCTTGTCCCCGTGCTCGAGAAAGCGGATCACGTGGTTCTTCTTGAAGTCGAAGTCGTGCTCGTCGATGCGGGGGCGGAACTGCACCTCCTTGACGACGATGATCTTCTGCTTCTTCTTGGCCTCCGACTCCTTCTTCTTCTTCTCGAAGAGGAACTTGCCGTAGTCCATGATCTTGCAGACCGGCGGGTTCGCGGTCGGCGAGATCTCCACGAGATCGAGGTCTTTCTCGCGGGCCATTTCCTGGGCCTGCGCGATCGGGACGATCCCCACCTGCTTGCCTTCGGAATCGATCAGCCGCACCTCGGGGTGGCGGATCAGATCGTTGATGCGGTTTTCGGGCTCTACCGGTCTGCGGTCGAATCGTGGGTTACGGCGCGGCGGAAAAATACGATGGTCCTCCTGAATTTTGGGTCGAACAATGTACGGATAAAACCTTCAACACGTCAAGTGAACGAGCGGCTGGTAATCAACCCCTCAGCCATGCTGATCAATTCCTCCACGGTCACGGTCGGCTGGTCCCCACCGGCCCGGCGGCGCAGGGTCACGGTGCCCGACGAGGCTTCCTTTTCCCCCACCACGAGCATGAACGGGATCTTCCGGAGCTGCGCGTTGCGGATCTTCGCCCCCAGCTTGTCGTTGCTCGCGTCCACCTCCACCCGTACGCCCGCCGCCCGCAGCTTCGCCCCGACCTCGCTCCCGTAGTCGGTGAACTTCTCCGAGAGCGGCAGCACGATGGCCTGCACGGGCGCCAGCCAGAACGGGAACGCCCCGGCGAAGTGCTCGATGAGGATGGCCATGAAGCGCTCGAACGAGCCGTAGATCGCGCGGTGCAGTACGGCCGGGCGATGCTCGGCATTGTCCGCGCCGACGTAGGTCAGGTCGAAGCGCTCCGGCGCGTTGTAGTCGAGCTGAATGGTGCCTAGCTGCCACTTCCGGCCGATCGAGTCCGACACGTCGAAGTCGATCTTGGGGCCGTAGAACGCGCCTTCCCCTTCCTTGATCTCGAACGGGCGGCCCAGCGACTCGAGCGCGCTGCGGAGCAGGCTCTCCGCGCGGTCCCACAGCGCGTCGTCGCCGATGCGCTGCGGAGGACGGGTGGAGAACTTCGCGGTGTACTCGAGGCCGAAGGTCCCGTAGACCTGGTCCAGCAGGGCCACGAAGCGGCGCACCTCCTCCGGCACGTCCGCCTCGACGCAGTAGATGTGCGCGTCGTCTTGGGCGAACTGCCGGACGCGGGTCAGGCCGCCGAGGGAGCCGGTGAGCTCGTTGCGGTGCAGGACGTCCTGGGTGTGCAGCCGCAGCGGCAGGTCGCGGTAGCTGTGCTTCTTCATCCCGAAGTACAGGTGGTGCGACGGGCAGTTCATCGGCTTCATCGAGAAGTCGTGCTCCTCGGTCTCGTTGTCGTAGACCAGGAACATGTTCTCTTTGTACTTGCCCCAGTGGCCGCTGATCTCCCAGAGGCCCTTGTTGAACAGCAGCGGGGTCTTGATCTCGACATACCCGTTGTCGAGCAGCAGCTCGCGCATGTACTGCGAGAGGGTCTGGTAGACGGTGGTGCCGTTCGGGGTCCAGAACGCGGCGCCCGGCGCGAACGGATGGAAGTGGAAGAGGTCGAGCTCCTTGCCGAGCTTGCGGTGGTCGCGCGCGGCCGCTTCCTCCATCTGCTTGAGGTGCGCCTCGAGCTGCTCCTTGTCCCCCCAGGCGGTGCCGTAGATGCGCTGGAGCATGGCGTTGCGGCTGTCGCCGCGCCAGTACGCGCCGGCCACGCTGGTCAGCTTGAATGCGCCGAGGCGGCCGGTGGAGGGGACGTGCGGGCCGCGGCAGAGGTCGAACCACTCGCCCTGGCGATACACCGAGAGTGGCTCGTCGCCGGGGATGCCCTTGATGATCTCGACCTTGTACTGCTCGCCCATCTTCTCGAAGGCGGCGATGGCCTCGTCGCGCGACCAGACCTCGCGCCTGACCGGCAGATCGCGCTTCACGATCTCCTGCATCTTCTCCTCGATGCGGCGGAGGTCGTCGTCGGTGAACGGGCGGTCGGCGCCGAAGTCGTAGTAGAAGCCGTGCTCGATCACCGGCCCGATGGTGACCTGGGTGCCGGGGAAGAGCTCCTGGACGGCCATGGCCATCAGGTGGGCGGTGGAGTGGCGGATGGTGTCGATGCCTGCTTCGGTCTTCGGGGTGACGATCTCGACCTTCGCGCCGTCGGGCACGGGCGCGTAGACGTCCACGGCCTTGCCGTTGACCTTTCCGGCGATGGCGTCTTTCGCCAGCCGCTTGCCGATCGCCGCGGCGACGTCGGCGACGGTGGCGTTCTCGGGGACCTCGCGGAGGGATCCGTCGGGAAGTTGTACGTTCATGACTCAGCCTCTCATGCAGAAACAAAAAGACAGGGCCGAAGCCCTGTCTTTGATCATTCGAATTGGGGAAGGACGATCAACGGCAGGGCGACGAGGTCGAGCTCGTCGTTCGCGTCTGTGCCGTCGTCGTCGTTCGGAACATAGGAACGCGAAGTATAGCACGGCGCACCTTGATAAGTGACAAATAACACTTTGCGGCCGCCTGCTTTCGTGCGACCATGCGCGCCGGTCCGATCCAGTATTCCACACGAGGGAGATTCATCTATGAGGAAATCCGTGCGCATTTTCACTGCGCTCCTGGTGGCTCTCGTCTGCCTGCCCGCGCTCGCAGACGACTGTCCCGTTTTACAGACGTTCACCGGGTTCGACGTGCAGACCGGCGAGCCGGTGACGTTCACCTGGACGTACGAGGGCGGCTCGCCGCAGATGCAGACGCTCACGGGGCACGACTTCGATGCCCCGGTCGTGCTCGCCCCCGACGCCCGCAGCTACACCTATACGCCGTCGAAGCCGGGGGAGAAGCACGCCCAGCTCGCGGCGGTCACGCCCTGCGGCACCGTCAGCCGGCCGACGCAGTACCACGTCAAGCAGTGCAACGTGGTCGTGCCGGCGATGGACGTCGACCGGACCAGCGTCGCGCCGGGCGCCGTGATCAACGCGTCCATCGAGCTGAAGCCGGGACACACCGCGCGCTGGACGGTGACCAACGGGACCGCCTCGGCTACGACCGGCTCCGCGATCCAGGTCACGGCCGGCGGCGCCGGCACGGTGACGATCAACGCCTGGGTCTCGCGCGGCAGCTCGTGCGCCGTGCTCTCCACGGCGGCGGTGGAAGTGGTCGAGGCCTGCCCGATCGCCGAGCCGCAGGTCTATCACCCCGAGGTCGCGACCGCGGACAACTGGTTCTATCTCTCCGTCGCCAGCGTGCCCGAGGGGCAGACCCTGAGCTTCGCCGTCCATGGCGCCCGGGTCGATTTCGAGGATGGCCAGGCGATCTTCGTGACCGCACCGTCGCAGGGCAGCTTCTCCATCGACGTCATCCTCACCAACGGCACGTGCACGCGCACGTTCACGCACACGTTCACCGTGGAGGCCTGCCACGCCGCCGCGGTCGTGAAGCCCGGGCAGGCCGGCGAGTGCGGTCATGCGACCGCGATCGCGGAATTCTCCGGCACGGCGCCGTTCCAGGGCGCCTGGAGCGATGGCGAGTTCTTCTTCACGTGGGACACGACTCTCGAGCGCCCGATCTCGGGCGGCACCTACAGCATCAGCTACGTCTTCGATCAGTACTGCCAGGGCACGGTGACGGGCAGCGTCACGGCCGGCTCGTCGCTGCCCCAGCCGTCGTTCACGATCGACGAGGTGGTGGACGGTGGCTACTGGGGCATCGACACCTGCCCCGGCACCGTGCGCACCGCGACGCTGAACGGCGGCATCCCGGCGGGCGCGACGCTCGAGTGGAGCATCCCGGGCGGCACGATCGTCTCCGGTCAGGGCACCCCGGTCGTGCAGTTCGCCGGTCAGGAGATCGGCCTGACGCGACTCACCGCGGTCTTCCGCGACGCGAACGGCTGCGCTTCGGCGCCGTATGTTCAGCCCTTCGGCCACACCATGAGCACGCCGGAACTGGCGGTGCGCGTGGAGCCGTCGACGATCCCCGCGGGCGGTACGGCCGTCGTGACGGTCGACTTCCTCAGCTACTTCACCGGTGGCTGGGAGGTCGTCAGCTCCCTCGGCGATCCGCTGGTCTGGATCGGCAACAATCAGTTCGAATACCGCTCCACGAACGGCGGCGGCGTGGCGACGATCACCGCCAACGCGACCAACACCTGCGGCAGCGGCTCGGCCACGACGACGCTCGACATCGACGGCGGCAACCCGCTGCAGGCCACCGCGAAGGTGCGCGCCATCGGCCGCGACTGCCAGTCCTGGGCGGCCTTCGCCGAGTTCACCGGCGTTCCGCCGTTCACCTACACGTGGAGCAACGGCCGGACGGACACGAGCTCCGATCCGCTGGCCTTCATGTATCCGTCGGAGGGCGGCACCTACACGCTGGTCGAGTTCTCGGACGCGAACGGTCCCGGCACCATCACCGGCGAGGCGACCTTCGATTTCGCGACGCTCCCGGCGCCGGTGATCTCGTTCGACACCAACACGACCTGCCCGAACACCATCGTCACCGCCACGCTCGGTTCTCCGCTGCCCGAGGGGGCCACGGCGAACTGGTACACGTGGGGCGGCGACATCATCTCCGGCCAGGGCACGGCCTCGATCCAGATCCAGGTCGGCAACGAGCCGTGGGTCGGCGCAGGTGTCATCGTCGGCTCGCCGACGGCCTGCAGCCCGTACTCGGAGCCGGCGTCGATCGAAGTGCAGTCCGTGCAGCAGCCGCGGTTCACGACGTACGGGGTGTACGTCGGCGACACGACGCAGTTCGATGTGATCCTCGACCCGAACACCAGCTCGTGGAACTTCGAGAACTCGCTCGGCGACGCGATGGAAGTCATCGCGAACCCGCGGCCGAACGTGTACACGCTGCGCTACACGAGCACGCACGGGATCGGCGACTCCTACATTCGCATCTACGGCACGACGGCGTGCGGCCAGTCATTCGACACGACCGGCGTGATGAACGTCCTACCGCCGCCGCCGACCGCGACGCTCACCTCGGTGCCGGCGGAGCCGTGCGGCGCGATCGTGACGGCGACGTTCACCGGCACGGGGCCCTTCACCGGCACGTGGTCGGACGGCACGCCGTTCTCGACGAGCGAGTCCACCATCAGCCGCCGCTTCGTGTCGTTCGACCCCGTCTACGTCAGCGTCACCGACGCCCACGGCGGCAACGCCTGGAGCCCGTGGATCTACCCCGAGCTCCGGCGGCCGGACCCGATCGCCATCAGCGGCCCGACGCAGTCCTGCCTCGGCCAGCAGGTGACGATCACGGCGGACCTGCCGGAAGGCTGGCAGATCCTGTGGCGCGTGGCGCCGGATCCGAGCGATCTGTCGTACGGCCTGCGCATCGTGTCGGGTGAGACCTCGGCCAGCGTCGTGGTCGAAGGCGTGATCGCCGAGCGCGGCATCCTCAACCCGGAGATCCGCACCGCGGAAGGCTGCATCAACTACCAGGACTGGTACGTCGACGTGACTTCCTGCCCTTGAGCTTCACGCAGGAGCGGGCCTTCCCGGCCCGCTCCTGCACTCTAATAGCTGAGGTGTCATCCTGAGCCGCGTAGACGGCGAAGGACCCCCCTCCGACTTGCGCGTCTCCTGCCTCTCGCAGGGGGTCCTTCGCCGTCTACGCGGCTCAGGATGACAGAGCCCACCTACGCCGACTTGCGCACCCGCCCGGTCGACGTCCTCACCGGCGTGTCGTCGTCTTCGTCCCCGCTGCGCCGCTCGGTGCCGTCCCATTCGCGCCGGTTGTTCAGGAACACCAGCAGTCCCGTCGCCACGGTGATCGCGCCGAGGGAGACCACGAGCACTTCCGGATTGCGGCGCAGGTAATCGGTGATCTCGTCGAACAGATCGTCGACGTCCGTCTCTTCGATCTTCGCCTTCAGACGTCCCACCACGATGTCCACCAGGCCGAGCTTCGTGACCAGATCGACGATCGTCTCGGTGGCCGCGCTACTCGTGACCACGTTCCGCAGCGTGCCGGAGCCGCTGCTCTTTTTTTTCGTTGCCATAGGGTCCTCCCGGCCTCGTGTATTGCTAGGTTCGGACCAGCCATATACTTCCGCCCCCGTGGCTCTCTTTCAGTCCCCGACCCGCGATCTGGTCAAGCGTCTCGCCAACAAGGAATTCGCCAGTCTCGAGGAGCGCGACGAGCTGCTCGCGCGTCTCGCGACGGCCGAAGACGTGCGCGCGCAGGACGTCGTGTGGATGTTCTTCCGCCCCGACCGCGCCCTGCGCGACGGCGGCGCGAAGATCCTCCAGCGCCTGCGCGATCCGGAGACCCTCAGCGTCTTCGTGTCCGAGGCGCGGGGGAAGCCGGACGCGGCCTTCCGCGCGGCGACGACCGTGCTCTTCAGCCTCGGCCTGCCGTCGCTCGAGACGGAGCTGCCGAAGCTCCTCACGCCCGCGAAGGAGACGAAGGAGACCCTCGAAGCGGCGGACCTCGCCCGGCGGATGATCCTCGAGGCGCCGCCCAGCCGCGGCCTGGAGCCGCTCCTGTGGCAGCTCGCCACGACCAGCCTCGGCGATGACCGCATCGCGTTCCTGAACCGCCTCGCGGCGCAGGAGACGGACGAGCGCTCGATCCCGCGCTGGCAGCGGCTCGTCCAAGATCCCGATCCGCAGGTGCGCGAGAAGGCGCTGGAAGTGCTCGCCACCCGCGCGCCTCTGTCCGGCGTGGAGCTCTTCGTCCAGCACCTGCCGCTCGTCGGCTACAATACCCAGCAGACGCTGATCGACGCGCTGACGAAGTCCGCGGCGTCGCAGCCGCCGGAGTTCGCGGAGAAGCTCCTCCCCCTGATCGCCTCGGGCGACGCCGCCACGCGCACGGCGGTGATGAAGATCCTCCTCGGCATGCGCGACCGCGCGGACGTCGTGAAGCGCTACGTCCGCTTCACGCAGAAGCTCGCCGGGTTCGTGCGCGACCGCGCCATCGAATCGATCCGCGCCTTCGGCACCGACGTCCTCGACGCCACCATCGCGCTGCTGAGCGATCCGGACGAAGACCTGCGCGCGGCGGCGATCGCCGTCGCCGGGACGTTCGAGGACCCGCGCATCGTCCCCGCGGCGGTGGCGCTGCTGAAAGACCCGGACTGGTGGATCCGCATCTCCGCCGCGGAGACGCTCGGCCGCCTGAAGGACGCGCGCGCGGTGGAGCCGCTGGTCGCGGCGCTCGCCGATCCCGACGCGAAGTGGGCCGCCGTCGAAGCGCTCGGCCACATCGCCGATCCCCGCGCCCTCAGCGCCCTCGGCCGTATGCTCGCGGACAAGGAGCCTAACGTGCGCATCGAGGTGATGCAGGCCATCCGCAACTTCGATCATCCGCAGGTCGCCGTTGCGCTCACGCAGATGGCCACGCAGGATCCGGAGCGCTCCGTGCGCATGCGCGCGCTGGACATTCTCGACGAGCTCGAGAAGCGCGATCACGCGTCCGTGCGCACCGAGGCGCTGGCGGCGCGGCAGAGGGAAGGGGAGGCGCGGCTGCACGCGTACCTGATCCACACGCGCAACACCGGCGCGTCGGACTTTCACCTCTCCGTCGGCCAGCCGCCCGTGGTGCGCATGGCCGCGGACCTGCTGCGGGCGCAGGGCGAGCCGTTCACGGCGGCGCAGACCGAGGCCCTGCTGCGCGAGATCCTGACGGACAGCCAGTGGGAGCACCTGCAGCGCGACCAGCAGCTCGACTTCTGCCACTACATCCCGCAGGCGGGTCGCTATCGCGCGAACGTGTTCATCGACCACCGCGGGCTGAACGCGGTCTTCCGCGTGATCCCGGAGAAGCCGCCCACGATCCAGGAGCTCGGCCTGCCGCCGCATCTCGCGGAGATCGCGGACTACCACCAGGGCCTGGTGCTGATCTGCGGTCCGTCGGGCTCGGGCAAGTCGACGACGCTCGCGGCGCTGGTGAACCTCTTCAACGAGACGCGCACGGACCACGTCCTGACGATGGAAGACCCGGTGGAGTTCGTCCATCCGTTCAAGAATTGCCTGATCAACCAGCGCGAGGTGGGGACGCACACGGACTCGTTCGCGCGAGCCCTCCGCGCGGCGCTGCGCGAGGACCCGGACGTGATCGTCATCGGCGAGCTGCGCGACAACGAGAGCGTCTCCCTCGCCCTGACTGCCGCGGAAACGGGCCACGTGGTCCTCGGCACGCTCAGCTCGACGTCGGCGCCGAAGGCGATCGACCGCATCATCTCCAGCTTCCCCATCGACGAGCAGCCGCAGATCCGCGCGTCGCTGTCGGAGTCGCTGAAGTACGTCATCGCCCAGCGGCTGCTGCCGGCCAAGGAAGGGCGCCGCCAGGTGGCGTGCTTCGAGGTGCTCAAGGGGACGATGAACATCGCCAACATGATCCGCGACGAGAAGACGTTCCAGATCCACTCGGCGATGCAGATCGGGCGCTCGCAGGGCATGCAGACCTTCGACGAGGCTCTGCGCGATCTGGTCAAACGGGACCGGATCACCGCGGAGACGGCGTACATGGCGGCGCAGAAGAAGGAAGACTTCGAGGCCTTCGTCTCGCCGGAGTTCCTCCGTTCGGCGGGGAGGGTGGGATGAAGATCAACCGCTTCCTGCGCCTGATGAACGACCGCGGCGCGTCGGATTTTCATCTCACGGTCGGACGCCCGCCGATGGTCCGCGCCTCGGGGTCGATGGAGACGATCCGCTACCGGATGATCTCCGAGCGCGACTTCACCGAGCTGCTCGAGCCGGTCACGCCGCCGTCGCTGTGGCAGGCGTTCGTGAAGAGCGGCGACGTCGATTACTCGTACGAGATCCCCGGCCTGGCGCGCTATCGCGTGAACCTCTTCCGCCAGCAGCGTGGCTCCGGCGCAGTGTTCCGCGTGATCCCCACGAAGATCATGACCATCGACCAGCTCGGCCTGCCCGAGCAGGTGCGGCGCCTCGCGCAGATCCGCAGCGGTCTGGTGCTGGTGACGGGGCCCACGGGCTCCGGCAAGTCGACGACGCTCGCCGCCATCATCGATTTGATCAACGAGACGCGCAGCCTGCACGTCATCACCATCGAAGACCCGATCGAGTTCGTGCACCCGAACAAGAAGTGCCTCATCCACCAGCGCGAGATCGGAACCCATGCTCGAAGTTTCGCAGAGGCCCTGAAAGCGGCGGGCCGCGAAGACCCGGACCTGATTCTCGTCGGCGAGATGCGGGACCTCGACACCATCTCCATGGCCCTCTCCGCCGCCGAGCGTGGCACCCTCGTCTTCGGCACCCTGCACACGAACAACGCGGCCAAGACCATGGACCGCATCATCAGCGTCTTCCCCTCCGGCGAGCAGGAAGGCATCCGCAACGTCCTCGGCGAGACCATCCGCGCCGTGCTCGCCCAGCAGCTCATCCCCCAGGTCGGCGGCGGCCGCGTCGCGGCGCTGGAGATCCTCTTCAGCTCCCCGGCCATCGGGAACATGATCCGCGAAGGCAAGACCCCCCAGATCACCTCGGCCATTCAAACCGGAGCACGCGACGGCATGGTGGACATGGACACGTCGATCCGCCGGTTGTATGAGGCCAAACGTATTTCCGCCCGCGCGGCCTACGACAAGGCGATCGACAAGGAAGCGTTCAAGGATCTGGAAGTGTAATAGGACGTATAGGACGAATAGGACGAATAGGACCCATAGGACGTCCTATCTGTCCTATTCGTCCTATACGTCCTATCAACCCCCAACCCTGAACTCCGGCCGCCGCCGCGCCTTCGTCGCCTGCTCGAACGCATACCCATACTTCACCAGCACCCCCTCGCTCCACGCCCCCGCGAAGAACGACAGCCCCACCGGCAACCCGAACGCCGATCCCGCGGGCACGGTGATGTGCGGGTACCCCGAGACCGCGGACGCGCTCGAATACCCGCCCGTGTAGTGATCGCCGTTGATCAAATCCGTCGTCCACACCGGCCCGCCCGTCGGCGCGACGAGCGCGTCCAGCTTGTGCTGCTTCATCACCGCGTCGATCCCCTGCGCGCGCGACAGCCGGTGGTTCTTCGCCAGCGCCTTCTTGTACGCGGCGTCCGTGAGCGGCCCCTTCTCCTGGGCCTGCAGGAAGAGCTCCTGGCCGAAGTAGGGCATCTCCCGCTCGCGGTTCTCCTCGTTGAACTTGATCAGGTCCGCCAGCGTGCGCGACTTCACGTTCGCTGGCATGGTCGCGAGGTACACGTTGAGATCCGTCTTGAACTCGTACAACAGCACCTCGAGCTCCGAGTCGTTGTACTGATTGTGCGTCTTCATCTCGACCGGATCGATCAGCACCGCGCCGAGGCCGCGGAGCGCGTCGAGCGCGGCGTCCATGACTTTCTTCACGTGATCGTTGATGTCGAAGTACTGCCGCGCGACGCCGATGCGCGCGCCGCGGAGGCCGTTCGGGTCGAGGAACTTCGTGTAGTCCGCCTCCGCGCGTCCCTTCGCCGTGATCGGGTCGAGCGAGTCCGCGCCCGTCATCGCGCCGAGGAGGATCGCCGCGTCCGTGACCGTGCGCGCCATCGGCCCGGCCGTGTCCTGGCTGTGCGCGATGGGAATGATCCCGCTGCGGCTCACCAGGCCCAGCGTCGGCTTGATCCCCACCAAGCCGCACGCCGCCGACGGGCAGACGATCGATCCGTCCGTCTCCGTCCCCACACCCACCGCCGCGAAGCTCGCCGCGATCGCCGCGCCCGTTCCCGAGCTCGACCCGCAGCAATTGCGGTTCAGCGCATACGGGTTGCGCGTCAGCCCGCCGCGCCCGCTCCACCCCGACGTCGCATGCGTCGAGCGGAAGTTCGCCCACTCGCTGAGGTTCGTCTTGCCGAGCAGCACCACGCCCGCCTCGCGCATCCGGCGGACGATATGCGCGTCGCGCTTGGCGACGTTCTCCGCCAGCGCCAGCGACCCCGCCGACGTCGCCATCCGGTCCGCTGTGTCGATATTGTCCTTGATGACGACCGGAATCCCGTGCAGCGGCCCCCGCACCCGCCCCGCCTTCCGCTCCCGGTCCAGCGCATCCGCGATCGCCAGCGCATCCGGATTCAACTCGATCATCGAGTTGACCTGCCCCTTGTCCAGCGCCTCGATCCGCTTCAGATACGCCTCGGTCAACGCCCGCGATGAGAACCGCTGCATCTCCGCGATCGTGAGCTCCTCGAGCGGGACGTCGTCCGCGAAGGTGATGCGGGGAAGGGCCAGCGCGGCGGCGGACAATGTGGTGACGCGAAGGAAGCTACGGCGATGGATTGCGTCCATCGCCGTAGTCTAGCGTTACTTCAGTTCCGTGCCCGACAGCATGCCGTCGTTGTTGCGGTCCTTCAGTTCGAACGAGCGGTTGTTGCCGCGCCACTCGGAGCGTGTCACCACGCCGTCGCGGTTGCGATCGAGGCCGTGGAAGCGGCGGCCGGTGCTGGTGTTCGTGCGGTCGGCCTGCGAGAGCACGCCGTCGCCGTTGCGGTCGAGACGGGCGAAGGTGTCGTAGTCGCCGCGCCACTCACTGCGCGAGATCGCGCCGTCGCCGTTGCGGTCCAGGCGCCGCAGCTCGGTGTCGACGTTCGTCGAGCGCGCGAACGATTCCGCCTCCGTCCGGGTGAGGTAGCCGTCGCGGTTCCGGTCCGCGCGGTCGAAGAGCAGCGGGTCGGCCGGGAACTCCGAGCGCGAGATGCGCCCGTCGCGGTTGCGGTCGTACTGCGTGTAGATGTCCTCCGCCTGTGCCCGCTGCCCGTCGTGCTTCTGCTTGTTCTTCTGCTTGGCGAACGCCGCCGGTGAAGCCGCCACCACCAGCGCGAGCGCGGCCGCGGCGATTGATTTTCTGTAGTCCATGGGATGCCTCCTGCCGCCTTTCATTGCGGGCGGGGTGCCACGACGGAAGTGTTGAGAACACGCGACTTGTACTGCTGAGAGTGCAGGAGAGTGTCCCTTCAGGAGATCAACCTGTTGCACCGCCAGTGCAGATAGTTGACGAGAATCCAGAAGTTTTTGAACTTCGGGTTGCGGGTCTGCTTGTGGAAGTAGCGGTAGTAGATCTGCTGGGCGATCACGGAGAGGCGGAAGAGGCCGTAGACCTCGTAGAACGTCCAGTGCTCGGGCGTCCTCCCGGTTTTCGCCGCGTAGTACTCCACGACCTCGGCGCGGGTGAGCATGCCCGGGACGTGCGTCGGCTGGCGGCGGGTCCAGCGGGCGAGAAAGTCGTCGTCGGCCTGGATCCAGTAGGCGAGGGCGTTGCCGACGTCCATCCAGGGGTCGCCGAGGGTGGCGAGCTCCCAGTCGAGGATGCCGATGATGCGGGTGGGGTCGTTGCGGTCGAGGACGACGTTGTCGAAGCGGAAATCGTTGTGCGTGATGCAGATGGTTTCCTGCGGCGGGATGTGACCGGCGAGCCACTGCATCACCCGCGTGCCCTTCGGCACGTTCCACGTGCGCGCCTTGCGATAGCGGTCGCTCCATCCCTCGATCTGGCGGCGCGCGTAGCCCGCGCCTTTGCCGAGGTGCTCGAGGCCCGCGGCGGCGTAGTCGACCTGGTGCAGCGCGACGAGGGTGTCGAGGAAGCGCAGACAGAGCTCGCGCACCTGCGCCGGCGGCAGCTCCACGCCCAGCTCGCGGCGCGGAATGATGCCGTCGAGCCGCTCCATCACGTAGAACTCCGCGCCCGTCACCGACTCGTCCGCGCAGTGCGCGATCATCGCCGGGACGTACGGGAACACCGGCTTCAGCGCGAGCTGCAGCCGGTACTCGCGGCCCATGTCGTGCGCCGACTTCGCCTTCGTCCCCGCCGGAGGCCGCCGCAGGATCAGGTCGTGCGACTCGTACCGCAACCGGTACGTCCAGTTCGACGCCCCGCCGGAGAACTGGGTCACCTCAGGCGTCCCGCGCAGACCGGGGAGGTGCGACTTCAGCCACGCGTCGACGTTCGCGACGTGCAGCTCTTCGCCGGGACGGACCGCGCCTTCGTTCATCGCGTCTGGTACTTCTGCACTTCGCGGCGGCCGATGACGCCGAGGTGGACCTGATCGGGGCCGTCGGCGATGCGCAGGGAGCGCGCGATGCCGAAGAGGGCCGTCAGCGGCACGTCGTACGACACACCCGCGCCGCCGTACATCTGCACCGCGTCGTCCACCACGCGCTGCAGCACGTTCGGCGCGACGACCTTGATCGCCGAGATCTCGGTCATCGCCGCGCTCGCGCCGACCGCGTCGATGCGCCACGCCGCGTACAAGGTCAGGAGCCGGGCCTGGTCGATGGCGATGCGATGCTGCGCGATCCGCTCGCGGTTCCCGCCGAGATCGGCGATCGGCTTGCCGAAGGCGACGCGGGACAGGCCGCGTGTGACCATCAGCTTCAGCGCGCGCTCCGAGGCGCCGATCGCGCGCATGCAGTGATGGATGCGGCCCGGCCCGAGGCGCCCTTGCGCGATCTCGAAGCCGCGGCCGAGGCCGGCGATGAGGTTCGACTTCGGCACGCGCACGTCCGTGAACGACACCTCGCCGTGGCCGTACGGCTCGTCGTAGTCGCCGAAGACGTCCAGCATGCGCTCGATCTTCACGCCCGGCGTGTCCAGCGGGACGAGCACCATGCTGTGCTGGTGGTGGCGGTCGTTCTCCGGATTCGACCGGCCCATGAAGATGGCGACCTTCGCGCGCGGATGGCCGAGGCCCGTCGTCCACCATTTGCGGCCATTGAGCACGAGGGCATCGCCGTCCTCGACGATCGTCGCGGAGATGTTCGTGGCGTCGCTCGAGGCCACGTCCGGCTCGGTCATGCAGAACACCGAGCGGATCTCGCCCGCGAGCAGCGGCGTGAGCCACTCGACCTTCTGCTGCTCGCTGCCGTAGTGGTAGAGCACTTCCATGTTGCCGGTGTCGGGCGCGTTGCAGTTGAAGATCTCCGGCGCGAGGACGCTGTGGCCCATCGCCTCAGCCAGCGGCGCGTACTCCAGCGTGGTCAGTCCGGCGCCGAGCTTGGGGTCGGGGAGGAAGAAGTTCCACAGCCCTTCCGCGCGGGCTTCGGCTTTCAGCTCGTCGATCCGCGGATCGACGGTCCACTTCCCCCAGTTGCCCCCATGGTTCCGCGAGTGGATCTCGCGCAGAATGGACTCCTCGGCTGGCGCGACGTGTGCGGCGATGAAGCGCGTGACGCGGTCGAGCGCGTCCCGGGAGCGAGGCGAGAGCTGAAAGTCCATGTGCGCGAAGTATAGAAGCGTCTGCTGGTCCCGCGTTTGCGATGACGGAGGCGGCTGTTGATCGAGTCCCTGGAGGCAAAAGTGAGTAAAACCAAGAAGTTGGCGTCATTGACGTTGGCGGTCGTGACCCTGGCGGGAACGTCCGCTTTTGCGGAATCGCGTCACTCGAATGAGACACGCTCCCGCGGCGAGGCGCGCGGCACAGTTCGCCGGAGCGGCACGCCGGCGCGCTCGCAGGTCACCGTGGAGGGCCGCCGCGGTGACAGTTCGCGAAACCGTTCGGTCGAGCAGCGCCGCGAGGCGCGGTCGATCGAGTCGCGTCAGGACGGGCGTACGACCGCCCGGCGCAATGAGGGGCGGGCAACCGCCCGCCGCGACGAAGGGCGGGGAATCGCCCGCCGTGACGAAGGCCGGGCGACCGCGCGCCGCGATGAGGGACGCACGTACGAGCGTCGCGCGGACCGGAACAACGACTCGCGCTCCCGCAATCGCGAGGGCGTGGGCGCACGCCGCGAAGCGTCGCGCGGCAACGACCGGTATCGCGGCAGCGACCGGTACCGCAACGACGGGCGCTATCGCAACGACGGCCGGTACGAGGCCGGACGCTCGTCGCGCTACGGCAACCGTCAGGCGTATCACCACTCGGGCCGCATCACCCGGTGCGAGCGCTACGGCGGCGGCTATCGCGTGTGGGTCGGCGGCGCGCCGTATCCGTACTTCGTGCCGCTGGCGTACTGGAACCCGGGCCGCTTCCGCGTCGGTCTGAGCATCAGCCTGGGCGGCTATTACAACCCGCTCGGCTACTACGACTACTGGGACGGCTACCGCGACGGCGTGTACAACAGCGGCTACCGCGCGCACTCCGAGGCGGACTTCCGCGGGGTGGTGGAGAGCGTGGACTACCGCCGCGACACGTTCGTCGTGCGCAACGAGGACACGGGCAACTACATCACGGTGGTCCTGCGCGATCGCCGCGAATCGCTCCCGCGCGCGGGCGACTTCGTCGCGGTGCGCGGCGACTGGACGACCCAGGGCTACTTCCGCGCGTACGACGTCGACTTCCTGGATTACGACCGGTACTAGCTTCGCTTCAATGTCATCCCGAGCGTCGAGCGAGGGCCCGGGGTGGGCGG
>DASUSN010000074.1:0-9673 GCA_036375075.1 Thermoanaerobaculia bacterium | reverse complement strand
AGGGACCTGGGTGGGTGGGGCGACAGGCACGTGCTTGGCGCCCCACCCGCCCAGGTCCCTCGCTCGACGCTCGGGATGACAGGGGCGCGCGGAGCGCCGGCGTTTGGAGTGCGGACGCGCATGGGAACCGCCGGGGCCTTGCGGCGTCATACTTCACGCCATGCGCACACGCCACCTCGCCGCCGCCCTCGCTCTCGTTCTGCTCGCGATGCCCGCGCTCGCCGCCATCACCGGCAGCGTCATGACCATCGACGGCGCGCCCGTCGCCGGCGCGCGTGTGTCGTACTCCACGCTCGAGCTCCCCGAGGCGCGGATGGCGCGGCTGCTGTCGCCAAGCCCCGTGCGCGTTCCGGCCGAGTCCACGCAGACCGACGCCAAGGGCGCGTTCTCCCTGCCCTCCCCGAAGGACGCGGTCGTCGAGCTGCGCATCGAAGCCGCCGGCTACGAGCCCTCCACCCGGCGCGTCGAGCGCGACGAAGACGCCGGCGCCATCGCCCTGACCCAGCGCGAGTCGAGGAAAGGCACCGTCACCTCCGGCGGCAAGCCGGTCCCGAACGCGACGGTGGTCATCTCGTACGGCGGCACGGAGCTCACCACCCGCACCGACGAGCAGGGACGCTACGACGCACCCGACGTCAGGCGCGCGCGCTCCATCACCGTCCTCCACCCCGACTACGCGCTCGACCACGAGGTCTTCATGAACCCGGTCACCCCGTCGAGCGAGATGAACCGCACGGTCACGGCGGGCGTCAAGCTCGCGGGACGCGTGGTCGCCGCCGACGGCACGACGCCCGTCGCCAACGCGGCCCTCTTCGTGGACGACTGGCCGGCCGGCACGAGCGCCGAGGACGGCACGTTCACCATCGCGCACGCTCCGGCGAAGTGGTCGACGCTCCTGGCGCGCAAAGACTCCCTCCTCGCCCAGCGCTCGTCGGACTCCTCGAAGTCCCCCTTCACGCTGAAGATGGGGAAGGCCTCGACGATCTCCGGCCGCGTCACGGACGCGAAGACGAAGGTCCCGGTGGCCGGCGCGCTCGTCAGCCTGGGGGCTTCGCGGCGCATGGTGATGCTCGACGGCGGGAACATCGCCACGCTCACCGACGCGAAGGGCGCGTGGTCGATCGCCGCGCCGGCCGGTGCGTACACCGTGAGTGTCCTTCACCCCGCCTTCGACCTCGGCAGCGCCGACGTCACGGTCACGGCCGGCCAGCAGGCGGTGAAAGACATCTCCGTCGGACCGCTGGCCCGCATCAGCGGCGTCGTGGTGGACGAGGAGCAGAAGCCGGTCGTGGCCGCGGCCGTCGCGTCCGAGCCGGCGGGCGAGGTGAACCCGATGCGCATGATGGCGATGCGCGGGTTCCGCGCGAGCGCGCGCACCGTCACCGGCCCGGACGGACGCTTCGCCATCCGCGTCATGCCGGAGCAGGACCTCCGCCTGCGCGCCACCAAGCGCGGCCTGCCGCAGTCGAAGGGCGAGACGCTGCGCCTCGCGCCTGCGGAGCGGAAGACGGGCGTGGTGCTGCTGATGCCGACCGGCATCGCCGTCACCGGCCGGGTGAAGGACCTGAACGGCGAGCCGCTCTCCGGCGTCTCCGTCACGGCCAGCGAAACGCCCGCCGGCCGCGGCGGCATGATGGTGCGCCAGTTCGTGATCGGCGGTCTCATGGGCGAGGAGGAGGACACCGTGCGCACCGCGAGCGACGGTACCTTCACCCTGCGCGTCCAGGAAGGGACGTACGACTTCAGCTTCAAGCGCGAAGGCTACGCGCCCAAGGCCGTGCGCGCGCAGACCGTGACCCCGCAGGGCGGCCCGGCCATCGAGACCAGCATGGAACCGGCGGTGGAGGTCACCGGACGCGTGACGCGCGGCGGGGTCGGGCTCCCGGACGTGAACGTCAGCAGCTTCGGCCTGGGCGACATGGCCTCCGCCATGACCGGCCCGGACGGCTCCTTCACCCTCGGCGGCCTGGCCCCCGGCCCGCTGCGGCTGATGCTGCGCAAGGACACGGAGTTCATCCAGGAGCAGCGCTCGGTGACGGCGCCCGCGCGCGACGTGGTCTTCGACCTCCCCGCGGGCGGCCGGGTGCAGGGACGGGTGGTGGAGAAGGGCTCCAGCAAGCCGATCACGAGCTTCCAGGCCGGCATCTCGACGTCGCGCGGCGGCGGTGGCGGGTTCGTGATGATGGGGCCGCCGCAGATGAAGTCGTTCACCTCGGACGACGGCTCGTTCGTGCTGGAGAACGTGCCCGCGGGCGCGATGAACATCGTCGCGCAGGCGCCGGGCTTCTCGAACGGACGCGCGAACGTGGACGTCGAGGAAGGCAAGACGGTCAGCGACGTGGTGATCGAGCTGGACACCGGCGTGAAGCTCACCGGAAAGGTGACGGGGCCGAACGGCGCCGCGCTTCCGGATGCGACCGTGCAGATCCAGCCGTCGCCGACCGGGCAGTTCACGCGCAGCGGCTCGGTGCGCCGCGCGGTCACGGACTCGAACGGGGAGTTCACGATCGACTCGCTCGACCCGGGCGAGGAGACGTTCGAGATCTCCCATCCGAAGTACCTCTCCACGTCGAAGACGGTCACGCTGAAGGGCCGCGACATGCGCATGGACGTGCAGCTCTCGGGCGGCCAGCGCGTGACGGGCGTGGTGGTCACGGACAGCGGGATGCCGGTGCCCGAGGCGGAAGTGGAGGCGTTCTCGGCCTCCAGCGGCACGGAGCGCGCGCGCACGAACGCGACCGGGCAGTTCGAGTTCGCCTCCCTCAACAGCGGGCGGTACCGCTTCACCGCCAACAAGAGCGGCTATCTCGAAGGCGTGGCCGAGGACGTCGAGGTCGGCAGCGGCGGGAACGTGCGCATCCAGTTGCGCACCGGCGGCACGGTGTACGGGCGCGTCACGGGCCTCAGCGAGCAGGAGCTGTCCGGGGCGACGGTGACGGCGCGCAGCGGACGCGCGTCGTCGAGCGCGGTCGTCGATCCGTCCGGCAACTTCCGCATCGAAGGCTCGCCGACCGGCACGGTGCAGGTGTCGGCGACGACGGCCTCGCGCTCGTTCATGGAGCGCCGCTCGTCGGGCACGCAGACGGTGGAGGTGACAGCGGGCAGCGCGGCCCAGGTGAACCTGGAGTTCCGCACCGACACGAGCGTCCGCGGGCGCGTCACGCGCAACGGCGTCCCGCTCAGCGGCGCCACGGTGATGTTCCAGCCGCGCGGCGGCTCGCGCGCGAGCGCCAGCACGTCGGCGGACGAGGCGGGGAACTACACGGTGAGCGGCCTGGAAGAAGGCGAGTACTCCGTCATGGTGGCGGACGCCCAGCGCTTCAATCCGTACCAGACCACGTTCCAGGTCCGCTCCGGCGCCTCGACGTTCGACATCGACTACCAGATCGCCTCGGTGCGCGGACGCGTGCTCGACGCGGGCACGAACGAGCCGATCGCCGACGCGACGGTCAACTTCCGCCCGAGCAGCACCGGCGGCGAGATGCGCTTCACCCGCGGGGCCATGACCGATCCGAACGGCAACTTCACGATGGACTCCGTCTCCGCCGGGACGTACACCATCACCGCCTCGCGGGAAGGGTACGGCACCGAGGTCCGGGAGGAGTCGTTCGGCGACTCGGGACGGGACGGCTTCGAGATCCGCCTCTCCCGCAACGACGGCGTGACCCTGCGCGTGGTGGACGGCCGCGACGGGAACGCCATCAATGCCTTCGTGACCGTGTTCGACGCCGCGGGACGCGTGGTCTACGAGCCGGGCGGCATGCGCTTCGGCAGCGGCCCCACCGCGGCCGACATCCACCTCCCGCTCGCCCCCGGCAGTTACACCGCGACCGTCGGCATGACCGGCTACGCCACGGCGTCCGTGCGCATCACGTCGCCGTCCGCCGCGAAGCAGACCGTCGCGCTGACCCCCGGCGGCACGATCGTGGTGCAGTCGAAGCACTCCACCGTGCGCCGCATGCGCCTGCTCGACTCCACCGGAGCGCCCTACCCCCGCTTCGGGAATCGCCTGCCCAGCCGCGACCTCCTGCCCGGCAGCGTGCCGATCGAGTTCGTGGCCCCGGGGAGCTACACGCTGCAGCTGTTGAACGACAACGAGTCGGTGGCGGACACGGTGTCGGTGGTGGTGCGGGAGGGGGAGACGACGCGCGTTTCGCTGTAGCGCGAAGTCAATGTAGGGCGTGGCTTCAGCCCGCCTCCCTCGTGGGCGGGGGTGTTCCCCCTCCCCGTCCGAGGGGCGGGCTGAAGCCACGCCCTACATGGCTCACCCCTTCCCGCGCATCGTGTCCAGCACGTGCTCGGTCATGGCTTTCGCGAGCTCGTGCTCGCCCATGAACACGGAGCCCGCGTTCTCGCGGCGGAGCATCTCCGCTTCTTCGTCGCTGTGCGTGCGGAGGACGATGTGGATCTTCGGGTTCAGCTTCCGCGCGGTCTCGATCAGCTTGCGCACGCCGACCGTGTCCGGCGTGGCCACGACCAGCATCGACGCGCGCGCCACGTGAGCCTGGATGAGCACCGCGGGGTCACTCGCATCGCCCGACACCGCGTGCGCCCCCTCGTCGCGTAATTTCTCGACGACCTCGCGGCTCTGTTCCGCGATGGTGTAAGGGATGCCCTGCTCCTTCAGCGCCGCGGCGATGCGGCTTCCCACGCGTCCGTAGCCGACGATGGCGACGTGCCCCGTCAGCAGCGCCGCGTCGACGCTGTCCGGCAGCTCGGCCAGAGGATCGGCGCGCCGCTCCAGACGCCGCGCCAGCTCCGAACGGTTGCGGACCCAGCGCTGCGCGGGCTCGACGGCGGCGAACACCGCCGGGTTGAGGGCGATGGAGATCAGCGCGCCCGCGAGCACGAGGCTGCGTCCCTCCTCCGGCAGCAGCTTGTACTCGACGCCGAGGTTGGCGAGGATGAAGGAGAACTCGCCGATCTGCGCCAGGCTGGCCCCGACCAGCAGCGCCGTGTTCAACGGGTAGCGGAACGCCAGCACGAGCCCGATCGCCGCCAGCGTCTTGCCGAAGATGATGATCGCCGCGACGGCCAGCACCGCCAGCGGCTTCCGCACCAGGACCGCCGGGTCGAAGAGCATCCCGACCGAGACGAAGAAGAGCACCGCGAACGCGTCCCGCAGCGGCAGCGACTCGTCCGCGGCGCGGTGGCTGAGACTCGACTCCCGCATCATCATCCCGGCGAAGAAGGCGCCGAGGGCGAACGAGACGCCGAACAGCGCCGCCGCCCCGTAGGCCACGCCCACCGCGGCGGCGATGACGCACAGCGTGAACAGCTCGCGCGAGCCCGTCCGGGCCACGAGCCAGAGGATGCGCGGGAAGACGCGGCGGCCGACCACGAGCATCAGCACCACGAACGCGGCGACTTTGGCGAACGTGATCCCCAGCGCCACAGCGACGCTTCCGCCTCCTCCCGCCTCCGTGCCGTGCGTGCTCCCGCCGAGGACGTTCGCCAGCGGCGGCAGCAGCACGAGCACCAGGACCATGACCAGGTCCTCGACGATCAGCCAGCCCACGGCGATGTGGCCGTTGAAGGTCTCCAGCGCGCCGCGCGCCTCCAGCGCGCGCAGCAGCACCACCGTGCTGGCGACCGACAGCGCCAGCCCGAACACCAGCCCCGCGCCGAAGCTCCAGCCCCACAGAATCGCCGTCCCCGTGCCCAGCGCCGTGGCCACGAGGATCTGCACCACCGCTCCGGGCAGCGCGATCCGCCGCACCGACGCCAGGTCCTCGAGCGAGAAATGCAGGCCGACGCCGAACATCAGCAGCATCACGCCGATCTCCGCGAGCTGGCTGGCCAGGGCCACGTCCGCGACGAAGCCGCGCGTGTTCGGGCCGATGACGATACCCGCCAGCAGATAGCCGACCAGCGGCGGGAGCTTCAGCCGCGACGCGACGAAGCCGAAGACCAGCGCCAGACCGAATCCAGCCGCGATGGTCGTGATGAGCGTGACGTCATGCGGCACGGGCCGGAGTCTCCATGGCCGCGGATCTTATTCGCGCGCGCCGTGCGAAGTAGAATCGTGTCCATGCCGGATGAGCACGACACACCCGTGGCCACATCGTTGGACGAGCTCGTCGCGGAGGTGGAGCGGCGCGACCCGCGCGGGGCGGCGGCGATGCTCTCCACGATGGCCGACCGCACCGCC
Source organism: Thermoanaerobaculia bacterium (assembly GCA_036375075.1). Lineage (GTDB taxonomy): Bacteria > Acidobacteriota > Thermoanaerobaculia > Gp7-AA8 > Gp7-AA8 > QHVT01. Next base: position 3,522 of record DASUSN010000074.1, on the reverse strand, counting down.
GCCGGCGTGCTCCAGGCCCTCAATCCCGCCGTGGCCCAGGACATCCTCGACGAGCTCCCGCACGACCGGCGCGGCGCCGTCCTCAACGCCGCCTCCCCGCAACAGCGCGCGCAATGGCTGCGCAACGACCGCTACCCCGAGGACACCATCGGCCGGCTGATGGAGCCGCCGGCGGCCGTGTTCCGGCGCGAGCAGACCATCGCCGAGACCGTCGACGCCGTGCGCGAGCTGGCCCGGACGTCGTTCGTCACCTACGGCTTCATCGTCGACGAGGCCGGCCGGCTCTGCGGCGTCATCACCATGCGCGACCTGCTGCTCTCCGAGCGGCAACAGCGCCTCGAGGAAGTGATGCTGCGCGATCCGTTCTTCCTCCTCCCGGAGATGGAGCTGCCCGAAGCGATGAAGCAGGTCGTGCGGCGGCACTTCCCCGTCTATCCCGTGTGCGAAGCCGACGGCACGCTCATCGGGCAGGTGCGGGGCCAGTCCATGTTCGAGGAACAGGCCTACGAGATCAGCGCCCAAGCCGGCCGCATGGTCGGTGTCGACAAGGAAGAGCGTCTGACGACACCGTGGCCGCGGAGCCTCCGCTTCCGCCATCCGTGGCTGCAACTGAACCTGCTGACCGCATTCGTCGCGGCGGCGGTGGTCGGCCTCTTCCAGGACACGATCGACCGCATCGTCATCCTCGCGGCGTTCCTCCCCGTGCTGGCCGGCCAGTCCGGCAACACAGGCTGCCAGGCGCTCGCCGTCGCCCTGCGCGGCATGACCCTGGGCGAGCTGCAGCCGGGCACCGAGCGCGCGCTGGTCATGAAGGAAGGGTTCCTGGGTCTCCTGAACGGGATGCTCGTCGGCCTCACCGCCGCCCTGGGCATGTACGTCGCCGCGCGCGCGCAGTCGCATCCGTCCGCGGGCCTGCTGGCCGCGATCGTCTTCTGCGCGATGATCGGAAGCTGCATCGTGAGCGGCATCGCCGGCGCGCTCATCCCCCTCACCCTGCGCCGCTTCGGCGCGGACCCGGCGACGGCGTCGAGCATCTTCCTCACCACGGCCACCGACGTGGCGAGCATGGGGTTGTTCCTTTCGCTGGCGACGCTGCTGGTTCGGTAGCGATCACGTGCCGAACTTCATGGGCGGGGCATTCGAGATATCGTCGCCATTTCACGCTTTTCAGCAAAAGCGTCAATGGCACAGCCGACTTCCGACATTTGCAGCCGAACTTGGGTAGGGAAAGCGCAGCCATCGGTCCCTCCTAATCGGAGGGCAGCCGTGACCAGACGCGAAGTGTCTCAGTTTGCGAACGCATTGCTCAAGATTCTCAACGCCGACGAAAACGTGAAGGTCGCTTACTCCAGCCGTTCACTCAAAACGCTGGCGACCCGGCTGTCGGCGCAGTTACCTGCCACCGGCCCGGTCGACGAGCGCATCGCTTTCCTCGCGGATCATGGCAAGGTTATCTTCGACGCACTCGTGCAGTACGCCCGCGAACGGGAATCGACGTTCTGGTTTCAGGGCCGCGAATTCGTGCTCATTCAGGAGACGATCGCCGCCGGATTCCTGTCGCCACCGGTGGTGATTCCCGGATGAGCACACGATTCGTGGTTCGCGACGCAACTGGAACCGAGATCGGCAGCGCGGAACTTGTCAGCGATGTCCCGGAACGGTATGCGCCGTTGAAGAGTCTTGAATGGGCAAAAGATGCGGCGATGCAGTACGTCGTGGTCCCCACGGCGGTGATCGTCTTCGGCCTCGGCATGCTCGACAAGGCGTCTCCTGACTGGCTTCTGAAAACGATGTTTTCGGCCTCAAGCGTCATTTTGCTGCTCAGCAGCATCTTCGGCGGCTCGCTGTATCTGTGGATTCATGGCTATGTCAATCGCAAGGAGCTTCTGGCGGGCGGCTCTCTTACTCAACAAAAGAAGGAGGCCTACGCGAAGATCGTGGAGACTGGTGAAACGGTGATTCCGCGGCTCCAATGGTGGGCGCGCACCTCCTTCGTAATCGGACTGGCGCTCTTCAGCGGCGTTCCCCTGATCACGCTGTGGCGGCCATCGCGGCAAGAACCGCTGATCAAGGCAGCTACGATCTCGCTCCCCGACAGCAACAAAACAGGGCTGCTCGTAACCGCGCCGAACGGCACTAACTGGATCATCAGCCGCGACACGGCTGGCAATCTCGTCGCCACGCGACTTGAGATTCCGATGCATCGACCGGCGATGTGGATGCCCGCAACGGAGCCTCACCTGCCATTGACGACGGGAACGCAATCGCCGCGTGAATGAGCGGCCGCCGGAGATCGTCCACGTTCTTGGGACACGCGCGGTTGCCGCCCAGCCATTCGACGTTGATCGAATTCTCCCGCCGCCACGACTCTTCAAAGGTGAAAGAGCGGGTGATGTTAGGTGTCACGCGGCAGTAGAGGTGAATACTCATCCTCGAAGGTTCGCTCGCCCACGAAGTACCGATGCACATCGTTGTTTCCGGAAAAGGCTCCGGCCACGAGTCCCGACCAAACCTCGGGATCGATTTCTCCATCGACGCGGAAGAGCTTCACTCTCACACCCACCTTCGACAGCTTCCGCAGGTGTTCGCTGCCGCGTGCCGCAAGTTCGTCATCAGAATAGAATCGCAGCGCCGCGTCGGTATGCGTGATCGTTTGCGCATCGGGGTCATAGATGGCGTGGAAGTACCGTGCGGCGCGCATCGCTCGTGCCGTGGGAACTTCTTCGCATTCGAAATGGACTCCATCCGAGCGCCGACTCCAAACGACGTCCGTAAACGCCGCGTCCAGGGGCGTGCTCATCTCATCCGGCAGCCAGCGGGCGAATTCTTCGCCGCGGAGACTGGTGATCCGCTGCCAATCCAGCGGCCTTCCGTACGCGAACATTCGGAACGCCTGCGGGACGTATTTCTCCGCCGGTTGAATCAGCAAAGGGTCAACACGAATGCGCGGCTCCAAGCCGCCGAGCGCGAACAGCACCCGCGACGACGAGCTCGTGCGGCCGGGAACATGGGTGACAAATCAGACCGGCACATAGGTTACACCTTGTGACTGTCGTGCGACCGCTCGACGGGCGGTCTTTCGGCGCTGAACACCCTACTTCGCGGAGCGTCAGCAACGGATTCAATTCGCTCGATAGTCGCTGTCGACACGACGATCGGTTGTTCGACCACGTGGGGGATCAACTCTCGATGTGTCGTGCTCCGACGCCCCTCTCGCGCACAGATCACCCATAGAACCGCATCTCCCGTTCATCGAAGCGAGCGAGCAGGACCGGTCCGTAGTAGAGCGACCAGATCCCGTCGTCGATCTCCTCGAGTCCCACCCATTCGCCGCGTAGCGTCTTGCTCGTGAAGATCAGGCCGTTCTTCCAGCGCATCATCCCGTTCTGTCCGACCTTCCGGGTCTCCAGATGGCCGGCATATTCGATCGGCGGAAGCGTCTCCGGATAAGACCGTGGCGACTGACGATAGATCGTCGCCGGCCGCTTCTGCCCGAGCGCCTCGTGCGGACGTTCGTGGTTG
>DASUSN010000073.1:0-43836 GCA_036375075.1 Thermoanaerobaculia bacterium | reverse complement strand
CTGCGGCAGGACTCGGGAGTCGTAACGAAAGGTGTCCGGGGTGCTGCGGCAGGACTCGGGAGTCGTACGGCAGGTGTCCGGGGTGCTGCCGCAGGACTCGGAAGTCGTAACGAAAGGTGTCGGGAGTGCTGCCGCAGGACTCGGGAGTCGTACGGCAGGTGTCGGGAGTGCTGCCGCAGGACTCGGGAGTCGTACGGCAGGTGTCGGGAGTGCTGCCGCAGCACTCGCGACCCGTAAATCAGCACTTTCTCACGGCAAATGAGGAATGTCCCCACCCACGAGCGGGGCGGGCTGAAGCCGCGCCCTACATTTGAGACGGTTTACGATCGCCTCCGCTTTCGGATTCGGTAGCCTCAGCATGTTATGTCCCGAACTTATACCCCGCCCGGTGCACTGTCACGATCATCGCCGGGCGCGCGGGGTTCTCCTCCAGCTTCTGCCGCAGCATGGCCACGTGTACGTCGACCGTGCGCGTGTTCAGCGTCGTGGCCATGCCCCAGACGCTCTCCAGCAGCTCTTCCCGTGAGAGCACGGCGCCCTGGTGGTCGACGAAGTACTGCAGGAGCCGGAGCTCCATGTTCGACAGCTCGTGGCGCTGGCCGCGGATCGTGACCGTGCTCGCGCCGGGATCGATCGTCAGCCCGGGACGGGCGTGCGGCACCGTGCGGCGGATGAGGGCGTCGATGCGCGCGACCAGCTCCATGGTCGCGAACGGCTTCACCAGATAGTCGTCCGCGCCGATGCGCAGGCCGTGCACGCGGTCGGTGATCTCGCCGCGCGCGGTGAGCATGAGGATGGCGGTGCGGTCGCCGCGGCGGCGCAGCTCTTCGCACACCGCGAAGCCGTTCTTCTTCGGCAGGCCGACGTCGAGGACGATGCAGTCGAGCGGCTCGCGCGACGCGACGTCCAGCGCTTCCTCGCCGTCGCGCGCGGCGAGCACCGTGTAGCCTTCGCTCTCCAGCCGGTCCTGCAGGCCGAACAGCAGTTCCTCTTCGTCCTCCACGACCAGGACGCGCCCGTTTCCCCTCACGACTTCACCTCCGCCGGCAGCCGCACGACGAATGCCGCACCGGCGGGACGCCCGCGCTCGACGGCAATCGAGCCGCCGTGCTCCGTCACGATCTGCCGGACGATCGTCAGGCCGAGGCCCGTCCCGCGGATGCCGCTGCTGTGGCGGCCGCGGTAGAACGGCTCGAACAAGTGCCCCGCATCCTCGGCCTCGATCCCCGGGCCGCGGTCCTCGACCACGATGCGCACGAAGCCGTCGTCGCGCGCCGCGCGGACGCCCACCCATTTCCCCGCGCCCGCGTGCCGGATCGCGTTCGTGACGAGGTTCTGCACCGCGCGCGTGAGCGAGCGCGGGTCGCCCAGCACGCGCGGGACGTCCGGCGGGACGTCGACGTCCATCGCGATCTCCGAGCCCGTCATCATCCAGCGCGACTGCGTCACCGCCTCCTGAATCACGGTGCCGACGTCCACCGGTTCCCGTCCCGTCATCGCCACGCCGGCCTTCATCCCCGCGAGCTCGAGCACGTGATTGACCATCTCGCTCAGATGTGCGGTCTCGCGCGCGATCGTGCGGACGTAGCGGGACACCTTCTCCGGATCCTGCACGATGCCGTCGTGCAGGTTCTCGCTGGCCACGCGCAGGATCGCGAGGGGCGTGTTCAGCTCGTGACTCATGGCCGCGACGAACTGCGCCTGCTGGGCGCGCAGCCGCTCGCCGCGGCGCAGCAGCGCGACGAGCAGCGCGCTCGCCGCCGCCAGGAGCAGCAGGACGAGCGCCGCCACCGCCAGATTGCGCCGATGCGCCGCCGCGACGATCGCCTCCAGGCCGCCGCCGCGGTGGCTCACGGCGAGACGCCAGGTCTCGTCCGGTGAGGGCTTGCGCGGCGGTACGTTCCGCGGCCGCGGACGGTCCCGCGGCGCGAGGGGACGGAACTCGTGCACCGCGTCCGGCGGACGCGTCGCCGCGCCGGGCGAGCGGTAGACCAGGGTCCTGTTGGCGTACAGCTCCACATCCAGACCGGGCGCGACGCGTTGCGCGCGCTCGGCGAACAGTGCGCCGAGGGCGGCGCGGTCGAGGTGGATGAAGAGGACGCGCCGAGGCCGGCGATCCATGGTCATGGGATCGGGCGGGGGAGGAAGCTGCACGACGAACAGCGCGGGGATGGTCCCGAACATCGGGCCGGGAAACCGCTCGCTCGGGCCGCGCTCGCCGAGGGTGTCGAGCGCGCGCCGGAGAGGCTCGAGCACCGGCGGGAGCGGCGTCGCGTCCAGTTCCCGTGTACGAGGATCGACCCGGCCGATGGTCCACGCGTCACCGTCGCGATCCGCGACGAAGATCGAGGCCACGAGCTCCGGATGCCGCGCCTCCTGCTCCCAGTCGTCCAGCAGCCAGCGCACGTCCTCGTCTTCCGGCCCCATGAAGGTGCGGAACACGGCGTGGATGTCGGTCGCCAGGTCCGTCTCCAGCCGCTCGATGACGAACTCCAGGTTCCGCCGCATCTGCTGCCGCTCCGCCTCGGCCACCCGATCGAGCCAGCGGTACTGCAGCGTGCCGATGACGGCCAGCGCCACGGCCAGCAGCAGCAGCGGGACGGCGAGGAGGCGGTTGGTCCGCACTGCCGGAGTGTACTGTGGCCGGCGGACTCCCGAATTTTGCGAATGTAAAAGCTTACCGGTCGAAGAGGCGGTCCAGCAGCGGGGCGCGGACGTAGATCGGCCCGAGCTCCAGGGCGTCCTGTTCGTCTTTGGCGCTGACGTTGAACGACAACTGCTTGACCTTCAGCAGCGGGACTTTCTTGAAGCGCCGGAAGTTCAGCTCGACGTAGAGCGGGGTGCCAGGGATGGCGCGGGCGAGCTCCACGGCGCCGGGGGAGATCCCGGCGACGAGCTGGTTGGAGATACGGCGCAGTTGCGGGTTCTCCGGGATGGCGCTCGTCGTCCAGATGTCGATCCAGGCCGTGGGGCCGTACATGAGGCGGTGGCGGGTGGCGTCGATGCCGGCCACCTTGCCCCGCAGCACCGGACCGCGCGCGGGGACGGCGCTCTTCTCCACACCTGCGGCGTCGCCGGCGAGCTTGCGCAGGGTAGGGGCAATCTCGGCGACCGGCACGTCGACGTACATGCGGCCGAGGGGATTGGCGACCGTGACGGCGGAGGCGCCGTTCTTCGAAAAGCTGTTCAGCCAGAGCGCCTCGGCGCGGACGCCGGACGGGTAGACGTGCACTTCGATCGAGGTGCCGAACTTCGAGAGGTACGGGAACGCGGCGGCGGGATTCGCCTCGAGCTCGAGGTGATAGCGCGGCGTGGCGGCGGAGGCGGCGACCGGAACGAGAGAGAGGAGAAGCAGTGAGAGAGAGAGGCGCAGGGACATTCGGCGCGGATGGTACCGTGTATCATCGCCCCGGACCAATTTCATGAGCCTCATCGAAGACGTCGGAGCCGGACTGGACGGCCTCTCGCAGCTCCGCGCGCTGATCGCCTCCGGCCGCCGGCCGGGCATCGCCGTCACGCTGCAGTTCAACCTCGAAGAAGTGGAGAAGGGGCGGGCGCTGTTCGTGGGCACGCCGGGCGAGCACGCGTACAACCCGATCGGGACGGTGCACGGCGGGTATGCCGCGACGCTGCTGGATTCCGCGTGTGGCTGCGCGGTGCACTCGTGCCTGAGCGCGACGCAGGCGTACACGACCTTGGAATTGAAGGTCGCCTACCACAAGGCCATCACCCGGGACACGGGGCGCCTCCTCGCCGAGGGCCGCATCCTCTCCTTCGGCCGGCGGGCGGCCTTCGCCGAGGGGACGCTGAAGGATGAAGAAGGACGGCTGTATGCGTCGGCGACGTCGACGCTGCTCGTGATCGCCCTGAAAACGGAATAATGAAACGCATCGGCATCATCGGAGGCATCGCGCCGGAGTCGACCATCGACTACTACCGCCGCCTCGTCGCGGCGTGCCGGGAGCGCGCCGGCGACGGCAGCTATCCGTCCATCCTCATCAACAGCATCGACCTCACGAAGATGCTGCGGCTCGCCGCGGACGACCGCGACGCGCTGGTGGTGTTTCTGGTGCATGAGCTGGAGCGCCTGGCGAAGGCCGGCGCGGAGCTCGGCGCGTTCGCGTCGAACACGCCGCATCTGGTCTTCGACGAAGTCGAGCGCGCGTCGCCGCTGCCGCTCGTGAGCATCGTGCACGCCGCGCGCGACGGCGCCGTTGCCCGCAGGATGTCCCGCGTCGCCCTCCTCGGCACGCGGTTCACGATGTCCGGCACGTTCTATCCGGCGGTGTTCGCCGCCGCGGGCGTGAGTGTCGTGACGCCGTCGCCGGAGGAGCAGACGTACGTCCACGATACCTACATGAACGAGCTCGTGGCCGGCCGCTTCGACGCCCCCACGCGCGACCGCTTCGTGCAGATCATCCGCGGCCTGAACGACCGGGAACGCATCGACGGCATAGTCCTCGCGGGAACCGAGCTGCCGCTGCTGCTGCGCGACGCGGACGTGGGGCTGGAGATGCTCGACACGACGGCGCTGCACGTGAGCGCGATCGTGGAGAGGGTGTTCGCGTGACATCCCACCGCCGCTACTCCGGCTCGGGATCGGGCGGAATCGGCGGAAGCAGTGCTCGTAATTGCGCGACGAGCTCCGGCAAACGCGTGTCGACTACGTTGCGGATGCGCTCGGGATCGATATCGTTGTAACCGTGAATCAGACGGTGGCGCTGGTTCACGATCTCGCGCCAGGGGATCTCTGGATGTGCGAGCTGAAACGGCTCGCTGACGTGAGACGCAGCTTCACCAACCAGCTCGACGCAGCGCTCCAGGGCGCGGCGTGTGGCGAGATCCTCGAGGTAGTCGTGCGGCCGTGCCCGTTCAACGAGAGTGCGTACTTCGCCGGCAAACTGGATCATGTCCACCAGCAAAGCGGCGTCGCGACGGTCAGGCTGCAAACAGCACCTGCCTCGTCGTGAGGATGTCGTGCCGGCGGAACGGATTCTTCAGCGCGCGCTTCTCGACGAGATCGACCTCGCGTTCGAACACCTGCTGAAGCTCCTCCTCCATCGTCGTGATGTCCCACAGGTCCCAGCCTGCATCGGGCTCGAACACCACCAGCAAGTCCACGTCGCTGTCCGGGCGGAAATCCTCCCGCAGCGCGGACCCGAACAGCGACAGCTCGCGGATCCGCCATTTGCGGCAGAATGCGTCGATGCGCTCGGGGTCGACGCCGAGGCGGTGCTGAACGATCTCCCGCGCGGTCATGCACCGTTGATTGTACGGTGGTGCACAATACGGCGTCACATGCGTCGCGTCGCAATCTTCTGTTGTCTGCTGTTGATGTCGTGCGCGAGCTCCCGCGTGGCGACGCAGCTCGAGCGCGTCGTCGACGAGGCCGTGGCTGCGCCTATCGCCGAGAGCCGCTTCGCCGGCGTGGTTCTCGTCGCGCGCGAGGGGCGTCCCGTTTTCCGGAAGGCCTACGGCCTGGCCGATCGCGAGCAGGGCATCGCCCACACGCCGGACACGCCGTTCATGATCATGTCGGTCTCGAAGCAGTTCACGGCCGCGCTCATCGCCCGGCTGGCGGCGGCGGGGAAGCTGCGCTTCGACGACCCCGTGTCGAAGTACCTCGAGCACTGGCCGGCGGAGTGGAATGACGTCGAGGTCCGCCACCTGCTCGGGCATTCCTCGGGGTTGCACATCGACACGACGTACTTCTGGCTCATCAAACATCATCCGGAGTACTGGCCGGAGGCGGCCGAGCCGCCGGCCTACGAGCCGCACCCGCTCGTGGCGCCGCCGGGGACGAAGTACGTGTACGCGAACGTCGGGTACACGCTCCTCACGAGGATCGCCGCGAAGGCGGGCGGCCGTCCGTACGACGACCTCCTGCGCGACGAAGTCTTCCGTCCCCTCGGCCTCACGCACACGCTCCCGGAGCGCAACGGCGTCCGCATCCCCGGCCGCGCGCGCGGCTACACGCGCAAGGACGCGGGTCTCGAGCTGAACGAGCAGAAGACGATCGACATCATCGGCGCGGGCGATCTGGTCTCGACCGCCGCGGACCTGGTGCGCTTCGGCGCCGCCTTCGACGATGACCGCTTCCTCCCCGCGGACATCCGCCGCGAGATGCTGACGCCAGGCGTCGAAGGTCCGCGCGGGGCGCGGCTCGGCTACGGCTGGTTCCTCCGCACCAGCACCGCCGGCCGCACGGTGCAGCAGCACGGCGGCTCCGGCGCGGGATTCCGCGCGTTTCACTACCGCCTGCCCGACGAGCGCCTGTCCGTCGTCGTGCTCAGCAACATCGACGAGGCCGAGCTGCCGTGGGTCGCGCCGCTCGTGGACCGCGTCGCGGACGTTTTGCGGTGACGCCAAACGGCGTCACTTGGTCTTGTGGCTGAATTTCATCGTCTTCGCGTCGAAGACGACCGTCTGGCCGATGCGGTCGTCGTCGCCGTACACGTTCAGGAGCCAGAGCGCTTTGCCTGAGCCGAAGCTGCGGTAGAGGGACGCGGTGACGAGCGTGATGGGGTCGACGACGCCGGCAGCGTAGCGCACGGTCTCTTCGTACAGCTTCTTGGTGTCGTAGCCGACGGCGTCAGGCTCGGGCAGGCCCGGACGCTCGGGGTGGTAGGAGCTCGTGGGAAGGTGCTCCACGTCGCCGTCGTCGTAGAGGATGCGCAGCAGCTCGCCGGGGCTGTCGGTGGAGAACTCCGCGACCCAGCCGGAGGACGTTCCTTCGGGCGACAGTCCGTGCAGCCCGGTGTCGAGGCTGTACAAGCGCGCGCCGGGACGGACGTCCCGCGCCTCGGCGAGCAGGACCTCGTACGCGCGCGCGGCAGAGATGGCGTGCTCGGTCGGGAGCCCCGCACCGCGGATGGGCCGGACGCCGACGACGTGGCCTTTTTCGACGCGCACGGACTCGACGATCTCCAGCTGCGCGACGGGCTTCCTGTCCTTCGCGAAGATGGCGCCGACGAGCCACCGTTCGCCCTCGCGGACGAACAGGACGGAGCGTCCGCCGGCCTCGCCCGCGACGAGATCCGCCGACTCGCTGGTGATCTTCAGCGCGCCCTTCGGGATGCGCCGCGCGGCGATGGCGACGCCGTCGTCGGCAACCGCGGCCTGCAGCGCCTCGCGCTCTTCGGTCGTGAGCAGCGCAGCCATGGCCGCGGCGTCGCGCGCTTCCGCAGCTTTCTGCAGCGCGCGCCAGGCTTCGGCAGGCGTGCTCGCGGCGAAGGCGGCGGTGGACACGAGGAGCGCGAGACCGATCGCGACCAGTTTGTGACGCATCCGTAAAAGGTACACCAGTACGGAGGGAATCCGCGCTCCGTACCAGTGGTCATGCGCAACGCACTCCGGATCGCGGCCACGGCGCTCGCGGGCATCGTGGCACTCACCGCGCTGGCGTGGCTGGAGCGCACCGGCCGGCCGCTGCCGGCCATCGACTTCTATCACTACTGGGTGCAGGCACAACTGACGCCGGAGCAGCGCCGCGACATCTACTCTCCCGCCGCGCAGCAGCGGCTCGGCGAGGAGATGTATCAGCGCGCGGCGTCCGAGGGGCAGCGGCGCGATGCGAGGCTCCGGCGGACGCTGGACAACACGGCGACGCCGTTTCTGTACGCGACGCTGCTCTGGCTCGACGCGGACTACGAGCGCGCGCTCGCGAGCTTCCGGTGGCTGCTGCTGATCGCGTTCTGCGCGGGCGTGCTGCTCCTCGGCCGGCACGCGCGGCTGCCGTGGGCGGTGACGCTGCTCGCGCTCGCGGCGCTGTTGCGCTTCTTCTTTCCGCTGAAGGCGGACGTCTTCGTCGGCAACGTCGGCTGCCTGCAGCTCCTCGGCATCGCCGGCTTCGTTGCGGCGGGCGCGCGCTTCCCGCGCGCGGCGGGCGCGATCCTGGCGCTGACGATCGCGTTCAAACCGAACCTCCTGCTGGCCGCGATCGCGCTGATCGCGTCGCGCGACCTGCGGCGGAAGCTCGAAGGCGCGGCGATCGGCTTCGTCGCGGCGTTCGCGCTCGCGTCGATCGTCTACGGCTCGCCGCGCGTCTGGCTGGACTGGCTGGGCGTGGCGTCCGAGTTCGCGTCGCGCACGCCGCCGCGCTTCCGCAACGTCGCGCCGGCGCTGGAGCTCTTCCGCGCATATGGCGTGGGCTGGAGCGCGGTGGTGACGGCGCTCCTGGCCGCGGCGGGGGCCGTGGCGCTGGTCTGGTCGCGCAAACGCGACGAGCTCCTCGCGGTGAGCCTCGGCGTGCTGATCGCGCTGCTCGCGCCGGCCACCGTCTGGCTGCAGTACGTCGTGCTCGCGATTCCGATGCTGTTCGCGCTGCTGCGCTACCGGCGGGCGGTTCCGATCGCGGCGGTCGCGGCGGCGATGCTCGCGCTCGAGCCGGTGGAACTGCTGGCCGGCAGATCGCTGGTCCCGCAGGCGGTGCTGCTGACGGCACCGGCCTCGCTCCTGCTGTTCGCGGGCGGGATCGCGGCGCTGATCGTGTCGCGGCGCAGGGAACTGCGCGCGTTGCGCCAGGCGGCGCCGACGGACTACGTCTACATCGAGCTGACGACGCGCTGCAATCTGCGCTGCGTCTACTGCGCCGTCAGCCAGCCCGGGTACCGCGGCATGGACCTGACCATCGAGGACGGAGACGCGTTCATCGCGGAGATGAAGCGGCGTGGCGTGCGGGTGGTGATCCTCAACGGCCACGGCGAGACCACGTTCGTCCCGGCCTGGTGGCAACTGGCGCTGCGCATGCTCAACGAAGGCTTCCGCCTGCACCTCACGACCAACCTCGCGCGCGAGCTGCGGGACGACGAGATCGCGATCCTGGCGCGGTTCGACCGGGTCCTGGTGAGCCTCGACACGATGGACGCGGAGCTGCTGGCGCGGCTGCGGCGCGGCGCGAGGCTCGAGACGATCCTCCACAACCTGGACCGGCTGCGCGCGCTCCACGCGAACGTCGCGGTCAGCGTCGTGGTCTCCGACGCCAACGTCGGCACGCTGCCCGAGCTCGCCGACGCCATGCTCGCGCGCGGCGTGCGCGCGTTCCGTTTCGGCGATCTCGTCGAGTATCCGGACATCCCGGGCGTCGAGGCCGTGCGGCACGCCACGACGGTGCCGCACGCGAAGGCGGCGTTCCGCGAGACCGTCGCGCGCGTCGAAGCCGCGGGCGCGGCGACGGAGATCGACGATCCGCTGCGCACGTCCTTCCTCCGCGACGAGGTCGTCGAGACTTCCGTGCGCGGCGCCGCCGCGGGGGAGAAGCGCACACACTACGCGGAGGTGCGGGGCCGGAAGACGCGCGACTGCGTCGATCCGTGGAACGCGGCGTTCGTGCAGTCGAACGGCGGCGTGCGCCCGTGCTGCTTCATCGACTCCTCCTTCGGCCAGCTCTCGACGCAATCCCTCGGCGCCATCATCGACGGCGGACCGTTCCTCCGCCTCCGCGACGAGCTCCTGACCGGCCAGCTCCGCCCGAGCTGCGCCGCGTGTCCCGCACGCGAGGTCGTCGACGTGTCCGTGCTGGAGGAGCGCGTGCGCACGCTGCAGCGGAGCGGGGAGCCTCTCTGAGCAAACGCACTGGCTGCGACATGCCTGTCATCCCGAGTGTCGAGCGAGGGACCTGGGCGGGCGGGGCGGTCGCAAAGTCTCAAAGTCGCAAAGAGTACCGTCGGCGCCTTCTTTGAGACTTGCGACTTTGAGACTTTGAGACTTCTCAGACCTGCCGCCCCGCCCACCCAGGTCCTCGCTCGACGCTCGGGATGACAGGGTTTGGGGCTTGACGAATCCAATTGAGACGCGTACGTTTTGGCCCGATCAGTTGAGACTAAGTCTCAATCGCAGGAGGCGCGTTGCGCAAGGTTCTGTTCTGGCTTCACCTCGCCGCGGGAGTGGCGGCGGGGGTCGTGATCCTGGTGATGTCCGTCACCGGCGTGCTGCTCGCGTTCGAGAAGCAGATCGCCGGATTCGCCAACCGCGATTTGCGGGCGTCGGCCGCCGACGTGGCGCGCGCGCCGCTGCCGCTGTCCCGCGTCGTCGATGCGGCGATGGGCGCGGCCCGGGCCGCGGCGCCCGAGGCGAAGCCGTCCAACATCGTGATTCGGGCCGATCGCTTCGCGCCGGTGACCGTGGCCTTCGGGCGCGAGCTCACACTCTACGTCAATCCGTACACCGGCGCGGTCCTCGGCTCGGGCAACGCCGCGGTCCACCGCTTCTTCGAGGTGAACGAGAACCTGCATCGCTGGCTGGCCATGAAGGGCGAGGGGCGCGACCGCGGCAAGGCCATCACCGGCGCGTCGAACCTGGCCTTCCTGTTCATCGTCCTGTCGGGACTGTTCCTCTGGATCCCGCGCCGCGCCACGCGCAAGGCCTTCCGCAACGCGGCGCTGTTCCGCGGCGGGCTGCGGGGCCGCGCGCGCGATTTCGCGTGGCACCACGTGTTCGGCATCTGGGCCTTCCTGCCGCTGGTGGCGATCGTCTTCTCCGCGGTCGTGATCTCGTACCCGTGGGCGTCGCGGCTCGTCTACCGCGCGTTCGGCAGCACGCCGCCGAAGCAGCAGCAGGCGGGCGGCGAGCGCGCCGGTGAGCGTCCCGGCGGCAAGCTCGATCTCGCCGCCCTCGACCGCCTCTGGACCGCCGCGCGGACCGAGACCGGACGCGTCGCGCCGCGGTGGCAGTCGATCTCGCTCCGCCTGCCGCTCTCGAAGAAGGGACCGGTGACCTTCGCCGTGGACGAGGGCAACGGCGCCCGTCCGGACAAGCGCTCGCAGCTCCTGATCGACCCGCGCACCGGACAGGCCGTCGAGCACAAGACCTACGCGCAGCAGGAAGCGGGGCAGCAGGCCCGCGCCTGGCTGCGCTGGATCCACACCGGCGAGGCGGGCGGTCTCCCCGGCCAGTTCATCGCCATGCTCGCATCCGCCGCCGCCGTGATGCTGGTCTACACCGGGATCGCCCTCGCCCTCCGCCGATTCACCCGCGCCCTCCGCGGCGCGCCCGCAGCACCGCAACGACAACTCGTGGAAGAGGAAAGCAACGCATGAGTGGACGTAGAACGAAACAACTCCGCCGCATGACCGCGGGCGCGCTGGTGGCGTGCTCCGCGTTCGGGACCCGCGTCGCCATCGCGCAGACCCCGTCCGGCAGCGCCGGCGACGGCCGCGCGCGCGCAGTCGCCGGCCTGCCGCTCCGGCAATTCGCGATCCCCGCCGGAACGCTCGCCGAAGCGCTGCGCGCGTTCGAGGCCGCCAGCGGGATGACCGTGCGCACCGGCTTCGATCGCGCCGTGCTCGACGCGCTGCAGAGCCCCGGCGTCACGGGCCTGCTGTCGGATGCCGAGGGGCTGACGCGGCTGCTCGACGGGAGCGGGGTGCAGTTCCGGCTGACCGGACGCCGCACCGCGACGCTCATGCTGCCCGGGCTGGCGGAGACCGTGGACGTCGCCGCGCCCGCGCCGGAGATCGCGTCGCCGAAGTTCACCCAGCCGCTGCTGGAGACGCCGCGCACGGTCGCGGTCATCCCGGACGAGGTGTTCCTTGCCCAGGGCGCGACCACGCTGCGCGACGTGCTGCGCAACACGCCGGGCATCACGTTCCAGGCAGGGGAGGGCGGCGCCACGCCGGGCGACGCGTTCAGCATGCGCGGGTTCAGCGCCGGGAACGACGTCATGCTCGACGGCGTGCGCGAGGCCGGCGCGTACACGCGCGACGCGTTCAACCTCGAGCAGGTCGAAGTCCTGAAAGGGCCGTCGGGCGCGGTCGCCGGCCGGGGAGGCACGGGCGGAACGGTCAACCTCGTGACGAAGTCGCCGAAGCCGGAGGCGTTCACGCGCGCGACTTTCGCCGCGGGCAACGCCGAGCAGACGCGCCTGACCGTCGACGCCAACACGCCGCTCGGCACCGCTCCCGGAGCGGCGCTGCGCATCGCGGCGATGGCCACGTCCGGCGGCGTCCCGGGCCGCGACGTCGTCCGCAACAGCGGCTGGGGCATCGCGCCCTCCCTCTCCCTCGGCATGGGCAAGCCCTCGCGCTTCACGCTCGCGTACCAGCACCTGACGCAAGACAACGTCCCCGACTACGGCCTGCCGTGGGCGGCGATCGAGACCAGCCCGCGCGTGGACCAGAGCAACTTCTACGGCCTGGAAGGCTACGACTACGAGGACGTGACCAGCGACGTCGCCACGGCCACGTTCGAGCGCGACCTGCGCGACGGCTGGACGCTGCGCAACATCGCCCGCTGGGGCGACAACCACCGCGACTCCGCGATCACGTCGCCGCGCCCGCCGAACCGCCAGCTCCAGCAGCGGCACATGGAGCAGGGGCAGCTCACGAACCAGAGCAGCGTCACGGGCTCGTTCCGCACCGGCGGCCTGCAGCACGCGCTCGTCGCCGGCGTGGAGATCGGCCGCGAGACGACCTTCGTCCGCCGCCAGTCGCAGACGACGAACCAGCCGCAGACGAACCTCACCGATCCCGATCCGCGCCAATCGCCCCTCGGCCCGATGCCGGCCAACAACGGGAATCCGGAGGACACCGCGATGTCGCTGGCGGGCATCTATGCCTTCGACACGCTGCACCTCGGCTCGCGCTGGGAAGCCACCGCGGGACTGCGGTGGGACTCGGTGAACGTCGACTACGAGCTGACGAACGCCGCCACGGGCGTGAAGAGCTTCCTCGGCCGCGACGACCGCATGTTGAGCTGGAGCGCCGGGGTCGTGTTCAAGCCGCGCGCGAACACCAGCGTCTACGCCAGCCACGCGACGTCGTTCAATCCGTCCGTCGAGGCGGGTGCCGGCGGCGCCGCACTCTCCGATTCTCCGACCGCGATCAACAACGTGAACCTCGCGCCGGAGAAGAGCCGCAACCTGGAGCTCGGCGCGAAATGGGAAGCCGGCGGCGGACGGGCCATCGCCACGGCCGCGCTGTTCCGGACGGAGAAGACCAACGCCCGCACCCGCGGCGCGACGACCGAGCCGTACGTCCTCGGCGGCGAGCAGCGCGTCGACGGCCTCGAGCTCGGCCTCACCGGCAACATCACCGACCGCTGGTCGATCCTGACGTCGTACTCGCACCTCGACAGCGAATTCGTGGCGTCGGCCCATCCGCTCGAAGAAGGCGCGGTGCTGGCGTTCGTGCCGGAGAGCTCGTTCAACGTCTGGAGCGACGTGCGCGTGTCGCAGGCGCTCAGCGTCGGCGCGGGCGCGCAGTTCATGGACTCCGTCTTCCGCAACGCGACGAACACGGCGGAAGTGCCGAGCTACTGGCTGGTCAGCGCGATGGCCGCTTATGCCGTGTCGCCGTCGCTGACGCTGCGCCTGAACGTGAACAACCTCGCCGGCGCCGAATACGTCGACCGCGTCGGCGGCGGACACTACGTGCCGGGCGCGGGCCGCTCGATGGTCCTCAGCGCGGAAGTCGATTTCTGATGCTGCTGCAGATCCCGAACGTTCTGAGTCCGGAGCAGGTGCGCGACGCGCGCGCGGTCCTGGACGCGGCCGAGTGGATCGACGGCCGCGTCACGGCCGGACATCAGTCCGCGCGCGCGAAGCACAACGAACAGATCCCGGAAGACCACCCCGCCGCCCGGCGCGTGGGCGCGTCGATCGTCGACGCGCTCGCGCGCAGCCCGCTGTTCCGCTCCGCCGCGCTGCCGCTGCACGTCTTCCCGCCGCTCTTCAACCGCTACTCCACCGGCCAGTCCTTCGGCTCCCACGTCGACAACGCCGTGCGCCAGATCGCGGGCACGGGCCACCACCTCCGCACCGACCTCTCCGCGACCCTGTTTCTGTCCGAGCCCGCCGAGTACGACGGCGGGGAGCTGGTCATCGAAGACACCTTCGGCGTCCAGTCCGTGAAGCTCGCGGCGGGCAACCTGATCCTCTACCCCGCGAGCAGCCTGCACCACGTGCGCCCCGTGACCCGCGCCGCGCGCGTGAGCTCGTTCTTCTGGATCCAGAGCATGGTCGCCGACGACGGCAAACGCACCCTCCTCTTCGACCTCGACCTCTCCATCCAACGCCTCGGCGCCGACCACCCCGAGCACGCGTCGGTCCTGCAGCTCACCGGCGTGTACCACAACCTCCTGCGGCGCTGGTGCGTGCTGTAGGCACTCGGACTCCGCTCTGCGTTGTGCGCCGCACTCCAAACGACGCAGCCGTCTCCAAATGTCATCCCGAGCGTCGAGTGAGGGACCCGGGCGGGCGGGGCACGCAACGCATGCCTCGCTCCGCGGTTGCGCAGCGCCTCATCCCTCAGCGTCAGACTACTCATGCGAGGCAGGTGTTTTTGCCGAACCGCATAGCTCAGCAGTTCTGAGGCCCCGATTACAGTAACGATCGACAAATCGTGAGGGGATCATCGTCATCGTTGTCGACTGTCACGCGCTTTAGATTCGCTCCGAAAGGAGAGACAAGATGCTTCAGGACACTCACAAGCTCGTGACATTGACCGTCTTCAATTTGCTTCGCCGACGTTGCCCCGATCTTCCATTCCTGGCCAACGGGGATGTGGCGGCGCAGGCGGCATACGACTTCGACGACCAGACCGATGTCGAACTGGTCGACGTCGAGAGCGGTCGCGACGATCCTCATGTCAAGAAGTGGTTCGACGATGACGACGTACCGGCGACATCATTCAACGGCGCGAAATACACGGCCTTCAACCATTTCATCGACATTCGCAAGGGTCCCGGCGCGTTCGATGACTTTGACGGATACAGCTATTACAACGGCTCCGCAAGCCGTGATGAATTCGAAGCCGCGGAAAACGCCCTGCGCCACAATGCGCATGGCCTCGCCGCCGTGTTCTGCGCGGAGGCCGTTGGCGTAGTGAACAGCCTCGGCGCGAAGCTCACGACAGACGAGGCGATCAACCACTACCTCAATGACGAATACGTTCACGTGCGTGGCGGTGCGTGGTACCGCGGGTGCTCACCGGCGATGGAACGGTATGCAACGCCGGCCGACAGGAGCCGCTTCGACGACCTCGAGAAGCAGCTCGGGGCTCGCTTCCCGCTCGCGGAGTGCCTCGGCGGCGGTGGCAAGGGAGTGCCCTACAGCGTCTTCATGCCGGTGGACAACGTCGGGCAGTACTGGTGGAGCCTGGTGGCGTGCGCGCGCGTTCCGGACCCGACACATTTCGGCTTCGTCATGCATGCGGTTCAGGACTCGAGCGTGCCGCATCACGCTGCGGGCTGCAGCGGCAACTGGCACTCGCAATACGAGGAAGAACTGAATCGGCGATTGCCCGATTGGCTCGCAAATGACGCGATGGACGCGGAAATCCTGGCACTGTTCGATTGCTGGTTCTGCAACGACACGGTGGCCGGTCCGCTTCGGATCGGCGACCACCAGCAGGTGCCGGGCCGCAATTGGCGCGTAGAGCAGTTGATCACGTGGCTCGCACTCAACGCTTATGGCGAATACGAGGGAACATACGCAGGCTTCCGCGACGGCTTCCGATTTGACGACGGCAGCGCGCGCGGCTTGACGGTAAAGGCCCTGGCGGTGTGCCTGTTGCTGTTGGCGCGTGTGTCGGGATACACGCAACCGCAGCCGAAACCGGCGCCCCAGCGAGCCGTCGTTGCGGAACCGCGAGTGCTCCGTTTCGCCGGCCTGCTGCCGGGGCAGTCCGGCACGGCATCGTTCGTGGTCACCGCTTCCGGTGAGCTTCCGGTCGAGATCACGGAGATCACGGCACCCCGCACGGTGCCTTTCCGCATCGCTTCGTCGATTGCGCAGCCGCTCACGCTGTACCCGGGCCAGTCCTTGCAGATCGACATCGCCTTCGTCATGCCCGGCGAGCTGCCGCGGATCAAGAACCGCTTTCTGGCGCGACGACCGCACAACATTCGCCAGGTCCACAGCGTCTTTCGCACGTACAGCGATCACCTGGAAGTGCACTCGAACGCGGACAACGACCCGATCCTCAGCGTGCAGATGCAGGGCGGCGGCCGGCCGGAGTCGCTCGATGACTTCGTGGTGATCGACAAAGGCGAGCGCTTGGATCCGTCAGGCCCGGTCGCCGGTCAAAAGTATGTTCATCGCGACGAACTGAAGGCTCTGAAGATCGCGATGGGCAGTTGACGTGAACGGCTGCTTTCACGCGCTACCAGCCCCACGTTCCCATCTGCCCTATGAGGTACCCACCGGCTGGAGAGCCGGATGCGGGAGATCCGCACGTCCGGTTCGCAGGGAGGGGGAGGCTCATACGGGGCCTCTTCCTACCTCTATCGCGTCGTGGAGTGCGGAGGCAATCAGTTGCCTCCGCACTCCAAACGACGCAGAGCGAGCGGGCGTGCCCTGGAACGTGAAGTACAAGCAGAACTGCGAGCGGTTCCAGGCTCGGCCTCACCGGCAACATCACCGACGGCTGGTCGATCCTGACGTCGTACTCGCACCTCGAGCGACGTGCGCGTGTCGCAGGCGCTCAGCGTCGGCGCGGGCGCGCAGTTCAGCGGCGCGCGTGAGCTCGTTCTTCTGGATCCAGAGCATGGTCGCCGACGACGGCAAACGCACCCTCTTCTTCGACCTCGACCTCTCCATCCAACGCCTCGGCGCCGACCACCCCGAGCACGCGTCGGTCCTGCAGCTCACCGGCGTCTACCACAACCTCCTGCGGCGCTGGTGCGTGTTGTAGGCACTCGGACTCCGCTCCGCGTTGTGCGCCGCACTCCAAACGACGCAGCCGTCCCCCAATGTCATCCCGAGCCCTGAAAAACGGCGCGATGCGCCGGTGAGGATGAAATGACGCTGCCTCTGCGCCGGAGGCGCGACAGAAGGTAGCCGGTGGCAAGCGCGGAGCGCGCAGCCACCGGACCACGTTCGCCCATTTTCGGCCCCGAAGGGGTCGCAGAAGGTGCTCTGGCGCCCCTCCGGGGCGCACAATCTGTCGCGATCCTACCCGGTGGCTGCGCCGCTTCGCGGCTTGCCGCCGGCTACCTTCTTGTGGTCCCTCCGGGACAGGTGTCATTAGAAGCGTCGAGCGAGGGACCTGGGCGGGTGGGGCGCGCAACGCATTCCGTGGCCGTGGGCAACTGGGGCACGGGGGAGCTCGAGGTCATGACCGTCAGCAACCAATGGAGCGCCCGCATCAAGACGAGCGGTGGCCCGAACGGGTGGAACTACGGTCGCGGAGCGCGCGCCGTGGCCTGTGCTGACGGAGGACGTTCGCGCCTCGCGTGTGGCCGAGACCACACTGAAGCTCGTGGGTCGCCCCAGGAACGACGGCTGATGTGTGCTCTTTATGGGGAATTCATGGAATCCGAGAGAAGGAGTTCTTAGAGTTCCCAGTTGGAGCCGGAGCTCGGCTGGCTCGACCTCCGACCTGTCACACGAAGCTGTCCGCCGCGCTGCGCGTGGGCGGCTCCGGTAAGCGCGCGCACTCCGCCGTCGGGTGCGCTCGGGATCGGATTGCCGGCGCCGGAATCGAAAAATTTGAATCGGGCCTCGCGCACCGAGTGCGCCTCACCCGATCCGCACCAGGCGTAAATCCTGCTTCCCTCCGGACGTCCCTAAAGCGAAAAGGAGGTAATCGTGAGGCTGCGTACCGTTCCGTTGGTAGCTCTCGCCGCGTTTCTGGTCGTCTTCCAGGTATTTGCGCAGGTCGATCCCGGTCCCCGCGGCGGTCCGCCCGGTGCGGGCGCTCCGCTCCCTTCCGTCGCCGCGAATAATCCCGTTACGATTCTCACCTTCTTCAACGACGCGAAGGATCGGTTCGAGGAGACGAACTCCGTCTTCGGGACGATTCCGGGAGAGCCGGACGGCGGACTGGGGCCGCGGTTCAACTCGCGCAGTTGCGTCGCCTGTCATTCGCAGCCGGCGACGGGAGGCACCAGCCCCGCCACCAATCCACAGGTCGCCGACGCGACCGCGCACGGTGCGACGAATACCGTGCCGCCGTTCATCACCATCAACGGCCCGGTGCGCGAGGCCCGATTCAAATTTTTCGTCGACGGCGCCGGAAATCCGATTCCGAGCGCGCCCGATGGCGGGGTGCACGCGCTCTACACCATCGCCGGACGCGTCGACGCCAGCACCTGCACCGCGTCGGTGATCCAGCAGCCGAACTTCGCGAACATGATCGCGAAGAACAACATCATCTTCCGCATCCCGACGCCGGTGTTCGGCAGCGGTCTGATCGAGAACGTCGACGACTCGACCCTCCTGGCCTACCGCGCCACGAACCCCGGCGCAACGCTGGGCATCGCCGGCACGTTCAACCGCGGCGGCGACGGCACCATCGCCCGCTTCGGCTGGAAGGCGTCGGTCAAGTCGCTGGAGCAGTTCTCCGGCGGCGCGTACAACATCGAGATGGGCGTGAGCAACGAGCTGGCGCCGAACGAACGGCCGTCGCCGAATGAAGATCGCGCGGCCGGACTTCCCGCACCGTGCCGGCTCAATGCGACGCCCGAGGACCACACGAACTTCAACACGACGGCGGTCGGCACGCCCAGCGACGCGGTGATGTTCGCGCTGTTCATGCGCCTGCTCAAGCCGCCGGATCCCGACCCGGCCACGCCGGGCGGCTCGACCTCGATCGCGAGGGGCGGGCAACTCTTCGCGGACATCGGCTGCATGCACTGCCACAAAGCCAGCTTCAAAACCGCGCCCTCGAGCATCACGCCCGATCTCGGCAACAAGACGTTCACGCTGTGGAGCGACCTGCAGATCCACCGGATGGGCACCGGTCTGGCGGACGACATCCAGGAAGGCGCCGCGGGAGGCGATCAGTTCCGCACCGCGCCGCTCTGGGGCCTCGGCCAGCGGCTCTTCTTCCTGCACGACGGCAGGACCTCGAACCTCTACACCGCCATCACCCAGCACGCCTCGCCCGGCTCCGAGGCGAACCAGGTGATCCAGCTTTTCCTGGCGATGCCGGTGCAGAACCAGCAGGACGTCCTCAACTTCCTGCGATCGCTCTAGGAGAGAACCTCGATGGCGCTCGTACTGTTGCTCTGGCTGACAGTCGTTCCGCAGGGTCAGATCCTGGTAAAGGGGACGGCGCCGGCGGCGAGCGACGCGACGACGCCCGTACCCGAGGAGGGGCGGGTGGCGGGCGGCCGCTATCGCAATGCTTATTTCGGTCTGACGTATCCCATTCCCGCCGGCTGGACGGAACAGCCGGCGGGGCCACCCCCCTCCGACAGCGGGACGTACGTGCTCGCGAACTTCGGGATCCCGCGTGCGTTCGTGGTCGTGACGGCGCACGATCTCTTTTTCAAGCTGAACCCTGTCGCGGACGCGAAGGAGCTGCTCGCCGAGATGCGATCCGGACTCGAGTCGCGGTACACGATCGAGAGCGAGCCCGCCGCGGTCACGATCGGCGCCCGCACGTTCCACCGGCTCGCGTACGCATCCCCCGTTGCCGGACTCCGGTGGCGCGTGCTCGCGACCGACGCGCGCTGCCACGTCCTGGTGTTCACGTTCGCCGGCGCCGACTCCGCTGCACTCGACGCTGCGGAGCAGGCGATGACCGGCGTCTCGCTCCAAATGACCGCGCCGGTGTGCGTCGCCGGCTATGCCGAGCCGCAGAACGTCGTCGCGAAAGAAGACCCGCTCTTCACCACGCGGCGCTTCAACACCATTCCGGTCCGTGTGATCGTCGACGCGAAAGGACGCGTGAAGCATGCGCACGTCCTCAGCGCGTTCCCGGAACAGACGCAGGCGATCCTCGCCGCGCTGCGCAACTGGACGTTCAAGCCCTACCGGGCCGGCGGGAGGGCGGTGGAGGTGGAGACCGGGATCGTGTTCGGGATGCCGCCGGGCCGCTAACGGTGCGTCATGGCGCTGGTGCGTGCTGTAGGGCCCTTTTGGAGTGCGGAGGCAATCGATTGGCTCCGCACTCCAAATACGGCAGAGCCGCCACCACGTGTCATCCCGAGCCCCTACAGCGTGATGGAGCGCCGGCGGGGACGCCGGCGCTCCTGGCGGCGGGTGGGCGTGTTCACGCGCCTCTCGGGACCACCGGCGTCGCCACGCCGACGAAGATCACGATGCCGTCGCCGCCGGGGTTGCCGCCTTTGTTGTCGGCCGTGAAGTTCGGTTTCCAGTTGTTGCACGTCCAGACGTTGCCGGCCGCGTCGACCTGCAGGCCGGTCGTGCGCATCATCGGGATGAGGCACGGGTCGGTGTCCGGGCCGTAGAGCGGGTCGCCGTTCGCGAGCGTCACCGGATCTCCGGCGGTCGGCAGCGTGTAGCCGGTGGCCGGCGTCAGCGGCTGGCCGGGATTCGACGACGTCGCGGAGGCGAGTCTCGTGACCCGCCCCTCGAAGACATTCTCCGGAATCATCGAGCCGAAGTTGCCGACCCAGAGGTTGCCGCCGCCGTCGAGTGCGATGCCCCACGGGCCGTGCATGCCGCCGCCCTGGAACGTCTTGCGCGTGCCGTCCGGCGCGAAGAAGTAGACGCAGTCGTTCGCCGGATTGTCGGACGCCGCGGCGAACCAGACGTTGCCGCCGGAGTCGACGACCACGCCCTTGTTCTGCGCACCCACGCGAATGGGTGCGCCGATCGCCGTGATGGTGTTGTTCGCCGTGTCGAGCTGGAGGTGCACGATCTGCGGGCTCTGCGAGTTCGTGCTCGTGACCCACGCAGTGCCGTCGGCGGCGATGGCGATGCCGAACGGATCGAACGTGTCGTCGTCCGGGTCGTAGCGCGCGACGTTGTTCGGCGAGCCGTTGATGTAGACGAAGACGGTGTGGCTCTGAAAGCCGGCGAACCAGACGTTGCCGGCCTGATCGACGACGGTGCCCTGCACGCGGTCCGCGCCGCCGGTGCCGGCCGGCGAGACCGGCGTCGTATCGAGGTTGAGCTCCGAGACGCATTCGGCGGGGTAGTACGGGTCGTCGCCCCAGCCGAAGTTGCCGAGCCAGACATGGTCGTTCGCGTCGATCGCCACGCCGAATCCGCCGCCGATGATGCCGCCGCCCGTGATGGGGGAGAGCCGTTGTTTCTCTTCATCGATCGCCGGACGCCCGGCGGGATCGAGCAGGATCGCCCACGTGCACGAGTACGGCTGTCCCTGCACGACGTTGTTCGGAATCCACGCGCGGCCGTAGCGGTCGAAGGCGATGTTGCCCGGCCCGGCGAACATCATGGAGTTGTCGCCGGAGTCGTTCACCTTCACGGCGAGTGTCCACGCGTCCGGCACGTTCTCGAGCGGCGGCCAATACACGCCGCTCGCGTGGGCCTGGTCGTAGATCGCCTGCACCTGGTTGGCCGGATCGCGTGCGATGTTCAGCAGCGCGGCGATGGTGTTCGCCGGGCGCGTGCCGCCGGGCGGGGTGGTGAGGTTGAAGAGCGCCGCGCACGCGGTCTGCGGGTCGCGCACGCACGTGACGAGCAGGTTCGCCAGCGACAGCGTCAGCCGCCACGCGTTGGTCTGATCGCCGTTCGGCGGCGCGGTCAGGACGTTCGACGAGTCGCCGGTGGTCACCTGCACGATGTTCGTGTTCATCAGCGCCGCGATGCGCAGCCCGAACTGCGGCCCTTCGATGACCTGCTGCTCGTTGAAGAACTGCGCGAGCGAGTAGACCGCGGCGACGGTCGTCAACTCGTTGACCACGATGTTGTCGGCGAACAGCGCCGGCCCGATCACCGCCATCAGCACGACTTCCTCGCTGACGCTGGCCGTCACGTAGTAGATCGAGCTCGCGCCGTAATGGAAGGCCTGCAGGTGAAACGCGCCGTTCTGGTCTGTGACGCCCTGGTCGACCGGCGCGGAGAGGCCGGCGTCGAACAGCCGGACCTGCACGTTCGGAAGCGGCATGTAGGTGGGACTCATCGGGTTTTCCGGCCCGCCGGGGTGGGCCGTGCCCCCGGAGCGGACGATCCCGTTCAGATTGAATTGCATGGCGGAGATCCTAACATCGCGGCGCGGCCAACACCGCTTTGACCAGCCGGGGATCTATCGCATCGAATGGTGTCCGGGCCGGTACCGATCGAACGTTCTCGAGATCACCGTCGGCGACGCAGCCTGACGGTCCCCGCGTCGGGAACGAGCGATAGCAGCTCGGTGATCGCCGCGGCGCCGGGCAGGCCGAGCAATTTCAAGACTCATTTACGTATCGCGGTGAATCTCAACGCGTACGAGCGCCGTCGTCCGCACCCTCGCCCTCACGGCGCGACGCGCGACGGCGGCCGGCCGAATACCAGCCCGGTCTCCACCTCCGCCGCCTTTCCGGCGACGACGTACGGCTGGAAGCGCCAGTCGCGCAGCGCCTTCAGGATCGGCTCCGACTGTTCGGGGAACGCGCTGAGGAGATGCGCGTGCTTCACCTTTCCCTCGGCGTCGATGATCACCCGCACGGGGATGGTGTTGTAGCGCTGCTGGAACGCGGGCGTCGTCCTCTGCACGAGGTGATCGCGCGCGTAGCCGTTCACGCACGCGGGCGCGTCGCCGCCGAGGACGACCTGGCCCAGCGCCTTCTCGGCGGCGTCGAGCGCCGCGGTGTCGCTCCCGGTGAACGTGAACGTGAGGGCGTGGCAGCGCGTTTCGGTGGTGAACATCCGCCAGTGCAGCTTTGCGCGCCGTCCCTTGTACGCCAGCCGCTCGAACGTGCGGCCGGCGATGGTCACCTGGTCCGGCCCTTTCTCGAACGCGTACTGTTCCTGGACCATGGTGCGCATCCTGGCCACGACGTCCTTCGAGCCGGCCGCCTCGAACGGGACGAAGAAGAGGTCCTGGGCCGAGACCAGCACGTGCGCCTTCACGCGCTCGCCGTCCAGGAGCGCGAACTGCGTCAGCACGTAACTGCCCGCCTCGGACGGAGGCGGTCCCGCCGGCTGCTCGATCCAGCCGGCGGGAACCGGATACGTGAGGCCGAAATACGCGTTGCGATACCGCCCCTCGCCGATGCGGCCCTCTTCCGGAACGGGCGTCGAGGCGTCGCTCGCACTCGGCACCGCTCCCTTGACGAGAATCTCGCCTTCCGGCACTAGGGTCGCCTGCGACAGCCAAAGCAGCAGCAACAGGAGCGGCATCGGTTCGGGTCTCCTACAACGATCGAAGGAAGTAGATGAGGTCCTGCTTGTCGCTCGCGCTGAGCGCGAGGTAATTGAGAATGACCGGATTGGCGTCCGAGCCGGCCGACTGATGCGCGGTGATGGCGGTGACCAGGTTGCTGGTCCGCCCGTCGTGCAGGAAGAACCGCCGCTTGCCGAGACCCCACAGCGGCGCGGTGCGGAACTGATCGCCGCCGGCGTTCCCCTGCTGGATGTTGTCGGCCAGGCCGGTGCCCATGTGGTGGAGCTGGAGATCGCTGAACAACCGCGCGTACTGGTTGCCGAGGTCGGGCGTGATCGACGACTGCGCGGTGAGGAACTTCTCGCGGTGGCACGAGCCGCAGCCGATGTCGATGAAGATGTTGCTGCCGTTGAGCGCGCGGGAGAAGTTCGGATTCGTGACCGGGTTGCCGAGGTTCTGCACCGGCGGAGCGAGCAGGCGCATGAAGATCGCGAACAGCACCGTATCGCTGGGCGTCTCGTCCGCGGGGGCGTTGAAGTTGGTGTGGTCCTCAGGCGTCGGATTGAGGAGGCACCGCGGGTCGAGGGCGTTCATTCCGTCGCGGTTCTCTTCCGGGTGCGGGCGCTCCTGCGGGAACAGCTCGTTGCTCACGCCCTGCTCCACGTTGTAGGCCTCACCGGCGAACAGCTCCAGAGACTTGTTCTGTGCCTTCCATCCGAAGCGGCTGATCGTGCCGTCGTTGGGGCTGCGGTTGAACGTCCCGCCGACCGGGTAGGGACTCCCTCCGATTCCGCGCTGCAGCGTCCCCTCGTCGATGTTCTCGATCAGACCGAGGCCGAAGAGCGGGGTGGGGATGCGGAAGGAGACGTTGTTCTTCGCGACCGCAACCGCGAAATTCGGCTGCTGGATGTACGTCGTCGTGCACGTGCTCGCGTCGCTGCGTCCGGCGATCGTGTAGAGCGGCATGACCCCGCCG
The DNA here is from genome assembly GCA_036375075.1 of Thermoanaerobaculia bacterium. Lineage (GTDB taxonomy): Bacteria > Acidobacteriota > Thermoanaerobaculia > Gp7-AA8 > Gp7-AA8 > QHVT01. The sequence goes on along the minus strand of DASUSN010000073.1, from coordinate 19,905 downwards.
TTCGGCTGGGTGGTGATCGGATTGCCGGCGGCGTCGGTGAAGTACTTGAAGCGCACCTCGCGAACGGGGCCGGTGGCGGTGATGAACGACGGGATGGTGTTGGTCGCGCCCGCAGCGGTGGCGTCGGCGACCTGCGGATTGGTGGCCGGGCTGGTGCCGCCGACCGCCGGATGCGCGTGGCAGCGCGCGCAGCCGAGGGCGTTGAAGCGCGGCCCGAGGCCGGGGTCGGGCGCGCCGGGGATCGTGCCGAAGACCGAGTTGATGGCCTCGAACTCCTCCTTTCCGTTGTCGAAGAAGTCGAGGATCGTGACGGGATTGTTGGCGGCGACGGAAGGGAGCGGACCTCCGGCGTCCGCCGTGCCGCCGCGCGGGCCGGGATCGACTTGCGAGAACGCGGGAAGGGCGAGGAACAGAACCGCGAGAAGCCTGCGAAGTCTCACGTCACACCTCCTGAATGTCGTGAATCTACGCGCGCAGGATCAAGCGGGCGACGGCTTTGGTCCGAACCCGCGAATCCATGGTGTGAAGGATGGGCGTCGCGTGATGAAACTCCGCGGCGGCATCAAAGGCGCGCGGCTTCCGGGAGGGCGTCCGCGCCAGCGATGAAGTCGTTCACTTCGGCACCGTGGGTTACGTTGAGCAGATGACCGGCTGCGGCCACCACGCGATCCGGCCGTACACGGTGCAGCGGGATCAGCCGGTCTCGTTCTCCGTGCACGTGGTGGACGGGGACGGTAGCTCGGGAACACGGAACGGGCTTGAGCTCGAGCATCTGCTTCAGCTGAAGAAGCGTCGCCACACGCCCCACGCCGAGAGACCGAAGAGCGTGAGCACGGTGATCAGAAGCAGAAAGTGTTTGAGACGTGATGCCGACGATCCGACGCCGGCGATCGGGCCGAGCTCACGGCCGGCAAGGCGGCGGCCGATCATCGATACGACGGACAGGTTCTCGACGTAGTCCGCCAACGCCGCCGCGAGCGGCAGGAGCACGAGCCAGCGCGGCGCGCCGACATAGCGCGCCAGCAGCACCATGGCCACGGCGAAGCCGAGCCCATAGACGAGCGGGAAGATCAGATCGGTAAGCAGTTCCTGCATTCGATACACGCGAAGCTGCTGCTCGTTCATCCTCGCCAGCGTTGCGTTCGCGTCGGCCACGGTGAAGCCCCAGGGATTGCTGTCCAGCGTCGTGATGTCCTTGTAGTACCGCTTCGTGAGCGGGAAGAGCACGAAGATGAAGATCAGCGAGAGCACGAAGAAGCCCGCGAAGACTCCGAGGCTGGCGAACGACGAGATCTGTCCCCAAACCCAATTGGTCATGAACACCCTCCTCTGATCAGTGTCGTGCCATTGTGCTCCGAATCAGTCACGTCGGCAGAAGCGTAGAGATTCCTCTTCGGGGGCTCATCCTCCCTGCGTTTCCGCCTCCCGATCCGTCGTCTGCTTCTTTCCCTTCGGTGCGTTCGTGCGCGCGAGATGGCGACGGATGGTGTCGACGTGCGCAACCAGTTCGGCGTAGCGCGGGTCCTTGGCCAGCTTCTTGGCCATGTGATACGCGTTCAGCGCCTCCAGCGTGACCTCCGCCCACCGCGCCTCGACGGCGTAGCGGCCCTGCCGGCGTAGCCGCTGGATGCGCTCGTCGAATATGCACAGCCGGCCGACGGTGCCTTCCGGCGCGTTCAGCTCGAGCACCTTCGATCAGGGGTTTGCCATGCAGGATCACACCGGCGGCATCTATGTCAGCGTCCCCGCGCACGCAGGACGACATCAGGGTCTTGCCTTGACCTAACGCGCCACTCTTCTTGGAGTGCGGAGGCAACCGGAGGCTGTCTCAAATGTAGGGCGTGGCTTCAGCCCGCCCCTCTCGTGGGCGGGGGCATTCTCCATTCGCACTAACTTGTGACGTTAGCTCCGGCGTTCTAGGAGTGCGGTGGCGCGGGTGGCGGATGGGGTGGGAGCCGCCGCTCTGGTACAGCCAAGGCGATACCTGCCCGCCCTACCAGAGCGGTGGCTCCCGCCCATCCGCCACCCGCGCCACCGCACTCCTAGAACGAAACAAAGTTAGTGCGTACGGGGCATTCCCCCTCCCCGTCCGAGAGGCGGGCTGAAGCCGCGCCCTACATTTGAGACAGCCTCCAATCGCCTCCGCTTTCCTATTCGGGGGCCTCACCGCGCGAACGTGTCAGAGCTGCGTAGCCCGGGGGTCGCGATGAAGTCGTTCACTTCGTTGCCGTGGGTCAGGTTGAGCAGATGACCGGCTCCGGCCACCACGCGATCCGGCCGCACGCGGTGAAGAGGGATCAGCCGGTCTCGATCTCCGTGCACGTGGTGCACGGGCATGGGTAGCGCGGGAACACCGTCCCACGAGAAGACGGCGTTCGACGCCCATCGGAGGAACTCCGGCGGTGTTGCCGCGAGCATGTCCGCGAACAGACGAACGTGTTCCGGCGCTGTGGCTCCGAACCAGCGGGCGGCCAGCGGCTGGAGCGGCCGGGGCGGGGACAGCAGCCGGTCGGGAAGGACCGCGGTGAGTCGCCGCAGCGCGCGGAGGAGCGGCGCGACCCCCTGCGGCGAGCGGCAGCTTCCGAACAGAAACACGCGTCGCGGCGTGAGATGCCGCGCGAGCTCGAGCGCGATCATGCCGCCGAACGAGGCGCCGCCGAGGTCGAACGGCTCTTCGACGTGGAGCTCCCGCGCGAGCCGCGCGGCGTAACGCGCCAACGGCTCGCGCGGGTGGGCGGGCGGAATCCAGCGGACCGGCCGGACGTCGCGAACGGCGCGCTGGGCCTCGAAGAGACGTTCGTCTCCGCCGATGCCGGAGAGAACGTAGAGCGGGGGCCAGCCGATCGCGCGCAAGGGTGGGATCACGTCTCCGGATGTTACTCCGCAGTACGGGATGTGCTCTCTGTCATCCCTCGCTCGACGCTTCTCCTGACACGGATTCCGGTTTGGAGTGCGGAGGCAATCGTAGCCGTCGCCACACGAACCATTTGTGGTAACTCCGCGCATCGAAATGCGGGCGCGACACGCTGCGTCGGGGCCCGGACACACTGCGTCGGGGCCCGGACACACTGCGTCGGAGCCCGGACACACTGCGTCGGAGCCCGGACACACTGCGTCGGAGGACGGACGCACTGCGTCGGGGGTCCGAACACACTGCGTCCCGACCCGGCCGCACGCGGTCCGGCCACGCAAGCGGCGGAAGGCGCGCGTAAAGACGACCACGGTCTGGATCCGGAGTGAGCCCACGAGCCCGAGGGCGGCGATGTTGTGAAGGGGGCGGTGGAATCGGAAAGGCGCAAATATTGTCGCCAGTTCCGCGATATCAGCCGACGCACCCTCTGAAGCGTTGGTAATCTCGACGAAGTAGGTGGTAGGGATCTGCGGTTCTAGAGGCTCTCCCCGTCATGAGCACCCGATATATTGACGAAGGTTCAACGGGAAAGGCACGGCGACTACTGCCTCTTGCCACGGTAGCGGCGATAGCTCTTCTCGCTACGGTGGTCACGATTTACTTGGGTACCGCTCCGACCGACAAGAAGGATGATCGTGTGGCAACAGTGTTGGAGGAGTCGCTGAAAGCAAGCTTGGCCTTCGCGTTGATCGCCTTGGGCGGAACTTTAATCAAGCGTGTCGTGGATGCCGATCTTGAAGAGAGGCGAGTGGCGCGGGAGGCCACCGAGCAAATTATGGAGCGCCAGCATGCCAATCGCCGTGCCGCTGAGGATCGGCGACGCGAAGTGCTGAACGAGTTAGCGGCAGTTTTCTCAGGCTTCTACAGCCTTCGGAAACTCTATCATTCTGCGATTAGTACACGTCATAGCGTGTATTCGAACGATGACGCTGCGTTGCTCGACCTACGACGGAAATTGCTTGCGCAGACGACTGACCTTGAAGGGCGTTACGGTGCTGTCAAGGTGCAGGCGCTGATCTCGCTTGACTTCCACGTTGGTGATTTGCAGTACAAAACCTTGCATCAACTGCAAGAGGACATTGCGGATACAGCGACCGACGATCGCCTCCGCCAGCGCCTTTGGTTTGATCTCTTGGGTGAAGCATTCGATGGCTGGCGACACGCGTTGGAACGGGACGTCGAGATCGAAACCATTGGTCTCGCGTGGCAGGGGTACGAGCAAGCACTCAAAGCGCTAATGAAGCCTACGCATGTAGCCAACACCTAACCCTTAAACAAGCGAAGGTGTGAGGTGAGAGAGAGGTAGAAGGCTCGAAAAGCCCCGTGTTTCAATTGTTGTGTCTAAGAACGAAAGAAACACGAAAGAAGGCCTTTCGAGTGAAGAAGATCGTACGGCAAAGAGTGGCGCGTGAGAAGAGGCGGATCGAGCGGCGACTGAAGTCGGCCGTGGCGGCAAATGAGGGCAGGCCGGTGCTGAGGGGCGGCAACGTCGAGTACGAGCTGTCGGCCAGGACGAGCGGGATGGCGCATGGCGGGATGGGAGCGGTCCAGCGCGTGGTGCGCGGGATCGGACTGGCCGAAGCGATTGACGCCCACGTCAACGTGTTGAAGATTCACAAGCCGTATCACGAGTCCGACCACGTGCTGAACATCGCCTACAACGCGCTGTGTGGGGGAGAGCGACTCGAAGACATCGAGCTCCGACGCAAGGATCGAGTGATGCTCAATGCGCTCGGGACAGCAAGCCTGCCGGATCCGACCACGGCCGGAGACTTCTGCAGGCGCGTCGACCCGGAGTCGATCCATGGGTTGATGGATGCGATCAACGAGACGCGTCTGAAGGTGTGGGCCCGGCAGGCGGAAACGTTTCGATCCGAGACGGCCCGGATCGACGCCGACGGAACGATCATCCCGACCACGGGTGAGTGCAAGGAAGGGATGGACATCAGCTACAACGGGATCTGGGGATACAGCGCACTGGTGGTGTCGCTGCTAACACGGGAGAGCCGTTGTACCTGGCGAATCGGCCCGGGAACCGCCCCTCGCACGAAGGAGTGACCGAGCTGTTCGATCGGGCCATCGCGCTGGTCCGGCGAGGCGGGTTCACGGACGTCCTGCTGCGAGGCGGCGCCGATTTTTCGCTGACCACGGAGCTGGACCGCTGGAGCGATGCTGGAGTGCGGTTCGTGCTCGGATACGACGCCCGAGCGAACATGATCGCCCAGGCCGGCCGGGTTCCGGACACGGTCTACCAGGAGTTGGAACGGCGCGCCGAGCTGGAGCTTCGGGCGCGTCCCGAGAACGTCAAAGATCGGATCGTCCGGGAACGGGAGTACAAGGTCATCCGGACCACGAGCGAAGAAGTGTTCGACTTCGAGTACCAGCCCGTCAGTTGCCGGCGGCCCTACCGGATCGTTGCGCTGCGCAAGAATCTTTCGATCGAGAGAGGGGAAGAGGCGCTGTTCGACGACGTCCGGTACTTCTTCTTCATCACCAACGATGGGGACCTGTCGTGCACCGAGGTCGTGCAAGAGGCATGGCAGAGGTGTAACCAAGAGAACCTAATCGCGCAGCTCAAGGGCGGTGTGCGCGACTGTCGTCGCGAGACGCAGCCGTCAGTCCGACGAAGTACAGGTGGGCGACGCGTGCGATGATGGCGGACTCGGAATGAGCGGGCGGAGAATGCTGGCGGGGCCGATACAGTTGGGGATGCTGTCAGGCGCCCCGCGCTCCCCTCTTACGCGCGGCCGATTAATGTTTGTTGCTTGCCTCCTTGCGCGAGAAATAACTCGCAATCATGTATGCCACGGGCGGACAGATCACGCTTAGGTTGAACTTCAGCATCAGCGGGTACATGGTCTCAAGAAACGTGGTCATCTCAGCGACGCTTTGCGCTTTCATTGCGATCACAAGGATAACAAGGAGCTGCATAGCGATCGCCATCATTGAGCCGGCGATCCATGTTATGGCCAGTTCCCGCCTGGTGTGCTCAGGGTCACGCGTTGTGACGATCGTTGCCAGCGACTCGTCGGTGATTGTTACAAGTGGCACCACAGTGGCGTTCGGCTCCGCCACAGTGGGTTCCTGTTTTACGCGGTCCTGGTCATCCATAAACACCCTCCATTCGAGCTGATCATCCGGACGGTCCACGAAGCGCGGCGGAAAGTACACACAGGATCGGTCGCAGCATCCAAGCCCTCCTTTCGTTAGTGATTACCACGGCAACACCACTTCCTTAACGACACGGCCTCGGCTGTCGGTGACGGCGAGTCGCCGATTTCCTCGCACCTCTGTGATTACAAAGTGGAGGAGGCCAAGCGCGAAGCGGATCAGCTCTGTCATCGAACGCCCCGAACTTTTCGCAAGAGTCTGAAGTTCGCGGAAGACAGATGCTGGAACATTCAAGTTCAGCCGTTTCATGGGTTCGTTCCGGCCGATGCGGTCTCCGTCGTCGCCGTCGTCATCGGGGACGCCGCTGTCGGGCGGGTCGTGTGATTCAGGCCCGACTGCGGTACGCAGCACTCGCCACGGCTCTCGCTCCACGTCGCTGGAGGTACCGACTTTTTGGGTTTCATCGTGAGCCATAAACACTCCTTCTATTTTGGTGATGCGGGGATTCGAATTTGCAGAAGGACCAGTTCATTCGATGCCATCGATCACCTCCTTTCATGCTCACGTGATACATATGAGATATGTATGCCACGTGCTTCAAGGTAGGTCCCGAAGAGGTTTTCGTCAAGCGGTACATCGATGCCGTGTCGCGGCCCCTGATGTGCCAGCCCATAAGTGTTTTAAAAACAGGCACTTGTGGCTTCACATCGGAAGTGTTCGGCCGTCGCAGCGCTTGCCGGTCACACCCTGAAGGCTGGGGTTACCAGTTGACGGACAAGCGCCGCGCCGGCCCCGAACACTTTGTCCTCGGCGCGGCCCGCGCCTTCGCTGCTCCACCAAGGGAACGACGAGAGTTACGCAGGCTCGGATGGGGATAAAAGTGACCCGCGATCACTTTTCCGATCAGCGATCACATAATTCGACTCGCGATCATTTAAGCGAGGCGCGATCACTTTAATCTCGCTGGAGGACAGTGAATCCGACCCGTGATCACTTTTATCTGATCGGTTCACTTTCACGATCGTGGTCGCGCTCGGCGGCGTCACGTTCCGCCTCGCAGCTCAGGGTGTCGCGGATTGCGGGCCGCGACCAGCAAAAACGCGCCTCCCGCACGCGCCGTCGTGGCTGCATTCGGCCCCTTCACACCCATCCGCCACCCGCGGTAAACCGAATGCAGCACGACGGCGCTTCACACCCACCCGACGCATGCTCGTCGCGGCGCTGACTTCGACGCACCGCCCGCCCTCGCGCGCGGAACTCACGAATGCGTGCCGCGACACGGCGGTCGCACATCGCCGAGCAGGCTCTTGGTCGCGGCGGTTGAGCGGGCTGGGCGTTGCGCTTCAGGAGTCAGGCTTCCGGGACTCTCAGGCTAACGCAATCGTTCGGGTCCTTCGCGCCACCCGAGCGAAGCCCTCTGCTCTGGACGGACACCGCGGATCGGGTTCGACTGACGCGTGTCCGGTGGCTACGTTGCAGCGCTGGAGCGAATCAGGTCCTGTTTGTCCATCAAGCGGAACCGAGCGAGCAACTCGTACGCGCGCCTGCGCTGCACCTGGAAGACCTGGCCGCGAGATTCGGCCGCGTCTGGCTGTCGGACGCGATCGCCGCAAGTTCCCGTCTGCGTCGGGCGGCTGGCGCTGGGCAATGAGTTTTCCCGCATCGGCGCGGTGGAAGAGCGAGACGATCGAGGGGCGGCCATCACGACCACGAAACGAACGTCCAGCGCGCCGTGCCCCGCGCCGTCCGCGCGACGGCCGGCCATCGACCAGCGCGCCAGTTGCCAGACCTTCCGCCATTCCTTCGCGACCCCCCTCCTGAAGCGCGGTCACGACATCCGGATGCTGACGATTCGCTACCATGGGTTGGAATCGCGCTGCAAGTCGGCTCGGGCCGCCGAGGGGCTTGGCGCCCGGCGAGCAGCGGTACAGATTCCCCACTCGCACCCGGCAACCGTCTTGCTGCGGTGGAAGAGAGTCAGCATGAGACCCACGAGATCCGTCATCGCTGCCGCGTCGCTGTTGCTGATCGCCGCAGCGACGACGGTCGATCCGCTCCGCGCGTTTCTCTCCTCGCTCTCTCCGGCAATGCGTCAGAAGGCGCTCATGCGCTTCAGCGATGAGGAGCGTTTCGACTGGCATTACGTTCCCCGGTCCCGCGGCGGCCTTCCCCTCGGCGACCTGAACAAAGATCAGACATCGCTGCTTCATTCATTCCTGCGCGCAAACCTCGGGCCCGCCGGATACCGGAAGGCGGCGGGCGTCATCGAGCTCGAACCGATCCTCGGCCGGCTGGAAGGCAGCCGCTTCCGCGATCCGGCGCGGTACTACTTCTCCCTGTTCGGTGATCCTGCCGCGCTGCCGTGGGGCTGGCGGTTCGAAGGGCATCACCTCTCGCTCAATGTCACGCATACGCCGCGCGGTACGTCGTACACACCGATGTTCATCGGCGCGAACCCTGCCCGCGTGCCGAGCGGTGCTCGCGCCGGATGGCAGTTGCTGCGCGACGAGGAGCACCACGCGCGCGCGTTTCTGCAGTCGCTCGACACCGCGCAGCGCGCGCAGGCGGTCATCAGCGCTCGTGCGCCGGCCGACATCGTCACGGGAACGGATCGCTCGCTTCGCCTGCAAAGGTTTGAAGGCCTCGCCGCCGCGGCGATGACCGAGCGGCAGCGACAGGCGCTGCTCGAGCTCGTGGGCGTGTACGTCCGGAATGCGCCGCAGCCGGCGGCAGACGCCGAGATCGCGAAGATCCGGCGCGCCGGAATCGAGAACCTGCACTTCGCGTGGGCAGGCAGCGCGCAGCCGGGGCAGCGGCACTACTACCGCATTCACGGCCCGACAGTGCTGATCGAGTACGACAACACGGACGACAGCGGGAACCACATTCACACCGTCTGGCGGAATCCGCAGGGCGACTTTGGCGACGACGTGCTGGCGCGGCACTATGCCGGGGCGCCGCATCATGCGGCGACTGGCGGGCACGCTCACGTTCACGAGCGGCGATCCGCTCCCGCTGCTTCGCGCCGCGGCCGATGAGGCGGCGCAGCTCCTTCAGCGGCTCGGGGCGGCCTCGATGCTATGCACGAGCGCTTCTGGATGCCACCAGTTCCGCCACCAGCGGGGAAAACAGGCTGCGGTCGCGTAAGCCGTCGCGCCACCGCTGCGGGATTCCATGGATGCCTTCGCGTATGCCCGCGAGACCACCTGCAATCGCTGCGGTCGTGTCGGTGTCATTTCCCAACCGGATCGCCGCTTTCACGACGGCTTCGTACGTGCCGAGCTCCAGAACGTTCCTCACGGACCATAGCGAGTCGACGACATAGCCGGTTCCTCTTCCCTCGACGCGCTCATCGGGGCGAATCACCGACTCCAGCTCGCGCTCCTCGCCGGAACCGGAAGGCAGCGTTGCCCGGAGAGCTCCAACCGCCGATCCCCATGGTTCCGGGTGCCCCTCCAGCATGCGTCGCGCCCACAGGCAATAGAGGGCACAGCAAAGTTGCGAGCGAACATGACCGTGCGTGATGACCGATTGCCGGCGCGCGTCCCGAATGAGGTCAGCGTCTGGACCCGTGTGCCAGAGTGCCAGCGGCAGAACGCGCATCAGCGAGCCGTTTCCGTTGTCGCTCTCACCGTTCGGCCCGCATGCGGCTGCGGGCGTGCCGGCGCGAAACGACATCAGCGCGATCGAGGTCTGTACCCCAATGTCGAAAACAAGGCCATCGGCCGCCATGTACCCAAGCTCGTACCAGTTGGTGATCCGCCGCATCAGGTCCTCGACGTCCAGCTCTTTGCGGTACAGCAGAGAGGCCAGGAGGCAGAGGGCTTGCGCACCGTCGTCGCTCCACGTGCCTGGCGGCGCATCAACATGCGAGCGGGCGAAGCCGGCCGGTGGCGTGAATTCGATCTCCTCCTCAGAAGGGATGGAATTGCGGTGATGGAATTCGTAAGGCACACCAAGGGCATCGCCGATCAGCAGACCCCAAATCGCGCCCTCGAGCTTTTCGGCCAGAGTCATCGAGCTGCTGAGTGTAGCGTGCTGCCGCGGCACGTGCACCAGACGCCTGACTTCGCACTGACATCCGGACCGTCCAGGAGGGATCGTCATCTCGATTGCGGTACTCTTCGTGACGGTTCTGCCGGTGAGCGTGAGGTCCGTATCGGCGAGAACGCCAATGGAGATCCACTTCGCACATCACCCTGTGACGCTCTGGCATCCCGCGATGCTTACGGCGGTCGTCGTTCCCGGGATCGTTGCATGGATAGTCAGCCGCAGGGTCACGCGGCTCGTCATGAAGGTGAGACCACGCTGGGGACAAGGTCTCCTTCTGCTCGTGGCTGTCCCGGTCGTGGCCGTCCTCATCGCGCTCCTCACACTCCTCCTGTTCGGACTCGTTTGGCGCAAAACCGAAGGACCTAATGTGTTCGTGGGCTTTGGCTACTTCAACCGGTTCGTGCTCCTCGTGCCGTCAGCGACCGTCCTGGTCTTCGCGGCAAGGGAATTGATCCGAACCACCACGAGGGAGCGGGACTTCAACGCTAGCGCCGTCTAGCTCGGGGCCATCGCTTTCTATTTAGATCATCTGCATAGATACGCGAGACGATGTTGTCCTCGCACCTGCACCACGATCTCGAGCACGCGGCCCAAGGGCGACCAGACTTGGTATCGGAAAGCCATGTGGAGTGCGGCGACGGCTAGTCGCCGCTTTCGTATGCTTGTACGCTGGCCGCTCCGAACATACGAAGACCGCGTGTTGGCCCACTAGGTACGGAGCGCGCATACGTCGTTCCCGGAAGGCGAGGACGGATGAAGACGACCTTACGCGTGGCGCTCGGGCTGTGCCTGATCGTCGCTGCCGTGCAGAACGCGGACGCGCAAACGACCTGGCAGCCGGCTGGCGGCCACGAGCAGATCGTTCTGTGGCCGGACGGCCCTCCCGATCCGCGCCCCGGCGTCGGCGTCGAGGCGCTTCACTACGCGCTGAATGGCGAGACCAGGCAGAAGAAGCTGGTCGGCGGCAAGCCGTACATGTACATCGAGAACGTCACCCGGCCGACGGTCACGATCTATCCTGCGCCGAAGAAAACCGCCGCGACCCCGGCGGTGATCGTGTATCCGGGCGGCGGGTTCAATGTCCTCGCCATCGACATCGAGGGGACGGAGATCTGCGACTGGCTGGTCTCGAACGGGATCGCATGCGCGTTGCTGAAGTACCGCGTTCCCTGCGAGCATCAGGGCCCCTACCGCGAGTGCCCATCGGCGCACGTGGACGCCCAGCGGGCGATGAGCATCGTGCGCTCGCGGGCGGCGGAGTGGCGGATCGACCCGAACAGGATCGGGGTCATCGGGTTCTCCGCCGGCGCGCACATGGCGATCATGGCCAGCACGCGCTTCGATCGCCTCTATCCGGCCGTCGATGACGCGGACAGGACGAGCTCGCGGCCGGACTTCGCGCTCGTGCTCTATCCGGGACGCATGGCGTCCAGACGGACCTTCGTCCTCAATCCCGACATTCGAGTGACGGACCGGACGTCGCCTACGTTCCTCGTTCACGCGTACGACGATCCCATGAATCCGGTGGAGAACTCGCTCGCCTACGCCGCGGCGCTGCGCAAAGCCGGAGTCCCCTCGGAGGTCCACATCTTCGCGAACGGCGGCCATGCGTTCGGATTGCGCCGCATCGCCTCGACCGCAACGGCGTGGGCCCCGCTCGCCGAAGCGTGGTTGAAGGCGATCGGCGTCATCTGATCCTCCGTCCCACTCTGTGCCTCTGTGTCTCTGTGGTGAATGCACACGCGCCGCAAGTCCGTAACGGTGCGGCTTGGATCGCGTTCGTATTCACCACAGAGACACAGAGGCACAGAGTGGGACGGAGGGACTGATGATTAGGGGCGAGGGCGCGCCCAGAGGATGATCTGGTCGCCGCGGGATGGCCACAGGACGTCCACCGCCGCCGACACCGCAAACGCGGCGACGCGCTCGACGTGCGACGGGCTTCGGCCGAAGCGCAACTGCCAGTGCTCGTCGAGGCGGGAGAGGGCGCGCATGGAGTCGGTCTGCACGGCGGCGACTGTGAAGCCGCACTCCTCCAGCAGGGCGACGAGCCGGCGGCGGTCGAACATCAGCAGGTGGCGCGACGGCTCGAGGCCGGCCCAGGCCTCGCCGAAGACGCGGTGCCCGAGCGAGTGCCAGTTCGGGACGGCGACGCCGAGGAGGCCGTCGTCCTTCAGGACGCGGCGCATTGCGGCGAGCACGCCGCGCGGGTCGGCGAGGTGCTCGACGACGTGGCTCGCGGTCACGACGTCCACGGACCGCGCTGCGAGTCCCGCGGTCTCGAAGCTCGGATGGATGGGCGTGTCCGGCAGGATGCGCCGCGCCACCGCTGCGCTCGCGGGGTCGGCCTCGATCCCCGTCACCTGCCAGCCGAGGAGGCGGGCGAAGTGGAGAAAGCGGCCGTTGCCGCAGCCGACGTCGAGGAGCAGCCCGCCGCCCCGGCCCGGGGGGACGAGCGGGAAGTGCGCGAACGCCCCACTGCGGATCGCCGGGATCCGTTTCAGCAGCGCGCCGATGAGGGGCGGCCCGCCGAGGCGGGGATAGCCGTGCGCGCGGAGCACGGCGCGGCGGATCAGGGTGCCCAGCCGCGTGCGCCCCTCGATGGCCGTCAGCAGTGGGGGCTGCCCGTGCTGGCTGTAGTGAACGGGATACGCCGCGGACGGTACGAGCGGGCGCGGGTCGAGGTAGTGCACGCCGCACCCGTCGCAGGTCTTGAAGCGCCAGGTGCCGGCGGAGCCGCCGCGGACGTCGTGCAGCTCGCGGGTGGCCTGCGACGAGCGGGGATCGTCACAAAGCGGACACGACGTGGCACTCGTGGTCGCGAGCACGATTTCTGCGGTATATGGCTCCTGCATGCGGCGACTGGTCTTCCTGCACGTCCCGAAAGCAGCGGGCATGACGCTGCGGGCCGTGATCCGCCACAATTATCCGCCGCACGCGGTGTGGTACGCGAAGCGCGGGACCACGCCGCTCGTGCCGCCGGAACAGCTCGCTCAAGTGCAGGCGATCGTCGGCCACATCCCGTTTGGGGCGCACCGCGCGCTGGGCATCGAGGCCGACTCCATCACCATGCTGCGCCATCCCGTCGACCGTCTGGTCTCGCTCTACTACTACGTCCGCAGGCGCGGCCCGGAGCACGATCTCGCCCGCTACGCCGCCGGCTCGCTCGCCGACTTTGCCGGGAGTGACTATTTCGAGCTGCGCAACGACATGACCCGCCAGCTCAGCGGCCTTTCCGGAGAGCCTGACCGTCACACGCTCGCCACGGCGAAGCACAACCTGCTGCACGAGCTGGCGGCGTTCGGGACCGACGCCCGGTTCGACGAGTCGCTCCTCCTCTTCCAGCGGGCCCTGGGCTGGCGGACGATCCACTACCGGCGCGAGAACGTGACGGAGCGCCGGCCGCCGGTGGCGGCGGTGGACGCGGCGGTGCGGCGGTTGCTGGAGCGGAACAACGAGCTCGATCTGGAGCTGTGGGAGCTCGCGGAGCGGGAGCTGGCGGCGCGGATCGAGGCGCAGCCGGCCGGGTTTCACGACGCGCTCCGCCGGTTCCGCCGCCGCAATCGCGCTTATGCCGCGCTCGTCTCCGCCGGCCACCGCGCCCTGCCGCGGCCGGTGAAGCGGATGATTCGTTTCACGGTCGACACATGGCTCTGGCCGCGGCGGGAGCGCGGGCTGCAGGTGAGAAGCTGATGCCGACCCGACCCGCGAGGAGCACCGAGGCGCCGTTGCCGGCCGGGACGACCGTGCCGGCCGAGCCGCTGCGCATCCTCCACGTCTTCCCCGACCCGTACCTGCACAGCCCGGCCAACGGCCTGTCGACGTGCGTGTGGGAGCTGTCGGCCGCGCAACGCGAGCTGGGGCACCGGGCCACGATCCACGCTGCCCCCGGCGACGCCGTTCGCCTGGAGCAGATGCGGGCGCGCTACCCCGGGTCGCACGTGATCGTCTCGCCGGTCGTCGGTCCGCGCGCCCTCGGCTACAGCCCGGCGGCCGAGCGGTGGGCGCGCTCGGAGGAGGGGAGCGGCTTCGACGTCCTCCATCAGCACGGCCTGTGGCCGGCGTTCTCGCGGATGACGAGCGTCTGGCGCGAGCGGCACCACCGCCCCACGGTCATCGCCCTCCACGGCCTCCTCGGCCACAGCGCCCTTCAGTATTCGCGCTGGAAGAAGCGCCTCGCGCTGGCCACGTGGGCGGGCACGAATCTCGAGGAGGCGTCGTGCCTGCAGGTCAGCAGCGAGACGGAAGTCAGCGGCCTCCGCGACCTCGGCCTGCGCAATCCGATCGCGGTCATCGCCAACGGCGTACACGAGCGCTGGCTGCGCTCCACCGGCGACGGCGCGCGCTTTCGCGAGACGTACGGCATCCCGGGCGAGGGGCGCATCCTGCTGTTCCTGTCGCGCATCCACCCGTCGAAGGGACTGCTGATGATGGTGGAGGCGATGGGGCGCGAGCGGGAGGCGCTGCGCGACTGGCGCGCGGTCGTCGCCGGGCCGGTCGAACGGCCGGAGTATCTGGAGGAGGTGCGCCGCCGCGCCGAGGAGCTCGGCCTCCAGGATCGCCTGCACTACACCGGGACCCTGCTCGATCAGGCCAAACGCGACGCCTTCGCGGCCGCGGACCTCTTCGCGCTGCCGACGGTCTTCGACAACTTCGCCATCGTCATCGCGGAAGCGGCCGGCGCCGGCGTGCCGGTCATCACCACGCGCGCGGCGCTGCCGTGGCACATCCTGGAGAGGGAGCGCAGCGGGTGGTGGGTGTCGCCGGACGTCGCGGGCATCGCCGGCGCGCTGCGCGAGGCGGTGTCGCTGCCGCGCGTGGAGCTGCGGGAGCGGGGCCGGCGCGGGATGGCGCTCATCGAGCGGTCGTATCTCTGGAGCCACGCCGCGCACCGGTCGATCCGACTTTACCAGTGGCTCGCCGGCGATGCCGTGCGCCCTGAATTCGTGGTTCTCCGTTGAGCGTGGCGTTGAGCGTGGCGCTCTGCATCGCGACCTATCGCCGGCCGGCGCAGCTCGCCGCGCTGCTGGACGCGCTGGCGCGGCTCGACACGGCGGACGCCGGTGGGCTGGTGGTGGCCGTCGTCGACAACGACGCGGCCGCGTCGGCGCGGGCGATCGTGGACGCGGCGCGAGCGGCGCTGCCGTTTCCGGTCGTGTACGACGTCGAGCCGGAGCGCAACATCTCGCTGGCCCGCAATCGCTCGGTGCGCCTGGCGCTGGAGCGCGGCGCGGAATGGCTGGCCTTCATCGACGACGACGAGGTGCCGCGCCGGGAGTGGCTCGCGGAGCTGCTGCGCGTGCAGCGCGCCACCGGCGCGGAGGTCGTCACCGGCCCGGTGATCGCGCATCTGCCGGAGGAGACTCCGCGGTGGCTGCGGGGTGCGTTTTCGCGCGATCGCCATCTCCCGGACGGGACCCCGGTCCCGATCGCCGAGACCGCGAACGCCCTCGTCAGCCGGCGGGTCATCGATGAGATGGAGCTCCGTCCTCCCGAGGACCGGCCGGCGGGACGCCGCCCGGCCAGCCGGCGGGACGCCGGCGCTCCGGGAATCGTGAGCGCTGTAGAGGGCCCGTTCGAGCCGGAGTTCGGCCTCTCCGGTGGTGGCGATACGCGCTTCTTCCTGCGCGCGCGACTCGGCGGCGCGCGGATCGTCTGGGCCGCCGGTGCGGTCGTGGAGGAGGACGTGCCCCCGTCGCGCGTGCGTCTCGGCTGGCTGCTGCGCCGGGCCTATCGCGAGGGGAACGCCAGCGCGTTCGTGGAGCGCGGCGTGCTGCCACTGGCCCGCTGGGTTCCGCGCCGCGTCGCCGCCGCCTGCGCGCACTTCGTTCTGGGGCTGGGCCTGACGCCGTTCGCGCCCGTGCGCGGGCTCCGGCTCATGGCGAACGCCGTCGGCTCCCTTGCGGGAACCCTCGGAATCCGCTACTTCGAGTACCGCTGATGCTCGTCACCGTCGTTTCGTCGGACGTCTCGGAGAACGCGCTGAACCGCGCCATCCTCCTCTCCGAGCTGCTCGCGCGTAATTTCGACGTGCAACTGGTCGGGTCGCGCTTCGGCCGCGACGTCTGGGAGCCGGCGCGCGGCCATCCCCTCGGCGAGGTGGTTCCGGGCTCCTGGTTTCCGCGGTACGCCGCCTCGATGGCGAGGCTGGCGCGGCACATCCGCGGGGAGGTCGTCTACGCGGTGAAGCCCCTCGTCAGCAGCTATGGGACGGCCCTGCTCGCGCGGCGGCCGGTGATCCTGGACATCGACGACGACGAGCTCGCGTTCCGCCCGCCGGGGCATCCGCGCTACTCCTTCGGCCATCCGCACGGACGCGCCTGGACGCGCCTCGCGCTCGCGCTGCGGTCCCGCGCCGCGGCGATCACCGTGGCGACGAGCGTGCTCCGGCAGCGCTTCGGCGGCACGCTCGTGCCGCACGCCCGCGACACGCGGCGTTTGCGCCCCATGCCCGAGGCGCGCGGCGCCGCGCGCGAGGCACTCGGGGTGGGCGAGGAGCCGGTGGTGATGTTCCTCGGCACACCGCGGCCGCATAAGGGCCTCGACGATGCCGCCGCCGCGGTTCGTCTCATGCATCGCAAGGCGACGTTGGTTGTCATCGGCACCGACGCGGATACACCGTCGATGGAGAGCGTGGTGCTCCGCCCGCCCTTTCCGCTCGAGCAGCTCGGCTTCCTGCTCGCGGCAGCCGACGCCGTGGTCGTGCCGCAGCGCCGGACGGCAGCCGGCGCGGTGCAGTTGCCGGCAAAGCTGCTCGACGCGATGGCCGCCGCACGTCCGGTCGTTGCCACCGACGTCGCCGACAATGCCGCCATCCTCGCGGAGGGGCGGGGGAGGATCGTGCCCCCCTCCGATCCTCCCGCCCTCGCTCGCGCGCTGGACGCGATCCTCGAGGATCCCGCCGCCGCGGCAGCCATGGGCGCACGCGCCCGGGCCTGGTGCGAACAACACGCGAGCGTCGATGCGCTCGCGGGGGTCGTGGCGGACATCGTGCGCGGCGTCGTCTAGCCAAAACGCATGACAGGGAAGTCTTACTGCAGCACGATGAGGTAGTTCGCGCGGCGAGGCATCTTGCCGTCTTCGACCTGCTTGGCCTCGTACTTCAGCACCGTGCGGTCATCCGCCAGGCGGCCGATCGCGAACTTGATGCTGGTGCCCAGGCTCGGGCCGTCGCCCGGGGCGTCGAGCTGCCACTGCGTGCCGCTCCACGCGCCCGGCGCGAACCGGTCCGGATTCGTCGACACCTCGGCGACCTCGGTGGTGCGGCCGAACGGCGTCTCGACCGTATCGTTGACGACATCGAGAACGATGCCGGAGAGCTCGGGCAGCGAGGCATCGGCCTGGAGCATCATCCGGCCGTCCGCGGTCGGAACGAGTTCGATCACGGCTTCGCCGGTCTTCTCGAACACCATCTCGGAGGCACGCCCGAGGAGCTCCGAGGAACCCGAGGAACCCGAGGAGCTCCGAGGAGGAACCGTCATGGCCAGACGCTGCTCCCACGCTTCCAACTGCACGGCTTCGCCCGACTGCGCGCTCACCTGCCATCCGCCGCGCTCGCCGCTGATCAGGGAGTGAAGCTTCTCCGCCGTCAGCTCCGTGGGCTGCGGCGCCGTGACGGTTTTCATCACGTCGACTTTGATTCTTCCGGCCGGAAGCCCGGCGAGATGCGACGAGCTGGCGGCCAGCGGCGTGGAGGCGAGGAGGGCGAGAGCGAGAAGTGCGGTACGCATGATGGAGCGCATCTTCGGCACCGGCACTTACGAGGCACTTACGATTTTCCGTTTTTGAGAGCGTAAGCGGGACGTAAGCGTGGCTGTCTACCTTGTCGCCAACGAACCTGGACTCGAAACAAGGGAGACGCTGTGATTAACCTTCGAAACGTACTTCGCAACCTCACTCTGGCCGCCGCGGCGGCCGTCATGCTGCCGGTGTATGGGCAGTCCCCCTCGGACGTCGACATCCCCCTGCGCAACTGGGAGGTGCCTTTCTCCCAGATGAATGAGGCGTCCTCGGGCCGCTTCCGGCTGGGAGCGAACGCGCTGCCGTCCGCGCAGAGCATCTTCGTGGCCGTGACGCCCTGCCGCATCGTCGACACGCGTCTCGCGACCGGACCCTTCGGCGGACCGATCTTCGGCCTGGGCACGGCGCGGACGTTCGACCTGAACAACGGCCCGTGTGCCGGACTCCCGGCCGACGTCGTGGCCTACTCGCTGAACCTCACTGCCGTGGCGCCGACCGCCCCGGGCAATCTGCGGGCGTATCCGACGGGCGCGAGCCTGCCGACGGTCTCGACGGTGAACTATGTCGTCGGCCAGAACGTCGCGAACGCCGCGATCGTCCCGGCCGGCACGAACGGCGCGGTCGACATCTACAGCAGTGCGTCGACGCACGTCATCATTGACGTCAACGGATACTTCATCGCGAATTCCGCCGCCGGCATCTCGCTCAGCGGCACCAACACCTGGTCGGCCCTGAACACCTTCGCGGGCGGCCTGTCGATGAGCGGCAACCGGATCACCAACCTCGGGAACCCGAACGGACCGGAGGATGCGACGAACAAGGCGTACGTCGATGCGAACTTCGTGAAGTTCGTTCCCGGGGCCGAACAGCTCTCGGTCGGCGACGCGAACGGCACGGCGCCGATGATCAATCTGCGCGGCGGCTCGACCTGCTGTTCCGGCCCGGGCGGCCACACTCCGGCGTTCTTCAAGGTCTACCAGAACGGCAGCTTCGTCGCCACGGGCAACCTCGGCATCGGCACGAGCCCGATGGAAGGCAAGGGCTACCGCACGTCGTGGCACACGTACAAGGGCGCGTTCCGCTCCGGCTATGCCGACAACGAGTGGGATGACGCGAACGTCGGCTTCTTCTCCTGGGCCGGCGGCAGCAACTCGACGTCGAGCGGTCTCTATGCACTGGCTTTCGGCGACACCAACTCCGCGGAGAGCACCAGCAGCATCGTGTTCGGCAGCGGCAACCAGGTGAAGGGCGCGGCCGGCTTCTCCGCCGGCGCGGGGAATCGCGTGTGTGACACGTACGGCGTGGCCCTCGGCAACAACGCGAAGTCGGGCGGCCCGTACATCAACGGCAAGTGCGACCCGGAGACGTTCAACATCCGCGGCCTCGCGGCGGTGGCCATCGGCTACAACGTGACCGCCGACCAGGACCACACCACGGCCATGGGCAAGTTCGCGTCGAACAACGGCTTCCAGGGCACGTTCATCTGGAGCGACGGCGCGGCGCAGGCTTCGGCGGACACGTTCCGCAACACCGCGAACAACGAGTTTGCCGCCCGCGCCACCGGCGGCTTCCGCTTCCGCACGAACCTCGGCGGCACCACCGGCTGCAACCTGCCGGCCGGCTCGGGCGTGTTCAACTGCACCTCCAGCCGCCTGACCAAGGAGAACTTCGAAGCGGTCGACGGCGAGGACGTCCTCGCGAAGATCCGCGCCCTCCCGATCACGACCTGGAACTACATCACCGAGGGCAAGGACGTGCGCCACATGGGCCCGATGGCCGAAGACTTCGCCGAGGCCTTCCAGCTCGGCGCCGGCAACACGAGCATCGGCGTGCAGGACCTCGCCAGCGTGACCCTCGCGGCCGTCAAGGCCCTCGAGGAGCGCACCGCGGAACTGCAGAAGAAGACCGAAGAAGTGGAAGTCCTCCGCGGCCAGCTCGGCGCCCTCGAAGAGCGCCTCGCGGCGCTCGAGCGCAAGTAAGGATTCCAGCGCGCGGCACTCCAAGTGCCGCGCGCCTTCGCACTCCAAATGTAGGGCGTGGCTTCAGCCCGCCCCCCGGGCGGGGCGGGGGACGCCCCCGCCCACGGGGGG
>DASUSN010000072.1:0-7846 GCA_036375075.1 Thermoanaerobaculia bacterium | reverse complement strand
TCTGACGTGAAATGTAGGGCGTGGCTTCAGCCCGCCCCCCTCGTGGGCGCGGGCTGCGCGCCACCACCCGCCCACGAGGGGGCGGGCTGAAGCCACGCCCTACATTTCAGTGTTCGCTGTGCGTGGTCGCCTCCGTGGCCGCCGCGCTCCAGCCTTCGGTGCCCGCCACCTCGAAGTACAGCGGCTTGCGGGTGCGGGGGTGGTTCCCGAGCTCGTTCATGGTCGCGGCGTCGAAGATCCGGCCGTTGACGACCGTGTAGCGCACGGAGTGCGTGTTCTGGATGTTCTCCAGCGGATTGCGGTCGAGGACGATCAGGTCCGCGAGCTTGCCCGCCTCGAGCGAGCCGATGTGCTGGTCCATCGCCAGATAGCGCGCGCCGTCGATGGTCGCGGCCCGGAGCACCTGCAGCGGCGCCATGCCGCCCTGCGCCATCATCCACATCTCCCAGTGCGCGCCGAGGCCTTCGCGCTGGCCGTGGGCCCCGACGTGCACCGTCACGCCCGCGTCCTGGAGCCGCTTCACGATGCGCGCGACGCTGACGTGGTTGAACTCCTCGTCCGGGATCATCGGCCGCCGGCGCGAGCGCGCGTCGAGGATGCGCCGCGGCACGAACTTCGTCAGGCGCGGGTCGTCGTAGACGTTCGTCTTCTGATACCAGTAGTTCTCGCCGAACGAGCCTCCGTAGCCGACGATCACCGTCGGCGTGTAGCCGACGCGCGTCTTCGGCCAGAGCTGCATCACGTCGTCGTACACATTCGGCACCGGGAGCGAGTGCTCGATGCCGGTGTGGCCGTCCACGACCATGGTCATGTTGTGCTGGAACAGCGACCCGCCTTCCGGCACCACCATCATCTGCGTCTGCCGCGCGGCCTCGAGCACCTGCTGGCGTTGGTCGCGGCGCGGCTGGTTGTAGCTCTTCACGCTGAACGCGCCCACCGCCTTCATGCGCCGCAGATGCGCGAGCGCGTCGTCGAGCGACTCGATGTCCGCGCGATACGGCGACTTCGCGCCGTAGAGGATCGTTCCCGTCGAGAAGATGCGCGGCGCCACGATCGCCCCGGCCTTCGCCATCTCGCTCGCGGAGAAGATCTCCGCCGTGTCGTTCGACGGATCGTGAATCGTCGTGACCCCGAAGGCGAGGGCCGCGTAGTGGACCCAGTTCTGCTGCGGGAGGATCTGATCCGAGCCCATCGACCCGTGCCAGTGCACGTCGATGATGCCCGGCATGATGGTCTTGCCCGCGGCGTCGATCACCTTCGCGTCCGCCGGCACGTTCACGTTCGCGCCGACGGCCACGATGCGGTTCCCGTCGACGACGACCGTGCCGTTCTCGATCACCTCGTCGCCGCGCATGGTGATGATGCGCGCGCCCGTGAGCGCGAGCTTGCCGGACGGCACGTCGTACGGCCGCGAGAAGCCGATGTTGACGCCGCGCTCCGGCGCCGCCGGTAGCGTCTCCGGCGCGCCCGCGAGGAACGCGAACGCGTCCTTCAGGTCGCGCGAGAAGAGCTCCGGCCCCAGCGACCAGTGGACCCGCTGCGAGTCGCCGGACCAGTGCAGATACTCGCCCGCGTCCTTCGTGACCGTCGCCGAGGGCACGGCCTTCATGCCCGGCGCGATCTCGATGCTCTTGCCCGTGCGCACGAACGGCGCGACGTGCACGTCGAACTTCTCGACCCAGGCCAGCCACTTCTCGTCCGGCGAGATCGCGAACTCCGTCGCGAACGCGGAGATCACATGCTGGCGCTCGTCGCTGCCGTCCAGGTCGATCGAGCGCAGCGCGCGCTTTCCTTCGTCCTCGAACGTGGTGAAGAAGATGCGGTCGTTGGCGGCGCCGAACATCGGCAGCGCACCCCGCTTGCTCACGCGCACCGGAGTCCCGCCGGCCGTGGGGATCACGAACATCGCCTCCTCGCCGGCGTAGAGATTCGGGCGCAGAAAGCCGTCGCTCGTCGTGCGGTAGACGATCTTCGACCCGTCCGGCGAGAACTGCGGCTCGATGTAATGACCCGGCTTCGGCGTGACGGTGCGGCCTTCGCCCCCGGCCGCGGGCGCGACGCGCACGGAGCCGAGCTTGTCATCGCTCCACGTCACGTACACGATCGACTTCCCGTCGCGCGACCACGACGGATAGAACTCGAAGTGGTCGGTCTGCCGGGTCAGGCGGCGCGGGGTGCCACTCTGTCCGTTTTTAGCGTCCAGATCTTTGACGTAGATGGCTCCGAGCGTCTGATAGAGGACCTGCTTGCCGTTGGGCGACGTGCGCACCCAGCGCAGCATCTTCACGTCGAAGTTCTTCGGCGCCACCTTCACCGGGAACCGCACCGCTTCCTGCACGCGCCGCGTCGACTTCACGCGGAACGGGATGTTCGTCACCTGCTTCGACGCGACGTCGATGCGGTGGATCTTTCCGCCGGCCCAGAAGACGATCGACCGGTTGTCCGGCGTCCACGCCATCGACGGATAGACGCCGTGCACCGCCCAGGTCTCCTGCATGTCGCGATCGAGCCCGTCGAAGATCGGCGTCTCGCGGCCCGACTCCAGGTCCTTGAGGTACAGCGTCGACTTGTAGCGGACGCGCCGGATGAACGCGAGCCACTTGCCGTCCGGCGACGGCGTCGGACGGATCGACCCGCCCGGGCCGGTGACGAAGCGGTCCACGTCGCCGGTCTCGCGGTCGAGGCGCTGGATGACGTAGATCTGGCTGTTCGGGTCCTTGCTGTACTCGAAGATCGCGCCGGGCGTGGCGTCGTCGCTGAAGTAGAGGTAGCGGCCGTCGGGAGAGAACACCGGCTCGCCCGTGTCCTTCTGGTCCGTGCGCTTCTTCGTCAGTTGCAGGCCCTCGCCGCCGGTGCGGTGATAGATCCACATCTCCCCCGCGCCGAGGGAGCGCTCGGAGGTGAAGTGCTTGCGGCCGACCAGGTACTCGCTGTCGGGCGACCATACCGGCTGGTTCAGGAGACGGAACGACTCGGACGTGACCTGCTTCGGATCCGAGCCGTCGCGGTTCATCACCCAGAGGTTGTCGCCGCCGCTGCGATCACTGGTGAAAGCGATCCACTTCCCGTTCGGCGAGTAGCGCGGTTGCATGTCCCACGCGACACCGCTGGCGATGGCCTTCGCTTCGCCGCCGGCCATCGGGATCGTGTAGATGTCGCCGAGGAGGTCGAAGACGATCTCCTTGCCGTCGGGCGAGACGTCGACGCTCATCCACGTCCCGGTCGTGACGTCGAGCGGCACCTCGTACGACGGCCCCGGCGGATTCATCACGTCCCACTTCTTCTCTTCCTTCTTCTCCGCCTCCGTCGCCGGGGCGACGGCGCCCGCGGGCAACGGCGCCGGCTGCGGCTGCGGAGGCGCGTCCTTCTTCTGCGACTCCTGCTTCTGCAGCTCCTGCTCGACCGGACGCGGCTCCTGTTCGGCCTTCTCCGGATCCTTGGGATCGGCTTTCTTGTCGGTGGGAGGGGTGGGAGGAGGGTTCTGGGCCAGCGTGGCCGGGGCGAGCAGCGTGATTGCCAGGAGAATGGTCAGAAGGTTCTTCATCAGGCCCTTTCATAGGACGGATAGGACGGATAGGACGAATAGGACCCATAGGACTCATGGGTCCTATTCGTCCTATAGGTCCTATTCGTCCTATGTTTCGCGCGAAGAGATGAACATGGCATCCCCGTAGGAGTAGAAAAGATATCGGTTCCGGATCGCCTCCGCGTATGCGTCACGAATCGTTTGCATGCCCGCGAACGCGGAGACCAGCATGAGCAGCGTCGACTCCGGCAGGTGGAAGTTCGTCAGCAGGCGGTCGACGGCCTGGAACGCGAAGCCGGGCGTGATGAAGATCGACGTCTCCGCATGGCCGGGCACGAACCGTCCCTGCCCCGCGCGGATCGCGCTCTCCAGCGTGCGCACGCTCGTCGTCCCCACCGCCACGATCGGCCGCCGCTCCGCCAGCGCCGCATTCAGCACCTCCGCCGCCTCGGCCGTGATGTCGTACCGCTCCGAGTCCATGCGGTGGTCGGCCACGTCGTCGACCTTCACCGGCTTGAACGTGCCGATGCCCACGTGCAGCGTCACGCGCACGATCGGGATGCCGCGCGCGGCGATGCGGTCGAGGATCTCCTGCGTGAAATGCAGCCCCGCCGTCGGCGCCGCCACCGCCCCTCGGGCCGCCGCGTAAACCGTCTGATACGCCTCCCGGTCGCCGTCCCGCGGCTCGGGACGCTGGATGTACGGCGGCAGCGGCGGGATGCCGAGGCGCTCGATCTCGCGGAGATCGCCCAGGAAGCGGATGACCACCGTCCCTTCCTCTTTCTCCAGCACCTCCGCCCGCAGCTCGTCGGAGAACGTCACCACGTCCCCCGGCTTCACCCGCTTCGCCGGACGGCACCACGTCTCCCACGTCGCCGGATCGCGCTCCCGCGTCAGCAGAAACTCGATCGGATTCTGCATCTGCCCCTTCGGCCGCGCGTACAGCCGCGCCGGGATCACGCGCGTGTCGTTGATGACCAGCACGTCGCGATCGCCGAGGCGGCCGGGGAAACTGGCGAAGGTGTCGTGCTCGAAACGATCCGGCGGCGTGACCACCAGCATGCGCGAGCGCCCGCGCTCGCGCGGCTCCTGCGCGATGAGCTCGTCGGGCAATTCGTAGGTGAAGTCGGTGCGCTTCATTAGAATCGCGCGCGGCATGATACGCGCTCGAGTCATCACCTGTTCCGACGCTGCATCGACGGGCGAGCGCGAAGACCGCTCCGGCCCCGCGGTGCGCGACCTGCTGAAGAAGAACGGCTATGAAGTCGACGCCGTGGTCATCGTGGCCGACACGATCGAGTTCATCGCCACGGCAATCGTCGACGCCGCGAACGACGGCAGCCGGCTCATCGTCACCGCCGGAGGCACCGGCATCGCCGAGCGCGACGTGACGCCCGAGGCGACGCTGCGGGTGTGCGAGAAGGTCATTCCCGGCTTCGGCGAGCTGATGCGCGCGACGTCGTTGCAGAAAACGCCGACGGCCGCGCTGTCCCGCGCGCAGGCAGCGACGCGCGGTACGGCACTGATCCTGAATCTGCCGGGAAGCGTCAAAGGCGCGGTCGAGAATCTCGAAGCCGTGCTGCACCTCATTCCGCACGCTCTCGAATTGCTCGAAGGAAAGACCTCGCATGACGGTACTCCCCGGCCTTGAAGTTCTCATCGACGACGAGCCCTGGCGCATCCAGGGGAAGCGCATCGGCCTCGTCACCAACCAGAGCGGCGTCACGCGCGACCTCTCCCATGCCGTGAAGCTGCTGCTGGCCGGGCGCGGGTGGAAGCTCGCGGCGCTCTTCGGCCCGGAGCACGGCATCTGGGGCGAGGCGCAGGACATGGCCCACGTCGATCACTCGACGGATCCCCTGACCGGCCTCCCGGTCTATTCGCTGTACGGTAAGAACGAGTCCGACCTCGCGCCGCGCCGCGAGGTGCTGCGCGGCCTCGACGCGCTGGTGATCGACCTCCAGGACATCGGCTCGCGCTACTACACCTTCATCTACACGATGGCTATCTGCATGCGCGAAGCCGCCCCGCTGGGCGTGCAGGTCATCGTCCTGGACCGGCCGAACCCGATCGACGGCGTGCATCTCGAAGGCAACATCCGCGAGGACAAGTACTCCAGCTTCGTAGGCATGTTCCCCCTGCCCACGCGCCACGGCATGACCGCGGGCGAGCTGGCGCGGTGGTTCAAGCGGTACTACGCCGAGGTGCACAAGATCGAGTGCGACCTGGCGGTGGTGCCGATGAAAGGCTGGCGCCGCTGGATGTGGTGGGGCGACACGGAGCTGCCGTGGGTCATCCCCTCGCCGAACATGCCCACGGTCTATACGGCCGCGGTCTATCCCGGCATGTGCCTGGTCGAAGGAACGAACCTCAGCGAAGGCCGCGGCACGACCCATCCGTTCGAGTTCTTCGGCGCGCCGTGGCTCGACTCGTTCAAGCTCGCCGACAACCTCAACCGGCTGGGACTCCCCGGCGTCCGCTTCCGTCCGCATTACTTCATCCCCACTTTCCACAAGCACGCCGGCAAGGTCTGCGGCGGCGTGGAGATGCACGTGACCAACCGTGCCACGTTCGAGCCGTACCGCACCGGCCTCTGGTGCGTGAAAGTCGCGCGGGACATGAACCCGGACGAGTTCAAGTGGCGCACGGAGACGTACGAGTTCGTCTCCGACCGCCTGGCCATCGACCTCCTCGCCGGCAGCTCCAAGTACCGCGAGCTCGTCGAGGGCGGAGGCGACGTCGACGAGTGGGTGCGCGAGTGGGAGGACCCCCTGCGCGAGTTCGCCCGCCTGCGCGACGAGTTCCTTTTGTACAGGGAGTGACGGTTCCTCGGGTTCCTCGGTTCCTCGGAGTTCCTCGGAGGGGGCCCCACCCTGGGAGCTCACGCTCCGACGCCCCTCCGAGGAACCCGAGGAACTCCGAGGAACCCGAGGAACTCTCTATCGAGGCCCCCGAGGAACTCTGGCAGAAAACCCGCTATAGCTGAGTCATGCGACTCGGCATCGACCTTCTCGACCCCGCAACCCTCACCGGACGCATCGGGCTGCTCACCAACTACGCCGCTATCGACCGCAACGGCAACCGCACCGTCGACGTCCTCCTGCAGCATGGCGTCGACCTCGTCCGTCTGTTCGCGCCCGAGCACGGCTTCTGGGGCGACGTCGCCTACCTCGAGCACGTCGACCGCGAGGAGTACAAGGGCATTCCGGTCGAGTCGCTGTACGGAATCGAGTCTTCCGCGCAGCTCGCCCCGACGGTCGAACAGCTCCACGACATCGACACCCTCGTGGTGGACCTGCAGGACGTCGGCTCGCGCTACTACACCTACGCCGCCACGCTGGGAAACTGCATGGCCGTCGCCGCGCAGACCCGCACCCGCGTCGTCGTCCTCGACCGTCCCAACCCCCTCGGCGGGCGCATCGCCGAAGGCAACGTCAACTTCGCCGCGCCGTTCCTCACCTTCGTCGGCCAGTACCCGCTCCCCATCCGCCACGGCCTCACCCTCGGCGAGATCGCCGCGTACATCAACGCGACGCAGCTCCCGCGCTGCGAGCTCGAGGTGGTGAAGATGAGAGGCTGGACGCGCGGCATGTGGTGGAGCGAGACGCACCTGCAGTGGGTGCATCCGTCGCCGAACATGGCCACGCCGGAGACGGCGCTGGTCTATCCCGGCACGTGCCTCTTCGAAGGCACGAACCTCAGCGAAGGCCGCGGCACGACGCATCCGTTCGAGATCATCGGCGCACCGTGGCTGGACGAGCATGCCCTCGCCGCGCAGCTCAACGGCCTCGGCCTGTACGGCGTCGACTTCCAGCCCTTCGTCTTCCGCCCGACGTTCAACAAGCACGCGGGCCAGCGCTGCCGCGGCGTGCTGATCAACGTCGTCGACCGCGACGGCTTCGAGCCCGTGCGCGCCGCGATGCTGATGCTGAAGGTCATCCGCGACGCCGATCCGTCGCAGTTCCGGTGGTACGACGGCTTCTACGAGCACGCCACCGTGCTGGCCATCGACGCCCTTACCGGCAGCGCCGAATACCGCGAGCTCGTCGACCGCGGCACGCTCGCCGACGTCGCGCGATGGATCGACGCGGCCGAGGAGCGGCGGATGCTGATCGAAGGAGCGCGGCAGCAGGCGATGTTCGCCGAATACGACGACGAGCCTCGCGCGCACGTCACCTCGATCACCCGCGATATGCCGGTGGCCATCGAGATCGCACGCGCCGAGGCGTAAGACCATTGGCAAATGTAGGGCGTGGCTTCAGCCCGCCCCTCGGACGGGGAGGGGGGCCCCCCGCCCACGAGAGGGCGGGCTGAAGCCAC
>DASUSN010000071.1:0-6971 GCA_036375075.1 Thermoanaerobaculia bacterium | reverse complement strand
GCCAGCTGCTCGACGAGCACTGGCAGAACAAGAAGAAGATGTCGGGCAAGATCTCGCTGCAGAAGGTCGACACGATCTACGACGAGGTGCGCGAGCGCTACGGCGTCCTGGGCGGCAAGATCATCGGCGCGGGCGGCGGCGGCTTCC
The DNA here is from genome assembly GCA_036375075.1 of Thermoanaerobaculia bacterium. Lineage (GTDB taxonomy): Bacteria > Acidobacteriota > Thermoanaerobaculia > Gp7-AA8 > Gp7-AA8 > QHVT01. Next base: position 6,824 of record DASUSN010000071.1, on the reverse strand, counting down.
TGATGCTCTACTGCACCGGTCAGCGCTCGGGCCTGGAGCGCTTCATGGAGCAGCACGACATGCCCCGCATGCACTACACCATCGAGCCCGAGGGAACGAAAGTCGTGGCCCAGATGGGCCACGGCTTCCTCTCTCCGCACCGGTCGCTGGCGATGCAGGAGAATCCTTGATGAGTTCCTCGGAGTTCCTCGGTTCCTCGGAGTTCCTCGGAGGGGCTCAGAGCGCTTCGGAGGGCGGTCCGGTCCCCTCCGAGGAACTCCGAGGAACTCCGAGGAACCGAGGAACCGTCCAGCGGCGGGCGGTGGGCATCCTCGGCGGCGGCATCTCCGGCATCGCGCTGGCGGCGCAGCTCGGCGAGGACGTCGACGTGCTGGAGCAGAGCGCGCGCACGGGCGGGTTGTGCGGGACGATCGTCGAGGACGGCTTCACCTTCGACGCCGCCGGGCCGCACATCATGTTCAGCAAGAACAAGGAAGTGCTGAACCTGATGATCGAGGTGCTCGACGGGAACGTGCACCAGAACCGCCGTGAGAACCGGATCTACTTCAAGGGGAAGCTGGTCAAGTATCCGTTCGAGAACGACCTCGCCTCGCTGCCTCCGCAGGACAACTTCGAGTGCATCCTCGGCTACCTGCAGAACCCGCGCGCGGACGAGACGCCCACGAACCTCGCGCAGTGGTCGTACGCCACGTTCGGCGCGGGCATCTCGGAGAAGTACTTCATCCCGTACAACGCGAAGATCTGGAACTACGACCCCGAGCAGATCGGGCTGGAGTTCGTCGCGCGCATCCCCAAGCCGCCGATGGAAGACGTGCTGAAGTCCGCGATCGGCATTCCGACCGAGGGGTATCTGCATCAGTTGTATTACTCGTATCCGACCGTGGGCGGGTTCGAGGCCATCGTGCACGGCTTCGAGAAGCGGGTGCGCGGCGAGATCCACACCGGCTGGCGCGTCGCGTCGATCGCCCGCGACGGCGAGGGCTGGCGCGTCACCTCGGAGGCGGGCGAGGAGCGCTGGTACCGGACGCTGGTCAACACCATCCCCTTGCACGAGCTGCTGAAGGTCTGGCCGGAGGCGCCGGCGGAGACGCGCGCGCTGGCGGCGAAGCTCCGCTACAACTCGCTGGTGAACGTCCTCATCGGGTGCAACACCGATCCCGGGCACAACTACACCGCGCTCTACGTCCCCGACCCGGAGCTCCTCTTCCATCGCCTGTCGTTCCCGAAGGCCTTCGGCGAACGGTGCGTGCCGCCGGGCGGCTCGTCGATCATGGCGGAGATCACCACCAACGCCGGCGACGGCGTCTGGGAGCTGAGCGACGAGGAGCTGATCGAGCGGGTCATCGGCGAGATCGAGGGGATCGGCTTCGTCGACCGCTCGTCGATCGTCTACAAACGCGTCGCGCGGTTCCTGTACGGCTACCCGGTGTACGACCTCGAGTACCGGAAGAACGTCACGGACATGCGCGCGTCCGTCGCGGCCACGGGCCTGCATCTCCTCGGCCGCTTCGCGCAGTTCGACTACATCAACAGCGACGTCTGCATCGAGCGCGCGCTGGCGCTGGCGAAAGAGCTGCGCGATGCATGAGCGCGCGGAGTATCACTACTTCGAGGACGTGAACTGGGGCCTGCTCCGCTTGTGGGGCGGGCGCACGGGACTGCGCGTGCTGGACGTCGGCTGCGGCTTCGCCACCACCAGCGCCCGCATCCAGGACCTCGGCAATGAAGTGACGGGCATCGACTCCTCGCCGGAGATCGAGGCGATCGCCGCGCAGCGCATCGCGCGCGTCATCCACGGCGACGTCGTGGACGTCGACCTCGGCGGCGAGCAGTTCGACGCGATCATCTTCGCGGACGTGCTCGAGCACCTCCCGTGGCCGGTCGGCGTGCTGCGTCGTTACCTGCGCTGGCTCAAGCCCGCGGGGAGCGTGATCATCTCGTTGCCGAACGTGGGCCTGTGGTCCGTCCGCCTGGCGCACCTGTTCGGGCGCTGGGAGTACGACGAGACCGGCGTGCTCGATCGCACGCACCTGCGGTTCTTCACGCGCAGGACCGCGCGCTGGATGATCGGCGAGGCGGGGCTGCAGATCGCGAAGACGGCGTACAACCCCGGCCTGGTGCGGCCGCTCGTGCCGGTCGCGAAGAGATTTCTCGTGCCCGAGGTGGAGGAAAGGCCCTCTCCGGACGCGCTCCTCAACTCGAAGCCGTATCGCCTCTATCTCAAAACCGCGTACCCCATCGAGCGCGCCGTCGCGTCGCTCTGGCCGGGTATGCTCGCATTCCAGATGATCTTCGAAGCCAAGCGATGAAAGTCACCGTCTCCATGATCACCATGAACGAGGAGGGCGCGGTCGCGAAGGTGATCCGCGACATCCGCGGCGTCGTGCCCGACGCCGAGATCCTCCTCGTCGATTCTTCCAGGGACCGCACCGCCGAGATCGCGCAGGAGCTGGGCTGCCGCGTCATCAGGCAGTTCCCGCCGCAGGGCTACGGCCCGGCCATGGACCGCGCCCTGCGCGAGGCCGCGGGCGACGTGGTCATCACGCTCGACTGCGACGACACGTACCCGGTCGAGGTCATCCCGCGGCTCGTGCACCTGGTCGAGGAGGGCTACGACCTCGTGAACACGACCCGCACCTGGCGGCGCCCGAAGGCGATGCCGTTCGCGAACTTCCTCGCCAACCGCCTGTTCGCCCTCGGCGCGCGGGTGCTGCACGGCCTGAAGACGACGGACGTGCACAGCGGGATGCGCGCGTACCGGAAGTCGATGATCGATCGGGTGCAGTGGAACCCCCGCGGCCCCGCGCTACCGGTGGACCTGTACGTGATCCCCTTCCGCCGCGGATTCCGCGTGACGGAGATCCCCATCGACTACCGCGAGCGCATCGGCGAGACGACCCTGCACCGCTTTTCGAGCACGTGGTGGACGTTCAAGCGGCTATGGAAGGCGCGAAGGGCGTGACGAGTTCCTCGGCGTTCATCGGTTCCTCGGCGTTCCTCGGTTCCTCGGAGTTCCTCGGAGGGGCTCTCGAGGTTCCGCGAGGGCGGGCGGTCCCCTCCGAGGAACTCCGAGGAACCCCGAGGAACCCGAGGAACTCGTCATCATGAAAGTCGTCATCCTCTGCGGCGGCCTCGGCACGCGCCTCGGCGATCTGGCTCAGGGCCTTCCCAAGCCGATGATTCCCGTCGGCGGCCGGCCCTACTTGGAGCGCGTGCTCGAATCGTTTGCCGGCTTCAAGGACTTCGTCCTTCTCACCGGGCATCGCGCGGACGTCATCGAAGAGCATTTCGGCGACGGCTCCCGGTTCGACCTCCGCATCGAATACAGCAGGGAAACGGAGCCCCTCGGCACCGGCGGCGCGCTCCGCGACGCGCGCTCTCTGCTCGGCGACCGCTTCATCCTGACGTACGGCGACGTCCTCCGCCGCTTCGACTACGATCGCTTCGTGCAGCAGCACATGGGCAACTGTCTCGCCGTCTACCCGCGGCTCACCACCGGCAACGCCGACGTCGCGGAAGGCTTCGTCGTCCGCTTCGACAAGCACGCACCCGAGCTGCCGTACGTCGACGCGGGCTTCTCGGTCATGCTCGCCGGCACGATCGACCTGCTGCCGGAGACGGGACCATGCTCGTTCGAAGAGATCGTCTTCGCCAACCTCGCGGAGCACGGGAGCCTCGAAGCGGAGGTCGTCGATCACGACTTCTTCGACATCGGCACCCCCGAGGAGCTGGCGAAGACACGAAAGGCACTCGAGTGAAAATCCTGGTGACCGGCGCGGCCGGATTCATCGCCTCCAACCTCATCCCCCGCCTCCTCGCGCGCGGCGACGAGGTCGCCGGCGCGGACAACTTCTTCCTCGGCAAGCGCGCCTATGTCGCGCAACACGAGCGCTTCACCTTCCACGAGCTGGACCTGCTCGACCTCGACAAGGTCGTCGCGCTGATGGGCGACTTCAAGCCCGACCGCGTCTGGCACCTCGCCGCCAACAGCGACATCAGCTTCGGGACGAAGTACACCGACTTCGACCTCAAGGGTGGCACGCTCGTCACGTACAACGTGCTCGAGGCCATGCGCCGCGCGGAGGTGAAGGAGATCGTCTTCTCCAGCAGCGGCGCGGTGTACGGCGAGCCGGCAGTCATGCCGACACCCGAGGATTACGGGCCGATCCTGCCGATCTCGCTGTATGCGGCGAGCAAGGTCGCGTGCGAGACGCTCATCACCGCCTTCGCGCACAACTACGACATCACCGCGTGGATCTTCCGCTTCGGCAACATCGTCGGGCCGAATCCCACGCACGGCGTCATCCACGACTTCGTCCTCCGTCTGCGCGAGGAGCCGGCGAAGCTGGTGGTCCTCGGCGACGGCACGCAGGCCAAGCCGTACGTCTACGTCGAGGACACGCTGGACGGGATGGAGTTCGGCGTGGCCAACGCGAAGGACCACGTCAACGTGTACAACCTCGCCGTCGAGGACCAGACCAGCGTCCGCGAGATCGCCGACTGGACGATCGAGGCCATGGGCATCGACCGCGCGAAGATCGACGTGCAGTACGGCGACAGCCCGCGCGGCTGGCGCGGCGACGTGCCGCAGGTGAAGCTCGATACGCGCCGCATGCAGGCCCTCGGGTGGTCCCCGAAGCTCTCCAGCCGTGAGGCCGTGCGGCGCACGATCGCCGAGGTGGTGGAGCAGTTCCGGGAAGGGCCGCTGCGATGAAGGCACGCCGGCAGCCTGCCGGCCGGTCCGCCGGCGGCCCGCCGGCCGGCGGACCGATCCTCTTCGCCCTCACCGCGGCCGCAGTCCGACTCCTCCCGCTCCAGTGGCTCCATCCCCTCAACTGGGACGAGATGGAGATCTACCGGTCCGCGAACTGGATCGTCCGCGGACTCGTGCCGTTCCGCGACTTCTGGCAGCACCACACGCCGCTGGGGTGGTTCCTCTACGCGCCGTTCACGCTCCTCAGCGACAGCCCCGGCGTCTCCGCCATCCTGCTCATGCGCTGGGTCCAGGTGCCGCTGTGGATCGCGGCGTTCTGGCTGCTGAACGTCTGGATGGCCCGGGCCGGGCTGCCGCGCTTCGCGCGCTGGAGCGCGATGGCGCTCGCGCTTTCCAGCTCGCTGCTCATGACGTCCGCCGTCGAGCTCCGCCTCGACGTGCCCGCGACCGTCTTCTACCTCGCCGGCCTCGTGCTGTGGCAGCGTGGCACGTCGCGCGCGATGTTCTTCGCCGGCGTGATGTTCGCCTTCGCCGGCCTGACGAACATGCGCCTCGGGCCGCTGCTCGTCGTGACCGTGCTGCTATTGCGGTTCGTGGGCGAGGGTGGGTGGCGGAACAACGTCCGCGCGACGTGGATCTTCGCCGGCGGCATCGTCACCGCGGGCGTCGCGCTGCTGTATTTCGTCGTCACCGACTCGCTCCGCCCCTTCCTCCACAGCGTGCTGACCCAGAACTACGTCAGCGACAAGTTCGCCCCGGACATGGGCTCGATGTTCGTCCGCCGCATCCTGGTGCCGTTCGGCGTGCGTAACGACGCGAACCGCGTCTTCGACCCGACTACGATCGACCTCGGCGGCATCCTGATCCTCGTGCTCGGCAGCATCGGCCTGCTGCGCGCGCTGCTGGCGGTCCGCAAACCGGGACCGCTCTTCGTCACGGCGGTGCTGCAGCTCGCGAGCGTCGCCGTCATCGCGCGCATGGCCTTCGTCTACAACTACCACCTGCAGACCGTGGCGCTGCTGATGGTGCCGCTGATCGCGGGGCTCTTCGAGCGCATGCCGCGCCGCGGGCTGGTGCTGGCCATCCTCGGCGCGGCGTGGTGCGTGAACGCGTACGCCGCGATCTTCCGCGGGAAGGAGCTCGACCTCGCGTACCAGGACGCGCTCATGCGCGACGTCCACGCGCGGACGCAGCCGGGCGAGAGCGTCTGGGCGGGCAATCCGTGGGCCCTGCGGCGCGAGTCCGCCTACTCCTTCTGGTTCCTCCCGGACATCACCGTGCGGCTCGTGGAGCACGGCTACGCGCGGAAGTGGGAGCTCGCGGAGATCGTGCGCAATCCGCCCGCGGCGGTCGTGGCGGACCAGTACGCGGTCCGCTGGCTGGCCAAGGTCCAGCCGGAGATCGGGCCGTTCATGGTCCGCCACTACATCCCCGTGTCGCGCAACCTCTGGATCCCGGCGCCCAACGCGCGCCTGCAGCCGGGCAAGGGCATCGAGTGGGCCGTGCTGCGCGACGGGACCTACCGGCTGTTCGCGCACGCGGCGATCGGCCGGCACCCGTGGTTCCGGCAGCCGCTGCACGTGACCAACTACGACGGCGACGACGCCGCGCGGCTGACCCTGCGCCTGCCGCCGCCGGGCGCACGTCCGGACCTGCAGTGGTGGATCGACGGGCGCCCGGCGGCGGTAGGGGAGGCGGTGGCGCTGCGGCGCGGCCAGCGCGTGCGCGTGCGTTCCGCGGCCAGCGAGCCGCTCGGCCTGATCCTGCTGCCGGGGAACGACAAGGAGCTGTTCCGCCAGCCGCCTCCGGGCGCGACGCTCGAAGCGGCGTCGAGCCGGGTCACGCACGTGCCGCGGCTGGGATGGTGATGCGATGACGCGCGCGACCCTCGGAGCCCTCCTCGGCGCGGCGGTGGCCGCGGGCGTGGCCTTCGCCGCGCGCCCGTTCTTCGACCCGCCGCTGGGCGGGGTGGGGTTCGTGACCGTCAACGCGTATCCGAAGTCGTGGGACTACTTCGTCGTCTTCGTCCTCGTGGCCGGCGCCTTCGCCGGCGGCAATGTAGGGCGTGGCTTCAGCCCGCCCACCCCCGGGGGAGGCGGGCTGAAGCCAC
>DASUSN010000070.1:0-48347 GCA_036375075.1 Thermoanaerobaculia bacterium | reverse complement strand
GCCGCGTAGACGGCGAAGGACCCCGTGCGTTGAGCGCGTCGCGTGCTTCGGCAGGGGGTCCTTCGCCGTCTACGCGGCTCAGGATGACAGGGCGGATGACGGCGGGGAGCGGATATCCCTCCGGCACCACCACGAACGCGTTCTCGATCGGATGCACCTCCGCCACTCCGTCCACCATCCCGCCCGCGCACTTTCCGATCGCGACCACATTGCGCGGCATGTCCGGGCGGACGCACCCGCGGACGAGCCGTTCCGGCGCGCAATGTTCGAGCGCTGTGAGATAGATCGCTTTCAAGTCCACCGCGCCGCGATCATAATCAGGGCGCGGGGCGCAGGGGACAGGGCACAGTAGAAACCACCACGGTTCTCCTGTCCCCTGCGCCCTGCCCCCTGCGCCCTGAACTATGCGCCGCCGGCATCTCCGCACGCGCGTGCTGCTCCTCACCGGAGCGTTCACGCTCGCGCTCTTCGCCATCGCCTTCGGGCTGAGCTGGCGCTCCCGTCTCGCGCAGCAGCGCTGGACGCGGCTGATCTCCATCGAGACGCGCGCCGTGGCCGCGCTCGAGGAGCTGGTCCGCGCGCAGAACGGCTTCCGGGCACGCTTCCTGGCCGGCGCCGAGACGCCGCCGCGCTACCGCATGGTCGCGCAGCTTCTCACCGACGACTCCCTGCAGCGCGTCGACCTGGGCACGCTCCGCGCGCGCGTCAACGAGTTCCGCACCATCATCCACGAGCCCGCGCCGCTGCCCGAAGACGTGGAGTCGACGTCCGCGGCCATCGTGGCCGAGGCGCAGCAGATCATCGCCGCGCGAAAAGGGGAGATCGCGCGGCAGCTTCCCGCGCTCGAGCGCGAGACCACGTCGATGATGTCCACCGGACTGGCCATCGCCTGGATCGTCGCCCTCCTCGGCTTCGCCGCCGTGCAGGCGACGCTGCGCAAGGTCGTGCGCCCGCTCGAAGAGCTGTCCACCGCCGCCGATCGCATCGGAGCCGGCGACCTCACCGCGCGTGCGCCCGTCGCCGGCGATCACGAGATCGCCACGCTCGGCCTGGCCCTCAATCAGATGGCCGACAAGCTGAAGGCCCACGCGCGCACCGACGACCTCACCGGCCTCCCGAACTTCCGCGCCTTCACCGAGCGGATCGCCGCGGAGCTGGAGCGCGCGGACCGCTATCCGGAGACCTTCGGCGTGCTGGTGCTCGATCTCGACCGGTTCAAGAAGTACAACGACACCTATGGCCACCTGTCCGGCAACGACGCGCTGCGCCGCGTCGCGCAGGCCATCCGCGAGACCGTGCGTGCCGTGGATTTCCCCGCGCGGTACGGCGGCGAGGAGTTCGCGGTGATCGTGCCGCAGGTGGATGCCGCGTCCCTCGCCGCCATCGCGGAGCGCGTGCGCGCGAACATCGAGCGCCTCCCCGCGCCCAAGGAGGGCGCGGCCGTGACGGTCAGCATCGGCGCCGCGCTGTACCCGCAGGACGGCGCCGACCGCGAGGCGTTGTTCCGCACCGCCGACGAGCGCCTGTACGCCGCGAAAGCCGCGGGCCGCAACCGCGTAGTCGGCGCCGCCACCGCCCGCGTCGCCGCGGTGTAGCTCCCGGCCTACTCCAGCGACTCGATCAGGCGCTCCACGGTCCGGGTCAGGGCCTGCAGGTCGCGCTCGCTCACCGTGCCGCCGCCGAGGGAAGCGAGCCACTCCTCGTAGGCCGGCCGCAGCTTCTCCACCAGCCCCCGCCCGCGCCGCGTGAGCTGCACCCGCGACGACCGCAGGTCCTGCGGGTCGTCGTTCCGCTCCGCGAGCCCGAGCTGCTCGAGGCGCGCCATCATCCCGGTCATGTTCTGCTTCGTCACGCCCAGCCGCCGCGACAGCCCCACCAGCGTCACCGGCGCCTCCTCCGACGACAGCGCGGACAGCACCGACCACTGCTGCGGCGTGATCTTCGCCTTCTCGAACACCGGACCCAGACGGCGGGTCAGCAGGTTCGCGAGCTGAAGGACGCCCGTGACCAGATCGCGTTCGCCCGGCATGAGTGGTCAACATCTTGACCGATGCTGCCGGGCCTGTCAATTGGCAGGAGTTGTGATCTGTACTGCACTCGAAGGATGGAACCAATGGCCGCAACGAAGAAGAAAGCCCCGTCAAAGAACAAGCCCCTCGACGCAGTCGCACTCCTCAAGCAGGACCACGAGAAGGTCCGCGGTCTCCTCGAGTCGCTGGAGAAAGCCACCGGCCCCCGCCGGGTGAAGCTCCTCGGCCAGATCGAGCAGGAGCTCAAGGTCCACACCACGATCGAAGAGGAGATCTTCTACCCTGCCTTCCGCGAGGCCTCGAAGAAGAAGGACGACCAGGTCATGGTCTACGAGGCCGTCCAGGAGCACCACATGGTCGACCTCGCGCTCCCCGAGGCCGCCGAGGGGGAGAACAACGAGGACCTGAAAGGCAAGGCCAAAGTGCTCAAGGAGCTGGTCGAGCACCACGCCGACGAGGAAGAGGACGAGATGTTCCCGCGCGCCCGCAAGGTCTTCGACCGCGACGAGCTCCGCGCCCTCGGCGAACGGATGGAGGCACGTAAGAAAGAGCTGATGGGGACGCGCTAGGCGCGCGTCCCTTTACGGCTTGTCGTCCCGGCGCCGGTGCAGCTCCGCGTTGATGCGCCCGAGGAGGATGCGCACGACGCGGAGGTCATGCCCGGCGTCGATCACCAGCAGCGTCAGGTCGCCGCCGCCCCACATCAGGCCCGCCAGCACCAGCATCTGCGTCACCCGGCCGATCAGCTCCGCCAGCACGAACCCCTCGCTGGTGATCGTGGCGATGATCTCGAAGATCATCATGACCACCATCAGCACCGCCAGCACCTTGAACAGGCGGGCGATGTACACCAGCGTGATGTACGGCTCGAGATCCGCTGAGCGGACCTCCTCGTCCGTCGCCCGCTTGTCGCCCTCGCGTACCGGCGGCGCGCCGCACGTCGCGCACACCGTCGAGCCGTCCGGCCGTTTGCTGTGGCATTCGGGGCAATGAATCTCTGTAGTCACTCGTACCTCCTCCTCAACTAGCCGCTGCCTGACCCGCGCCAGCGGGCGCGGACGCCGCGCACGTCCACGTGTGTGAAAGGACCGTGCCCGCAGCACGCCGGATAGATGCCAATGCCGCCGATCAGCGAGCGGTACCGCTTCTCGACGCGCTCCGCCGCCCGGCCGAACTTCTCCGCGTCCGCCGTCGTGACCCGGCCGTCGCCGGTGATGTCGTCGGGGTAGCCGTCGCGGTTGTTGTCGACGTAGACGTCCGAGCCGTCGCCGTACATGTGCCGGCTCAGGTTCGCGCGTCCGGACGTGTTGCCCCCGCCCGAGTTGTAGCGCGGCGTGCGGAAGCCGCTCATCACGTGCACGTGCTCCACCCGCACGCCTTCCTTCTGCAGCTCCTGGATCGTCAGCTCGAGCTTGTCGATGAGCAACGGGTCGAGGACCAGGTATTTCGGCCACACCTTGGTCTGGTCCTTGGTCAGGAACTGGCGCAGCCGGAAGTGCTCGGAGACCTGGAAGTCCTGGTTCGCCGGCGTGACCTGGATGAAGCCCTCCGGCGCGGCATAGCGCGCCGTCCGCGGCGTGCCGCCGGACTCGAACGGCCACGACCCGAGCTGGTACGTGCCCACCTTCCCCGCGCGCTTCTGCGAGCGGGGGACGAGCGTGACCACGCTGATGTCCTCGATGACGCGGCGCGCGGCGTCCGTGGCCACCGTCAGCGGGTAGATCCCCGGCGCGCGCGGCGCCTGGACGTCGGCGATGCCGCTCGGCGCGGAGTCGACGACCTCCTCGCCCGGCAGCGCCGGCACATAGCGCAGCTCGCCACTCTCCCCCCGCAGCGGATGCAGGAAGCCGAGCATCGCGTCGGTCAGCGCCGCGGCCGTCCGCGGCCGCTCGGGCCCGAAGATCTGCCTGGTGATGTTCTCGCCGGGCGTCGGCGGCGAGGCCGCCGGCTCCTCATGCTCCCCGCCCTGCACCGCGACCGGCGTGTTGCGGATGGTCTGGATCTGGTCGATCGCCGCCACCCAGGCGGTCGCGTACAGCAGCATGACCACGACCGCCACCCACGTGAAGATGTGCTCCTGCCGCTCGGTCCGCAGACCGCCGTGAATGCGATGCCGCTTCGGCGGCTCGGGAAACAGTGGGGCGCCTGGCTCCATCCGCGGGCGCAAAGTTCACGGTTTGTGCCGGGATCAGGGCGCAGGGCACAGGGCGCAGGGCGCAGGGAGCCGGAACGAGGCGGGGATCAGGGGCGCAGATTCTTCTCCTGTCCCCTGTGCCCTGCGCCCTGTCCCCTAGGGAAAATACCCCCTCGGAATCCGCAGATTCTGCCCGCCGCTGGACACGATCCTCAGGCTCCGCCACTGGTCGGGCACGTCCGCCTCGGAGTAGAAGACGATCTGGTACTGCTGGCGCAGTTCCTGGGCGATGCGGGTGTAGACGTTCGCGAGCTCACGCTCGTTCTGGATGATGAAGTACGTCGCGCCGGTCTCGTCCGCGACGCGGTCCAGGCGGCGCGCCTGCAGGCGTCCCACGCCCAGCTTCATCCAGCGCGAGAGGGTCTTGTTCTTCACCACCGGGTAGACCGGCACACCCGCGTAGCGGGCGTAGTGCACCAGGTGGTCGAGCTTGAACTGGCTTCCCTGGTCCACGCCGTCGGTGAGCACCACCAGCGCCTGGCGGCCCGGTGCCTTCTGGATCTGGTAGAGCATCTCGATCACGCTGTCGTACAGGTGCGTCTCGCCGATCGGCTTGACCCGGTCGACCGCCTGCGCCACCGCGTTCCAGTCGTTCGTCCAGTTCGTCAGCCAGAACGTCTTCTGATGGAAGCCCACCACCGCGATGCGGTCCTGCGGCCGCAGCAGCGCGCGCGCGAACTGCTTGGCGGCCGTCTTCACCACCGGCAGCTCCTCGAGCATGCTCTCCGAGTAGTCGATGAGCAGGATCACGTGCAGCGGCAGGTCGCTCGCCGCGACCAGCGTCTCCACCGGCCGCGGCGTGCCGTTGTCCACGAGCGTGATCTGGTCCGCGCGCAGCGGCGTCGTGCCGTCGGCGACGGACACCGGGATCTGCTGCACCGTCACGTCCGTCGACGCATGCGCGCGCTCGCCGAAGAAGAACACGTCGTTCGCTTCCTCGCCCCGCGTCGACCGCGCCACCACGCGCGCGTACACGGGGCCCGGGAACTTTGCCGCGTCGACGGTCGCGGCGTAGGGCGGCGCGACCGCGGTCGCGACCTTCTCCTCGCCGACGTAGAAGTCCACCGCGCCGATCGAGATCTCCGACGGGCGCAGCACGTTCGCGTGCAGCTCCGCCGTCCCTCCCTCCGGCCACTGCGGCGGCCCCTGCAGGCGGACGCGGAACGGCGGGCGCGGGTCGTTCACCACCATCTCGTCCTCGCCCACGACCTTCCCCTGGCCGTCGTAGCCGACCGCGCGCATGCGCAGCCGCCGGATGTAATGGCCGACGTTCACCTGCGCGGTCATTCGCTGGCCAGGCGAGGAGGTGTACGGGACGCCGTTGATCACCAGCTCCAGCCGCTCGACGGGCGCCGTCGCCACGACGGGCACCTGCAGCGTGCCGGACACCAGACCGGAGGGCTTGTCGGTGATCCTCACGGTCTGCGCACTGAGGCTGGCGGTCAGCGCGAGCAGAACGATGAACGAGGAAGGATGAACGAGGAACCGTTTCACGTGCCCCGTAACGGATGTTCATCGTTCATCCTTCCGCGTTCATCGTTCGAAACCCGTGGCTCGCCGGAGTCGTACCATGCGGACGTGAGACTGCCGGCCATCCTGCTGCTCCTCGCGTGCTCGCCGGTTGCCGCCGGCGACTGTACCGGGCCGCTGTTCGAAGCCCCGGTGCGCTACGCCGTGGCGGCCGACGAGGTGGTGCTCCTCGCGGACCTCGACGGCGACGCCGCTCCCGAGATCCTCACGTCCGGCAACGCCGTCGATCAGCTCGGCGCCTTCTCCCTCCTGCCCAATCGCGGCGACGGCACGTTCGCCGCGGAGCGGCTGGTGGCGACGGGCTTCGGCGAGAAGCTCGAGGACGTCGCCGATCTGGACCGCGACGGCACGCCCGATCTCCTCGCCTCGGCCTACTGGCAGAACGGCATCGCCACCTATCGCGGCCTCGGCGCGCTGCAGTTCGTTCCCGGGCAGCGCTCCGACACGGCGACGCACGGCGGACCGTCCCGCGTACTGGATTACGACCGCGACGGCCTCACCGACATCGTGAGCCTCTCCTTCGGCTCCGCGAATCCCGTGCGGGTGCATCTCTTCCGCGGACGTGCCGGCGGGACGTTCGAGCCGAAGGTGACGGTCGAGACCGCGCTCCCCAACGCGATCTCGCCCTCCGCGCGAATCGTCGACGGCCGCCTCGAGATCCTCGGCGAGACGCACTTCGGCCACCTTGCGCTGCTGCGCTTCGGGCCGGACGGCATCGCCGTGTCGACGCGCGAAGCCGGCCCCGGATTCGACCTGAGCAGCGTCTTCGCTGACGTGAACGGAGACGGCGTCGCGGACATCGTCGACGCGAACGACGGCGGCGACGATGGCGAGGCTGACCCTTTGGAGAGGATCTTCGTCACGCTCGCCGGGCCCGCCGGCACGCTCCTGGAGCGCAAGCAGCTCGCCCGGCCGCGCAAGCTGACCTTTCCGGCCATGCTCGAAGCCGCGGACTTCGACCGCGACGGCCGGATCGATCTCATCGCCGGCGATTACGGCTCCGCGACGCTGTATTCGTTTCGCGGCGACGGAAAGGGGAGCTTCGGCGAAGGCGTGGCGCTCGATGCCGGAGGCCCGGTCACCGCGCTCGCCGCCGGCGACGTGAACCGCGACGGCCGTCCCGATCTGGTCGCGGTCTCCAGTCAGGGGCACTCGGTGTCGGTGATCGTCAACCGCAGCGCGTGCACGCCCGAGCGCCGCCGCGCGGTGAGGCACTGAAGCTCACTTGCGGAAGATGCCGTAGAGATCCACGCGCTTCGTCTTCGCCACCACCGGCTTCCACAGGTCGCCGGCATCCTGCAGCCGCGCGACCGCGTTGTCGATGCGGAAGTCCTCGATCTTCACGCCCTCTTCGACCTCCTCCCACGTCACCGGCATGGACGCCCCGGCGAACGGAGTCGGCCGCACCGAGTAGATCGACGCCAGCGTGCGTCCCCACGCGTTCTGGTTGTAGTCCACCAGCACCCGTCCGTGCGGCCGCTTGGCCCTCATGTACTCCGCCGTGATGATCTGCGGGTGGCGCTTCTCCAGCTCCAGCGCGATCGCCTTCGCGAACGTCCACACTTCCTTCTGCGTCGGCCCGAGTTTGATGGGGATGTAGACGTGGATCCCCTTCGACCCCGTCGTCTTCGGATAGGTCGGGATCTTCAACTGGCCGAGGATGTCCCGCACGCGCAGCGCCACCTCGCGGACCCGGGGGAAGTTCGCCCCCGGTCCCGGATCGAGGTCGAAGTGCAGAAAGTCCGGCCGGTCCGTGTCCGCGCACCGCGCATACCATGGGTTGAGATCGATGCAGCCGAGGTTGATCAGCCACAGCAGCGACGGCAGGTCCTGCACGATCGGGAACGGGATCCGTCCCTTCGAGCCGTGGTCGATCTCACAGATCTCGATCCACTCCGGCCGCGGCTCCGGCGCGCGCTTCATGTAGAAGAAGTCCCCTTCCGCGCCGTTTGGATACCGCTTCATGACCATCGCCCGGTCTTTGAGGTGCGGCAGCAGCCAGGGGGAGACGTCGGCGTAGTACTGCAGCAGGTCGCGCTTGGCGACGCCGAGCTTCTTCCAGAAAGGCTTGTTGAGGTTCGTGAGCCGCACCTCACGCGCCCCGAACTTCATCGTGACTTCGTTGGTGTCGGTCGGAATCACCACCCGCTTCGGAGGCATGCGCGTTGGATTCTAAATGCCTGTCATCCTGAGCCGCGTAGACGGCGAAGGACCCCGGCGGTAGCACGTGAAGCGCGCAAATGAGGGGGTCCTTCGCCGTCTACGCGGCTCAGGATGACAGAGCGGCGCCGCTCACGAGCTCAGTTTCCGCGCCGCCTCCTCCACCGCCCGCCCGCGCGCGATCTTCATCTTCGACAGGCGGCGCTCTACCGCCTCGCGCACCTCGGGCGACGTCTCCGGCGCGCCGTACTCGATGGCGACGCGGATCTCCTCCGCGACGCGGGCACCGTACACCTCCGCGGCGATGCGCAGGGCCACGTCGATCCCCGCGGTGACGCCCGCGCCGGTGATGCGGTTGCCGCTCACCACCACCCGCTCGCGCTTCGGCCATGCGCCGAAGGCCGCGAGGAACTCCAGCGATGCCCAATGGGTCGTGGCCTCGTTTCCGGCCAGCAGCCCGGCGGCGCCCAGGAGGAGCGAGCCGGTGCAGGCGGAGGTCACCCAGCTCGCGCGGGCGGCGTGCAGTTGGAGGACGCCGATGAGCTGCTCGTCCAGCATCGCCTCGTTGACTCCCGGGCCGCCGGGAACGAACAGGACGTCGCAGGGTGGGAGCTCGTCAAACGTGAGTGTAGGGACGATCGCCAGACCGCCTTCGCTCTCGACCGGCTCGCCGCTCGCCGCAGCCACGTAGACGACCGCGTCGGGCATGCGGTGGAAGACTTCGTACGGACCGGTGAGGTCGAGCTGGGTGAAATCGGGGAAGAGGATGCAGGCGATGGCGGCCACTGGCGTCATCTTACTGCCGCGACCGGATTTGCGCTGTTGGGGAGCAGATCGGCGCTGAATTCAGCTCCGTGGAGCCGTTTCCAGCATTTACGAGTTGGATTTCAGCTCGTGGAGCTGTTTCCAGCATTTACGAGCTGGACTTCAGCTCGTGGAGCTGTCTCCCAGCATTTACGAGCTGGACTCCAGCTCGTGGAGCTGTCTCCCAGCATTGATGAGCTGGACTCCAGCTCGTGGAGCTGTCTCCCAGCATTTATGAGCTGGACTCCAGCTCGTGGAGCTGTTTCCAGCATTTACGAGCTGAATTCAGCTCGTGGAGCTGTTTCCAGCATTTACGAGCTGAATTCAGCTCCGCGGAGCTGATCTCCGCGAATCGCAGACCGGCGGCAACCATTCCCTCGGCATTCCACATTCACCACGTCTCGGGCATCTTACCGCTGCCTCCGGTGCGGTGGCGGGGCGCGTCGAGAGTCGTGTACTCGAGCTCCCGGTTCGCGCGCACGGCGCGGAGCATGAGGCCGCCGCGGGCCATGTCGCCGAGGCCGGCGAAGACGCGCGGGAAGCGCAGCCACGGACCGAGGATCGGCTTGAGGATGTCGACGTACTTTCCGGTCGCGACGCTGCCGAGGAGGATGACCTGCGCATCGGCCGGGAGCATGGAGGCGAGCTGGTTGGCGTGCTCGCGCAGCGGTTTGGCGTAGCTGCGCGCGGAGACGTCGATGTCGATCTTCTTCATCCGCGTCATCCGCTCCACGTTCAACCGCCAGTCGGGAGGGACCAGGCCGTAGCCGGAGGTGATGATCAGGACGCCGTCGGGCGGGTCGGCGAAATGCCGCGCGTAGGCGATCTTCCCGCGGAAATAGAGGGAGCTCATGAACGCAAAGGCGTCGGCGATGGGAACGCCGTCAGCGGACCGGTAGCGGACGGCCGCGTCGAACTTTGCCCGCGGCGACGCGAGCTGCTGCGCGCGCAGTCCGCTGAGGTTGGCGGGGGAGAGCAGGAAAAGTTTCGGTGGCATTGCGCGTGTGCAGATTACTGCACACGCGCCGTCCGAGTCATCGCCGCGCGGCGGGCCGGCGCCACGGCCGGTTCCCGGCGCGGGCCGAGGATCTTCGCCAGGTACTCGGCGGTCGGGCTGCCTTTGGCCCTGGCCACTTCTTCCGGCGTGCCTTTCGCGATGATCCGGCCGCCGCCGTCGCCCCCCTCGGGGCCGAGGTCGATGACGTGGTCCGCGGTCTTGATGACGTCGAGGTTGTGCTCGATCACCACCACCGTGTTCCCCCGCTCCACCAGCCCGTGCATCAGGTGCAGGAGCTTGGCGACGTCGTCGAAATGCAGGCCGGTGGTCGGCTCGTCGAGGATGTACAGCGTCTTGCCCGTGGCGCGCTTGGCCAGCTCCTTGGCCAGCTTCACGCGCTGCGCCTCGCCGCCGGACAGCGTCGTCGACGACTGGCCGAGGGTGATGTAGCCGAGGCCCACTTCCTCCAGCGTCCGGAGGATGTTGGCGATGCGCGGCACGTGGCGGAACACCTCGTGCGCCGACTCGACGGTCATGTCGAGGATCTCGGCGATCGAGTAGCCCTTGTACTTCACCTCGAGGGTCTCGCGGTTGTAGCGCTTCGCGCTGCAGACGTCGCACTTCACGTAGATGTCCGGCATGAAGTGCATCTCGATCTTGATCTGCCCGTCGCCCTTGCAGGCCTCGCAGCGGCCGCCCTTCACGTTGAAGGAGAACCGCCCCGGCCCGTACCCGCGCATGCGCGCCTCGGGCGTCGCGGCCATCAGGTTGCGGATCTCGCCGAAGAGCTGCGTGTAGGTCGCGGGATTCGATCGCGGCGTCCGGCCGATCGGCGACTGGTCGATGTCGATGACCTTGTCGATCAGCTCCAGGTTGTCGATGCGATCGTGCTCGCCCGGCGTGTCGATGGCGTCGTAGAAGTGCTGCGACAGCGCCTTGTAGAGAATGTCATTGACCAGCGTCGACTTGCCCGAGCCGCTGACGCCCGTGACTGCGACGAAGACGCCGAGCGGGATCTCGACGTCGAGGTTCTTGAGGTTGTTCTGCCGCGCGCCGCGGATCACCAGCTTGTTGCCGTTGACCGGACGCCGCACGGGCGGGACTTCGATCTTCGCGTCGCCGCGGAGGTACTGGGCCGTCAGCGAGCTGGGGAAGGTCTTCACCTGATCCAGCGTCCCCTCGGCCACCACATGGCCGCCGTGCACGCCGGCGCGGGGCCCGAGGTCGATGATGTGGTCGGCGGTCTCGATGGTCTCCTCGTCGTGCTCGACCACGATCACCGTGTTGCCGAGGTCGCGCAGCTCCAGGAGCGACTCGATCAGCTTGCGGTTGTCGCGCTGGTGCAGGCCGATGGACGGCTCGTCGAGGACGTACAGGACGCCCATCAGCTTCGAGCCGATCTGCGTGGCCAGGCGGATGCGCTGCGCCTCGCCGCCCGAGAGCGTGGCCGCGTTGCGGTCCAGCGTCAGGTAGCCGACGCCGACGGCGTTCAGGAAGCCGAGACGGTCGCGGACTTCCTTGAGGATCTTGCCGGCGATCGCTTCCTCGCGCGCGGTGAGGAGCACGGTGCGGAAGAACTCGTCCGCCGAGCGGAGCTGCAGCGCGACCACCTTGTCGATGGTCTGCCCCGCGACGGTGACGCTCAGCGCCTCCGGCTTGAGCCGCTTGCCGTGGCACTCCGGGCACTTCTTCGGCGTCATCCACCGCTCGATCTCCTCGCGGAGATCGTCGCTGTCGGACTCGTGATAGCGCCGCTTGAGCATCGGGACGATGCCCTCGTACTTGCTGCTGTACTCGTAGCTCGAGTCCTCGCCGCCCCACTCGAACGTGATCTTGTCCTCGGAGCCGTAGAGGATGCAGTTGCGCGCCTTTTCCGGCAGCTTCTCCCACGCCGTGGTGAGCTTGAACCTGTAGTGCCGGGCCAGGGTGTGGATCTGCCGGAGGCGCCAGTGCTCGGAGCCTTCCTTCCACAGCGCGATCGCGCCCTCCTCGATGGACTTCGTCGGGTCGGGGACGATCTTGCGCTCGTCGATCTCCAGCAGCACGCCGAGACCGGAGCAGCGCTGGCAGGCGCCGTAGGGGGAGTTGAAGGAGAAGAGCCGCGGCGTGATCTCGCCGATGGAGACGCCGCAGTCGGGACAGGCGTAGCTCTGCGACATCAGCTCTTCGCGCTTGTCCGCCTGGTAGAGGATCTTGACCAGGCCCTTGGTGACGCGCGTGGCCGTCTCGAGGGAGTCGGCGAGGCGCTGGGCGATGCCTTCCTTCACTACGATGCGGTCGATGCGGATGTCGATGGTGTGCTTCTTCTGCTTGTCCAGCGTGGGCGGCGCGGCGAGCTCGATCTCCTCGCCGTTGACGATGGCGTGGGTGAAGCCTTCCTTCACCATCTGCAGCATCTGTTTTCTGTATTCGCCCTTCTTGCCGCGGACGTAGGGCGCCAGGATGGTGAACTTGGTGCCCTGCGGGAGCGTGAGCAGGCGGTCGACCATCTGCTGGATGGTCTGCGGGCGGATCTCCTGCCCGCACTGGGTGCAGTGGGGCGTGCCGACTGACGCGTAAAGGAGCCGGAGGTAGTCGTAGATCTCGGTGACGGTGCCGACCGTGGAGCGCGGGTTGCGCGACGTCGTGCGCTGCTCGATCGAGATCGCGGGTGAAAGCCCTTCGATGGAATCGACGTCGGGCTTCTCCATCTGCTCGAGGAACTGGCGCGCGTACGCGGAGAGGGACTCCACGTAGCGGCGCTGCCCCTCGGCGAAGATCGTGTCGAAGGCGAGTGACGACTTGCCCGAGCCGGAGACGCCGGTGATGACGACGAACTTGTTGCGGGGGACGACGACGTCGATGTTTTTGAGGTTGTGCTCGCGTGCGCCGCGAATGACGATGGAATCCATGGCGTGGAGTCAATCTAACTCCGGATGCGCGGAAGGTGTTCCCGTTCTACACCTGGTAGGGAGCCGGCGGAAAAACTCGTCGTAGACTCCCGCTCGCTTGGCCCTCGCCCTTTACCTCGCCGTCAGCACGATCCTCGCGACCCTCTGGAGCCGCTTCGTGCAACGCATGAGTGTCGGTGCGGCGATTGCGCTGGTCGCGCTGCCGCTGGTGTTCACCGGGCGGGCGATGTTCACCAACCGCGTCTACGCGCCGCTGGATCTGCCCTTCACCGCGGAACCTTTACGAGACTACGCCCGCGACTTCGGCGTGGAGCGGCCCCACGACATCGCCCTGTCCGACCTGCACTGCCAGATCATTCCGTGGCAGCAGGCGGTGCGGACCGCGCTGGCGCAGGGGGAGTGGCCGCTGTGGAATCCATACGTCTTCAACGGCGACATCCTGGCGGCGGTGGCGCAATCCGCGGTGTACGACCCGGTGCAGTGGCTCGGCTTCGTGCTGCCGCTGCCGCACGCGCTGACGTTCGGAGCGGCGATGACGTTCTTCCTGGCGGCGTTCTTCACCTTCGCCTTCGCGCGCGCGAGCGGCCTGAAGGAAACGGCGGCGCTGGTAGCGGCGGCGGGGTTCACCTTCTGCGGGATGATGGCCTTCTTCGCCGGCTGGCCGCTGGCACGGGCGTGGGCGTACCTGCCGCTGGTGCTGTTCGGCGTACAGCGGCTGGTGCGGGAGTGGCGTCCGGCGATCCTCGTCGCCGCGCTCGTACTGACGATCTTCGCCGGCCACCCGGAGTCGGTGCTGCACGTGGTGTTCGTGGGCGTGCTCTATGGCCTGTGGCTGCGGCCGAGCCCGCGTGCCATCGCCCTGGCCGTCGCCGCGGGCATCGCCGCGCTCGCGCTGGCCGCGGTCTACCTGCTGCCGTTCGCGGAAGCGGCGCCGCTGACGTTGGATTACAGGATCCGCCACGAGCTGTACGCGCCGAGCAGCTACGACGAGCTCGCGCCGCCGGACGTCCGCCGCGAGCGGATGGCGAAGACGTTCATCCCGTTCCATGCCCCGGACCCGTCGGCGCCGGGATGGGACCCGCTGTCGGCACGGGTGGGCGTGGTGGTGATGGTGCTGGCCCTCGCCGCGCTACGCGACCGCCGCTCCTGGTTCTGGCTCGCCCTGGCCCTCCTGGGCCTGCTGGCGACGTTCGGCACGTGGCCGGTCGCACACCTGCTGCACGCGCTGCCGCTGTTCGACATCGCCATCAACGAGCGTCTCGCGTTCGCCGCCGCGTTCGCGATGGCCATGCTGGCCGGCATCGCGGTGGACCGCATGCGCCCGCAATGGGGTGTAGCGATGCTGGCGCTGGTGCTGGTCGAGCGGACGAACGAGGACGGCGGGTTCTACCCGGCCATCTCCCGAGACGTGTTCTACCCGCGAGTGCCGATCCTGAACGCCATTCCGCGCGACGGGCGTCTGACCGGCGTCGGCACCACGCTGATCCCGAACAACGCGGCACTCTACGGGCTGGAGGATGCGCGCGGGTACAACGCCATGACCTACCTGCGACTCTACGAGACGTATCCTCTCTGGTCGACGTACCAGCGGGCCTGGTTCAACCGGGTCGACGATCTCTCGCGGCCGTTTCTCTCCTTTCTCAACGTCCGCTACGCGCTCGCGCCGGTGAGCGCCGCGGTGCCGCGCGACTGGAGCGTCCGCGCCGTCGACCGCAGCACGCAGCTCCTGGAGAACACCCGCGTCCTGCCGCGCGCGTTCGTGCCGCGCAACGTCCGCTACACACGCGGCAACCCGGTCGACGAGATGAAGTCGAACGACGACTTCTCCGGCATCGCCTGGATCGAGACCGCGGACTACGAACCGCACATCGCCCCGAACGGCCCGGGCACGGTCCGCATCGAGCGCAAAGGCCTGGAGTACCACCTCGACGTGACGATGGAGCGCGCGGGCTGGGTGGTGCTCTCCGAGACGCACTGGCCCGGCTGGCGGGTGTACGTCGACGGCAACCGCGTGCGCCCCCACTTTGCGAATCACGCTTTTGTCGGGGTGCACGTGCCGCCGGGGAGGCACGGGGTGCGGGTGGTTTATCTGCCGGCGTCGTTCACGCGGGGGCGGGCGGTGTCGGTTGTAGCGTTGATTGTCATAGGACTCATAGGACGAATAGGACGAATAGGACGAATAGGACCGATAGGACGCCGCCTTGTCCTATCCGTCCTATTAGTCCTATAAGTCCTATCCGTCCTATCAACAACCAACAATCAACAACCAACAACCCAACAATCAACAGCCGACATGCTCGCCCTCCTCCTCTACGCAGCGATCGCCCCCACCCTGATCGCCGCCTGGCGCCGCTACCTCGGCCCCATCAGCAACGCCGCGGCGCTCGCGCTGGTCCTGCTGCCGCTGTGCTTCACGGGGCGGGCGCTGCTCACGGGGCGGGTGTACGCGCCCATCGATCTGCCGTTCGCGTCGGAGCCGCTGAGCAACTACAAGGCGGACTACGGCGTGGAGTCGCCGCACCACGCCGGGCTCTCCGATCTCTACATGCAGATGGTGCCGTGGCAGAGCGCGGTGCGGCAGTCGCTGGCCAAGGGCGAGTGGCCGGTGTGGAACCCGTACCTGTTGTGCGGCAGCATCCTCGCGGCCAACATGCAGGCCGCGCCGTACGACCCGGTCCAGCTCCTCGGCCTGCTGCTGCCGCACGCGCAGGCGTTGACGTTCTCGGCGTCGCTGACGTTCTTTCTCGGCGCGCTGTTCGCGTTCGGCTTCCTGCGCGCGCTCGGTTGCAGCGAGCCGGCGTCCCTGGTCGCGGCGGCGGGCTACACGTTCTGCGCGCTGCTGGCGTTCTTCGTCGGCTGGCCCCTCGGCCGCGTCTGGACGTACCTGCCGCTGGTGTTTCTCGCCGTGCGCTGGATCGTGCTGGAGACGAGCCTGCGCGCGGCGGTGCTCCTGACGGCGTCGCTGGTGCTGACGATCTTCGCGGGACACCCCGAGTCGATCCTGCACATCGCGTTCTGCGGGGGCATCTACGGGCTCTATCTCGTCATCGCGACGAAGCGCTGGCGCGCGATCGGCCTGGCTGCGATCTGCGGCGTGTTGGCCCTCCTCCTGACGGCGGTCGCGCTGTTCCCGTTCTTCTCCGTCGCGCCGCACACGGTGGAGTACCGCGTGCGCCGCGAGAAGTTCGCGCCGGCGAAGTTCGACATTCCGGCCGAGTGGATCGCGCGGCGTGCGTCATCGTCGCTGTTCCCGTTCGCGGGAGGGCGCCCGGAGACGGGGCAGCAGACGCGCGACTGGGAGCCGACCACGTTGCGTGCGGGGAGCGTGATCCTCGCGCTGGCGGTGCTGGGGATGGCCTTCACGCGCCATCGCGAGCGCTGGTTCTTCGTACTCTTCTTCGCGGCGATGCTCAGCGCGGGCCTGAACGCGTTTCCCATCGGACACCTGCTGCACGCGCTGCCGCTGTTCGACATCGCCCTCAACGAGCGCCTCGCCTTCGCCGCGGTCTTCTCGCTCTGCGTGCTCGCGGCCTTCGCGCTGGACGCGTGGCCCAATGTAGGGCGTGGCTTCAGCCCGCCCCTCGCCGCAGGGGTCGTCCTGGTTCTCGCCGTGGGGTTAGGCGCCGGCGCGACGCTGCTGCGCGACGGCGAGATCCACGCCGGCACCGATCCCGGCGTCATCGCCGCGCTCACCCTCGCCGAGCTCCTCCCGCTGGCGGCGCTGGCCGTGCTGCTCGCCCTCCGCGTGGCGCCGCGCTACGCGCTCCCCGCAGTCCTGGCGCTCGTCCTCCTGCAGCGCACCATCGAGGACGGCGGCATCTACCCGTCGCTGCCGGAGAAGGCGTTCTACCCCGAGGTGCCGGTCCTCCGGCATCTGCAGAACGACCCGGCCACTCCATTCCGTGTAGCGGGGCTCTACTACTCGTTGATTCCGAACACCGCGGCGCTCTACGGGCTGGAGGATCCGAGGGGATACGAGGCGATGACGTTCGAACGGCTCCACGATACGTATCCCTTGTGGTCCGAGCCCCAGCCGATCTCGTTCAACATCATCAAGGAGAAAGAACGGACGTTCCTCTCCTTCCTGAACGTGAAGTACGTCATCGGCCCGCGCGAGACCACGCATCCGGACGCGAACTGGAAGATCGCCCTCGAGGACCGGGAGACGCGCCTGCTCGAGAACACCCAGGTGCTGCCCCGCGTCTTCATCCCGAGGCGCATCCGCTACGAGCGCACCGACGCCGCCGTGCTCCGCGGCATGAAGGCCACGCCGGACTTTGCGCAGACCGCGTGGATCACCGTGCCGCACTACCCGCCGCACGAGATCCACAACGGACCGGGCACGCTGGTCACGCGCCGCAAGGGATTGGCGTACGACATCGACGCCGACCTCGAGCTCGACTCCTGGGTGGTCATCTCCGACTCCAAATGGCCCGGCTGGCGGGCCTACATCGACGGCCGCCGCGTGGAGACGCACTACGCGAACCACGCGTTCATCGGCCTGTTCGTGCCGAAGGGCAAGCACAAGCTACGCGTGGTGTTCCACCCTGAGGCATTCACGCGGGGGCGGAACGTGACGCTGGCGACGGTGGTGGGGCTGGCGCTCTTCCTGGCCCTCGGGATACGGCGCCGCTCCAGGTCCCTCGCTCGACGCTCGGGATGACAAGTGGGTTACACCGAATCGAGCAGCCACGCCCCGTACGCCTCGGACGTCTGATCGATCGTCAGCACCACGAACTCCGGCACGTCGTACGGGTGCTTCTCGAACAGCGCCGCGCGCAGCGCTTCCACCCGCTCGTCGGACGTCTTGATGACCAGCAACTGCTCCGCGTCGTCCGTGACGCGGCCTTCCCAGCGATAGACCGAGTGCACCGCAGGCAGGATGTTCACGCAGGCAGCCACGCGGGCTTCGACCAGTGCATGTGCGAGCGTCCGCGCGTCGAAGTCCGCGCCGACGGTCGTCAGGACCAGGACGGCCATGATTGCTCGCGTACCGCGTGGCGTTTCATGCGGATTAGTCTATCCTCTCCTCATTGCTGAAACGCATCGTCCTCTTCATCCTGGCCGCGCTCCTGGTGTGGCTCGCATGGGAATGGATTACCTTCCCGGACGTGGCGAAGCTCGCCACCGAGGCCCCGAAGACGACGGCCTTCATCGAGCAGCGCAAGCGCGAGCTGCGCAAGGCGGGCAAGAACGACGAGATCGAGTGGAAGTGGGTCTCGTACAGCAGGATCTCGCCGTACCTGCGCCGCGCGGTGCTCGTGGCCGAGGACAACGAGTTCTACGAGCACCAGGGCGTCGATACGAAGGCCATGCGCGAGGCCTTCGAGCGCAACTGGAAGCGGGGGAAGATCACCCACGGCGGCTCGACCATCACCCAGCAGCTCGCGAAGAACCTCTACCTGTCGCCGTCCCGCAATCCCCTGCGCAAGGTCCGCGAATACTTCATCGCCCGCGCGCTGGAAAAGCGTCTCACCAAGAAGCGCATCCTGGAGATCTACCTGAACGTCGTGGAGATGGGCGAGCGGACGTATGGCGCCGAGGCGGGCGCGCGCCATCACTTCGGCAAGTCCGCGTCGGCGCTGTCGGCAAGCCAGGCGGCGCTGCTCGCGGGCTGCCTGCCCAATCCGCGGATCATGAATCCCTCGCAGCCCAACAAGCGGTTGCGCGCGCGGCAGCGGATGATCCTCTCGCGCATGAAGCGCTGGGGCTACCTGTTCGAGCGCGAGGTGCTGACGGAGAAGAAGCCGGCGGCCGAGGCGCCGAAGACGGATACGACCGAGACCACCGCCACGGCCGATCCGTCAGAGACGACGGACACCTCGGGAACGACAGAGACCACAGAGAGCACAGAGGCCACGGAGACGGCAGCGACGACCGAAACAGTCACAGAAACCGGAACCGAAACGACGACGGAGACGACGAGCGGCACCACGAGCGACACGACGGACCCGCGCCCCCCGGTCTGAACGGCTGGCTCCGTCAGCCGCCCGTCCGGGCAACCGCCAACAGTTGCAATTGTTTGAGCGATGTGGTCCGCCTTTTGCCCACGGTGCAAACCTGTGATGTACCAGAGTCGTAAGCGAAACACTCCCCAATGGCGCGGCGGAATGGACTGGCGAGTCGTGTGCTCGTGTCAGGTCCATGCCGCCAAGCCGGCTCCATGGCGCGGCATGCTCCGCGTCGCCACCCGCGGCGCCGCGCTCCTCCTCGGCGTCCCTCTCGCGTTCGCGGCCATCGATCTGCCGGCCGCCAAACGGGCCCTCTCCGATTTGCGCCCGGCGAAAGCGATCGCTCCGGTCCAGGCCGCGGCTTCGCTGCCGATCTTCACCACCGAACAGGTGAAACAGCAGTTCCTCGATCCCCGCGAGCCGCTCACGCTGGAGGTCTTCAAGGAGAGCTACTTCCGCACGCACGTTCCGTTCGGCGACATCATCTTCCGCGAGGCGCGGAAGAACGACCTGCCGCCGGAGCTGGTGGCGGCCATGGTCCACACGGAGTCGGACTTCCGTCCGGGACTCGTCTCGCACAAGGCGGCGCAGGGGCTGATGCAGATCGTCCCGTCGACCGCCGAGCTCCTCGGCGTCGACGATCCCTTCGATCCGCAGAAGAACATCGCCGCGGGGACGCGCTACTTCCGCTACCTGCTCGACCGCTTCGACGACGAGACCATGGCCCTCGCGGCGTACAACGCGGGCGAAGGCAACGTCGCGCGCTACGGCGGCATCCCGCCCTTCGCGGAGACGCGCGACTACATCTCCAAGGTGAACCGCCGCACGCGCCGCTATCGCGACGGCTTCCGCAACACCTACATCGCCAGCCTGCGCATGCGCCGCGACGCGCACTGAAGCCACGCTGCTCCTCACAAGTATGGGCACTACCAGAGCGGCGACTTCCCGCCACCCATCCCCCCTCGCCACCGCACTCCTATAAAATCTGCGCATGAGCAGCCAGGGCGTGGAGCGGCGTGAGTTCCAGCGTCTCCATCTCGACTCGCCGATCTCCGGCACGTTCGGCAACACCGAGGTCACGGTCGTGGAGATCGGCATCCTCGGCGCACGCATCGAGCACTCCGTTCCGCTCGGGTCGCCGCGCGGCGATCTGCAATTCGCGTTCGGCGGCAGCCCGATTCACATGCGCTGCGAAGTCGTGCGCTCGACCGGCCCCGTCTCCGGGCTGCGCTTCCTCGCGGCCATCGGCGAGTCGGGCGACAACCTGCGGGACATGCTCGGCCAGCTCGTCGTGAAGGCGCTGGAGAGCCGTCACGACTCGTCCGCGACGCGCCTGCGCATCCGCTCGGTCGACGGCGACAAAACCGTCCGCGGCGTGGACGCGCACTTCCTCTCCTATCAGTACGAGAACGGCGCGTGGAAGAGGCGTCCCGTGTTCCTGCCCGAGCAGCCGCAGATGGGATTCACGGTCGCGCGCGGGGAGGATGCCGCGGAAATGCAGCGCCTGTGCGAGGTCTTCGAAGCCTCGGACGAGGAGGGCCGCCGCCTCATTCGCCTCTTCGCGGAGCTGAGTGTGAGCGACGTCCTGAAGATCCCGCCGCGGACGTGAGCGCGCTCGCGTCGACCGGCAGCGTGAAGTAGAAGTCCGTGCCCCGCCCCTGCTCGCTTTCCACCCAGATCCGCCCGCCGTGCGCCTCGACGATGCCCTTGGCGATCGGCAGCCCCAGGCCGGCGCCGAGGCGCTCGGCGCGCTTGGCCTGCCAGTAGGGGGAGAAGATGTCCGCGAGGTTCTCCTTCGGGATGCCCGGCCCCGTGTCGCAGATGGAGAAGAGCACGGAGTCGCCGTCGAGCTTCGCCTGCACGTCGATCCGCCCCTCGGGAGGGGTGAACTTCATGGAGTTGCCGATGAGGTTCGTCATCACCTGCATCACCCGGTGGCGGTCGGCGTGGACCGGCGGCAGCGTCTGGTCCGCGCGGTAGTCGATCGTCACCGAGGCGACGGCCGCCTGCGCGCGGAAGATCTCCTCCGCCTCGTGCAGCAGCTCCGCCGGCTCGACGGGCGCCGGCTCGATCGGCAGCCGCTTGCCACCTTCGAGACGGGTGACGTCGAGCAGGTCTTCGATGAGCCGGGCCATGCGCCGGCCGGAGACCTCGATGGTCTCGACCTGCTCGCGGTCGTCGGAGGACAGCGTCTCCGACATCTTCAGAAGAGAAGCGCCGAGGGTGACGGCGTTCAGCGGGTTGCGCAGGTCGTGGGAGACGATGGCCAGGACTTCTTCCCGCGCGCGCACGGCCTGCTGCGACTCGAGATACAGCCGTGCGTTGTCGATCGCCAGCGACGCGCGCCGCGCCAGCTCCGCGAACAGCGGCAGGTCGTCGCCGTGGAACGGCTTCGCCTGCGCGGACACGGCGGCGGCGATGCCGATGCTCTGTCCGCGGCTCACCAGAGGCATGAAGATGAGCGTCCGTCCCGCGCCGTCTTCCTCGCCCGTGATGTAGGAGTAGAGGCCGGAGGACGCGCCGACGAGCGCCGGCTGCGCGTCGTGCAGGATGCGTACGAGGGCCTCGGGGATCTCGCCGCGCCGCGTCCCGGTCTGCGGGAGGAGCCGGGCCTCGTCCTCGGGGTTGCGGTGCGCGATGGCGACGCGCCGGAGGGTGTTGTCCTGCTCGGCGATGTCGACCACGCACAGCTCGGCGAGGTTCGGCACGATGAGGCGCGCCAGCGCGGTGATGGTCTGTTGATAGTCGAGCGAGGCGGCCAGCTCCTGGCCAGCGGCGCCGAGGAAGGCGCTGCGGCGCTCTTCCCGCTCGGCGGCTTCGCGCGCCTGCCGGGCATCGTGCGCCTCGCGCTCCGCCTCCAGGCGCCGGGCCATGGCCTCGGCGGCCAGAAGCCGCATCTGCCGGCCGAGGCCCGAGACCAGGAGCGCGGAGGTCAGCGCGAGCAGGGTGAGGATCAGCGTCAGCCAGAGGTTGATCTGCTCCGTCTCCCGGATGCTCCGCAGCCGCGACGTGATCGCGCCCTGCAACTGCAGCTCGAGCTCCGAGGCGGCGGCGAGCGACTTCTCGTAGGCGGGGTGACTTTCGTAGAGGCGGACCAGCAGGACCTCGTGCGGCATGCGCCGCACCATCAGCTCCCGCCGCGCCACACTGCCGTGCCACTGGCTCGACTGCACGAACAGCGCGGTGAG
Source organism: Thermoanaerobaculia bacterium (assembly GCA_036375075.1). Taxonomy (GTDB): domain Bacteria; phylum Acidobacteriota; class Thermoanaerobaculia; order Gp7-AA8; family Gp7-AA8; genus QHVT01. The sequence continues at coordinate 26,602 of DASUSN010000070.1, read as the reverse complement.
GTCCTTGTTCAGCTCCTCGTCCAGCTGCGGCAGCAGCTTGGCCAGTTTGGCGCGGTTCGCCTCCTGCTTCCGGACCCGCTCGAAGTAGTCGCGGCGGTAGTTCTCCTGGCCCGTGACCTGCCAGGCGATGACCTTGTCCAGCTCCGCGGAAAGGTCGATCTGGATCTCGTTGGCGGCCTGCCGCGCGGGCTCGGCGATGCTGGAGATCTCCTGCCGCGCGCGCTCCGTCTTGCGCGCGACGACGATGGGCAGCACCACCAGCGAGAGCAGAGAGACGATGATGAACACGACGGGGACGACCGTCGTCCACGTGCTCTCCGGCCCGACGCGCCAGATACTGCGCCGATCGATGGATGAAGAAGGTGCCAAGTTCCCGTCAGAATAGCGAGCAAAGCCCTCGCCAGCGAAACAGGGGGCAGGGGACAGGGCGCAGGGGGCAGGAGAGAAGAGGCACGGAGAACGACGCCGTCGCGGTTTTCTCCTGTCCCCCCGCGCCCTGCGCCCTGCCCCCTGATATATTTCCCGCCCATGCTTCAGCACGACCGCCGGGAGTTCCAGCGGCTCAAGCTCGCAAAACCGATTCTGGCCATGATGGGCTCAGCGAATGCGCTGATTCTGGACATCGGCATGGCCGGGGCCTATCTCGAGCACTACGGCGTCACCGAGCCGGGCAAGACCTTCCATCTCACCTTCCGCTGGCAGGGCGCGGACGTGGAGTTCGTCTGCGAGGTCGTGCGGACGTCCGTCATCCGGCAGCCCGCGGGCGACGGCAAGAGCCAGCTCTCGCACACCGGCGTGCACTTCACGCAGGCGGTGGGCGATGCGACGACGCGGCTGCAGGACCTGATCGCGACGTTCGTCGGCCGGATCCTGGCGGCGCAGCGCGCGAACGCGGCGGGCGAGGAGGACTACGTCCAGAGCGGCGCCATCCTCGAGTCCCTCGGCGCCGCCCGCCGCAAGCGGTCGCGCGGCTTCGTGAGCTACCGGCTGCGCGACGCGCGCTGGTGGCGCGTCCCCACGGACTCGCCCGTGCAGCCTGAGGACGGCTTCACGGTGGCGGACTGGGAGGACGAGGTGGAGCTGGAGACCCTCTGCCGCACCTACGAGGCCAGCGACGACGAGGGCCGCCAGTTGATCCGCCTGGTGGCGGAACTGAGCGTCAACTCGTCGGGTTAGGACCTTCGAGCTCGCGCCGGTTCTCGGAGCGCCGGCGTCCCCGCCGGCTGGCCGGGCGGCGTCCCGCCGGCCGGGGACTCGGGAGGACGGAGCCTCTCGCCCGGTGTCCCTGGCTGTTGTTCAGGGTCACCTGTGAGATCACAGCAACATCCCGGGATCGGTTTTGATCGCGAGGACGTCGCTCATGCTCTCCACGACCACGTCCGCCGCGGACAGGTCCTGACGCTCCAGAGCGCGCGGGTTGCGCACTGCGACGCAGACCATGCCCGCGCGTTTCGCGGCCAGGACGCCCACCTGCGAGTCCTCGAAGACGAGACAGCGCTCCGGCGGCACGCCGAGCTTCCGCGCCGTGAGCAGGTACGCCTCCGGATCCGGCTTGCCGTGCCGCACTTCGCTGCCGTCGACGATCAGCGCAAAGGCGTCGCGCAACTGCAGCCGCACGAGGATCTCTTCGATCGCGGACTTCACGGCCGAGGAGGTGATCGCCAGCGGCATCTCCATCGTCTGCAGCTTCGCGATCATCTCCCGCACGCCGGCCATTGCCTCGAGGTCCGCCTTGCGGCAGATCTCGTCGAAGTGCGCCTGCCGCCGCGCGAGCAGCTCCTCCTCGGACGCCGCCCATCCGAAATGCGCCCGCATCTCGCGGATGTCGTCGATGATGCGCCGCCCGCTGCCCTTGCGGAAGGCCTCCGGCATGTCGAGATAGTCGCAGCCCTGGTCCCGGCACAACGCGGCATGCGCGGCCGTGTGCTGCGGCTCGAGGTCGATGATGGTCTCGTCGAAGTCGAAGATGACCGCTTGGATGCCTGTCAGCGCGAGCCGCATTCAGACGGTTCCTCGGAGTTCCTCGGAGTTCCTCGGGTTCCTCGGCGCTCCCTCGGCATGCTGGGTGGGGGCCTCCTCCGAGGAGCTCCGAGGAACCGAGGAACCCCGAGGAACCAGCCCCATGCTACGTTACCCCCATGGAGCCCGATTTCGAGCGCGCACTGACCGTCGTCCTCGGCGTGGGGGCAATCATCATGGGCGTCGGCATGATCGTGCTGGCCCTGGCCTTCCGCTCCTTCGCAGGAAACAAGCCGCGCCTCGGCCTCATCGTCGCCCTCGTGGTGTTCGTGTTCGTCTGCTGCGGGCTGCTCTTTGCCCTGGCGTACGCAGCTCAGCGGTGACGGCCGCGGTGTCCTCGCCGAGCCGCGGCGGCTTTTTGCGCACCGGAAGGCGCTGCCCGTCGAAGCGCACCGGATGCCCCACCGTCACGAAGTCGTCCAGCGTCGCCACCAGCGGCCTCGCCTCCTCGCTGCGCAACGCTTCCAGCACGCCCCGCACCAGTGACGCGGGGATGTTCGCCTCCCGGCAGCGCGCCACCCAGTGGGCAGCGTCGTTCGTGGCGAAGATCGACTCCAGCAGCGGCACCAGGACCTCCCGCTGCGTCACCCGGTCCGTGTTCGTGGCGAACCGCTCCGCCAGCTCCGGCCGCTCGATGACGCGCTCGCAGAGGAGCCGGAAGTGCCGGTCCGTGCCGCCGCCGATGGCGAAGCCGCGGTCGCGGGCGTGGAAGAGCTGGTAGGGCACGATCGACGGATGCGCGTTGCCGTAGCGCCCGGCCTCCGCCCCCGTGCTCAGCGCCCCCTGGGCCACGTTCACCAGCGACGCCAGCGTCGCGCCGAAGAGCGACACTTCGATGCGCGCGCCGTCGCCCGTCTGCTCGCGTCCGTACAGCGCCGCCAGGATCGCGCCGTGCGCGTAGTGGGCGGTGAGCACGTCCGCCAGCGCGACGCCGACCTTCATCGGCTCCGTCTCGCCGGTGATCGCCATCAGCCCCGCGCCGGCCTGGGCCAAGAGGTCGTAGCCGGGCGTGTTCGCGTCCGGCGTATCGGGATCGAAGCCGCCGATCGAGCAGTGGATCTTCGACGGCGGCACGTCCAGGAGCCGCTCGCGCTGCGCGGGGAGGAAGTTGTCGATGACCACGTCCGCGCGCTCGATCAGCTCGCCCGCCAGCGCACGCCCCTCGTCGCTGCGCAGGTCGAGGGCCACCGATTCCTTGTTGCGGTTCACCGCCAGGAAGTACGTCGCCGTGCCGTCCGCCGCGAACGGAGGACCCCAGCGGCGGGTCTCGTCGCCGCGGGCCGGGTCTTCGACCTTGACCACCCGCGCGCCCGCGTCGGCGAGCATCTGCGTGCAGAGAGGGCCGGCCAGGACGCGGGTGAAGTCAGCGACGAGGATTCCGTCGAGCGGGAGGCGCGCGGTCACTGCGGTCACTGATACGTCGACTTGAGCTGGCCCAGGTCCGCGAGGGTCTTGCGGAGGATGTTGACCACCTTGTGGATCTCGTTGCCGTACGTGCGCAGCTCCGCGTCGCAGTCGGTCATCGAGTAGACGGCCTGATCGCGCTCCAGGCGGTCGCGCTCGAACTGCAGGCGCTCCAGCAGCTCGTCGATCTCGGAGATGATGATGAAGTTCAGGTCCTTCTCCCCGAGGTAGCGCTTGCACTGCGGGCAGTGGATGGACCGGTCGGCAGCATTCTCCACCAGCTCCACCACGAACTGGCGCTGGCAATCCGGACACTCGAAAACCTCGGGTAGCATCGGTCGTTCTCTCTCGAAGATTGTGCCATGTGACGCAAGCCCGTGCGCTGGAATGTGAGTCTTGACCCCCGCGTTAGCCGCCGTGTAGCATCCGCGCCCTGCCGATCCTGGGAGATCGTTCAATGGTAGGACAATCGGCTCTGGACCGATGAATCGGGGTTCGAGTCCCTGTCTCCCAGCCACCGGGCACGGCCCGGAGCGCTTGTTGGCCTAGCCTCCCCGGAGGCTTTTTTCGTTTCAGGGGCCTTCGCGCGAAAGCGCCGGCCGACCGAGGATCTCATGCGCATCGCAACTGCCTTCGTGACGCTTCTGCTGTCGCTCCCCGCCTTCGCGGCCCCGCGGCAGACGTTGAAAATCGGCGTCGCCGAGGGGAAGGGCAAGCAGACGGCCGCCGACTCGTTTGCGCCGTTCCTCAAGCAGATGAACGCGTCGCCGAAGTACGCGTTCGAGATGGTCGTATTCGCGGACGGGGAGAAGCAGTACGAGGCCCTTCGCGACGGCAGAGTCGACCTCGCGTTCCTCGGCCCGGCGCCGTACGTGAAGGCTCACCACGAGTTCAAGGCGGAGCCGGTGGCCGCCGAAGCGGGCGAGTTGCGCAGCATGCTCGTGGTGGCGAAGAGCTCGCCGATCCGCTCGGTCGAAGGGCTCCGCGGCCAGACGCTCGCCCTCGGCTACGAGGGGTCGACGACGACGCACCTCCTCCCCATGCTGCTTCTGTCCAAGCATCAGCTCAAGAGCGAAGACCTCGGCGGCGTGAAGTTCGTCGGCGACCAGACGAAGAAGATCGTCGACGTGGTCCTCGACGGCACGGCCGCGGCGGGCGGCATTTCCGAGACCCTGTACGCCGCGCACAAGAGCGAGCTGCGCGTGCTCGCGACGTCCGAGCCGCTGCCCGGCGCGCTGATGGTCGCGCATCCGAAGGTCGGTGCAAACGTCATCAAAGACCTGCGCGCGCTGTTCGTGACCTACGTGCCCGCGGCGGGATCGCCGCGCTTCGCGCAAGGCGCCGTGGCCGTGACCGACGCCACGTACAACCGGGTGCGCTTCCTCTGCAAGGTGGTTCTGGGGCAGATGTATTTGTAGAGGGCGCGAGGCCTCCTCATTCCGCGCAGCCCGATTTGGAGTGCGGAGGCAATCGCCTCCGCTTTGATATTCGGTAGCCTCACCGCGTCAGGCGTGCGAATTCGAAAGCGGAGGCGATTGCCTCCGCACTCAAACGCGAGAGCCATGCCTGTCGGTTCGCACGGCGTACGCGAAGCGGCTCTGCGCATGTTTGTGGTGCCGTTTTGCTGCCCGTTTGGACAGGGGGTCAGCATGATTCCGTGCGCCCAAAGCTGTTGCGATGAACTCGCTCTTCACGTCTTCCTCGGTTGCCAGACGCTCGGTGTGCGCCCGAATGGCCTCGCGGAACGGCAGCGCGAACTGCTTGGCGTAATCGAATAGCCGGATGCCTCGGCGATCCAGTTCGGTGGCCATCGCCTGCGGATAGGCGTCGCTGGGCAGCGTCCCCTGAAGCACCAGCCGGTCGAAGCAGGACAGGACGCCGACGATCTTCTGCGCGTGACGTTCGATCAGGTTCGCCATCGGCCGACGATATCGCCGGCCTTCCAAACCTGCTCACTTTCTTGTTTCGGCTACGCCGAGGTAGGGAAATTCGTGCTCATGACCCTCCTTTAGTGAGAGGAAATTCGTTGAGGCGATTCGTGGAATTCCTTAACGCCACGTGGGATGCTCGTGCGTTTCAGAGCAAGGTGCGGGACCGCAGTTACTGGCTGCGCGTGCTCCTACTCATCGTTCTTGGCATGGTGGTCGCGCGCTGGCTCGAGACCTTAGACTGGTGGCGCGCCGCCACATACCGCACTTACGGTGCGCTGCTGCGCATCTCGCAGTCACCGCCGGAGTATCCGTCTTGGACTGCGGTCGTGCTTATTGACGATGAGGACTACTGGCGTGGTGCCTGGGCACGTCGCTCGCCGATCAAGCGCTCAACGCTTGCCACACTCATCGAGCAAATCAATCGGGCGTCGCCGCGGGTCATCGCGATCGACATCGATCTGCGTGCCCATGTACCCGATGGCAGCATCCTCACACATCCCGACTATGATCGCGAGACGAAGTACTTGTTTGGGGTCATTGCGCGCGTCGCGCAGACGACCCCCATTGTTCTGCCGAAGACGGTCGGCTTTGATGAACGGGCACGCTCCTTCGTCGTTGATGCTGACCTCTTCGACCAAGTTCCCTTGGGGCAGAAGGTCGCTGCCGGCTACACGCGGGTGCCGGCGGATTTGCGCAACCTTGCGTTGCCGACGACTGTCAACGGCCAGCGTATCAAGTCGTTGGCCGCTGCCGCCGCTGCCTTTGTCGAGCCGGAATCCGTTGCTGTGGCGCAGCGCCGTGGGGGCGATGAGCTTCCCTTCAGTATGTTTCTGCCTGAGGCGGCATACGCGAGGGTGACGGTGCGCGCGCGTGACGTGCTTGCAGGCGACGCGGCTGCCTTGCGTGCTTTGCAGCATCGCGTCGTCGTGGTTGGCGGGCAATGGCATCGCGAGGCCTACGGTCGTGGACCATTGGTCGATCATCACCTGACGCCGGTTGGCTTGCTGCCGGGTGCGATCATTCACGCGAATTACATCGAGGCGCTCTTGGCGCAACGGTCTTTTAGTCCGAGCTTTCACTGGGTGCATTACGGGTTGGATGTGTTGGTGGGCGTTGCGCTAGCCGTCATTTTCGTCGCTGTGCGTGGCCCTTGGAAGGTGCTCTATATAGTGGTGCTGGCGCTTGTCGTCGCGGTAATCTCTGTGGCCGCTTTCCAGAATCTAGGCACGTTCTTCGATGGTGTGCCCGCGCTCGTGCTGCTTGGTTGCCATGCGGCGGTCGAGACGATGACGGAGTGGAAGCGCGCGTACGACGAGCATGAGCATTGCCCATCGCGGAAGTTGGAGGCGACCGAATGAAACCGCGCGAGATCCTCATGGTCGTGGCGATTCTTGGACTGATTGCGCTCCTTATAGGGACAGGCAGAGCGTACTTCGGTCGTGATGCACGGTCTGCAGCCGTGCAGAAACCTGAAATGGCGGTTTTCGAGACAACGACTACAAGTTCTGCCGTGCCGAGCGCTCGCCCTGCGGAATCGAACGCCGCTGATCCATCGCTTGCGATGGCCCCGGTCCCAAACTCGTCGAAAAGTTCGTCGAAGGTCATTCACATCGTTGATGCACAACGGAACGTGGTTCCTGAGCTCGTCGCCGCCATCCGTGACTTGCCCCGGGGTTACGCCCTCTTCGGCGAGCTAGAGGAACGTACGATTGACCAAGACTCCGGAGGCGGGCTGCTCGTCGTAGAGCTCGTGTTGGAGGTGCACCTCGTTGAGCGTGATGCGGACGACGCCACGTTCGAGATTACTGCGCGTGGGAGTGGGGTTACCGCTGAACAGGCGCGTCGCCAAGCGCTCGATCGTCTGGCGAACTCGCTGCGAGAGCGTCTCGCGGCCGTGGCCGAGGATTAAAGATCCTATCGCTTTCACGTCCTTGAGCGGGTCGTACGATGCGTTGCGGAAGTTGTAGCGATAGGTCTCGGCGGCAAGAGGATTGTTGTCGACCGGCAGCGCGATCTCGGCGCGGTTCCACTGCCGAACGCGCACCGGCGACGTCACCGCGCGCCACCTCAGAATAGGTTTCGGCTCTAGATTGACTCCCGCAACGGCGTCTCGTATGCCGTTCCGCAGGCATAGCACTTCTCCGGCTCGTTGCGGTTCATCATTCGGATCACCGTGTCGCAGTTGCCGCACTTGAAGCCGCCGCCGAGCAAGCGCCGGCACTGCTTACAGTGAATAACGTGGTTCTGCTTCGCGTACCGCTCCTCGTCCCAAACGAATAGATGATCGCAGTCGCGGCACCGTCCTTTGAGGATCATACTTCGCCCACCTCCACGTGGATGTTCGGTGCGATCAGGGCGAAAATATCGAACTCAGCCCGGAGCAACGGCTCGGGCGGCGAGATCTTGGATTCGAACAATAGCTGCCGAGCGATTTCACGAACGCCGTAGCTCTGGAGCAGCTGCAGGAGGTTGGTGTTCGACTGCTCGCGGGGATTGAAACGCGAGTGGTTCACTACCAGCGCGTCGTCAAAGATCAGGATTGGGCTGACGAGGTCCTGCTCGGCCGGTACGGTCATCGAGAACAGGTCAGGATGAGCGAGACGTTCTTTGAGGCAGATGGCGAAGAAGATGATCGCCAATACTTACGCCCAGCTGAGCGCGAATTCATCCTCCTGCATCTTCGGCCGGCTCATCTCACCTCGACGACGTTGTCCCCCGAATCGCGATCGATGTAGAAGTTGTATGGGTCTACACCCGCGAACGCCGGTTTGCGATCGGTGACGAACTTCAGCACCTGTCGTCCTGAATGGATCGGCCGCCGCTCCATCAGGATGACGTTCGATGAATTGAACGTGTCCAGTCCTGGTAACGCGGTGAACAGGCCGACCTCGATGCTCTCGTTCAGCGGCGTTTCGGTTTCGTGGCCCTGGCTGTCGGCGTAGTGCTTCTTGGCATCGACGGCGATCGTCACGTCCCACTTGCCGTCGGCGCGCTGCGCGACGGTCGCGGAATCGGTCTCGAGGTCGTAAAGCGTGATTCGCTCGAACAGATCGGTGATCAGCGCCTGCTCTTCCGGCGTGTCGGCTTCGGCCCTGAACGCTGCGATGAAGTCGAGCGTGCGCGCATACGGAGCGCCCCTGAATCTGTGGTGCGCCAGGACGTTCCTCAGCGCGCGATTGACTGCGTCTTCGCCGAGGCGCTTCTGAAGGAGATACATGACCAGCGCGCCTTTGCGGTAGGCGACATAGGACTCACCGCCGAGCACGCGCGACAGCGTCGGCTCGTCCGTCGCCCACGCGCGACCTCCCAGATAACTGTCCAGCTCGAACTGTAGATAGCGCCGGATCTGATCTTCGCCGCGCAGCTTCTTGATCACCATGTGCGCCGAGTACTGCGCGAGCGTCTCCCCGAGGAAGGAGTAGCCCTCGACCTCGGCGGGGAGCATCTGATGCGGAAACCACTGATGTGCGAATTCGTGCGAAGTCATGCCGCTGACGAAATCGATCGTGTCCGGCTGGTTGTAATCGATGAGGAAACCGGCGGACTCGGAGAACGGAATCGTGCCCGCGAAGGCCGCCGCATACCCCGCATACGCGGGAAACTCGACGATGCGGAAGTGGTCGAACTGATAGGGGCCGAAGTTCGCCACGTAGTAGTCGAGCGATCCCGCCATCGCATCCAGCATTCGATCGACGTTCCACTCGTGTCGCGGGTGATAGAACACCGAGAAGTCGACGCCGCGATATCGACGATGCTTCTCCGCGTAGCGCGCCGACTGAATCGAGAACTCTGGACGGGAAGGAGCCGTCGACACGAAGCGCGCCGTGCGTCTGCCGTTCTTCGTCACATCCGACACCTTCTTGCCGGGCGCGATCGGCGTCTGGTCCGCATCGGTCGACAGCGTGATGTCCGACTTCGTCATCCACGAATGTTCGAAAGACATCTTGAACGTCGCGGCGACGTCTTCCAGCTTCGCCGGCGGCGGAACGGTCTCCGGCAAACCGTACTTGCGGCGCTTCTCCGGGTCGAAGAGCAAACTTTCGGGACTCATTCCGAGAGCGGGCATGAGCTGCTTCTCGTTGAGGAAGGTGCCATTCGGCACGATGCCGGTCGGCGGCTTCCCATTGCCAAACCCTCGGTGCCGGCGCTCCGTCTCGAACGTGAGAACGCGCTGTTCGCCGGGTTGCATCGGCTTGTCGAGCCGGTAGATGCGATAGTCGTATCGCGCGTCGTTGAGGATCATGCGCGCGTCGTCGACGTGGACGCTCGTGAGATCGAACGTCCAGGGCTCCAGAAGCCGGACGTGAAATTCGGAAATCGGCTGCGCGGTGCGATTGCCGAGCAGGTAACGGCCTTTCGTCACGACGCGCCGCTCATCGGGATCAAGGTCGATGTCCAGCTTCAGCTCATCGAGCGACGGGTGGGGCATCCCGGCGTACTTCATGAAGCGTTTTTCGTATTCGGCGAGGTCCGCTTCGGCCTGGTCTGCCGTCCGGTAACGATTGAGGAAGTTGATGTTGTAAACCGCGTATGCGCCCGTCGCGACGAACATCAGCAGCGCCGCAGCGGCAACGCGTCCCGGAGGGCCTGCCAGTCGCCTCCACGCCAGTACCACCCTCGGTTTCAACCGGATCTCGGCGCCGCGCCTCCACAGAAGATACGCAATGTGAAGAAGCAGGAACGCGAACGCAGCCCAGTAGAGCCGGACCATCCACGCGCCGACCCAGAAAGCTGCCGCGCCATTGAGATCGCTGAGCGGCACCTTCGGCGTCTCGCCGTAATTGAGCAGGTTGTGATTGACGAACCGGGAGTACTTGTTCTGCTCGTTCCAGATGAGAAAGAGCGTCATGACTCCCCACCCGATCGTCTTGTGAGCACTCAGCGACTGGACGAAGATCGCCAGCGCGGCGAGCAGCAGCATGTCGACGGTCGTCGGCAGCACATACCAGAGCACGTATTTGCCGAGCTCGAGGTCTGTGAACCCGAGTGACAGTTGCAGCGCGATCGAAGCGATGACGTTGACGAGCAGCAGCGCCAGGAACACGAGCGCAAGCGCAGCCGTCTTCGGAATCACGTACGCCGAGCCCGGAATGGGCGATGCGTCGATCAGCTCGTGCACTCTGCGGTCGCGCTCGCGCCACACGAGCTCGCCCGCGTAGTAGATCGCGACGACCAACGGGATCAGCCGGAACGCCTCTTCGATCTCCGGAATCAGCGAGAGCGTCGTCGGGTACGCCGGCCAGTATTCGGAACCACGATGCATGAGAAGGTTGGAGATCGTCGAGAAAAGACCCCAGGCGAGAAGAACCGGGAACGTCGCGCTCCTGATGATTTGCCGCGCCTCGAATCGCGTACGCATCCATAAAAGTGCGCGTGCAGCAGCGGAGTTGTAGTGGGGCGCGGGCAACGACGCCGGGGCGTGGTGAATGCCTGATGCTGCGTGCTGGGTCTGTTCGAGCTTTTGTTTCTTTCGTTCGCGCTTCGACATTCCCTGATCGGCGGAGCGGAACGCCGCATACGCGATGGCCAGGCAGATCGTCGCGACACTGATCCACAGCAATCGGTTATAGAGAAGCGCGCCCGCGAGATCGGGCAACAGCGTATTTCGCTCGGGGAGCGTCCAGTAACGAGTCGCGTCGCGCAGCGCACGCGACGCGAATGGTTCCAGAACGCCGACTGTCATGGCGACCTGCGGCCGCTCGAACCCGCCTTCGCTGAGGGTGATGAAGGCGGCCACGAAGCTGACGACACCGAGGTAGGCGGCCATCATCGAGCGCGTGATCGTCGCGAGCGCGAAGAAGACCGACGAGTGAAGGAAGATGTTCGGCAGCGCAATCACGAAGTACGCATACAGGTGATCGCTCAACCGGTTCGGACCGAGGTTCGCTGGATTCGCCCAAGGCATCAGCGATCCGATGAAGCTACCCAGCGGCACCGCCATCATCGCCAGCGCCGCGGCTGCAAATGCACCGAGGTACCGGCCGAAGACGTACTCGAGCTTCGTGATCGGCGTCGAGCGGACGATCGGGCCGTAACCTGTCTCGTCATCCCGGATGACCGCGTTCGCAACGAACGCTGTCGACACAAACATGAAGATCATGGAGAACATCAGCGCATTTCGCAGCGTCGCGTACGCGGAGTTGCGCAGCAGTCCACCCTCGGAGCCGAGCTCGAACCCGTCGACGTTCATCGACAGGAAAACCATCGTGAAACCGAACGCCGCGGTGATCCAGAGCAGCGGGTTACGCATCAGATAGCGGAGCTCGAACTGCGCGATTTTGATGAGCATCTTCAGAACCTCAGGCGGCGTGGCGCGACTGCGCGAGCGTGGAGAAGTAGACGTCCTGCATCGTGGCGTCGACAGGAGAGAAGCCGTTGCCCGGATCGGTATCCGCGAGAACGTGGACGACCGTCCGGCCGGCAAAAAGACGCGTCGACAGAATCTCGTAACGTTCGCGATAGCCCGCGAGCTCGCCGCGATCGACCACCTTCCGCCAGATCCTGCCCTTCGTCGAAAGGATGAGATCCTGCGGCGCCCCTTCGAGCTGCACGCGTCCCGCCGCCATGACCGCCATGCGCTGGCAGAGATCCGATACGTCCTCGACGATGTGTGTCGAGAGAATCACGACGACGTTTTCGCCGATCTCCGCGAGCAGGTTGAGAAAACGATTGCGCTCTTCGGGATCGAGACCGGCGGTCGGTTCGTCGACGATGATGAGCTGCGGATTCCCGATGAGCGCCTGCGCGATGCCGAAGCGCTGGCGCATGCCGCCGGAAAATGAAGCCAGCATCTTCTTGCGCACGCCCCACAGATTGGTCTGATGCAGCAGCGTCTCGACCGTCGTCCTGCGGTCGGCAGGTGACGCTACGCCTTTCAGCACCGCCATGTGATCGAGCATGTCGTACGCGGAGATGCGCGGGTAAACGCCGAAGTCCTGCGGCAGATAGCCGAGCGTGCGCCGCAGCTTCTCCGGCTCGGCGATGACATCGATCTCCGCAAAACGGACGGATCCTTGCGTCGGCGTCTGCAGCGTTGCGATCGTCCGCATCAGCGTCGACTTGCCGGCGCCGTTCGGGCCGAGCAGCCCGTACATCCCTCGGGGGATGGATAACGTGACGTCATCGAGCGCGCGGGTGCCGTTCGGGTAGACGTGGCTGAGGTTGTGGAGTGTCAGCATGGAGTGCACCGTACGAGCGATTCGTGATTGCCGGAAGCCGTTCGTCGCCGGACGGCAGATCGGAGCGGTCGAATGGCAGGCGAGCGCGATTCCGGCGCTCGTATACTCGCGATCCGTCGATGATTTCGTCCACAACACTGCAGAACCTCCGTCGCTCGATCGGTGTGTGGCTTCCCGAGGAGATTCAGTCGGCCGTGAGCGCGGTGATCGCCGGAGCGGTCGTCGCGTTCCTCGTGCATTGCTTCGTTCGCCGCGTGCCCTGGCCGCGACCGTTTCGCCTCTCGTTCCTTCTCTTCAACGTTGCAGCGGCGGTCGCGACGACGCTGCTGTGGCTCGGCGCCGCGATCGCCATCGAAAGCCTGTTCACCGGAAGCCTGCTGAACACGCGCTCCGGAAACCTGTTCTGGTCGGAGCGCCTCGTCATGGGCCTCTTCCTGTACGCGGTGATCGCCGCGATCACGTATCCCGTCGAGGCCGCGGCGCGAGCGGCTCGCGCCGAGTCGGTGGCCGCGCGCACGCAGCTCGCCGCATTGCGGGCGCAGGTTCACCCGCACTTCCTTTTCAACGCGCTCCATACCGTCGTGCAGCTCATTCCGCTCGATCCGCGCCGCGCGGTCGAGGCGGCGGAGCTCATCGCCGATCTGCTGCGGACGGCAGTGGAGGAATCGCGTGACGAGGTGACCCTGGACGAGGAGTGGCGCTTCGTCTCCCGCTACCTCGCGCTCGAGCGGATCCGTTTCGAAGACCGGCTCCTCGTCCGCTCTGATTTCGCCGAAGGCGCTTTTGACGACTACATCCCCGCCTTCGCCCTTCAAACGCTCGTGGAGAACGCGGTGCGCCACGGCGTCGCGCGGCAAGTGGCGCCGACGGAGATCGTGGTCACCGCAACCGGCAGCGACTCGGAGCTCACCCTGTCGGTCAGGAATACCGGCGACGCTGAGCCTGCCGTCAGCGGCGCCACCGGAACCGGGCTTGCCCGTCTGCGCGAGTCTCTTGGAGTCCTTTACGGCGATGCGGCCCGGCTCGGGTGTGGTCCCACCAGGGATGGCGGGTACGAAGCGGTTCTGGTCGTTCCGCGGAATCGCGGGAGCCAGGCGTGAAGGTGAGAACGTTCGTCGTCGACGACGAGCCGGTCGCTCGCGCCGGGCTGCGCAGGATGTTGCTCTCGTTCGAGTGGATCGAGGTCATCGGCGAGGCAGCTGATGGCGAATCCGCGGTCGCGGCGATCGAGACGCTGCAGCCCGAGCTGGTCTTCCTCGATGTGCAGATGCCGAGGCTGCCCGGCACCGAAGTGCTGCGCCGCATCGGGCGGCAGCCGTTCATCATTTTCACGACGGCGTTCTCGGAGCACGCCGTCAGCGCGTTCGAGCTCGGTGCGGTGGACTACCTTCTGAAGCCGTTCGGGCCCGACCGTCTCGCCGCGGCGATGGAGCGCATTCGCGGCGCCATCGGCGAGCCAGCCGGCATTGGCGCGATCGAGCGGCTGACCGGCGCGCTCGGCAGTCGGCCGATCAGCCGGCTGTTCGTTCGGACCGGAGGCAACCTCGTGCCGCTGCTCGTCGCGCACGTCATGTCGTTCGAGGCGGAGGGGGACTACGTCATCGCCCATACCGAGCGCACCCACCACGCGCTGCACCTGTCGCTGAACCGCCTCGAAGAGCGCCTCGACCCGACGCGTTTCATCCGCATTCACCGCGCGCACATCGTGAATCTCGACCACGTCCGCTCGTTCAAGCGCGACGACCGCGGAAACCTCGAGGCGGAGCTGGTCAACGGCCGCCGCCTGGCGGTGAGCCGCTCTCGGGCGCACGAGATCAGGCGTCTGGGGCTGTGATCGAGGCTCGTTCGCCAGGCACGTTGCGCCCGGCCCCGCGCCGCTATCATTTGCTATCAACGCCCACGACGAAAGAGGACGTCCATGGCCAGGGTACTCATCAGGGATCTCGATGAACGAAAGATCGAGCGGGTTCGTCGTCGCTCCTTCTTTCTGCCGCTTTCGAGCTTGGCCGTCGCGCTGGATCGGACGGTCTACGATAGTCTCTACCTTGCACTGGCCGTGGCCGAGGAGTGTGTCCTGGTCACCGCGGACGCGAAATTTCACGCGACGATCGTCATGACCCCGCTCGCTGCACACGTGCAATGGGTCGAGGAGATCTGACGAACGGTCCCCGCCGAGGAGGTTCGCACGGCGATTGCCTCCGCACTCCAAATCGCGAGAGCCATGCGCTCAACGTTTGAAACCGGCGGTATTCTTCACCGGCGAGCCGCCGGTGGACCGGCCGGCTGGCAGCCGGCGCGCCGTTCTGCATCTGCTGTGCTTTGTTCCCCGTCTCGACGAGCGGGGTGATGATACGGTGGAGCGCCGGCCGCTGGCCGGCCGGTCCACCGGCGGCTCGCCGGTGCGCACCGCACCGTTTCAGGAGAAGTCATCGCATGTGCAAGACCATCAAGCAGCGCGTGAAGTTCAAGGCCGATCCGGCGACCATCTACGATCTGCTGGCCGACTCGCGAAAGCACGCCGCGTTCACCGGCAGGCAAGCGGTCATCAGCAGGGAGATCGGCGGGACGTTCTCCATCGGGGAGAGTGAGGTCACCGGGATCAACGTCGATCTCGTCCCCGGGCGGCGCATCGTTCAGGCCTGGCGCCACCGCCGGTTCGCGGAGGGGATCTTCTCGATGGCCGCGGTGACGCTGACCCCCACGTCCGATGGCGGGACGGAGCTCGTGCTGGTGCATCGCGGCGTTCCGAAGGACCTGATCCCCGAGACCGAACAGGCCTGGCGCGATCAGTATTGGTCGAGAATCAAGGCCTTCCTCGATCGCCAGGCCGAATAGGAGCGTGAGGCGCGGCGACTTCGTCACGCCGCTCTCGACGCCAGATGCCCGCCGGTCACTGCGGGGCTGCGGACAAACGAGGATGGCACCCGCGCCCCGCATTCACTGTTGCGCTTTTGACAAACCACGCGCCGAGGTCTAGATTCAGCAGGCTGGATTGATTTGGGGCGGCTTGCAACCAGCTAAAAAAAAGCTAAAGAGCCGGTGACCCGAGACGAATTCGATCCGCCCCACGTCTTCCGGCGTGGGGCTTTTTCTTTATGGACTTCATCCAGGCAATCGCAGACGAGCACGTTTACCTCTTCGACGGCGCGATGGGGACGATGCTCTATTCGAAGGGCGTCTTCATCAACAAGTGCTACGACGAGCTGAACGTCCGCAACCCGGAGATCGTGCTCGAAGTGCACCGCCAGTACGTCAAGGCCGGTGCGGAGATCATCGAGACCAACACCTACGGCGCGAACCGCGTGAAGCTGCACGGCTTCGGCATCGAGGACGAGCTGCGCGACATCAACATGCGCGCCGCGGAGATCGCGCGCAAGGCCGCGGGCGACTCCGTCTACGTCGCCGGCGGCATCGGCCCGCTGGGCATCCGCATCGAGCCGTACGGGCCGACCGCGCTCGACGAAGCGCGCGAGATCTTCCGCGAGCAGGCCTCCGCGCTGAACGACGCCGGCGTCGACCTGTTCGTCTGCGAGACCTTCTCGAACATCAGCGAGATCGAGCAGGCCATCGCCGCGATCCGCGAGGTGTGCTCGCTCCCCGTCGTCGCCCAGATGACCATCGGCACGGACGGCCGCACGATCTTCGGCGACGTGCCGCGCACGTTCGCCCAGCGGCTGGATCGCGCCGGCGCGGACGTCATCGGCATCAACTGCTCGGTCGGTCCCGACCTCATGCTCGACGCGATCGAGGAGATCGCCTCCGTCACCGCGAAGAAGATCTCCTGTCAGCCCAACGCCGGCCTGCCGCGCGACGTCAACGGCCGGCAGATGTACATGGCCTCGCCCGAGTACTTCTCGAAGTACGCGAAGCGGCTCATCCACAAGGGCGTGAAGTTCATCGGCGGCTGCTGCGGGACGACGCCGGAGCACGTGAAGATGATGGCCGACGCCGTGCGCCCGCTGTCGCCGCGCCGCACGCTCGTCATCATCGAGCGCAACGGCAAGAGCGACAAGGCCGCCGGGGTCGAGCCGGCGCCGATGGAGACGCGCTCGAACTGGGGCCGCAAGCTCGCGAACGGCGAGTTCGTCACCACCATCGAGATCGTCCCGCCCAAGGGTCCGAACGCCGACGCCATGCTCAAGTCGGTGGAGTCGATCAAGGCCGCGGGCGTGGACGGCGTGAACGTGCCCGACGGTCCGCGCGCGCAGAATCGCATGGGCGCGATCGCCGTCGCCGTGCTGCTGCAGCAGCGCGTCGGCATCGAGGCCGTGCTCCACTACTGCTGCCGCGACCGCAACCTCCTCGGCATGCACAGCGATCTCCTCGGCTGCGCCGCCCTCGGCCTGCGCAACCTCCTGCTGATCACCGGCGACCCTCCGAAGATGGGGCCCTACCCCGAGGCCACGGCGGTGTTCGACATCGATTCGATCGGCCTGACCAACATGGTCAACCTGATGAACCACGGCCTCGATCTCGGCGGCAACCCCTTCGGCGAGCCGACGCGCTTCACCATCGGCGTCGGGGTCAATCCCGGCCATCTCGATCTCGATTACGAGCTCAAGCGCCTGGACTGGAAAGTGAAGGCCGGCGCGGAGTACGCCATCACCCAGCCCGTCTTCGACGTCCGCCAGCTCGAGCACTTCCTCGGCCGCATCGAGTACATGAACCTCCCCGTCGTCGCGGGCATCTGGCCGCTGCTGTCCTACCGCAACGCGCAGTTCATGAACAACGAGGTGCCGGGGGTGTCCGTGCCGGAGGACGTCATGGAGCGCATGCGCATCGCCAGCGAGAAGAGCAAGGAGCACGCGCTCCACGAAGGCGTCGCCATCGCCCGCGAGACGCTCGCCCGCGTGCGCGAACGGGTGGCGGGGGTGCAGGTGAGCGCACCGCTGGGCCGCGTGGATCTCGCGCTGCAGGTGTTCGAGGGCATGACCGCGGCCCACGCCACCGTGTCGTCCTAAGTATCGCTGATGCTGTCATCCTTCGCCGCGCTTCGCCGGCTCAGGATGACAGCGTGCGCTTCGTGGCTCACCCCGCGTGGCGCCGTACCACCGAGATCGACACGTCGTCGTCCGGCACGACGGTGCCGATGAACATCCGCCACTCGCCGAGGATGGAGTCGATCAGCGACTGTGCCGAGGCCTCGGGGTGCCAGCCGGCGATCACTTCCAGGTACGTGTCGCCGAACTCGCTTTCCTGAAGGTTGCGGGCCTCGGTGAGGCCGTCGGAGTGGAGCAGCAGGCGCTCGCCGGGCTCCAGGCGGCCGGTCACGATCTCGTATGTCAGGTTCGGTTTCACGCCGAGGGGGTAGGCGCCGCGGCCGATGCGGTCGGTGATGTGGCCCTGCGCGTCGATCTTCAGCACGGGCGGATGGCCGGCGACCGTCGCCAGATACGAGCCGTCCGGCTCGAGCAGGAAGTAGCAGCAGGAGAAGAACGACCGCGAGCCGCCGGTGCGGCAGAGGATGCGGTTCAGCGACGCGATGATCCCCGCCGGCGACGGATCGACTTCGAGCTGCGTGCGGAACGCCGCGTGCGCGACCGCCATCACCAGCCCCGCGGCCATGCCGTGTCCGGAGGCATCGCCGAACAGCACCGCCAGGCGGCCGTCCGCGAGCGGGACGAAGTCGTAGATGTCGCCGCCGACGGTGTTCGCGATCCGGTTGAACGCCGCGATCTCCCACGGTGCCGTCTGCGGCATCTGGTGCGGGATCAGGCTGGCCTGCAGGTCTCGCGCGAGCTGCAGCTCGTCGCGGAACTTCACCTTGTCGATCAGCTCCATCGCCAGGAGCAGGACCATGAGCAGGAACGTCGCCGCGATCTCCAGGAACACCCACAACGGCGGGTCGGCCGTGCGTGTGAACAGCGTGAAGAGGCAGACGAAGAAGAAGACGAAGCCGAGGCCGAAGAGGATCCGGCGGTGCGGCGCGAGGCGCTTGGCCAGGCCGTAGAAGATCGCGCTCACCGAGCGGATCCAGCGGCGGACGCGCTTCGGATCCTTCTCGATGGCCGCGCTGTGCTCGGCCATGAGGATCTTCTTCGTCTCCGGCCACTCCAGCGCGTACAGGTTCGTCACGTCCGCCGAGGTGAGGGACGTGAACGTATTGCGGCCGAGGTCCAGCCAGTCGCGAAGACGCGCCACATGCCGATTGTACGTACCTCCGCCCCTGGAGTTGCGAGCCGGGTTGTACACTCGGCGGAATGGCCCGCAGGCTCCTCCTGGTGTTGTTCGTGACGGCAGCGCTGCGCGCGCAGGAACTGCCCTTCACGCACTTCACGACCGGAGACCTCCTCCCGTCCGCCCTTCCGTCCGCGAGCGTGCAGAAAGTCATCCAGGACCGCCAGGGCTTCATCTGGCTCGGTTTCTACTCCACCGGCGTCGCGCGCTACGACGGCCGGACGATGGAGACCTACGGCGTCGCGGACGGCATCGCCGATCCCATCGTGCGTGAGATCGTCGAAGACCGGACGGGCCGCCTCTGGATCGGCACCGAGGCGGGGCTGGTGGTCTCCGGCAAGCCGCTCGATGCCTACGGGCCCGGGGAGCGCGTGCGCTTCGTCGCCCGCGGCCTGACCCCGTCGCGCATGCGCCGCAACTGCGTCGTCGCCGCGCCGGACGGCTGGGTGTGGGCAGGAACGCAGGACGGCATCGTCCGCTACCGGTTCCACGGCGCGAAGCTCGAAAGCCAGGTCATCGACCTCTCCGCGATCGAGAATCCGGCCGCCGCGGTGGCGATGCTCGTGCGCCGCGACGGCTCGCTGCTCGTCAGCCTCACCGGTGGGACCATCGTCTCCGTCGACGGAGACGGCAAGGTCCGGCGGGTGGTCGCGCGCAGCGTGCCCGCGGCCGGCGCATTGGCGGAAACGCCCGACGGGACGCTCTGGGGCGGCAACGTGAACGGCGCGGTGTGGCGCCTGGAGAACGGTGCGCCGAGGATCGTGAACCACGACCTCGGCGAGCGCGTGGTCACGCTCCTCGTCACCCGGACGCACGAGCTGTGGGCCGCGAGCCTTGGCAGCGGCATGGTGCGCATCGATCTGCGGGACGGCTCGACCTTCCGCGTAACGCGCGCGAACGGCCTTCTCGCCGAGACGCTCTGGTCGCTGCTCGAAGATCGCGAAGGCAACCTCTGGTTCGGCCAGAACGGCGGCCTGTCGCGGCTGCGCCAGAGCTATCGCGCGTTCCACGCATGGACGACGCGCACGCGCCCCGCGCTGCCGGACGTCGCAACATTCGCTGTGCTGCCGCTCGACGACGCGATGTGGGTGGGCACCGGCAACGGCCTCGCGAAACTGAGCCACGACGGCACGACCAGGACGTGGCGTACCACCGACGGGCTGGCCTCCAATCAGGTCTACCGCATCGCCCGCGGGCCGGACGGCATGATCTGGGTCGGCACTTCCGCCGGCGTGAGCTCGGTCTCGCCGGACGGCGTGGTGACCTCGCACGGCCTGAACACCACGTACGGAATCCGGAGTACTGCCGGAGGGCAGATCTGCGCCGCGGGGATCTACGGCGCGGCGTGCTTCGAGAATGGCCGCTGGACCGTCTTCGGACGCGAGAGCGGCCTCTCGCCCGCCGGCGCGACGAGCCTCGCCTTCGACGACCAGGGACATCTCTACGTCGGCAGCATCGACGCCGGCGTCTACCGCTCGACAGCGCGGCTCGCGCCGGGGGTGCAGTTCGTGCGCGTCTGGAGCCGCGAGAACGGAGCGCCGTCGGACAGCATCCGGTCGCTGCTCTTCCGCGACGGCAGGCTGTGGATCGGCACGGGCGCCAGCCTCTCGATCCTCGGCGGCAGGACCGTCTTCGAGGGACGCCCGGCGATCGGGATGACCGCGGCGGGCAACCGCATCTGGGTGAGCAACAACGCCGGCATCGTGGAAGTCGACGCGCGCACGCAGGCCGTCGTCTCGCAGGTCTCGAAAGCGGACGGCCTCCTCGACGACGAAGCCTGGGCGTACGGGCCCATCGGCGCCGACGCGCACGGCCGGATCTATCTCGCCACACCGCGCGGCCTCTCCGTGTTCGATCCGGCCCTCCGCCGGAAGAACACGCTCCCTCCGGTCATGCGCCTGCGACGCATCGAGCACGGCGAAGACGAGATCGGCTTCGAGTACGCGGCCCTCACGTTCGCCGACGAGTCGCGCGTCCGCTACCGCACCCGGCTGGGCGGCTTCGATCGCGACTGGTCGCAGGAGACGGCGGACGCGAAGATCCGCTACACGAACCTGCCGGCGTATCTCTTCCCGCGCCGCTACCAGTTTGCGGTCAAGGCGCGCAACGCGGACGGGGTCTGGTCCGAGCCGCTGCTGTACGGATTCACCGTCGCGCCGCCGCTGTGGCTGCGCTGGTGGGCGGCGCTCGCGTACCTGGTCGTGATCGTCGCCTCCGCCTGGGCCATCAACCGCTGGCGCATGCGGCAGCTCCAGCGCAAGAACCGCGCGCTCGAAGACCTCGTCTTCGCCCGCACCGAAGAGATCCGGGCCCAGGCCCGCGAGCTGGAGACGCTCGACCGCATCGTCGAGATGATCAATCGCGAGACGAAGCTCGAGGACGTGCTCAAGACCATCCTCGATCAGGGCATGAAGCTCTTCCCGAACGCGCAGAAGGGCGTCTTCCTGATGTTCGATCCCGAGACCCGGCGCAGCGAAGCGGTCGGCGTCGCCGGCTACGACCCGGAGCTGTTCCGCGGCGTGTCGCTGTCGTTCGAAGAAGCGATGCAGCGCTACTCCGGGCGCGCGGAGCGGATCGGGGAAGGCGTGTACCTGGTCCGCGCCGACGACTTCCCGCACCTCGCCGCGGCCGAGAAGATCAGCCACTTCCCGAAGCCGAAGGCGATGCTCACCATGGCCGTCACGCTCGGCGGCCGCATGGAAGGCTTTCTCATCTTCGACAACTTCACGCACGAGGATGCGTTCGGCCCCTCGGACCTGGAGAAGCTGGCGCGCGTCCGCGAGCATGCCGTCTCCGCCATCTCGAAAGCGCGCATCCTCCGCGAGCTGCAACTGCGCAATGAGCAGGCCGAGGACGCGAACCGGGCCAAGTCGATCTTCCTGGCGAACATGAGCCACGAGCTGCGCACGCCGATGAACGCCATCATCGGCTTCTCGGAGATCCTCGTGGACCGGCTGCAGGACAAGGTCGAGCCGAAGTACGTCGGCTTCCTCCGCTCGGTCCTCCAGTCCGGCCAGCACCTCCTCGGCATCATCAACGACATCCTCGACCTCTCGAAGGTGGAGGCGGGGAAGATGGAGATCTATCCCGAGACCTTCCCCGTGCGTCAGGCCGTCGAGAGCGTCTGCCAGGTGATGAAGGGACTCTCGGCCAAGCGGGGAATCGCGTTCGAAATCGACATCGCCGCGGACGTGGGCGAGATCGAGACCGACCACGCCAAGTTCAAGCAGATCCTCTACAACCTGCTGTCGAACGCGGTGAAGTTCTCCAAGCCGAACGGCCTCGTGACGGTGCGGGCGCGCGTGAAGGGCGACGTGCTGGTCGTGACGGTGATCGACCGCGGCATCGGCATCGCCGCGCGCCATCGCGAGGTGATCTTCGACGAGTTCCGCCAGATCGACACGGCCACGAGCCGCGCGCACGGCGGCACGGGTCTGGGCCTGTCGCTGGTGAAGAAGTTCGTGGAGCTGCAGCGCGGAACCGTCTCGGTGCAGAGCGCGGTGGGCGAAGGGAGCGAGTTCACGTTCACGCTGCCGCTGCGCTTCGGCGGACGCGTGCTGATCGTCGAGAGCGAAGACGACACCTTCGACGTTTACAGCGCGTACCTGCGCTCCGCGGGCTACGTGCCGATCCGCGCGCGCTCCGGCGACGAGGCCGTCGAGCGCGCCCGGATGATGACGCCGCGCGCCATCGTCCTCGACGGCAGGATCGACGCCACGGCGCTGGGCGAGATGACCATCCCGGTCGTCGTCTTCTCCCCCCTCGAGAACCGCGAGATGCTGCTCCGCCGCCTCGCCGAAGTTACTGGATGACTTCCCGCGGCGCGCGCACGATCAGCGCGAGCAGACCGACCCCGGCCAATCCGAGGATGATCAGGAGCAGTCCCCGGTTCGTCGCCTTCGGCGGGGCGGCGGGGGCCTGGCTTACCTGGACCTGCGCGGGCGCGGCGACCGGAGCGGGAGCGGGAGCGGGCGTGGTCGTGACGTTGTTCAGCAACGCCAGATCCTCGGCCGGCGTCGGTGCCGGCACTGGCGCCTGCGTAGCCGCAGCTTTCTGCACCGGCGCCGGCGGAGCCACTGTCCGCGGAGCGCCGGCTTCCAGCCGGCCGCTACGCCGGCTTCCAGCCGGCACGCTCCTCGCGGCGTCGACATCCACCGGCAAGCTGCCGGTGGACCGGCCGGCCAGCGGCCGGCGCGCCTCGGGTTGCTGCACCTCGGGCTGGCGCTCCGCAATGCGCACCGCGGGCGTCGCCGTCCGGTTCTCCAGCAGGAACGCCCGCGTCTCGCTGGCCGGGTAGAACACCTCGCCCTTCCCATCCACGATCCGGTAATGCGCGATGTACTCGGCGTACGCCGGATACTCCCGCGACAGTCGCTGGTACATCTCGGCGCCATAGAACGCGCCGATCCGGTCGGTCATCGCGTACGTCCACAGCTCGTGCAGCGCGCGGAAGGCGGGGTCGGGGTTGGCGCGATAGAGCGCGTCGAACGTCGCGTAGTCGTTCGCGCGCGCGGCGCTCTCCAGGGTCGGAGCTGGAGCGGCCACCTCAGGCTCGATCGCCAGAGCCACGATCGGCTCGTCGGACGCGGCGGACGCGCTGACCAGCGCGATCGCGAGGAACACGACAGCGTGACGAAAACGCACACGACCCTCCCGGCCTCACAGCCTTGTTTCGAGAACCGGGAGAGTTTAGCGCAAAGCGGGCGGGAGCGTTACTGGCGCGGCGGACGCGCGGCGGCCTGCTGGCCGAGGACGCGGGCGGTGTCGATCAGTTCCTGAATGGTCGCCTGGTCCTTGCCGCTCGCCTGCAGCAGGAAGATGCGGATCGCGCTGCCGAGGGGGATGACGGTGTTGGCCGGGTCGGCGTAGAACCGCTCCAGGCCCGAGACCACTTCGAATCCGCTCACTTTGCCGGACGTCGAGGACTGGCGTTCGGTGCGCACCGCGAGGCTCGCACACGGGGAAGCCGGGCCCGCGGTCACGTCGATCTTCTCGAGCGCGTCGCGGTATCCCTGCGAATACCCGATCGCCCAGAAGAGCTTCTCGGTGCTGCTGAGTCGGAGCCACTCATCACCGTTCGCGGGCGGCGTGATCTCCGGGGTGGCGGCGACGACAGTCGTCGCGAAGAGGAGCAGAGCAAGCCCGAGCAAGATATTTTTCATTGCGCACCTTTTCCGAAAATGGAGAACCGCTGCGTGAGCCGGGCGCGATTCTAACCAAATTCCGGTGAGCTGCGGAAGACGTTATCGTGCGGCTTCGATCTTGGACCGGTACCGCTGCACGTCCGGCGTGAGCTCGATGAACGGCAGCGCGGCCGTCAGCTCGCGCCTGGCGCGGTCGTACTGGCCGCTCTCGTAATAGGCCACGGCGATGTAGTAGCGGTAGGCCTCTTCGCCTGCGCGGAGGGCGCCGACGTGCTGGAACGCGTTGAGCGCTCCCGCGAAATCGCGCGACCGGTACAGCCCCTCGGCCACGCGAATCCAGGTCGCATGATCGTGCCCTCCGGCGTCGAGGAGCTCGCGGTAGATCCGGCGCCCTTCGGCGAGGTTGGCCGCGGTCAGCGCGCGCTCCCCGGCGGCAATCCTCGCGGGAACGTCGATCGCCGGCTTGACGGGCTGCGGTCTGGGCGCGGCCGGGGTGGGGGCCGGGGGAGTCCGGGCGGGAGGCTGCGGTGGAGTCTTCGAGTCGTCGGGTCTTCGAGTCGTCGAGGGGGCTGGAGCGGGCTGCGTCTGCGTCTGCGCCGGGGCCGTCTGCGCGGGAGTCGTCTGCGCGGGTGCGGGCTTCTCGACGACTGGACGACTCGGCGACTCGACGACTGGACGACTCGTCGACTCGACGACCGGCTTGGACGACGTCTGCGCCGGCGGAGTCGCCCTGACCTGGGTTGTCGCCTGGTTACTCGGGGCGGGCGCCGTCAGCGCGGTGACGTCGCTCGCCGGAAGCAGCTTCCTGGCCGACGCCGTGAACGCGGTGCGGATCTCCGCCGGCAGCGCGAGCGAGGCGAACCGGCGCTCCACTTTCTCCGCCGCGACGATCCGCAGCGCCGCTTCTCGCGCGGCGTCCGTCTGGTTCATCCGGTCCAGCGACACGACGAGATACGCCTGCGCCGTTTCGTATTGCTCGATCGACTCGAGCAGTCCGAATGCCGCGAGACGCAGCGGCGTCACCGCGTTCGCATGACGTCCGGCTTCGACCTCCGCCACGCCGCGGCGCAGCAGCTCGACGTAGAAATCCGTCGGCGTCGCCGCGTAGGACGGCACGCATGTCGCCGCGATGACGAGGAACAGCGCCCACTGGAAAAATTTACGCATAGACCTTGGACGCATCTGCAAACAGCGAACGCGCCGAAGCAATTCTGACCCTGCCGGATTCTGCCATAGCTCGCCTAGACGCAGTGTGGGAAATGACCTGTGAGAAATGCGGTACCATCCCGGCTCATCCGTGGCTAAGAACGTGGTGGTCGTCGGCGGTGGACTGGCCGGCCTCGCGGCGTCGATCTATCTGGCCCGCGCCGGCCGGACGGTGACGGTCTTCGAAAAGCGCCGGTATCTCGGCGGTCGCGCCATCACGCAGCTCCGCCACGCGTATCGCTTCAACCTCGGAGCGCACGCCTTCTATCGCACCGGCTCGGCAGCCGCGGTCTGCAAGGAGCTCGGCGTCCCGGTCCCCGGGATCGTGCCGAAGCCGAAGGCCATCGCGCTGGTCGACGGCGAAGAGCGGATGCTGCCGACGGGCATCCTGTCGCTGCTGGCCACGTCGCTGCTGTCGGTCGGCGGGAAGATCCAGCTCGCCTCCGCGCTGTGGAAGATCCGCCGCGGCGTCGACGCGGGCTCGCTGACGCTGCGGGAGTGGCTCGACGCGAACGTGAGCGACCCGCGCGCGAACCAGGTGCTGTCGGCGCTCATCCGTCTGGCGACGTACTCCGATCATGCCGGCACCGCCGGCGCCGCGCTCTCGCTCGCGCAGATGAAGGTGGCGCTGCGTGGCGCGTTGTACGTGCATGAGGGGTGGCAGCGCATCGTCGATTCGATGCACAGCACGGCCATCTCCTCGGGCGTGAACTTCGTGACCAGCTCCCGTATCGTCGGCATCGAGTGCGACGAGAGGGGCGTGCAGGCCATCCGCCTGGGCGGTCTCGAGGTGGACGCCGATCGCATGGACACGCAGGCCATCGCCTTTCCGGAGATGTCGCCGGAGCATGTTGACGGCGCGCGGCTGCCCGCGCATACGGTGATTCTGGCGGTCGATCCGGCGTGCGCGTCGGAGCTGGCGGGCGACGCGGGGAAGGGCTGGGCGAGCGCACGCCCCGTGTCCGCGGCCTGTCTCGACGTCGCGCTGCGCACGCTGCCGAACCCGAAGCGGACGTTTGCGCTGGGAATCGACGAGCCGCTGTACTACGCCGCGCACTCCGCCTGGGCCCAGCTCGCGCCGAAAGGCGGCGCGCTGGTTCACACCGTGAAGTACCGCCGCGAGCAGACGGCGACGGACGTGGAGATCGAGGGCGAGCGCACGCGCCGGGACGCCTCCGCCGCCGCGGACGAGCGCGCGCTCGAAGCGCTGCTCGACCGCATGCAGCCCGGCTGGCGCGACGTCGTCGTGCACCGCCGCTTCCTGCCGTCGATGACCGTGTCGAACGCGCTGGTCACGCCGTCCGCGCCGCGCCCCGGGGTGAAGACGAGCGTGCCGGGCCTGTTCCTCGCCGGCGACTGGGTCGGCGACGAGGGCCTTCTCTCGGATGCAGCCTTGGCCAGCGCCCGCGCGGCTGCCCGAGCGGTGCTGCAAACCTAAGGCGCGGCTTCAGCCCCCCAAATGTAGGGCGTGGCTTCAGCCCGCCCTCTGGTGGGCAGGAGGTGGCGCGGTCCCCCACCCACGGGAGAGGCGGGCTGAAGCCAC
>DASUSN010000069.1:0-16158 GCA_036375075.1 Thermoanaerobaculia bacterium | reverse complement strand
TGCCGCAGCACTCCGGACACCTTTCGTTATGACTCCCGAGTCCTGCCGCAGCACCCCCGACACCTTTCGTTACGACTCCCGAGTGCTGCCGCAGCACCCCCGACACCTTTCGTTATGACACCCGAGTCCTGCCGCAGCACTCGGGACACCTGCCGTACGACTCCGGAGTCCTGCCGCAGCACCCCGGACACCTTTCGTTACGACTCCCGAGTCCTGCGGCAGCTGGCTGGACGGCCTCTAGCGCGAACGAGTTCGGGCATACTGCCGTCAGGTGGCGAAACGAATGGTTTCGTCACTCCTAGCTGGAGGGCGCCCTCCTCATTCAACTGCCGGCCTTTTTGCCGGATGAGGAGGGTTTATGCGCAGGGTTGTCTATCGTGGTGTGTTCGTAGCCGTGGTGTCTCTGGTCATCACGGCGGGGGCCTTCGGGATCACCCGCGAGCCGAGGGAGCGGACGCGCGATCGCGAGAGTCCGGTCGTGAAGTTCGTGAAAAGGGTCGTGAGATCGCTCGGCGACGGGATTACGGTGCCGACTCCGGCCCCGACTCCGGCTCCGAAACCGTGAGCGTAGGTCTCATGAAGTCTCGCTCCGGCGAGGTCCGGAGCGAGACGATGTAGTCGCGGACGTCGGAAACGAGTTTGGTCGATGCCTTCCTGAGCATGATCGCTTCCGTGAGATAGCCGAGGGCGGTGATCGCCCGCGTGCTCAGCCCCGCCAGAGTGAATTCGCTGACGATGGTCCGCGCAAGCATTTCCGCCTTCTCCGGCTGGCCGCGCTGGCTCACGGCGGCCGTCAGCGCCGCTGCGAGCCAGGCGTCGATGTCGGAAATGTTGCGGCGGACGAGAGTACTGAGGAGGATGTCGCTGATCAGCTCTTCGGCTTCGTCGGGCGGGATGTCGAAATCCGCGGCCATCCTGGCGAGAGTGTCGAAGCGTCGCAGGTACTCGGCTTCCGCTGCGTCTTCGTCATCGATCGCGTCCATGACGCGGAGACACTACCACTCGTAACTTACAGCAGTAAATATGGAGCGTAGAGGTGTCTATGCGACGGGCGGGTGCCAGGAAAGTCGATGGCTGCTGTCACCGCGCAACACTGAGCCAGAGTCGCACGAAGCCCCAGATCAGTAAAAACAAGAGCGGCACGCCATGGGTCATGAGCCATGTGGCACTGACGGTGGAAGTGCGGCCAGCGTAGGCACCCTGATATTCCGGCAACTCAGCGGTTACACGCTCACCGAGGGCCGTGACGTGGCCATGCTGTCGTGCTTGCGCACGCCACCATAAGCCGCTGATTGCGGCGCCGAGAACCGGCACAGCCCACTCCAAAACAGGCCAGGCAACATGCTTCTGATCGACGGAGACGAAGGCTGCAAGAAGAACCGACTCGAAAAACCAGGAAAAAGTTCAGCCGTGCGTAATACACGTTCTCTTCGTGGATCGTGCGCTGAAGCAATCGTTCGAAACGGCTGCTGTCGTCCGCATTCGGATTATGCGTGCGGGCCGCGTCCGAAATGAAACGACGTGCCGCGGAGCGCCGGCTTCCGAGCCGGCCGCTACGCCGGCATCCTGCCGGCACGCCTCTCGCGAGAAATCCTGCCGCTGGAAGGCGGCGTAGCGGCCGGCTGGGAAGCCGGCGCTCCGCGGGCTCACAACGCAACTCGGCGCGTGCCCGCACGTAAACACCCTCGGGGAGGCCTCCGCCAATGAATCCGAAACGCTTTGCCGCGCTCGCGGCGCTGCTCGTCGTCGCTACGTTGGGCATCGGCGCCCAACCGGCTGGAACGATTCAGTACCTCGAGTTGCACTCACAGGCCCTCGAAGGCAACCTGCTGGGCGATCCCGCCGATCAGGAGGTCGCTGTCTACCTCCCCCCTGGTTACGACAAGTCCACGGCGCGTTACCCCGTGCTGTACCTGCTCCATGGCATCGGCGGCGGCTTCACGGACTGGACGAAGCACTGGGACCTGCGCGGCTCGATGGACGCGGTCATCGCGGCGGGCTCGCCGCCGTTCCTCGTGGTCATGCCGAACGGCGGCAACCGCCTCGGCGGCGGCTTCTACATGGATTCCCCGGTCAGCGGAAAGTGGGAGACCTACATCGTCGGCGAGCTGCTTCCGCACATCGACCGTGCCTTCCGCACGCGGACCGCGGCCGACTCCCGCGGCATCGCCGGACACTCGATGGGCGGCTTCGGCGCGCTGCGCCTGGCCATGCGTCATCCGGACCTGTTCACGTCCGTATATGCGATGAGCCCCTGCTGCCTGGATTTAGTGGAAGACATCGGCCACGGCAACCAGGCCTGGCGGAAAGCGATCGGCTTCAAGAGTCCCGACGACATCGCAAAGTCGCTCGCCGAGAACGACTTCTATCCCGTCGCCATCTACGCCCTCGCCTCGGCACTCTCGCCGAATCCCGACAAACCGCCGTTCTACGTCGACCTGCCGGTGCGTCAGGTTCGGGGTGAGCTGATGCCCGAGCCGGTGACGGACGAGCTGTGGCGCAACTCCCTGCTCATGTCCCAGCTTCCGGACCATCGCGCCGCCCTGCTCCGCATGCGCGCCATCGCCCTCGACTACGGGACCTCCGAGCAGTTCGCCCACATCTCCGCGACCACGCCGGAGTTCTCGCACGAGCTGGCGCGCCTGCGCGTCCCGCACCGGCTGGAGGTGTACGACGGCGACCATCGCGAGAAGATCCCCGCGCGCCTGAAGACGCACGTGCTGCCGTTCTTCGGGGCGGCGTTTCCGCGGTGATTGCGGCGTAGCGCCCTTTGGAGTGCGGAGGCGATTGGAGGCCGTCTCAGAATCCGGACCGCCGCCGTCCCGGCGGCTGAGCGGGCGGCGTCTCGCCGCCCGCATTCTGGGGAGGCCGAAGCCTCTCGCCACGTGGCGCGCTCCAC
The DNA here is from genome assembly GCA_036375075.1 of Thermoanaerobaculia bacterium. GTDB lineage: Bacteria > Acidobacteriota > Thermoanaerobaculia > Gp7-AA8 > Gp7-AA8 > QHVT01. The sequence goes on along the minus strand of DASUSN010000069.1, from coordinate 13,259 downwards.
CCGCCCGGGGGTGGCGGCGCGGGACGCCGCCACATCAGCCGCCGGGACGGCAGCGGTCCGGGTTTTAAGACACCCTCCGGCTGCCTCCGCACTTCTAAGGGCGTCACTTCACGCTCAGGGCCATCTGCTGCATCATCCGCTCGTTCTTCAGGTCCTGCAGCGTGTACACCCACTCGCCGTAGTCCTCGGCGCCGTTGAACTCGATGAGGGACTGGCCTTTTGCGTTCGGGCGGACGGCCACGAACGGGCCGACGTAGTCCTTCGGCGAGGCCTCGGGGTTGAGTTTGCTGGGGGCGGTGGGCTGGCCGGGCTGGGGGGCGGGGGTGGGGACGGGAGGGCGGCCGGGACCGCCGGGACCGCCCTGGGTCACGCCGCCGCCGCCCATCGCTTCGATGGCGTTGGGCGGGACCATGATCCAGTCGTCTTCCTTGCCGGTCAGGGGCATGGCCCACTTGCCGTCGCCGCGGAGCATGCGCGGAGACCGCGCTTCCTGGAGCTGTTCGAGGCTGACGGGGAGGCTCTGGTGCTTGCGCTCCCAGTTCTCGATGCCGCGCGCGAACTGCTTCATGAGGAACAGCGTTTGGCGCTCGCGCTCGCGGCGCATGACCAGCGACCACTGGGTCGGAACCGTATAGGCAATGATGATCGAGATGATCGTCAGGATGACGATCAACGCGGCGAGGGTGAATCCCGCTTGATCAGGGCGCAGGGCGCAGGCCCCCTGCGCCCTACAATTCCGTATACGGGACATTGTCCAGGGTCATCCCTTCGGCCCGGCTCTTCACGTCGATCACGCCCGGCTGGGCCATCGCCTCCGGATCCGGCTCGCTCATGCCTCCTTCGAGGCTGAGGGGATCGTCCATGACCGGCTCCCAGTCCACCTGCATGGTGACGGGGTCGGCCGGGATGCGGCGGATGTAGTTCGGGACGAGCTCGTTGAGGTCGCTCGGGTAGCGCTGCTTGTCGGCGTAGAAATTGTCGATCGCCTTGCGCATCTGGAAGAGGTTCTCGCGCAGGGCCGCCTCGCGCGCTTTCCGCTGCGCGGTGCGCACGTTGATCAGTGCAATCGAGGCCAGGATGCCGATGATCGTCACGACGACGAGCAGCTCGATGAGGGAAAAGCCGCGCTCTTTGCGGCGCGCGCGGAATCGGGACAGGACCGTGACGTTCATTGCGGGGCTCACCATTCGTTGTAATGCGTCTTGCCGTCCAGCGAGAGGGCGGTCGACGTCGAGTGCACTTCGAAGACGTTGTCGCCGTTGCTCATCGACGTGTCGGGATCATCGGTCGTGGACAGCGTGATCCACTCGTTGCGGCCGGTCATGGGGTCGATCAGGTCGCGCTCGCGGATGAGGCGGATGGTCTTGCCGTCCGACATCTTCACGCCCTTGAGCAGCTCCTCGAGGTTCTTCGGATAGCCGTCCGATCCGAGGGCCTGCATCTGGGCGGGACGGACCATGTTCACCGCGCCCGGAGCCCCGCCCTGCTGCGGCTGGTTGACCTGCCCCATGAGCATGAGGTCGTGATACTTGTCGATCGCGTCCGTGATCTTGCGCAGGCGGTCGCGGAGCTCGATCTCCTTCTGCCGGCGGATGCCGAAGCGGGCCACGGGCAACGCCACCGCCGCGAGGATGGCGATGATCGCGACCACCGTCACCAGCTCGGCGATCGTGAAGCCGGCGCTCGTCTTCCTGTGCATCCGCCGCAGCATCACTGGACTCGCGCTTTCCCTCCCGCGACCGCGGCCACCACATTCGTGCCGGCCGGCGTGCGGAGCTCCGGATCCTTCATCACCAGGAACGTCTCACCCGTGACGCCGCCGTGCACGCGCAGGGCGAGCACCTCGCCGCCGCTGATGAACTGCAGCGGTTTGCCGTCCGAGGACTTCACGCGGATGGTGCCGGCGGTGCGGTCCACCGTGACCACCGGCGGCAGCGCGGGATCCACCTTCAGCGCCGCGCCCACGGAGACGTCCGTGACGTCCATCGCCCGCGGGTTGAAGTGCAGCACCAGCTCCGGCGCGTTCAGCCCGTCGATGTCCATGCCCACGATGTTCCACAGGCGGCTCTCGCCCGGCTTGAGGGAGATGGACGAAGGCTGCGGCGCGAGGCGGGGCGCGAGCCGCAATGCCGCGGTCTCGATGGCCTTCGCCTCGCTCTCGTCAGCCGGCGCCGCGCTGGCGCTCGACTGCGACCGCAACTGATCCGGCGGAGTCGGCTGGACGTCCGGCGGGTTGTTCGGGTTCACCGGCTGCTGGGGCTGCGGGCGCCGGAACGGATCGTTGGGCATCCCCGGCTGGACCAGCGGCTGGGTCGACTGACCCTCGGGCACGATGTAGTTGCCCGGCTCGCCGTCCTCGGACAGCTGGCGGTTCTCGAACTGCTGCGTGCGCGCGGGCACGAACGGGTCCGCGCCGGCCTGCGACTCGATGCGCGGCGACACGCCGCGGAAGGTCAGGTTGTTGCCCGTGCCCACCCACATCGGCGCCACGTCTTCCTCGGTGATGTCCGGGATGCGCACGATGTGCGGCGTCATGGTCAGCACCAGGTCCGTGCGCGTCTCGTCGCGGCTCTCGTTCGTGAAGAGGCGGCCGATGAACGGCAGGTCGCCGAGGATCGGGGTCTTGGTGGCGCTCTTGATCTTGTTCTGCTGGATCAGGCCGGCCAGGAAGTTCGTCTCCCCATCCTTGAGGCGGATGGTCGACTCGATCGTGCGCGTGGTGAACGTCGGCTGCTCCTGCCCGGCGAACGTCACCGGCGGTCCCTGGTTCGAGACCTCGACCGTCAGTTTCAGCGTGACCTCGCGGTTGTGGTGCACGCGCGGCTCCATGCCCACCTTGATGCCGACGTCCTGGTACTGGAACGACGTGTACGGCGTCGTGCCCGAGCCGACCGTGTTCGTACCGGTGAAGCTCTGGAACGTGGTCACCGGGACCGGGACGCGCTGGCCGATGTGCAGCGTGGCCTTCTCGCCCTCGGAGATGCGCAGCTCGGGATTGGCGAGCAGCTCGCTGTTGCCGTAGGTCTTGAGCAGCGAGTAGGTGATGGTGGGGATGGTGAAGCTCGCGTTGTTGCGCAGCGCGTTCATGCTGCCCACCACTTCCTGGATCTGCGCGAGCGTACCGCCGGTGAAGTTGTTCGGCAGGCCCACCGTCGCGGACGAGCTGGGGCCTTCCTTGCCGGGGAAGCCGGAGATGGCCATGCCGATCTCGCGGAGGCGGCTGAGGTCGAACTGCACGAGCTCGACCTGCACGACCACTTCGGCCTTGGCCTTGTCGTTGGCCTCGATGATCTTCTCGGCGATCTTCACCTTGTCCGCGGTGTCGCGGATGGTGATGGCGTTGAGGGCCTTCAGGGGGAAGACGTTGCGCGCCTCGATCATCGTGCGGACGACGTTCGTGACCTGCTCGGCGTCTCCGTTGGAGAGATAGAAAGTGCGGATGACGAGGTCTTCGTAGTCGCGGCGCGCCTGCGGGTTGTCCGGGACGACGATGATGGTCCGCTCGTCGAGGATCTTGTAGAAGTGATTGCCGGCCTGCATGACGCGCTCGAGCGCCTGCTGGGCGGTGACGTCGCGGAGCTCGATGGTGATGCGGTCGTCCTTCACGGCCTGATCGAACAGGACGTTGATGCCGAACGCGTTGCCGAGGGCGCGGTAGATGTCCTTGATGGGCGTGTCGCGGGAGAAGGTGAGCGAGATGGGCTCGTTCGAGGCCGGGTTGAGCTGCGGCGGCTGGGCCTTGGTCATGTTGGCGGCCGCGCGCTTCTTGATCTCTTCGATGGAGGTGGACTCCGCAGCAGCCTTCTGCAGGTCCTGCATCATCTGGTAGGCCTTGGAGAGCTCGACGGCGGCGTACTGGTTCGTCGGGTCGAGCTTGACCGTGATCTGCAGCTCGGTCGCGGCGAGCTGGGAGAGGCGGTACTGTTCCTCCGCCGTCTTGGCCAGCGAGGCCTCGCTGCGGTAGATCTTGCCCTTCTGGAAGTGCGCGCGGGAAGCCTCGCGGCGCACGCGGTCGAGGGCGAGCTTGTACTCGCGGTTGTCCGGATCGATCTCCAGCGCGCGCTCGTACTGCACGACGGCCGTGTCCCAGTCCTTGGCCTGCTCGGCCGCGGCCGCCTGCTTGAAGGCGTTGTAGCTCGTGCACGAGGACAGCAGGAGCGCAATCATCAGTGTTGCGAGAGGTTGTCTGATTCGATTCATTCGTCTTTAGTCCTGGTGCGGTGAAGCCTGTCGTTGTGACGTGCCGAGCATCGAAACGTCACTGGCCGAGCGGCACGCGCTGCGTGACGTCCGGCGGGAACCCGACGAAGCCGATCTCCGCCGACTCGATACCGATGCGCTTCAGGATGAACTTGCCGTCGATCACGTCACCGATGCGCGCGTTGACGATGTCCCCGTCGCGGGTGAAGGTGGCGATCGGACTCTGCGGGCGGCCGAACGTGCCGATGAACTTGAACGTGAACTGCGGAGGCACGGGCGGCGGAGGCGGCGGCGGGACCTCGGGCGAGGTCTCGCACTGCGTTCCGATGCCGTCGCGGTCGACGTCGGACTGGTCCGGGTTGGCCACGCTCACGCAGTTGTCCCGGAAGTCGGGGATGCCGTCCTTGTCCTGGTCGGGCGGCAGCGTGGGCGGCGGCGAGGGAGGAGGCGGCGGCGGAGGCGGCGGCTCCTTGTAGGCGAACAGATTGCGGTCACTGCGGTAGCTGCCGCTCTCGGCGTCGAGCAGGTCGAGCCGCACCGGCTCCACGCCCGGGGGCGCGGCGGCGACGGCGCGCGCCGGGGCCGGCTTCTGCTGCGCCGCGGCGGCGACGGGCTTCTCGCGCCGCCCGTCGGGCGCCGCGAACGTGTTGTAGATCGCGAACACGGCGATGAGCATCAGCGCCGCGGCAGTCCAGGTCTTCCAGTTCATCCGGTCCATCACAGCCGCTTCGCCGCGGCGGGCGCTTCATCGTCGCGGAAGATCGTTTTGAGTTTGAGACTGAGGTTCAGTTTTTCTTCGCCGCCGGAGCTCAGCGACACTCCCTCGATGATCACGAACTGCTGGGAGAGCTCCAGCAGGTTGATCATCCGGCGGATCTGATCGTATGACGCATCGACCGAAAACATGATCGACACTTCGTTCGCGCCGACCTCGACGTCGCGGGTCGTGCGGCTCCCGCGGGTGGCGGCCGTCATCTTCAGCTCGTCCTCCGCGCCGAACGAATACGTGCGGGGAACGGCGTTGCTCGCGTCGGCCAGCCGTTTGACTTCGCCGATCAGCGCGGTGAGGCGGCGGGGCCGGGTGGACCAGTGCTCGGCGAACACCTGCTCGACGTCGCGCTCGACTTTCCTGTAGGCCAGCACCTGGGCCTCGGCGTCCGCGCTCGACTGGCGCGTCCTCGCGAGCTGCCCCTCGGCCTGCGCGAGCCGGTCACCCATCTCGTCCAGGCGCGACTGGTACTGCACGCGGTAGGTGAAGAAGAAGACCACGTTCCCGATCAGGAGCGCGGCCAGGATCAGCAGCAGGACCCGTTTCTCGCGCCAGATCATCGGATCACCCTCGCCGTCTCCGGCGCGTCCGGCAGGTACCGGGCCGACAGGCTGAACACGTACGTCCCGTCGTCGCGCGCGGTCTCGTTCTGCGGGAACGCGTCGCGGAACTGGGGGTCGGCGTTCATGCGGTTGATGGTGGTGATCATGCCGTCGCCCGACTTGGCCTCGAAGTCCATGCGCAGCGAGATCGGACCTTCCTCGCTGAAGTTGGGCGAGACGGAGACCAGGCGGACGTCGTCGGCCAGGATCGACTCGAGCTCGTCGAACAGGCGGCTCCACGAGAAGGCCCGCTCGGCGAGCTTCGCGTTGATGAAGCGCGTCTGCTGGTCCAGACGGGCCAGGTCGAGACGGGCCACGCGCTGCTTGGCGGCCTGCTCCTTTTTCTGCTCGACGCGCGTCTGCGCCTCGATGTCGGCGATCTTCGCGCGGGTCGACTTGGTCTCGTGGATGTAGCGGTTGTACGTCTCGATGTTGTTCAGCATCAGAAACGCCGTCAGCAGCGAGAGCACGACCACCACGGCGTACACCGGACGGTAATCGCGATACGGCCGTGCCGCGAGGTTGAGATGGATCGGCTTCACCCGGTGAACACTCCTGTACAGGCGGTGAGCTCGGCGTCGAGGCCGAACACTCCCGGCGGCGGCTCTTCCGCGTAGTCCTTCAGCGCGACGGGGCGCACCTGTGTGTGGAACTCTTCGGCCAGCACGCCGTGGACCTCCGCGCCGCGCTCGCCCGCCACCCAGCAGTTGGCGAAGCTCTCCACCTGCAGCGAGTCCCGGAGGTAATTCGCGGACAGGCGGATCTCCTGCTCCACCGTGCGCTCGGCGCTGAGGTTGCGCGAGCGGATGAACAGCGGCTGCGCGCCGCGGAAGACGGCGGTCGTGAAATCGGTGTCGCGGAGGTGGATGAAGAGGCGGTCGGCGCTGGTCTCGCCCTCGCGCACGGCGATGGCGTTCCAGATGTTGAGGCCGATCGGCTCGATGAGCACGACCTCGAAGCCGTTCGCCGCGAAGACGCGCTCGAGCGCGGCCAGCGTCGCTTCCAGCGCGCTGATCACCAGCACCTTCGCGCCCTGCCCGTTGCGGGACAGCACGTTGAAGGCGATGCGCAACTGCTCCGGCGGGATGGGGAGCGTCTTCTTCAGGCTCCAGCGGACGACGTCCATGGCGTCGGCGTCGCGGTCGGGGAGCGACGGCAGCTCGACGATGTTGATGCGGAACCAGGAGTCGGGCAGGAGCAGCGAGACATTCTCCCACTTGCCCGTCTCCATGCGCAGGCGGCGCAGGGTCTCGGCCAGCGCCGCTTCCGTGGCGAGGTGCGGGGTGACCGGCGCGCCCGCGAACGTGTCCGGCGCGAGGCGGTAGCTCTTCGCGTTCACGATGCGCGGATTCGCCTTGCCGCGGCCGAGGCGCGCGTGCACCAGCGAATCACTGTCGAGAACGACGACGTCAGGCGGGAAAGATCGCATTCACTTTACTCGACGAACGTCACCTTGTTGATCTCGCGCAACGTCGTCTGTCCTTCCATCACTTTCAGCAGGGCCGACTCGCGGAGGAAAGTCATCCCTTCCTCGTGCGCGGCCTTCTTGATCTCCGAGGCGGGACGGCGATCGAGGATCATGGTTCGAATACGATCCGACAGGTCGAGAAGTTCCGAAATTGCGGCACGGCCGTGGAACCCCGTGCCGTTGCACTCCAGACAGCCCGCGCCCTCGAAGAACGTCTTGTCGCGGTACAGGCTCGGATCGAGCCCGGAGTCGACCAGCAGCTTCTCGCTGTACGACGTCTCCCGCCGGCAGTGCTCGCAGATCTTGCGCACCAGGCGCTGCGCGAGCACGCAGTTGAGGGCCGACACAAAGTTGTACAGGTCGACCTTCATGTTCAGGAAGCGGCCCAGGACGTCGACGACGTTGTTCGCGTGGACCGTCGTGAATACGAGGTGGCCCGTGAGCGCCGACTGCACGGCGATCTGCGCGGTCTCCTCGTCGCGGATCTCACCGACCATGATCTTGTCCGGATCGTGGCGGAGGATCGAGCGCAGGCCGCGGGCGAAGGTCAGGCCCTTCTTCTCGTTGACCGGGATCTGGGTGATGCCGCGGAGCTGGTACTCGACCGGGTCTTCGATCGTGATGATCTTGTCCTCGGGCGACTGGATCTCGGAGAGCGCCGCGTACAGCGTGGTGGTCTTGCCCGAGCCGGTGGGGCCGGTGACGAGCACCATGCCGTACGGCTCCTTGATGAACTTGCGGAAGCGCGCCAGCATCCCGGCGTCGAAGCCGAGGATGTCCAGGCGGAGGTTCTTGAACTCCTTCGACATCGACTCCTTGTCGAGGATACGGATGACCGAGTCCTCGCCGTGCGCGGTGGGCACGATGGAGACGCGGAAGTCGATGGTGCGTCCCGTGATGCGGAGCTTGAAGCGGCCGTCCTGCGGCACGCGCTTCTCGGCGATGTCGAGCTCCGACATGATCTTGATACGGCTGATGATCGTGGAGTGATGGCGCTTGTCGATCGGGTCGAGGGCCTCGTAGAGGACGCCGTCGATGCGGTACTTGACCACCACCTCGTTGTCGCGGGTCTCGATGTGGATGTCCGAGGCGCGGCGCTGGATGGCGTTGAAGACGATGGAGTCGACCAGCTTGATGATCGGCGAGGAGTCCTGCTGCGTGATCGAGTCGATCGACAGCGTCTCTTCCCCGTCCTCGTTCTCCGCCACGAGCTGCATGCGGAAGCCTTCGGTGGCCTCGTCGAGCACGCGCTGGGTGGACTCGGACTTCTGCAGCTTGTCGCGGATGGCCGCGGGTGAGGCCACCTTCACCTTCAGCGGCGCGCCGAGCAGGAGCTCCAGCTCGTCGAGCTTGAGCACGTCCGTCGGATCGCCGACCACGACCACGATGTGCCCGTTCTCCCGGTGCTCGGGGAGGAACTGGTAGCGGATCATCAGGTCGAGCGGGATCTCCCGGAAGAGCTGGTGATCGCCCTGGAAGTGCTCGAGGTCGACGTACGGGAAGCCGTACTGGTCCGCCAGACGGCGGGCGCGTGCGGCCTCTCCGGTCGGGTCGGCGTTCTTGTAGAGCGTGCGGTTCGGATCAGCGACCATCGTCAATGAGAAAAAGCGCTACATTCCGGCCTGGGAGAGCCGGAACAGCGGGAGGTAAAAGGCATACAGGAGAACGGCGATCACGCCGCCCATGAACACGAGAATCAGGGGCTCGATCGCCGCGACGAGACGCGTGAGCCGGGATTCGATTTCCTCGTCGTAAAACTCAGACACGTTGGACAGCATTTCCGTCAGCGCGCCGGTGGATTCGCCGACTTTGATCATCTCCACGGCCAGGTCGCTGACGACCTTGGTGTTGTCCAGCGAGCGCCACAGTGGCTCGCCCTCGCGCACGTTCTGCACGATGCCGGAGATGCGGCTGGAGACCAAGGCGTTGGTGACCGACTGCGAGGCGATCTCGATGGCCGGGACCATCGGCGTGCCGCCCGCCAGGAGCGTGCCCAGCGACTGGGTGAACTGCATGATCGCGAAGCGGTGCAGGACCCCGCCCACGAGCGGGATGCGGAGCTTGAAGCGGTCCCACACCACCCGGCCTTTGGTCTCGATCCAGCGGTTGATGAGGAAGACCGCCGCGGCCGTGCCCAGGATCATGAGGATGAAGTTCTTCCGCATGAACGTGGCGATGTTGATCATCAGCAGCGTGAACCACGGCAGCTCCTGCCCGAAGCCCTGGAAGAACTCGGCGAACTTCGGGACGACGTAGGTCATCATGATGAAGATCATCGCCGTGGAGAGCAGGATGAGGATGGCGGGGTAGACCATGGCCCCGACGACCCGCTTGCGCAGGTTGACGATGAGCTTCTGGTAGCGGAGGAAGCGCTTGATCACGCCCTCGAGGTCGCCGGAGCGCTCGCCGGCGCGGAGCGAGGTGGAGTAGATGGGCGGGAAGAGGCTGCCGTACGCGGCGAACGCGTCGGACAGGGCCACGCCGTTGGTGAGCTTCTCGCGGATGTCGGCCAGGATCTCGCGGAACCGCGCGTTCTTCTGGCGCTCGAGCATGATGTCGAAAGACTGGACGATGGGCAGGCCGGCGCGGACCAGGGCCAGGAGCTCCTGGTTGAAGAGGAGGAACTGCTGGGTGCTGACGGCGCGTCCGACGCGCGGGATGAGGTCGCGGAGCTTGTAGGAGCCGCGGCGGGCGCCGAAGACGTGCAGGCCCTGGCGGCGCGCCTCGTCCTGGGCCGCGCGGAGGGACGCCGCGACGACGGGCCGTTCGACGACGTCGCCTTCCGGAGTACCCACTCTGAGGATGAATTCAGGCATGCGAAAGTGTTCCCTTGCCTCGACTTGGACGGGCGGTTGTTACGAACGTTACGGTCGAGGCGGCGGGGATAACGGAAGGCCGCCGCGCTTTACTCCGCGACGGTTAGCGCCTGGAGGACCTCGGCGAGGCTGCCGCGGACGTTGACGCTCTCGCCGCTGACGAGCTTGAGCGTAGTGCCGGTCCCGCCGCGCCCGGAGTCGAACTCCTGGGCCTGCACGACGTACTGCGGATCGATGGCGACGGTCGCCCCGCCCCCGATGAGCTGCAACTGAACGAATCGCTTCATGAGGGGGAGTTTAGCGCGGACCGGTCCCGGTCAACGGTCGGGCTCGGGAAGCAGGGCGGCGCACGCGCGGCAGTGTACCCGGAGCGGGCGCGAGCCTAGATATCCCGCCAGCTCAGGACCGTGAACGTTCCCTTTCGCGGCGTTCTCAGCGCCTCGTGCAGCAGCGAAAGAAGCTCACGCAGATCCGGCAGCCGCGTCGTCCGTCCGCGAAGTACGATGACGGCGATTTCCAGTTCCCTCGCGTTCTGCTGATGTTGAAGGTTGCTGTCGACGGTGAGGAACACGTCGAACTCCGTCGCGGCGAGACGGAGAAGCGCTCCGTTTTTGACCTTCTCCCAGCCGACCTGCTTCACCGTTCTGACGTCGTACTCGCTGAGGTCGCGAAGTAACCGCCAGTCGACGCACTCGTCCAGTAGAACCCTCATTCGCCAAAAGCCAGAACGCGAGCTTTGGTCTCCTCGAGGAACGCGATGACCTGCTCCCGGCTGACCGAAGGGAAGCCTTCCAGAAAGTCGTCGATCGAATCGCCGGCCTCGAGGTATTCGATCAACGTCTGGGCCAGCACGCGTGTTCCTTTGAATACAGGGGCGCCGCTCATGACCTCGGGGTCGGACGTGATCACGGCGCTTTTCTGCGCGTGGAGCCGCGCTGCCAGCTCTATCCGCTCGTGCTCGGGGAGTTGGAGCGCGTCATTCAGAAGCGCGGTCGTATCGCGAGTCATCATCGTAGTCTAGCGCGTCGGAGCGGCGGCCTCCGCGGCCGCTGCGTCAGCGGCGTTTGTCGAAGAGCTCCCAGCGGCCCTGCATCTGCGAGTAGCCGGGATGCTTGATCTTCACCCATTCCGTGGCGGTGCCATAGGGATCGCCACGGCGCTTGGCGACCACGCCTTCGAGGTCGCGGGCGGCCGCGGCGGCGTAGAGGGCGGGGTCTTCGACGGGCTCGACGTACGCGATGGGCGTGTTGGCGATGAGCTTCTGCAGCGCGCGCTTGCGCCGCCAGAGCGGGAGCTCGCGGAGGTCGCGGCCGTCGAGCCACAGCAGGTCGAACGCCGCGTACGCCGGCTGGCCGCGGCGGAACATGAGCGCGTAGAAGTCCGGCCCGTCGCCGGTCATGACCACGATCTCCCCGTCGAGGATCGCGCTTCTGGCCGGGAGCACGCGGGCGAGCGCGTCGGCGAGCTCCTGGAAGCGGGGCATCGGCTTGGAGGTCTTGGAGGTGAACGAGCCCCGGCCGTTCTCGACGGACAACACCCCGCGGAAGCCGTCGAGCTTCAGTTCATACAGCCAGCCTTTGCCGACCGGGACTGTTTTGCGTTTGACCGGACGGACGGGCTCGATCCTGGGAAGTGGCCTGCGTGTCACGTCCGGGGCTCCGTGGAGTGACAAGTATAAGTTCCGCAGGAGGGGAGAATTGTCCAATAGAGGACAATGCGAACCGGGAGTGCGTCGGCCGCGGCCTTGCTAGTCGATGCCCCTCCTCATTGCGCTCGCGCTGATCGTCGCCGCGTTCGTCCTGGCGCTGGCGATGCTGCCGTTTGCCCTGGTCTTCCGGTACCGGTCCGGAACGCGAAGGCGGCGGGCGCGGGTGTGGGTGGCGACGCTCAACGCGGTGTCGCTCGCGATCTCGGCGGCGATCTTCCTGATCTCCGCCGCCATCACCACGCGGTACATCCCCTACAGCTTCTCCTTCGGTACCCTCGGCCTCGCCTGCGGCGCGATCCTCGGCCTCCTCGGCCTGGTCCTGACGCGCTGGGAGCGCGACGGCCGGTCGCTGTTCTACACGCCGAGCCGCCTGCTCGTCCTGGCCGTGACCCTGGTCGTGACGGTGCGCATCGCGTACGGCTTCTGGCGCGCCTGGCAGACCTGGCGCGCCGCGCAGGAAGGGACGTCGTGGATCGCCGCGATCGGCATCCCTGGCTCACTCGCCGCGGGCGCGGTCGTCATCGGCTACTACCTCGTGTACTGGGCCGGCGTCCGATCGCGCGCGGTACGCCACCCCGGACGTTGAGTCGTGACTTTGGACGCTCAGGAGTGACTTTGGACGTTCAGTCGTGATTTCAGATGTTCAGTCGTGACTTTCGGATGTTCAGTCGTGACTTTTGGATGCTCAGTCGTGATTTTGGACGTTCAGTCGTGACTTTCGGATGTTCAGTCGTGACTTTCGGATGTTCAGTCGTGACTTTCGGATGTTCAGTCGTGACTTTTGGATGCTCAGTCGTGATTTTGGACGTTCAGACGTGACTTTCGGATGTTCAGTCGTGACTTTCGGATGTTCAGTCGTGATTTTGGACGTTCAGACGTGACTTTTGGATGCTCAGTCGTGATTTCGGATGCTCAGTCGTGATTCTGGATGTTGAGTTGTGATTCTGGATGTTGAGTTGCCATTTTTGGATCTCGACTCCACGTTCGGGGATTTGAGCGGAGCCGCAACGCGAGCGCCGGCCGCTACGCCGCCTTCCAGGCGGCACGACTTCCCCGGCGTCTTCCCGCGCGTATCATTGGCTCGATGGCGAACATCCTGACTCGCCCGGCGACGTACGAGGACCTGATGAAGGTCCCGGACCATCTCGTCGCGGAGATCGTCGAAGGTGAGCTGCACACCTCGCCGCGGCCCTCGGGCCCGCACGTGGTGAAAGGACTTCACACACCCAGTCCGGGGCGACTTCCCAGGCGGAGCCGCTGAGGTATTCAGGAACGCGCTCGCGCTTCCAGCCCGCGAGATCGGGAACCAGCACGTCGCGGCCGAGGTGTATTTCCGGCTCGACGGCGATCCACCACCCGCCCGGGCCGCCGTCCCCGTCGTCGAATGCCAGCCCGATGCGCCGGTCGATGGCCGTGATCGCGCGCGCGCACGCCGAGCCGCTCGGGGCGATCGAGTTTCCCCTCGGCGCGCTCTGGCTCAACACGCCGGGGGCGTGATCGCGCAGGAGATGACTGAGCGTGCCCCCGCTATTTGGAGTGCGGAGGCAAATCGGAGGGTGTCTCAAACCGGACCGCCGCCGTCCCGGCGGCTGATCGGGCGGCGTCCCGCCGCCCGCATTCTGGGGAGACCGAAGCCTCTCGCCACGTGGCGCGCTCCATCCGCCCGGGGGTGGCGGCGCGGGACGCCGCCACATCA
>DASUSN010000068.1:0-18287 GCA_036375075.1 Thermoanaerobaculia bacterium | reverse complement strand
CAGGCTTGTTCGAGCTTGCGGGAGCTGCGGATGTTGTGCACGTAGCCGTAGAGCCAGACTTTGAGCAGCAGGTCGAACGCGTAGTGCGGCCTCCCATTCGGATCTTCCGTCGCTTCGGCCCATTCCTTGCCGGCGATCTCCTCCAAGTCCAGCTCATCGACGAAGGTACGGATGAAGCGGGCCGGATCGTCCTGCTTGACCCAATTCTCCAGCGCCGGCGGAAACAAGAACTGCGTGCTGTAGTCGGCTCGTAGCCCTCGACTCATCGTTCACGTGCTCCTCATTCGAGGTGTGACGCGAACCGGGTTTTGAGACACCCTCCAACCGCTTCCGCTTGCACCGGCATCCGCCCCCGCGCGATAGACGGGCGAATCGATGTAGGGCGCGGCTTCAGCCCACCCTGGGGCGGGGAGGGGGAACGCCCCGAGGAACGCCCCCGCCCACGAGAGGGCGGGCTGAAGCCACGCCCTACATTGAGACCTGCGACTGTCTCCGCACTCCAAAACGCCGAGAAGGAAAATCTCCTGGCGCGTCTCTCCAACAGCTCGTGGAGAATCGCACCGGCAGCTCCTTCCTCGTGTCGCTGGCCGCGCTCGTGGTGGCATTGACAGCCTTCCTTGCGCGCTCCGCTCCCCAGCAGACCACGGTCGCGACACCTGCCACGACCACGACGGCAGCGACTGGCGTGACGACGACCACCACGACCACTGACGCCGTCAATCCCCTCGCGGACGCGACCACCGATGTGTCACCGGTGAAGTCCGCGGCAGACGCCGTCGTCGCAGTGATGAATGCTCAGACAGAACGGTACAAAGCGGAGTCCGCGCGGCGCAAAGACGATCTGGAAGACGCCCGTCAGCGGATGACGGCGGTATGTGATTGCATCTACAAGTTTGTCCTGCTCGTCGTGGCCACATGGCTGGTGGTTGTGTTCCAGCAGCGAATCACGGGGCTGACGTTCTTCGGGGTGATCTTCACGTTGTCGCCCACACCCACGCCTCCTCCGCCTCCTCCTGGCACAAAGTTCCAGACCACGGCCGCTTCCGACACCTCGCGGCTTTACCTGACCCACGCCCTCGTCCGTTCCCTCTGGCGCGGCCAGCCGCGATTCCTCGTGCGTCTGAACGGCGATCCAGACACGCTCGACACCGTTCGTGAGGTGAAGTACTACCTCCATCCCGACTACCGCGAGGCACCACGCATCGTGAACACGACGCCGTTCGGCCTCGACATCCCGGCGATCGGCCAGTTCCTTCTGTACGCCGACGTGAAGCTCTCCGACGACACGATCGTGAGGGTGCAGCGTTACCTGAACGCATGATGCATTCAGCCAACCCGACGCTATACTGCGGCATTCCAAAAGTGCAGAGGCACGAGAAGTCCCGGGTCGGATACCCGGTCGCCGTAGTCGTTCTGCTCGCCGTGACGGCCACGATGGGCGTGCGGCGCACGGATCCGGGATCGCGCGCTCGCGGCCGCGATGTACGCGCTCGACCACCGCACGACGGAGGGCCGTCTCGAGGAGGAGTTCAAAGCGCTGCGCATGCCGCTCGCGTGGATCGCGCACGATCAGCGCATCCGCTGCGACTGCGTTCTTCGCAAGCCGGCTGTCTCGAAGCGAGGCCCTTCGGGAGTAAGGTCGCGTCGGCCAACCGCTATCCGTGGCTTGCCGCACTCGTGCCGCGGGGCGCGGTCGTAGGCGCAGGAGCCCTGAGCCGGCCTGCACCGGAGGATATGGAGTTCGATCCGCCACGCGATCTCCAGGGCGAGAGCAACTGGTTCCCAACACCGCGGTGATCGTCGACACGACCTCGGTCAGGATCTCGACCTTCTCCCTCGGTTCCGGTGACGAGCTCAATCCCATCATCCTGGAGATGCCCGGCGACGGCGACGCGGAGATCTGGGTGTCGAACGGCGATCCTTCCGACGTCGAGATCGACATGGAGAAGCTCGCCATCCAACAAAGCCAGGAAGTCCGCCACCCCCTCCGGTACCACGCTCTCGCAGCGCCAGCATGCTCGCCACGATCCTGATCAGCCCCACCACGATCGGCGCGTTGAAGGAATACCCGATATTACGCGCGTCCTCCAGGATCACATAGCTGAGGAGAAGGGTGACGGCACGAAGAGCGCGAGATGGATACGCGTCGAGGCCTGGCCATCTGAGCCCACCTCGAGCCGGAACATCTCCACGCTTTCCTGGGGCAGATGCCCCAGCGTCTCCCGCGCCACCGCCTGCTGTTTCACCAGTCGATCGATCCCAGCCGGATCGTCCCTCCATCCGGCTCCTGCAACAGGGCAGAATGCGCATCAAGGTGGACTTGCCCGTCAATTTGGCCCGAGCAGACCGAACATTCCGACGGGAATGGTGAGGCTGACATTCTGGAGGGCCTGGACGCCATTGGGGTAGATCGGGACGAGATTGTCGGTCCGCAACTCAAGGCGCATTCAGGTCTTGTATGGCCGTGATGTTCCGTTAGTACGCAGGAGGGTGGGGTGGTGTACAGCGTTCGTTGAGGCTCACTCAAATCGGCGATTCACACTTCTCGAATAGGGAGGCACGACACCAGCATTGCCAAGCCAAGAATCGTTCCGTTTTTGCACCTTTACGGAGTAACCATTGTTGGTTACCATGCGACCCAGTTCAGCAATCATTCGTACTCCACGGAAATCACTGAGCGCGGAGCGCGCTGTCGGTCATGACTTTGTTCTCGCTAGCCTTGGAAGGAGTAAGGACCTTCGGTTTTTCGGTAATCTCGACCTTGGCCGAGCGCGCCGTCGGGAAGATCCTCAACGTGCGAGCCAGCTGCCCGAATTGCTCGCGTATGTCTTCCGGCCTCGCGATCGAGAACGTTTCGACTAACGCGCTGCTCTGTCCTGCATGCGGCTATGCAGCTCGTCAGTATACGAATGCTACGCCCAGGACAGTTCGCAAAAACGCGGTGATTGTCGGCGCTGCTGCAACGCGCCCACACTGGGATGCACCGTCTGAGGACGCACGGGTCTTCGTGCCGACATTCGACGTCGACGTTGTGCATGGGGAGCGCGAAGAATTAATCGCCTCCCTGCATATCCGACGTTACGAACAGACGACTCCGCTGTACACAAGCAGGGTGCCATTTCGTACGCGCGGCGAGCGTGCCCGCGCAACCATCGAGGTCCCTGTACCAATAGGAGTTATTCCTTACGACGAAGACATCTTCGCGGTCGACGTCGTCGTTCAGAACGTATGGGGTGATGAACTGGACAGCGTCCGGCGTCTTGGAGAGGCCGAACCGTTACGCTGACGCTCGCTTAGGAAAGGGTAATGAAATGTACCAGCGTCGTGCTGTGTCGTTTCTCGGTGGTGTCGCTGTATGTGCGGCGGTCACAGCTTGCCGTGAAGCGTCACCCCCCGAGTGGAAATCGGTAGTCCCGCCCCCGCAAAGGACTGGCCGTGCTCCGCTGCAGGTGCAGACAACCGACGAATTAGTCATCTATCTCGACGCCAGCAAGAGTATTCAGGGCTATGTTCAGCACGACGGTCGCACGATCTATGGCAAGACTCTGCGCGAGTTGCGCAACTTCAGTTCTCTCCTGTCGCGGCCATTGCGCGTATCTGTGCGACGTGTCGACGGCGAAGTGGGCGATAAGGTGCCCAATGTAGAGCTCAACCGTGCATCCATGAGCCGCGCAATCTATACGGGAGCTGAGACCAATCTTGCCGGCGCCTTCGCCCAGTTTGGGCCTGCAGTCGCAGCGGCCGGATCGATTCCGGTCAAGACACCCGTTCCCCTCCTTCAGGTCGTGGTCACCGATGGAGTGCAGTCGATTGGTGCAGAGGCTTCGCAGGAGAATTGCGCCGCAGGAACCGACCAGGTGTGTGTTCGCGCACAGATGCTGCGCTGGATCAATTCCGGCTGGTCGGCGGTGATCCTCGGCGTCCGCAGTGAGTTCAACGGCGTCATTTACTCGGAGATCAATCGGCTTTCCCCGGGACAGCCGTATGCAGTCCCGTATTCGACGTCTACCAGCGACCGTCAATCGTACCGGCCGTTTTACCTGTATGCATTCTCCCCGGACCAATCGGCGCTGACCGGATTCGTCGCCACCCTCAAGCGTCGCCTTCGGTTGACCGACGAACACGTAGTCATGCGCGAGTTGCCGATCAATGTGGACTACACCAGCGGTCGAATGATGGCGCATGTCACGTCGCGGAGCGATGCAACGCAATTAATCAGCGTGGAGGGCGGTAAGAAGGTTCCGACCGATCGCCTGACTGTTCGCGTCGATGCACGTGCTCAACCTACCGCTGATGCGGTGCTGCTTCGGGTGAGCATTCCATGGTCGCCCGACGCGGCGGACATGGGTACGAAGGAAGAGCTTGCGCGAAACCTGACCTGGGACGTGGTTCCCCTGTTGCGGAATGGCCGCGGTAGACGCCCGGAGATCACCATCGGCGAAACGACAGTAAACAAGGACGGCACGATCAACGTTCCCTTGACCCCCCACTGGCCATCTGGCACGGGTGAGCTGTCGTGGAATGTCCTGGCGATCCGGGCAAAGTTGAACTTCGACGAAGACGCCCCACAGTGGGTACGCGACTGGTCGACGGATCTCGACACCAGCGCGTCCTACGGCAATCGGACGCTCTTTCTCGAGAGTGCGGTACTCGGTCTCTGGCGCAGCAGCAAGCTTCAATCGAGGATCGTCAGTGAGATCTACGTCCGCGTCGGACCATAAGGAGGAATCATTCCATGTTGGATGTGCTGCTGAGGTCATTGGCGACGAATCGCGATATCGAGGGATGGGAGGATACCGCCACGAACTGGTTGATTGCCGCGATCGTCGTGGCTGTGATCATTGCCCTGCTGATGGTCATGGCGAAATGGATTCTTAAACAGCGAGCCAGCAGTCCGCGCGAGAAAACGTGGAGCCGCGGCCGTTCCGTCACTTTCGTGCTTTACGGATTGCTACCGGTCGGGTTCATCGTCGGCATCGCCTGGTACCTTTCCCTGGACTTTCACACGATTACCGGGGTTCCCGGTCTGTTCAAAGGGATCTTCATTGCCTGGGTGTTTTATGCCGGGTGTATGCTCATCGCACATGCGACAGCCTGGCGCAACGACCTGTTCTAGGGAGAACCTATGCATAACGTGTTCATCGCTGTGGGCGGGTCCGGTACAAAAGTAGCGGAGATGTTGGTGCGGTTGCTAGGCATTGGTTTTCCTACGTCCGCGTCGGAAGGACTTTTGACGAGTGCCGACGATACGCTGGAGATCTGGTGCGTCGATCCGGACCGCAGTTCCGCCGCCATCGCCTCGCTCAAGAAGACCGTCAAAGACTACGTAGACCTGCAGGGATTGCTGGCCGATCCGAAGACCGCATCTGACCAAGGGAAGAGCGCGTGGTCCATGACCGTCGACCCAACCGTCCGGCACCTGGACCCGCTACAGCTGGGCCGCGGCCTCGACTCACGCAGCAGTAATCAGACGAAAACCCTGGGCGGCATTCTCGACTCGGGCGATCGTGGCCGGCGTTCGGTCGGGCCGATGTTGCGTCTCTTCTATGAAGAAAAGGACCTGAACGTCACCGTTGACCGCGGGTTCTACCAGAAGCCGTTCATCGGTGCGCCGATCATGGCAGTATTCGCGGAGACGCTCAAGAACGAAAACTCGCCCGGTGGGCGCGAGATCAATCTCAGGACACTGCAGACGAAGCCTGTGCGGTTCTTCCTCACCGGCAGCCTTCACGGTGGGACCGGCGCGTGCGGTGTCCCGGTCATGGGAAGATTCTTCGCGGATCTCCGCCGGCAACATGCGAACCTGAATTGGCGAGTGGGAGGGTGCCTGCTGGCTCCGTACGCATTCCCGCCTGATCCTCCTTTTTCCCGCCTTCAGCACGGAGAGACGATCACCGAGGAGATGATCGACAGCCGGCTGTCATCGGCGGCCGGCGAGGAAGCGTTCCGCGGCCTTACGCCGGAGGAAAAGCGTCAGCTCGTGCGGCAGATCCTCGAGGGGTTCTATGCCGATCCTGCGGACATGGACGAACGCGCGCGGCATGGATTGCTGTATTACAACGACCACGGTGCGAGCTACTTCGATGAGTTATATCTCGTCGGAAAACCTGAACCGGACCGCCTGCCAACATGGAGCAACGGCGGTCGATCACAGCAGAATCCTCACAATGCGGCCGAGGTTGTGGGCGCGGTGTCGGCACTCAATTTCTTCTCCGGCGCCATTCAGGGGCGCAACGAGGGCCATTATCTCATTGGCACGTCGTCTCACACGGTCGGGAAAGCGATTCACCTTCGCGATCTGCCGCGCTATGCCTCGTCGCACTTTCCGTTCGATCCAGAACGCGTCGTCCTCTCGACGGCCGTCTTGCGGCACCTGCTGTCCCATCAGATTCCCTGGGAGCAGGATATTCGGCGGTGGAGCGGAATCGATCCGCTGAAGGCGATTTATGCAAACGAGATGCGCAAGAGGGATGACCAGAAGCGTTACGCGGAAGCGATGAAGATCGTCGAGCACTTCCTTTTTGACTTACTCGACGGCGATCGGACCAAAGGATGGGCAGAGGACGATCTCCGTCAGGTTCGTGCGTTTTTCAATGATGACGCTCTGTCGGTCGAGGCGATCCTTCAGAAGACGCGGAAGAAAGGATTGTTTAGTAACGAGCCGCGGGCCGCGCTGACCGTCGGTACTTCCGCGGTCAAGCTCACGGGAACCGAGTTCGGCACGTGGGCGCCACCGAATGCTGATTTCACTCGCGGCGCATACATGCGCTATGTCTGGACGCAACTGTACAACCGCACGACCGACGCGAAACTGGTCGCCGCCTGACGGGGATTCTTCGATGGCACATCACAATATCGAATTTCTGCACAAGTCGATTCTTGGCGAGCGGGCTGGTTCGCTGGATGCCCGCACGTTTTCTTCGGTCAGTACCGACGCCATTGGGCTTCCGGAATACCGCAGTCAGTATTTTGAGTCATTCCCCAGTTCCTGGGCAGCCGCCTATGCCTTCACCAAACTGCTGCACCGCGGCGAGAGAGTGGCCGCAGCCGAAGTCTCGGCAGCGGTGCGCGAGTGGGTGACGCTCTTTGCGCTTCATTACCTGCGCGTCGCCTACGTCACGTCTCACGATCCCGAGTCGCTGCGCGATGCCGATCCCGATTTCTGGCCCGCCATCTCCGGCACTTTCCCGTCCGTAGGCAACGGCGCCATCGAACGGCTGCAGGTTCTCCGCGTGGACGAGCGAACGGTCATCGGTGGCTTCTATCCCGTCGTCGTTTTCTTTCCGGCGCGCGACCGGTCCGGCTGGTCTACCCACAGCCGGCTCCGGCCGTATGTCGAGGGCGGCTCGCTCTCCTGGCCGCGCACACAGGCACAGCTGCAGAAGGTCGGGCTGGAGAGGAAGTTCGAAGCGCATTTGCGCTCGATCGCCCAGAGTTGCCTCGCCCATTCCGTCCAGCAAACGCTGATCACCTTCTGCGATGTCACTTTTACCGGCCCGACAGCGCGGGAGCAGACCCAGCATCTCGACGCTGATCCGGCTGCGTGGCCGATTCCCGTGGCGGCGGGAGAGGACGCCGGTGACCTCCTCGCGACGTACCCACTGAAGCAATCCAATCGCGAAGGCGGTACGACGTACTATCTGGTTTCGGGGTTAGACGCGTCGACCGCGCGGTGGATCGACGAACCGATCGGCGCGCACCTGCCGGCGCCTGCCGACTACGACCGGGTCAGTGAACGTCAGGTCTCCATAGCAGTTGCCGGTTCTACCCGCACCGCCAGCATCGGCGAGAAAGATCGCATCGTTCTCCTCCGCGACCTTTTCCTGAAGCAGGAGCCGTACTGGACGCGCAATCCACGCTCGAAGGACTTTGCCGCACGCGTGCGCCGCCTGCACACGCTCGACGTGAGCGGTGCACCTGGCATCTTCGCCGGTGTGCAGAACGACTCCCAAGCCGTATGTCTCGTCCCCGCAACCGCCGCGATGCTCGCCGAGTTCCCGTCGCTACTGAACGACGAAGGAGCGATCACGGTGCATTACAACCGCGCTGCCGACGTTCTGGAATGGCAATTTCGGATTCTCGGCCGCGAGCTGGCCTGGCGCACCTCCGCTGTATGGGCCAAGGCGCTGGCGAGTTGCAGCGTTGCCATCTGGCCTCCCTCTCCCGCTCCTGATTGGCACATCTATGTGGCCAAGGGTACGGGGACGAAGGAAAGCTACGGTCGCTGGGCTCTCGTCGACGAGAAAGGCCGCGTTGCCGACCGACTCGTCGACGTCGAGGACGACGAGTACGTCTCGATTCTCTCGAACGAGAAGGACCGCTGCCGCCCTCGTGCACTTCTGCTCCGCGACGCACAGGACCTCGAGCGCGGCATCCTCATCCTGGCCCCCTTCGAACACACTGCCGTTGATTACGAGAAAGAGGTGGCGCTGGCCGTCGACTTCGGCACCAGCAACACCTGCCTCGCCGCCCGGGTCGGGAACGGCGAGCCGGCCACACTCACTTTCGGAACTGCCCCCGTCACCGTATGGGGTACGCCCCCGCAGGCAGAGACGCCGGGGTTCGTTCCCTTCGACTGGGGTGCGAAGCGTGGGTACTACCCGTCTGTGCTCCTCTCGCAGATTGCGGCCCCCGAATTACGTAATATTCCGGTCGCGAATCTCCGGCCCGAGCACCTGTTCCAAGTCGATATTCCGGGTCTGCATTTCAAGCTCGAGGACACCATTCTCAAAGGAAGTACGCGCCAGCGCTGGTCGCTGCATAAAGACCTGAAATGGCAGTCGGATCAGAGAACCCCGTGGCGGGGCCTGTTCCTCAGTCTGTCGCTCCTCTACGCGCACGCTGAGCTTTTCGCAAAGGAGCATGCGATCCCGCGGAAATACGTCTTTACCTTCCCTCTCGCCTTCTCGGAGCACCAACGTCAGGGTTTCCATGAAGAAGCGCGACGCATACTCAAGATGGTTCGCGCGTTCTGTTTTGGCGACGCCGCAGGCAACTTCGACTACGTTGACCACGTCGACGAAAGCCGTGCCATCGCCAAGTCCGCTCAGGCTGTTCCCAACCCCGGAGTCGTGGAGCTCTTCGTGGACGTCGGCGGAGGCACTGCGGACATCGCCATCCGGCACGAAAGCGACTTCCTCGTTCTCGACAGCATCAAGTTGGCCGGCAAAGCCTTCTTCCGATTCACCGAGCAGAACTTTAGAGAGCAGCTCATCGCCTCCGATGAACTGCGCAGACATCTGACGAACCTGAGCCTGCGCACGCTCGTGGATACCGATGCCAACGAACGGCTTTCGCAGCTTAATCTCGATCTCGCTACGGCCTACTCGCTTACCATCAGTGGTCTGGACGAAACGACGTTTCGTCAAAAGGAAGGTGCAATCCTCGAAGAGGGATTCGGCCATCGCTCGTTCCAGCGTTACCGGTCGCAGCTCTTCTTTCGTCACCTCCTCGCTTATGGTCTGCTTCAAGCGTGCGCGGCTGCAGTCGATCACAAACTACCTGTGTCGCAGGGTGGAATCAACCTGATCTGCTCTGGCAACGGGTGGGGACTCCTGCTCTTTGCCCAGCTCCATCGATCGAAAAAGGAATTGAAGGCGGAAGCGGAGAAAATTCTCGAAGCGCTCAAGAATGAGGTCATTCCACACCTGACTCAGGACGAAGCCGCTATTGTGAACGCGCTCACGATCATGTCGGTCAACCTGATGAACGAGCGCGATCTGCGGCAGGCCAAAACCTCCGTTGCTTTGGGCGCTTTGAAAGCAGCCGCGACCGCCGCTCGCGAAGACCGTGGCAGCACTGCGCCATACGTTGGCGTCACGCTATCGAACGTCTCGATCAACGGCACATCCATCACCGAACTGCGCTGGTGCCAGCGTTGGGCGGAGAAGGACCTTGCCGCGCGCGTCAAAGCCGACCATATCGAGACCTTCAACTTCGACGCGCTCGAGGCAGGTAAGCCGATGAGCACCACTCTCTCCCTCTTCACGAAGATCGCCAACCTCTCCAACCGCACCGTCGATCAGCTGTCTCCCGAGAACTGGATGGCCGTGAACGGCAGCATTCGCGAAAACTACATCGGCTCGCTGAAACTCGCACAGACACCGATCAACTATTTCGTCTCGGACGTCCTCTATCCGGAGGATTCGGAGCACCGGCTGCTCAACGACCTGGCGCGTCTGAATCAGTCTTACAACGGCTGATGGAGGCTTTGTGAACTGGAAACTGTCATTGCTGCTTGTACTCTTCGCGATCGGAGCGGTCCTGCCCGCTCAGGAGCAGAAATCAGACCCGCCACAACAAGAGGCGCCCGCCGCTCCTCAGTCGGCCAGCGAAAAGGGTAGTACGGCGACACCACGCCAGTCCCGCCGGGAAAAGCAGCAACAACAGTTGGAAGAGGCGGCGCAGCGACAACGGCAACGCGAACAGGAGCAGCAACAGGAGTTTCTGCAGCAGCAGGCGAAAGACCGACAGGCTAAAGACCAGCAGGCCAAAGACCAGCAGGCCAAAGACCAGCAGGCCAAAGAGCAGCGGGCCAAGGACCAGCGAGCCAAAGACCAGCGAGCCAAAGACCAGCAGATCAAAGCGCAGCAAGCCAAAGAGCAGCGGGCAGAACAGCAAGATGACGACTCGCAACTAGCCAACGCAGATGAAATGGCGGCAGACAGCACTTACGGCAGCGGAAGTGAAGCATGGGAGGACGAGCCGGGGGAGTCTTCCCCCCAGGCAGTCGCGTCTGCATCAGCCGCCACCCCGATCGAATGGGCCCTGCTCAGGCAGTGGCTTCCTGTGGTCAACCTCGGACTCGTCGCGCTACTTATCATAGCGCTTCTCGCTTCTAAGGCGGGGCTCAGGAAGGTCTTGAATAACCTTCAAAGAGAGATCGCCACTCTGAAAGGAAAGGTCGACCATACCGAGAATACCCTGGGCCAGCAGAATGAGTTGGTTAAACGTCTTCAGACGCAGTTTGCTGAGGTCGGAACGCTCAACCAGAATGTCAGTCAGCTCGCGAACCAAATGACCGAGATCAAGCGTGAGGGCTCCTCCAGTCACAATCGCGGTGGTGGCGACTACATCTCGGAAACACGGATCAACGTCGCGCGCGAGGAGCAACCTCCTGCTCGCGGCCCCATGTCCGTCACGGATTACCTCGAGCGTGCTGGACGCGAGGGCAGGCTGGTCCGCCTCGAGCTTGACCGCTTCAATGACAGCGTCTTTACCCCCGATGATGCCGGCTTCTACTTTCTCGTCCGCGGTCGCGACGGCAGTGACTACGCGATTCCGGTTCATGAAAAATTTCAGACGAAGCAGCTATTCGACACGTATTACAACCCCGCTTACGAGTGTCGCGTACCCGGCTCGGGAGATGTCTGGGTCGTGCGCCCGGCCCTGGTCAGGCAGGACGGAGACTTCTGGCGTCTCGATGAGCGCGGCGAGATCGAGGTGCGTGCGTCGTGAATCTCCAGGCGAAGTCCGCACGGGTCAATGCCCTCTGTCCAATTCACAGCGTGCGGTTCGAGCTGAAAGACAACTCCGTCGTCTCCTGCAACGCCACCTCTCACATCCTCGGCACTGGATACCCGACATCCGACAAGCTATGGGAGTTCTGTCCGAACTGCCTCACCGTCTGGCCCTTTCAGGGACGCTCCGGCGCCACGCGTTGTCTGTTTTGCGAGTCTGAGATTCGCCGGAAGCGCCTTTGCAGCCGTTGCAGCGTGATCTCCCTCTCGCTGAAGGAAGGGAACGTTCCCGTTGTCTGTCCGGGATGTTTCGCTCAGGACGGACAGCCGCTGGAACACGACTGCGTCGAAGCCGGAAGGTTCCTGACCAGCCGTAGCGAGTGCCCCTTCTGCAAGAGTGATCTTGTCTCACTGACACCCAACCCATCCGTTGTCGCCGCGACGGCGGACGCAGCGGCCGTGCCGCCGGTCGCACCACCCGCGTCGGAGCCCGCCACACGCAGAATCAAAGGTGCTCGACCCGATCCGCGTTCCGCCGTCCAGCCGCAACCCGTCATCGTATCGGCACCTGTCCCTGCCCCGGCCGTACCGTCCACTAACCACACGCGAGTCCGAGTCATCATCGCCATGGTTGGCGTTGCGGTCGCCGCCCTGCTCTACGCAATTCTGGGACCGAGATCGTTCCCCCAGCGCATCGATGAGGCTCTCGCCGGGAGACGTTACTTCGCGCCGCCTGGCCAATCGGTATACGACATCTATATCGAGGAGGCGAAGAATAACCCTGGCTCCGAACAGGTTCGCGCCGCCGGGACGAAAATCCGGGCAGCGCTCGAGCCGGCCGCACAGGCCGAAATCGACCGGTTTTACCGCGACTCGGTGACCGAATTGAAATGGGACGAGCTCGAACGCTATTACGCTTTCCTTTCCGCTCTGGCTCCCGAATCGCGAGACATTCAAGTCCGTCTCGCGTATGCGGAAGGGCAGCGGAAGCTCAGCAAAGACCGCGATCATCGAGGTGCTCTCGATGCTTATTGGCGCGCGTTACGGCTCGATCCTAAGTTCGCGCTGGCTCTGAACGGCATCGCCAAGGTGTACGTGCAGGATTCGTCCCCTCTCCGCGATGAGGCGATGGCGGTGCACTACTACCAGCGGGCTTCTGAAGCCGATCCGAGTTTCACTTGGCCGCTCAAGAATCTCGGCGAGTACCACATGCGACGCGGCGAATGGGAGATTGCCGACACATATATGTCGCGCGCGCTCACGACTTCTCCCGAACGTCCCTCGATTCTCATGTCTCTCGGCAGGATCAGATTCAATCAGCAGCGTTATCGGGACGCGCGTGATTATTACACCCGCGCCCGCCCGCGCGTCACGTCCGGCGACGATCTCCGTCGCATTGACTCCGCGCTCGAACAAATCCGGCAGAAACTCGATGATTAAGCGACCGACGCGGCGTGACGGTTTACTACGCAGGTTGATCTCGTGGAATCTCGCCGGCACAGTCGTCCTCGCTGGCGTGATAGTCACGATGCTAGGAGTCTGGATGGCCCGCGGCCCTTTCGCACGTCGCATATACGACGTCGTGATCGACAACGCAATGATCGTTGACGGTACGGGTGCGCCAGGTTTCCGCGGCGGCGTTGGCATCAACAAAGGGCGTATCACCGCTGTCTGGCGTGGCCGCGGCTGGATGGCTCGAGCCCGCGTTCGTCGCGTCAATGCACGGAGCCTGACGCTCGCACCCGGCTTCATCGATACCCATTCACACGCCGACATGTACCTCGGTGACGAGGGTGGGCCGATTCGTGCCGATAACTTCGTCGCGCAGGGGGTCACCACACTCATCGTGGGCAATTGCGGCCGGTCCCACGAGGACATTGCCCACCTCCGTCGCCTCGTCGCACGGCGCCAAACCAATATCAACATCGCCACCCTGGCCGGGCTGAACACCATCCGCCGCAGCGTCCTCGGCGACTCGCCCGCGCCGCCAAACCGGCAACAACTGCTTAGCATGACTACCGCCGCACGCCGCGCCATGTCCGCCGGTGCTCTGGGCATCTCCAGTGGGTTCGAATACGTGCCGGGACGTTTCGCCACTGCCGGTGAAGTCACGGCCTTGCTCCGCGTCGCTTCACGCTACGGCGGCGTTCATGCCAGTCACGTACGGAACGAAGGACACGCTGTCCTCTCCTCGGTCGGCGACGCCATTCGGATGAGCTCCACCGCACGCGTCCCGCTGCTTCTTTCGCACCTGAAAATCACCGGTCGCGCGAACTGCGGAAAGTTTGCGGAGCTACGACAACTGATTCGAGCTGCGCCCTACGCCGTCTATGTCGATCAGTATCCTTATGCCGCTTCCAGTACCGACCTCGGTATCTATCTCCCCGACTGGTTCGTCGCGGAGCGTCCGGAGCGGCGGCTCGCAATCCTCCGGAATGAACGGCTGCGGCTGAAAACGGCAATCGCCGCGCATCTCCACAGAGATGGCTTCAGCGATTTGTCGTTCGCACGCATCGCGTCGTTCATGCCGCAGCCGGAGTGGAACGGCCGCACGCTTCGCGACATCGCGCTGCGTCGGAGCGGCGACGCAAGCTTGAATTCACAACTCGAGGCGATGCTGCACCTCGTCGAGCGCGGTGGCGCGCAGATGATCTATCACAACCTCTGTCCCGACGTCGTCGAACGAATCCAGCGGGAGTTCCATCCGATGATCGGTACCGATAGTGCGATCCGTAGCGAAGGTGGCCGAGGACTGCCACACCCTCGGGGATGGGGAGCGTTCCCCAAATTCCTCGGCTATGCCGTACGAGAGCGGCGCGTCACCGCACTTCCTGAAGCGGTGCGGCAGATGACGGACGTCCCCGCGCGCTTCTTCGGGATTCGAAACCGCGGCCGGATTGCACCCGGTTACGTCGCCGACTTGGTCGTCTTCGATCCGCGGACGATCGGCGGCCCAGCGTCCTACCTGCGCCCGCTGTTGCGGCCGACGGGAATCTATTACGTGCTGGTCGCCGGAGAATTCGTGGTCGACCAGCGAAGCGCGATCACTTCATCGAGGACCGACGTCACGGACGCCACTCCCGGATACTTCATCGCCCGCAACTCCACACTGCGTCGAGACAAATCCGGCCTCGTCCCGAGCACGCTCCTCGCGCACTGAAGCTCTAAAGCGAGTTCGTAGCGCTCCAATACAGCCTCACACCCCTCCCAGCGCCTTGTACACCCCCACCACCCCCACGAACACCCCCGCCTCCGCCTCCGCCACCGCGTCCTCCGCCTGCAACTGCGTGCGCTCCGCGTCCAACAAAGCCAGGAAGTCGGCGACGCCTTCGCGATACCGCGCGCGGGCGATGGTCGACGCGCGGGCGGATTCGCGGGCTTGTTCGTGCAGGCGCACCAGCCGCAACTGCTGTTCGCGGTACGCCACCAGCGCGTTTTCCGTTTCCTCCAGCGCCAGCAACACCGTCTGCTCGAACGACGCGAGGGCCTCGCGGGTGCCCGCCTCGGCGCCGTGCAGCCGCGCGTGGGAGGAGCCGAGGTCGAAGGCGGCCCATTCCAGGGCGGGGGTGACGGCCCAGGAGCGCGACTCGCGGTCGCCGAAGAGGGAGCCGCGGCCGGCCAGGAGGCCGAGGAAGCCGGTGAGGGTGATGCGGGGGTACATCTCGGCGGCGGCGATGCCTTCGCGTGCGGCGGCGGCGGCGAGGCGGCGCTCGGCGGCGCGGACGTCGGGGCGGCGGGTCAGGAGCGCGGAGACGTCGCCGAGGGCCAGCGCCTTGGCGAGCGGGGGATAGTCGCGGGGGGAGAGGTCCGCCTCCAGCGATCCGGGGCGGCGGCCGGTGAGCACCGCCAGCCGGTGCTCGCGCTCCGCGATGGCGGCGCGGATGGGCGGCAGCAAAGCCTCCGTGCCGGCCACGCGTGCGGCGGCGCTGGCGACGTCGAGCTCTTCGCCGACGCCCGCATCGCGGCGCAACCGCGTCAAACGCAGCGACTCGTTCTGATTGGCGAGGCTGCGCTCGGCGACGGCCAGCCGCTGCTGCAGCCCGCGCAGCTCGAAGTAGTTGCGCGCCACTTCCGCGGCAACCGACACGCGCACATCCTCTAATGATGCGTCGAGACTCTCCGCCGTCGCGGATGCCGAGGCGATCTGCGAGCGCACGCGGCCGAAGAGGTCGAGCTCCCAGAACGCGTCGAACCCGGCCCGGTACGTCGACGACGTCGCCGCGAACTGCTCGCGGCGATCGACGGCGGCCGAGGCGATGGCGGTGGGGAAGCGATCGAGGGAGACGTCGGTGAAGGCGGAGCGCGCCTGATCGAGCCGCGCCAGCGCGATGCGGACGTCATGGTTCGCATCCAGCGCCGCGGTCTCCAGCGACGACAGCACCGGATCCTCGAACTGCTCCCACCACCGCGCGTCGTACGCCTCGCGCGTGAAGTACTCCGCGTCCGCGCGCTGCACCGCCGCCGGCTCCACGACCGGCGGCGTATACGGACGCAAAGTACACGCGCCAAGGAACAGCGCGACCAGCAACAAAGTCGCCACCTGCGGCACCAGCGCACGCCGCGCAAAGCGCGCCACGACGCGGCCCACCACCGTGAAGAACACCGGCGTCAGGAACAGCCCGAACAGCGTCACGCCCAGCATCCCCGCGAACACCGCGATGCCCATGGCCTGCCGGATCTCCGCGCCCGCGCCGGACGAGAACACCAGCGGCACCACGCCCATGATGAACGCGACGCTCGTCATCAGCACCGGACGCAGACGCACGCGGCAGGCCTCCAGGATCGCCGTCACGCGGTCGTCGCCCTCCTCCTCGCGATGCTTCGCGAACTCCACGATCAGGATGGCGTTCTTGCACGCCAGCCCCGCCAGCACCAGGAAGCTGATCTGCGTGAACACGTTGTTGTCGCCGCCCGTGATCCACACGCCCACGATGGCCGAGAGGATGGTCATCGGCACGATGAGAATGACCGAAAGCGGCAGCGACCACGACTCGTACTGCGCCGCCAGCACCACGTACACCAGCAATACACAGAGAGGAAAAATCAGCAGCATGGTGTTGCCCGACGTCTGCTCCTGATACGCGAGCTCCGTCCATTCGAACGACATCCCGCTGGGCAGCTTGTCCCGCAGCACCGACGCGATCGCGTTCTGCGCCTGCCCCGAGCTGAACCCCGGCGCCGGAGCGCCGTTGATCTCCGCGGCCGGGAAGCCGTTGTAGTGCATCACCTGCTCCGGCCCGTAGCCGCGCGTCACGGTCACCAGCGACCCGAGCGGCACCATCGCGCCGCTCGCACTGCGCGTCTCCAGCCGCCGGATCTGCTCCGGCTGCGTGCGGAACTCCGGCTCCGCCTGGACGTTGACCTGATAGGTGCGCCCGAAGCGGTTGAAGTCATTGACGTACAGCGAGCCGAGGTACACCTGCAGCGTGTCGAAGACGTCGTTGAGACTCACGCCGTACGTCTTCGCCCGCTCGCGGTCCACGTCCGCGTCGATCTGCGGCACGCTCACCTGGAACGACGAGAACAGCCCCGCCAGCTCCGGCCGCTTCCGCCCCTCGGCCAGCGCGCCCTGCAACTGCGCGTACAGCTCCTCGAAGCCCGCGCCGTCGCGGTCCTCGACGAACAGCTTGAAGCCGCCCACCTGTCCCAGCCCCTGCACCGGCGGCGGCGGGAAGATGGCCACGAACGCTTCCTGGATCCCCGCGTATTGCCCGTTCAACGCCGCGACGATCTCGTTCGCCGACGCCTCGCGCTCTTCGTGAGGCTTCAGCGTGACGAACACGATCCCCGCGTTCGACGCGTTCACGAACCCGTTGATCGACAGCCCCGGGAACGCCACCGACGACTGCACGCCCGGATGCTTGCTCGCGATGTCCGACATCTTCCGGATCACGTCCTCGGTGCGATCCAGCGTCGCCGCGTCCGGCAGTTGCGCGAACGCGACCAGGTAGTTCTTGTCCTGCGGCGGCACGAAGCCCGCCGGCACGGACCGCAATCCCAGCCACGTCAATCCCAGCAGCCCGGCGTACACGACCAACGCCGCGACGGAGACGCGCAGCACGCGCGCCACGCCGCGCGAATACGCGTTCGACATGCGATTGAACGCGCGGTTGAACAGCCGGAAGAACCACCCGAAGAGGAGGTCCGCGGCGCGCTGCAGGCGATCGCGCGGCGCGCCGTGGGGGAGGAGGAGCCGGGAGGCCAGGGCAGGGGAGAGGGTGAGGGAGTTGATCGCCGAGATGACGGTGGAGATTGCAATCGTGAGCGCGAACTGGCGGTAGAACTGCCCCGTCAGACCGCTGATGAATGCCGTGGGGATGAACACCGCGCAGAGCACGAGCGCGATGGCGATGATCGGGCCGGACACTTCCTTCATCGCCTGGCGTGTGGCGTCCATGGGTGAGAGTCCCAGCTCGATGTGCCGCTCGACGTTCTCGACGACCACGATCGCGTCGTCGACGACGATGCCGATCGCGAGCACGAGGCCGAACAGCGACAGCGCGTTGATGGAGAAGCCGAACGCCAGCATCAACGCGAACGTGCCGACGATGGACACGGGTACGGCGATCAGCGGGATGATCGAGGCGCGCCAGGTCTGCAGGAACACGATCACCACGATCACGACCAGCACCAGCGCTTCGAGCAGCGTCTCGATCACGGCTTTGATCGAGTCGCGCACGAAGACCGTCGGGTCATAGACGATTTCGTACTCGATGCCTTGCGGGAAATTCCTGCTCAGGTCCTTCATGGTGCTGCGGACCGCATCCGACAGCTCCAGCGCGTTCGCGCCCGGCGCCTGCGCAATCGGAATGGCGACTGCAGATTCGT
>DASUSN010000067.1:0-106703 GCA_036375075.1 Thermoanaerobaculia bacterium | reverse complement strand
CCTGGGTGGGTGGGGCGCGAAAACCCGCGCCTGCAGCCCCGCCCGCCCAGGTCCCTCGCTCGACGCTCGGGATGACAGCGGGGAGCTATCCCTGACGCCGCACGTTCAACGACCCGACCGGGACCGTCGGCAGCGACGCCGACATCCCGCCGTCCACTTCCAGCACATGACCCGTTACATAAGACGATTCGTCCGAGGCGAGAAACAGCGCGGCCTGCGCCACCTCCGCCGGCAATCCGCCGCGGCGGAGCGCGATCATCTGCGTCATCTCGCGCTCCACGCCGTACCTGCGGGCCATCTCGAAGGTCGGCTGGCCCATGCCGGTCTGGTCGATCATGCCCGGGCAGATCGCGTTGACGCGGATGCCGCTCGGGCCGAACTGCTGGGCGCTCGTCTGCACGAGATTGATGATCGCGGCCTTGCTCGCGCTGTAGGGCGCGGGGCCGCCGCCGCCGCGGAGGCCGGCCACGGACGTGGTGCAGAGGATCGAGCCGCGGCGCGCCGGGACCATGACCCGCGTTGCGTGCTGGATGGCCAGGAACGCGCTGCTCAGATTCACGCGGAGGACTTCGCTCCAATCGCCGGCGGTAAGGTCGTCGAACGGCTTCCGCTCGCCGATGATGCCGGCGTTCGCGTAGTAGATGTCCAGCGTGCCGTACTGCTCGACCGCGGTCTGCACCGCCTCGGCCACCGCGTCGTCGTTGGCGGCGTCGCTCTGCAGGGCGATGGCCGCTCCGCCGGCCGCGCGGATGGCTTCGGCCGTCGCGCCGACGTCCGGCGAGAGGTCGACCAGGACGACCGCGGCTCCGTGCTCCGCGAACAGCATTGCCCCGGCGCGGCCGATGCCGCTGCCGGCTCCCGTAATGATTGCGGTCTTCCCTTCCAGGCGTTTCATGGACCGTTCCTTCCGTCATTCGATGAGACCGAGCCGGATCAGGCCGGGCAGCCGGTCTTCGAGCACGTCCGCCGCGACGCGCCGGGCCGTTGCGCTCACGTCGTCGGCGGTGGTGAGCGTCACTCCTTCGTCGGTTGCGTACAGCTCGAGACGGGCGATCTCCGACTCGAGCCGCGCGGCGAGCGCCTCGGCCCCATCGACGCCGCGCAGCCATTCGCTGATGGCGAGCGCTTCGAGCGGATTCACGACGACGCCGTTGCCGAGGACCTGGCTCGGGATCGCGCGCGTGGCGCGATGCTCGACGGCGAAGGCGAGGACCTGCGCGACGGTGCGGTTCGCCGGCCGGCGGTGCGTCGCGCGCGAGCGCTGCGGCCCGGCGGTGGCGAACGGCATCAGCGCACCGCCGGCGACCATGAAGATCAGGTTGCGCGTGATCTCGACCGGGTCGCGCCGTCCCGCGCTCAGCGCCACGACGGCCTCGCCGATGGTCGTGGCCCCGCGGGCCATGAGGGCCCGCAGATCGTCGACGAACTCGCCGCGGAAACCGATCGTGCCGCGGGGCACCGTGACCTGGGCCTCGATCCGCTCGGGATTGCCGGCCACGCCGATGATCGCCTGCGCCGCGCGCGAGCCGGCCGCGGCGTCATCGCGGGCCCGCGGCGCGCGGATGAAGACGTCGCGCCGGAACCGCCGGTTGGCCGCGAAGTCCATCGCCAGTTGCCGCTGGCGCGGCGAGTCCAGCCGCCGCACCGCTTCGGCCGCGGCGTCGTGGACGGCCAGCGGGTCGTGGTTGTCGGCCAGCGTCGCGCTTCCCACCAGCGTCAGTCCGATCGCCGCCATCTCGTCGGCGACGTCCACCGAGTAGAACGGCTCCCACGCCTCATTCAGGAACTCGTGCACCAGATAGTTGCCCGGACCATTGACATAGGACTGCACCGCGGCCGCCGCGGCGGGGTGCGCGGTGAAGAAGCGCAGCTTGCTGTTGCTCAGCTCCGCCAGCGGCTCCAAGGCCTGTTCGGCGCGCTGGCCGGTGCTGCCTTGCCCGGTCGCCGTCAGCTCGACGAGCAGGCGCCGCAGCGGCACCTCCACCGCCCAGCCGGGCCAGCAGTTGTAGCTGACGTAAACCAGTCCGCCCGGCTCGAGCAGCGAGTCGATCACCTCGCGCACCGCGCGCCGCGCGTCGGCGTCGACCCAGCTGTAAACGCCGTGCAGGGTGATGAAATCGAAACGCGGCAGATCGGCGTGCAGGAGCTCTTCGAACGACTTCTGATGGAAGGTGACGTTCGGGATCTCGAGCTCCGCGGCACGGCTCCGGGCCGCGTCGATGTGCCCCGCGTTGATGTCGCACGCGTGGAACGCCGCGTGCGGAAACGCGCCCGCGTTCACGGTGACCGAGTGGCCGAACCCGCAGCCGAGCTCCAGGTAGGTGAACGGCCGGGTGATGGGCCGCGGCGGATGGCCGTTGAGCGCGGCCACGTAGTTGAGCCACACCGGAGACAGCTCCCGGAAGAACCGGTCCGTGTAGCTCGTGTCGAGCACATAGCCGTTGGTCATGTCGATGCGATCGCGCGCCGGGAGCTACGTCCGCTGGAACGGGGCCTCGTCGGCGCTCGCCCCGTACACCGCCGGCACCGGCACGCCGAGGAGCCGCAGGTAGAGCGTGAGCTGACCGCGGTGGTGGATGCAGTGATTGATGACCAGGGTGCGCACGACGGCCAGCTTCGGCATGGTCATGAACGTGGCGCCGTTCTTCCGCAGCGCGACCGCGCCGAGCAGGCCTTCCTCGCCGGCGGCGCGCAGCCCCTGCAGGACGGCGTCGACGCTGGCCTGATGCGTCTGCAGGATCTCGGCTTTCGATTGGGCCTGGGGACGGGTGACGTCCTTCAGGTCGACCGAATCGACGGCCACCCACTTGATGATCTGCGCGGGGCTGCTGGCGATGTGCAGCGCCAGCATGCCCAGGGACATCGACTTCGGATCGGGGCGCCACGCGAGCTGCTCCTCCGGAACGCGGTCGAGCACGCGGCGGGTGATGGCCGCCTCCTGAATGAACTCCTGCAGCATCGCTTCCGCGGGGTTGGTGGATGCCTTCTTCAGGAACGGGGTCGCGGCCATCGCAAGTCTCTCCAGGCGGATTGATCGACATATTACCTCGCCTCATCGGCGAATCCAGGCAACGAAGGAGACACCAATGGAGATCGGCAACTGGGTAACGGCAGGCTATTACGCGCAGCTCTATCCCGAGCTGCGGCAGCTCGGTCTGGAGCCGAACATCGCCGAGCTGGAAACGTTCGGATTGACCGTACTGACGCCGGAGCAGGTCGCCGCGCCGGGGCTGCACGAGCGCGTGCTCGAGGCGGTGCTGCGCGTGGCGGAGCGGCGCTCCGGCGTCCGTCCCGACCTGACGGGCGGCGACTCGCATCGCGGGATGTCGCACCCCCTCGGCCAGATCATGCGCTACATGCTCTGGGAGGATCCCGTGTTCGAGGAGGTGCTCCTCAATCCGGCCATGCTCGGCATCGCGACGTGGATGCTCGGTCCGACCTGCATCCTCAGCCTCTGCAACGCCATGCTCAAGGGCCCGGGGCGGAACGCGATGGCCCTGCACACGGATGAAGGCGACCGCACCATGCCGCTCCTCCACGGCGCCGGCATGACCCTGAACGCGACGTTCATCCTCAACGACTACACCAGGGACGGCGGGGCGCTGACCTTCATCCCCGGCAGCCACCGCTGGCGCCGCGAGCCGACGCCCACCGAGGTGCTGGCGTTCGCCAAACAGGCGGTGCCGGTCGAGGCGCCGGCCGGCTCCATCGTCATCTGGGGCGACCACATGTGGCATGGCTCGCTGCCGCGGAAGATTCCCGGGCTGCGCGCGACGTTCTTCTTCAACCTGGCCCGCCACACGCTGCAGACCCAGGAGCCGTATCGCGACACGTGCACGCAGGAGGCGCTCGACCGGCGCCCGAAGCGCTTCGCGGTCCTGATGGACCAGTTCGGCACGTATCCGTATCGCGAGGAGGATGAGAACTACGCGCGCGGGGCGGAGCGGCTGAAGTACATCAGCCTCTTCGACCGCGAGCCGACGAACGGCTCCATCCTGCTGCGCTCGAAGTTGCCGGCGCGGCCGATCCCCGCCCCCGCACAGCCGCCGCGCTCCCCCTACGCCCAGGCCGTCGTGCCGTCGACCCCGGATCCCGTACTCGTATGACCACACAAAGCCATTCCACCACCGCAGCATCTCCCATGGAACGCCAGCGACAACTGATCGAGGAGCTCCGCCGCCGGCCGGACGAGGAGCCCGCGAGCCGCCGCAATCCGCGCATGGCGACGGGCATTGCCGTCGCCGCCGCCCTGGCGCTCGGCGCGGCCTCGGCGTGGTACATCACGAGCCGGTCGTCCGGCGCGCAGGTCGCCGCGCGCCCCGTATCGGCCGCGGCGACGCCGTCGCCCGCGACCGTACCCTCGGCCGCGCCGTCTCCGTCCGGATCGCTCGACGCTTCCGGCTACATCGTCGCGCGCCGTCAGGCCACGGTCGCGGCGAAGATCACGGGACGCGTGCTCGAGGTCCCGATCGAAGAGGGACAGTCCGTCGAGCAGGGGCAGGTGCTGGCGAGGCTCGACGACTCGAACGCGCGAACCGAGCTGGCCCGCGAGGCCGCGGAGCGCTCGCGCGCGCAGGCGGCGTTGGCCTCGGCGCGCGTAGCGCTCGACGACGCGCGTCCGATCTTCCGCCGCGCCGAGCAGCAGTACCGCGAGGGCGTGCTGAGCGCGCAGCAGTTCGACATGGGGAAGGCCGAGTACAACAGGGCCGTCGAGGCGGCGAGCGTCGCGGAGAGGGCCGACGCCGTCGCCGCCGCGAACCTCGCCATCGCCCGGCAGAACGTGGACGACACCGTCATCCGCGCGCCGTTCGGCGGCATCGTCACCGCGAAGACGGCGCAGCCGGGCGAGGTCGTTTCTCCCGTCTCCGCCGGCGGAGGGTTCACGCGCACGGGCATCTGTACCGTCGTCGACAGGAGCTCCCTCGAGCTGCAGGTCGACGTCAGCGAGAGCTTCATCAGCCGCGTGCGCACCGGCCAGCCGGCCGTGGTCACGCTCAACGCCTATCCCGGCTGGCAGATCCCGGCCGAGGTGAGCGGCATCCTGCCCGCGGCCGACCGGTCGAAGGGAACGGTGCGCGTGCGCCTCGCCCTGCGAGCGCTCGACCCGCGCATCCTGCCGGACATGAGCGCACGCGCGTCGTTCCGGTAAACCGAAGGATCTAGGAGTGCGGTGGCGAGGGAGGGGGATGGGCGGGAGCCGCCGCTCTGGTAGGGCGTGCGGGCGGCGCACGGGCGATACCAGAGCGGCGGCTCCCGCCCATTCGCCCTCCCTCGCCACCGCACTCCTAAACAAACCACGCAATGAGCTTTTTCTCGAAACCACGGAGGACCCAATGACAGAAGCAGTGAGAGTGGAGAAGGTAGTCAAGACGTATGTCCGCGGCCGGCAGCCCGTCGACGTGCTGCATGGTCTCGATCTGCAGGTCGCCGAGGGCGCGTTCGCCGCGCTGATGGGCCCCTCGGGCTCGGGCAAGACCACGTTGTTGAACCTCATCGCCGGTCTCGACCGGCCGACCTCGGGGAACATCACCGTCGGCGGGGCGCGGATCGACGCCATGTCCTCCCGCGCGCTCGCGGCGTGGCGTGCCCGGCATGTGGGCTTCGTCTTCCAGGCGTATCACCTCATGCCCGTGCTCACCGCCGAGCGCAACGTCGAGCTCCCGCTGCTGCTGACGAACGCCACGGCCGGCGAGCGAAAGCGCAAAGTCGCGGCGGCGCTCGAGCTGGTCGGTCTGCACGACCGCGCGCGCCACAAGCCGCGCGAGCTGTCCGGCGGACAGCAGCAGCGCGTCTCCATCGCCCGCGCGATCGTCGCCGATCCGCCGCTGC
The DNA here is from genome assembly GCA_036375075.1 of Thermoanaerobaculia bacterium. Lineage (GTDB taxonomy): Bacteria > Acidobacteriota > Thermoanaerobaculia > Gp7-AA8 > Gp7-AA8 > QHVT01. The sequence continues at coordinate 100,874 of DASUSN010000067.1, read as the reverse complement.
TGGTGTGCGACGAGCCCACCGGCGACCTCGATCGCGAGAGCGCCGACGGCATCCTCGGGCTGCTGCAGCTCCTCAACCGCGAGTACGGGAAGACCCTGCTCATGGTCACGCACGATCCGCAGGCGGCGGAGTACGCGACGTATCAGGTGCGCCTGGACAAGGGACGCCTGGTCACCGCCCACGGCGCGATGGCGGTGGCGTGATGAAGTACGCACGCCTCGTCTGGGCCGGGCTCTGGCGGAAAAAAGCGCGGACGCTGCTGACGATGGTCTCCGTCGCGGTGGCGTTCCTGCTGTTCGGGCTCCTGCACGGCATCGGCCGCGGCCTGAACAACGTCATCGACCACCTCAACGGCAAACGCCTCTTCACCGCCAGCCGCTACGCGCCGCTCGAAGGGATTCCGCTCGCGCATCGCGACCGCATCGCCCGCGTTCCGGGCGTCACCGGCGTCGCGCCGTGGGTCTACGGCGGCGCCTACTACCGCGACCGCCGCAACGCCCTCGGCGTCTTCGCCACGGACCCCGCGACGCTGTTCCGGCTCTACCACGAATTCAAGATCGCACCAGAGCAGCTCCAGGCCATGCAGCGCACCCGTGCCGGCGCGCTGATCACGAAGGAGCTGGCGGCGCAGTACAAGTGGAAGGTCGGCGACGCCGTCCCGATCGGCACCTCGCTCTGGCCGGCCAAGGACGGCCGGACCACGTACACCTTCGAAGTGGTCGGCATCTACGACCGCGGCCGCACGCCGCTCAACGCCTTCCTCATCAACTACGACTACCTCGACGAGGAGCGCTGGGCCGGCACCGGCACGGCGCACTACTACGTCGTCGGGATCGACGACCCGCGCCGCGCCGACGCCGTCAGCCGGGCCATCGACGCGCAGTTCGCCAACTCGCCTCACGAGACGCGGACGCAGACCGAGCAGGCGTATCTGGCCAGCTCGCTCAAGCAGATCGCCGACGTCGACCTGATCGTGAAGAGCATCGTCGGCGCGGTCTTCTTCACGCTGCTGCTGCTGACCGGCACGATCATGATGCAGTCCGTGCGCGACCGGGTCGCGGAGCTGGCCGTGCTGAAGGCGGTCGGCTTCACCGACGGCAAGGTGGCGGCGTTCGTCGTGGCCGAAGCGCTGGTGCTGTGCCTCGTCAGCGCGGGCGCCGGCCTGGCCCTCGCGCGCCTCGTCTTCGCACGGTTCGCCGGCATGATCGGCGTCGTCAACATGCCGCCGTCCGTCATCGCCACCGGCATCGCCGTGGCCGTGGCGCTGGCGGCGATCAGCGGACTCCTTCCCGCTGCGCGCGCCCGCCGCATCGTCGTGGCGGAGGCGCTGGCCCGCCGGTGAGCGGAGCGGAGAGACAACCATGAAAATCCTCAGACAGACTTACGCCGTCCTCGAGCTCAACATCCGCAACCTGCGGGAGCGCCTCACCGCCTCGGCGGTGTGCATCGCCAGCATCGCCGCCGTCGTCGCCGTCCTGATCGCCGTGCTGGCGATGTCGGCGGGCATGATGAAGATGGCGCGTGCGAGCGGCCGCGCCGACCGCGCGATCGTGCTGCGCTCCGGCGCGGCGACGGAGCTCACCAGCCGTCTCGACCGCGACGCCGTGGCGACGATCCTCGACGCTCCCGGCATCAAGCGCGACGCCGCCGGCGCGCCCATCGCGTCGGCCGAAACGCTGGCCCTCATCCAATTGACCAAACGCGACGGCACCGACGCCAGCGTGCCGATGCGCGGCGTCGACCGCAATGCCATGCAGCTCCGCCCGGAGATCCGCATCGTGGAGGGCCGTCTCTTCCGCGCCGGCGTCAACGAGGTGATCGTCGGCCGCCGCGCGCACGACGAGTACGCGAGCCTCGGCGTCGGCGACCAGGTCCGCACGCAAGGGGCCGTGTGGACCGTCGCCGGCATCTTCGAGAGCAACGGCGACGCGCACGAGAGCGAGCTGATGACGAACAACGACACGCTCGCCGGCGCCATGCGCCGCGTCAGCGACGTGCAGGCGGTGACGGTGCTGCTCGAATCGCCGGCGGCGCTCGAGCCGTTCCAGCGTGCGCTGGCGAGCCACGCGGCGCTGTCGGTCGACGCCGTTCCCGAGCCCGCGTACTTCGCGCAGCAGTCCGGCGGCGTGGCCGGGCTCCTCTCGATGCTGGCCTACGCCGTCGGCGCCATCATGGCCGCCGGCGCCGTCGCCGGGGCGCTGAACACGATGTACTCGGCGGTCAGCGCGCGTGCGACGGAGATCGCCGTGCTCCGCGCCGTCGGCTTCGGCGGTACCACCGTCGTCGTCTCCGTGCTCGTGGAAGCGCTCCTGCTCGCGCTGACCGGCGCCCTCCTCGGCGCCGCCCTGGTCTGGCTGCTTCTCGACGGGCAGACCGTCAGCACGGCCGCCGGAAGCACCGTGGCGATGTCCCGCGCCTTCAGCCTCGACGTCAGCTCCGCGCTGGCGCTCACCGGAATCCAGTGGGCCGTGATCATCGGCCTGATCGGCGGTCTCTTCCCGGCCATCCGCGCCGCGCGTCTCCCCGTCGCGGCGGCGCTGAGCGGCGAATAGAGGACCTATGTTCATCTCCCGTCTACTTCCCCGCGTCGCCAGCATTGTGCCGGCGAACGTCGCCCTCAAACAGGGACGCCGCTGCGTCACCTACGGCGAGCTGGCCGACCAGGCCGGCCGCCTCGCGCGCGCCTTCACCGACCTCGGCATCGCGGCCGGCGACCGCGTCGCGCTGCTCGGCCATCCCGGCATCGATCTCGTCATCGCGGAGCACGCGGCGGTGGCCATCGGCGCCATCCCCTTCGGCATCTACTCCACGCTCGCGCCGAGGGAGATCCAGGAGATCATCGACGACGCCGCGCCGTCGGTGGTCGTCGTCGACGAAGCCTTCGAGACCTTCGCCGCGCAGCTCGTTCACGCCCGCGCGCCGCTCGAGGTCTCGTGCCGCCCGCGCGGCGTCGGCGTCTCGATGGACGAGCTGATCGCGAGCTCCGCCCCGCTGGCCGAATGGCACGAGGCCGGTCTCGACGACCCCGTGCTGCTCGTCTACACGGGCGGCACCAGCGGCCGGCCGAAGGGCGTCACGCACACCGCGGCGAGCGTCTCGAGCTGGGTGAACATGAACCATCCGGCCGGTCCGGCGTACGCGCCGCATCAGCGCTCGATCGTCTTCAACCTCGCCCACCTCAGCGGCCAGGCGAACCTCTGGAAGACCGTTGCCGCCGGCGGAAGGCTGGTGTTCTTCCCGTCGTATCCACCCGCGGGAGGCACCGCCCTCGTCGACCTGCTCGAGGCCGAGCGCATCACCAACATCGGCACGGTCGGCGGCACGTTCAGCGACATCCTCAACACTCCCGACCTCGGCCGCCGCGATCTGCGCAGCCTGCAACTGATCGCGGTCGGCGGCTCGTTCACGAGCGCGCACGTGCTGCAGCGTGCGACCGAGCTGCTGCCGTCGGCCATGATCATGTGCGTCTATTCGCTGACCGAGAGCGGCCAGCTAATCTCCGCGCTGTCGGTGAACGACGCCGTCAGGCGAGGGCGTCTCGAACGCCTCCGCTCCGTGGGCGTTCCGGGCGTGAGCCTGTTCGGCCAGAAGCCCTTCGCCGTCCGCGTCGTCGACGACGCCGGCCGCGACGTCGAGCCGGGCGGCGTCGGCGAGATCCTCGTCGCCGGCCCGCAACTGATGTCCGGCTACTGGAAGAACGAAGAAGCGACGCGCCGCACGCTCGCCGGCGGATGGCTGCACACCGGCGACGTCGGCCGCATCGACGCCGACGGCTACCTCTATCTGCTCGACCGGAAGCGCGACATCATCATCAGCCGCACCGGCGTCAACGTCTACACGTCCGAGGTGGAAGACGCCATCGCCCGCCATCCCGCCGTCCAGGAGGTGGCGATCCTCGGCAACCGCGCCGAGGACGCGGCCGAGGAGATCGCCGCGGCGGTCGTGCTCCGGGAAGGGACGTCGCTGACGTTGCCCGAGCTCCACCGCTTCTGCGCCGACTCCATCGCCGCGTTCAAGATGCCGTCCCATCTCACCGTCCTCGACGCGCTCCCGCGCACCGACGTCGGCAAAATCGACAAGCTTCGGCTGCGCGCCGCACTCGCGCCAGCCACCACATCCTAGAGAGCTCACCAGGAGGCCTGCCCCCAATGAATGACCTGACCCAGGGATCGATCGTCCGTCATCTGCTCAAGACCACGAGCTTCATGCTCGTGACCATGGTTTTCCAGACGCTGTACTTCCTCATCGACCTCTATTGGGTCGGCCGCCTCGGCAAGGAGGCGGTGGCCGCGCTCAGCATCGCCGGCAACCTGATGTTCGTCGTGCTGGCCCTCACCCAGATGCTCGCCGTCGGGACGACCGTCCTGATCGCGCAGGCAGCCGGGCGGCGGGACGAGCCGGCCGCGCGGCTCGTCGCCAACCAGGCGCAGGTGCTCGCCCTCGTCGTGGGCTGCGTGTTCTTCGCCGTGGCGATGCTGAGCCGCGGCCTGTTCGCCAGCAGCATCGGCGCGGACGCGCTCATCGCCCGCCTGACCAGCGAGTACCTGGCCTGGTTCATCCCGGCGATGGCGCTGCAGTTCGTCATGGCCGCGATGGCCGCCGCGCTCCGCGGAACGGGCGACTTCCGCACTGGCATGGTCATCCAGATCGCGACGATCGTGATCAACACCCTGCTCGCGCCCGTGCTGATCTTCGGCTGGGGCACCGGCGTGGCGCTCGGTGTCGGCGGGGCCGCGCTGGCGACGTTCATCGCCGTCGCCGTCGGCATCTGCTGGTTCGCCTGGTCCTTCCGCCCCGCCCGTCCGTTCCTCGGCTTCTCCGCGGCCCTTCTCAAACCGCGCGTCGAGCTCTGGAAGACCATGCTCAAGATCGGCGCGCCGGCCGGCGCGGAGTTCGCGCTCATGGCCGTCTACCTCTTCCTCGTCTACGCCGTGACCCGGCCCTTCGGCGCCGCGGCCCAGGCGGGCTTCGGCATCGGCTCCCGCCTCCTGCAGTCGGGCTTCCTCCCGGTCATCGCCATCGGCATCGCCGTCGCGCCGGTCGCCGGCCAGAACTACGGAGCGCGCCAGTCCCGGCGCGTGCGGGAGACCATCCTGACGGCCGCGTGGATGGCCGGCACCATCATGGCGGTCTTCGCCATCGTCTGCCAGGTGGCGCCCGAGGCCATGATCCGGCTCTTCTCGAACGAAGCCGGCGTCATCGCCGTGGCCACCGAGTACCTGCGCATCGTCTCCTGGTCGTTCATCGCCTCCGGCCTGGTGTTCGTCGCCTCCGGCGCCTTCCAGGCCATGGGCAACACCATGCCCTCGATGCTCGCCTCCTGCGTAAGAGTGGTGGTGGTTGCCGTCCCCGTGCTCCTGCTCGCGCGCACGCCGGACTTCCAACTGCGCTGGATCTGGTACGCCTCCGTCACCGCCATCGCCCTGCAGACGGTCGTCAGCCTCCTGCTGCTGCGTCGCGAGCTTCGCCGCAAGCTGGCCTTCGAGCCGGCTCCCGTGGCGGCCTCCACGCAGCCCGTGGCCGTCGAAGCCTGACCGCTCAATCCGCGGCCGCGCGCTTCTTCGTTTTCACGGAGCGCGTGGTGCGCGGGATCGAGCTGATCACCGTCCAGTCGTGCTTGTTCACGACGACGGGCTCGGTCTGCTTCGGCCAGAGGTCGATGGGGAGGTAGTAGTAGCCGTCGCCGAGGACGCGCGACTTGATCGCCAGGTCGCGCATGCTCTTGCACAGCCCCTTCCGCCCGCGGATTGCGCTGCGCTCGACCACCACCCCGGTCGTTTCCCCCACGCCGTTGAAAACGTTGATCTCGGCACAGATTGAATTCACCAGCGTCATGGTACTGACGGGCTGCAAAGCAAGTTCTGTACACAAAGCGCTGTGGCTGCCGACGAATGTAGGGCGTGGCTTCAGCCCGCCTCTCGGACGGGGTGGGGGCTTTCGAACCTTGCACACACCGGGGAGGCGGGCTGAAGCCACGCCCTACATTCGCTCCGGCTCACCGCTTCCGGCGGTCGCTCGCCGGCCCGTCCCGGCGCAGTAGGTTCTGCGCGGTATTGACGAGGGCCACGTGCGAGAACGCCTGCGGGAAGTTCCCGAGGTGCCGCCGCGCGACGGGGTCGTACTCCTCGGCCAGCAGCCCGACGTCGTTGCGCAGGGCGAGGAGTCTCTCGAAGATCTCCTCGGCCTCGTCGTACCGGCCGAGCAGGGCGAGGTTGTCCGCGAGCCAGAACGTGCACATGAGGAACACGCCTTCTCCGCTCGGGAGGCCGTCGACGTCCGGCGACGTCGGGTAGCGGTGCAGGAGTCCGTTCGTCTCCAGTTGCGCGCGGATGTGCTCGATGGTCCCGATCATCCGCGGGTCGTCGGCGGGGATGAAGCCGAGGGTGGGGAGCATCAACAGGCTCGCATCCGCGTCGGAGGAGCCGTAGTACTGGACGAACGCGTTCCGATCGTCGCGGAACCCTTTCTCCAGGATCTCCGCGCGGATCTCTTCGCGGATGGCCCGCCACCGCTCGACCGGCCCTTCCAGGCCGAACTTCTCGACGCCCGCGATGGAGCGGTCGAAGGCCGCCCAGGCCATCACTTTCGAGTGCGTGAAGTGGCGGCGCGGCCCGCGGACTTCCCAGATCCCTTCGTCGGGCTCCTTCCAGCTCGTCTCGAGGAATCGCATCAGGGCTCGCTGGATGCGCCAGGCGTCGTCGTTCGCCGGCAGTCCCAGGCGCCGCGTGAGGTGCAGCACGTCCAGGAGCTCGCCGTACACGTCGAGCTGAAACTGCTTGAACGCGGCGTTGCCGACCCGCACCGGCCGGGAGCCCTCATAGCCGGGGAGCCAGTCGATCTCCAGCTCCGTCAGATGCCGTTCGCCGCGGATGCTGTACATGATCTGCAGCTCCTCGGGCCGCCCGGCGGCGGCGCGGATGAGCCATTCCCGCCACGCGATCGCCTCCTCGGTGTATCCGCCGCCGAGGAGCGCGTAGATCGAGAACGTGGCGTCGCGCAGCCAGCAGAAGCGATAGTCCCAGTTCCTCACGCCTCCGATCTGTTCGGGGAGAGACGTGGTCGGCGCGGCGACGAGCCCGCCCGTCGGTGCGTAGGTGAGCGCCTTGAGGGTGATCAGCGAGCGCATCACCGCGTCGCGCCACGGACCTTCATACGTGCAGCGGGACGACCACTCGCGCCAGAACTCTTCCACCTCCGCGAGCCACGTCCGCGGATCGGATTGCGAGGGGTGGGGATCGTGGCTCTCGGTCCAGGTGAGGTCGAACGTCACGCAATCGCCGGCCGCGACCTCGAACTCCGCGACGGTGGTGAACTCCTCGCCGCGCATCGGCACGCTGGCGCGGAGATAGACCGCGTCCGGGCCGGCCACCGCGCGGATGCCTCCGTCCACCGAGCGCACCCACGGCACGATGGAGCCGTAGTCGAAGCGGATGGCGAAATCCATGCGCATCGGAACCCGCCCCTCCACTCCCTCGACGATCCGGACTAAATCGATCGCCTGGGTGCGGATGGGCATGAAGTCGACGATGCGCACGCGTCCCGATGCGGTCTCGAAGGTGGTCTCGAGGATCAGCGTGTCGTCGCGATACCGGCGGCTGACGCTCTGCACCTCGCCGGCCGGCGCGATTTTCCAGCGCCCGTGATCCGGCGTGCCGAGGAGCGCGGCGAAACAGGCCGCGGAATCGAAACGCGGGACGCACATCCAGTCGATCGAGCCATCGCGCGAGACCAGTGCGCAGGTCTGCAGGTCTCCGATGAGGGCGTAGTCCTCGATTCGCGACGGCATGAGCGCTCAGAGGGTGCGGATCTGCTCCATGGGAGCCGGAGGGCTCGCCGGAACGGCGGTCATGGTCGTCATTCTCCCATCCTTCCGGGAACATTAGAGGTGTGCGTGCCGCAAAAGGTGACAGCCACGGACCAAGTTGAGGCACTGATCGCTCAAATTGAGTGACTGATTGCTCAAATCGAGTGACCGATTGCTCAAATCGAGTGACCGATTGCTCGAATTGAGTGACCGATTGCTCAAATCAAGTGACCGATTGCTCAAATTGAGCGGTCGGTCACTCAGGCCGAGCGGTCGGTCACTCAGGCCGAGCGATCGGTCACTCACGCCGAGCGATCGGTCACTCAGGCTGAGCGATTCGGTCACTCACGCTGAGCGATGGGTCACTCAGGCCGAGCGATCGGTCACTCAGGCTGAGCGATCGGTCACTCAGGCCGAGCGATGGGTCACTCACGCCGAGCGATGGGTCACTCAGGCCGAGCGATCGGTCACTCAGGCCGAGCGATCGGTCACTCAGGCTGAGCGATCGGTCGCTCGCGCCGAGCGATCCGTCCCTCGCGCCAACGCCCCGAATGAGTGTCCATCGCCCGATTTGGAGTGCGGAGGCAATCGCTCAGCGATCGGCCCCTTCATCGGCACCCCGGATACGTGAGCGGATGCATCGACGGCGAATGCCGGAGAAAGAAGACCGCGTCGAAGTCCGCGAACGGCCGGAACGTGAAGAATCCCAGCGGCATGACCTCATCCTGACGCCAGCCGCCCCATGGCCGCGCCAGCAGGGTCTGGTGCCCGTACGCCGCCAGCCGCTCTTCCGCCGAGCCTGGCTTGCGCTCGGCGAGGCCGCAGATCCCCGGCCCGCGCGGAACCTCCGTCTCATACGCCGTGATCGCGAAGCTCACGAAATCGGTCCCCAGCGCTGCCTCGAGATGGCTGCCCAGCGGACGCTCGCCGTTCGGCAGCTCGTTCTGCGCGAGGTGCACGTCGGCGGCCCAGAGCGCGGTCTTCGCATCCGGCGCCTTCATCGCCCGGCGCACGTGAAACGCGTACGCCATGGCCTCGTCCCGGTAGTTGAACCCCTTCGCGAAATCGTCGCGAATCTCGAAGGTCTCCTCCTGGTTCGCGCGCAGCCCGATCACCCGCAGCATCGCGATGTCGAACGCCTCCTCGGACGTCTGCTCGACGATCGTCGTCCGGTTGGTCTGGAGAAACGACTCGACCCCGCTCAAGGCCTCCAGGCAGGTCGCGTGCACCGCCGGCGGGATCTCGCCGAATGGATGCGCGAGCCCGAACGCCTGCTCGCACGACCGCAGGCCCTGCAGCCGCGGGTCGTCCTGCGGGACGCCGAACTGCCCCAGCAGGGCGGCCAGCGCCGGTCCGTCGCGCTCGGGCTGCTGGATGTCGAACCCGAACGCCGTCAGCCGATCCGCGGGATCGGGATGCGCGCGGTTCCACTCGCACATCCATCGCACCAGCCCGGCGTACTCGGTGCTTCGCCAGACCACGTACTGCTCGCTGATCGCGTCCTCGGGCGTGCCGCTGCAGGTCTGGACGTAGGCGTTCGTCCGCTCGACCGCCTCCCAGTTGCTCTCGATCGCGAACGCCCGGAACCCCTTCCGCTCCACCAGGTAGCGGAAGAGCCGGTGCTTCATGAGATAGAACCCGCCCGACGTGTGCCAGCTCTCGCCCAGCCCGACGACGCTCGCGTCCCCGACGATCGCGTCGAACGGCGCGAGATCGCCGGTCGTACCGAGCGCCGGGTCGTACCCGGCGAGCTCGTGAATCTCCAGGCCGATGGAAGGGGCCCGCACAGCCCGCCGGCGTCCGATTCCGGCCGACTGCGCTTCGAGGAGAACCTCACTCGCCGCGGTGAGCGCGAGTGACGTGAGGAGAGCGAATAGAACGTAGCGAAGGGTGAGCATGTGGAGGGCCGTGATGTTGTTCGAGGGGTTGTCTGGTGAAGCCAGGATATTGTGCCTGTGCGGGCGAAGATCTGCACGTCGGACCCCGCAGTTTCACCGGCGCCGGTAACTCGACCGTCAGCGCCAGATCTTTCGGCGTCTACTCTCAGGTTAACGTCTACCGGATCACCTGCTCGCCGCCGAACTGCTGTTTACCGCGCCGAGGCGTTGCGCGCATTCGCGAGGACGCCAATGAGGCTTCGCGTCAGCGCCGCCTTTTCTTTTCTCTCGTCGATCTTGTCGAAGATGTAGCGGGTGAGCACGCCGAAAGCACCGACGCCGCTGATGATGCCCGCCAGCGCGGGTAGGAATGTGACCGCCACCGCCGCTCCAGTCATCACTGCCGTCTTCGAGTGTTTCGTCTTGAACTGCTCGACGAGATCACGTGCTTTCGCATCATGCTTATCGAGAAGCGCGCCGAGCGCCGCGGCGACTTCCGCGCCGACGCGATCCACATCCGACATCTGCACTTCTCCGAGTGCCGAAGCGCAGCCGTCAAGGGTGAACCGGAAATCCTTGAATTCGGAAGTCTCCCGCAGGGACACCAATTGATCCATTGTCACGTCAGAGAGCCACCTGAATCGCTCCCGTTGCAGTGCCTGCACGAGCGCGATCGTCTTGCTGGAGATGAGCCCCGATTTCGAGAGCTCCGAGTGGACACCGGCGGAAAGGGTTCGGTAGTAATGCCAATGGTTAGGAAAGCACATCAGCGGTTGCGCGTCGAGCGTAGACGAGTTCTCGAAGAGGTGGAACTGCGGCGCGACACTTTCGAAGATCGCGAGTGCTAGAACTCCTGCCTCGTTCAATCCTTCAACGAGTTCCCGATCTGGGCCGGTACGGAACGCGAGTACTTCTTCCTTGTATTCACGGATAGCATCGCGAACATCGGCAGGAGCGGCGTCACGCCCTCGCGGAATGTACAGGCGGGCTGTGGAAACGTCAGCGATGAATTGCTCCGGTGATCTTTTGGCCGCGTCGAATACTTCGGCCATCGATCCGAAGCAACGGTTCAGGCCCGCGTTCAGGTAAGCGGTTACCAACTCGTTCATGGCCTGTTGGGTGCTGGCGTCGTTGTGTTCCAGCGCTTTCTCGAAGCTTGGAAAGAGAACGATCGGCAGGGTCTCCGCCGACGTGTCCACCAGCGGTCGCAATAGCAACAGGGAATGGATGGTCTTGAAGATTTCGAAGGCAACAGATTGGACGTCGTGCCGTTCAACCTCGAGCCAAGCGTACACGGGATCTGGAACGAGGATTGTATCGGCGTAAAGCGCTGTTCGCGCAACGGCTTCGCGTTGGGTGCCGTAGAAGCGACTGCCGCCGCCGAGCACCATCTTGACTCCGCCGAGAGCACGCGCATCGTCGAACTGACGGTAGCGATGCTCGTTATACAAGCTGACGAGTCGCGACTCGAGCTTCTCTGCGGCTTCGTTGAACCGCGTAACGAAGGTCTCCCATGTGCTAACAGAGAGATCGGAGAATCCTTGGAAGCTGTTTGGCCCAGTGCCGGTCACGCTGCGAAAAAACTCATCGAAAGCGTCAAAGAGCTCTCTATGGTAAGTCCGAATGCGTTGAATGATAGGGTCGCTCATCGAGACAGGATGGTAACTGAGTCTCGTACGCTCTACGCGCAAGCTTGGGCGCCGGTCCTCTCTCGCCCGACGCTGCTAATCGTGAACCGCGGCCCATTGCGCTCTGGCTGCTGGATGTTGAACACGAACATCGTGAGGCGATCCGCAGGGCCGGGATGCGTGCGTTCCACTCGCACATCTATCGCATCAGGCCGGCGTACTCCGTCTTCTGCCAAACTAGGTACTCCTCGCGGCGTGTGCCCGGGCCGACCGAGCTTCGAAAGAACCTCACGCGTCGAGGTGATGAGTGCCCCTCAGTAGAAAGCAGCGGAGGGAGCATTCATGGGTTCCCTTCGTGCCAATCTCATTCCTCCCGAGCGTCGTCACCTTCCCGCTCGCGTCCGCTCGAACTCGATCGAGCCACATCTATGGGCTCGAACTCGCTGGTGTCCCACCGACAACGATCTCCTGGTTTCCCGAGCATCTGGCAGGTCGGTTGGCAGCGGCGAACAATCAACCCCCATCCGATAGTCAGGTGCCGCAGCCACCAGACCACCTGATGATTTAGCTGGACCGTCCGATCATTACCGGAACGCTCTGATTCTCTGTGGCACCGCAGCAACACGGAGCCGTCTTTTGCCATCGTGCGAAGTTCGGCGGGACCGAAGCGTGAACGGAGCGACTCCCGCGCTGGTCACATCGTCCAGATCGTTGTACCGCCGCGGAGAATTCGCGGCACCTCGCAGCTCTTCGTCTCTGGCCAGTACGCGAAGATCAGGCGCAGCGTCTGCACCGCCTGGTACACGTCGATCATGAGCTGGCGCTGCGTTTCGAAGAGCGTTTTGTCGAAGACGTTCGCGCGCACCGCATGCGCTGGGTGTGACCGCAGTTCGCGGACGTGCCGGAGCGTCTTGAAGAGTGCGGGCACCGATGGGTCGCTCGATCGGAAGTACGCGCCGATCCACTCCTCGAGCATCGTGATCGTCCCCTTCCGCTTCACCTCGACCATGCCGTCCGGCCGCGTCTCCTGAAACTCTGTCGGCACTTCGCCCCGGAAGAACTTCGGGTCGATGTTGTCGGAGAGCATCTTGTCGAGCGTCTGCACGAACGTGTCGAACTCGGCGCGCGTCGGCCGGAACAGGAACGCGAACTCCACGGGTCGCTCACCCTCGAAGTCGCGTTTGAAGAGTGGACGCCGCCCCATCGCCCTTGCCATGCCGTTGATGTAGCGCATCTCGGCGAGGACCGCCTCGAAGATGGACGCACCCTCCGGCCAGTGGCCCATGGACGAGGCCCAGTAGTCGGGGTGGAGCTTGTAGCCGTCCGGAAGGATGCGCGTGCGCCAGAGCTGCTGGTGCTCCGGGCTCAGGCCCGAGAGGTACCGGAGGAACACGCCGACCGCACGCTGGCTGTCCGGGCCGTAGCAGAAGCCGAACGACTGGAGGAGCACTTGGTCGCGCCGAGGCATCTCCGGCGACTCGTAGTAGTCGTCGCTGATCGAGATTGTCCCGCCGGCGTCTCCCGCGTGGAACACGTAGCGGGGATCGTTGCGGTACGTTTCGAGCACCGTCAGATCGAACGCTGCGAACGTAAGCTGTGGTTCTCCGAGGGCGAGCCGACGTGTGAACGGACGGTCGAGATGGAGATTCGATGGCACGACGCGCGCGAGCGTCGCCTCGGTCGGGTAGAGGCAGGGGTCGCATTCGGCAGTGAGCTTCGCGAGCTGCTGGTCAATCGGTTCATCCGGGAGCGCACGAATGTACGCGTTCGGATGAATGTCACCGAAGATCGCCGACGCCGCGCCGCGCTTCACGAGCGTCCGCACAGCGCGGCGCATCGCGGGGTCGATCAGTCCGAGCAATCGCTGCACGTCCGTGTACCGGATGCCGTTGAAATCGCGCGATGCCCGATAGCTCGCGGTTACAAAGTCCAGGACACGCGATGTGAGAGATGGTTGGCCCATGATCAAGTGTAGATGGGTGTTCGGTCCGTCGACCAGCATGCCTGCAATTCGACGACATCGTGGTGTGTGACCACGGGTGACGCCTACTACGCGTGGAACTGCTCGAGGGGGGCTGTTCCAGCACAGCGAGTAGGCATCAACAGCTTCGAGTCTGGGAGAAGATCAGAGAGACTTCCTACATGCGGACGAAGGTCCTGGTTTAACTTGAAGGAAGTTGCCGCTGCCGAAGAGGCGTCTCGCGAACAACCCGACGCCGGCTGAGCGGCATCGCCCTATGTCGCCACGGCGATGCGTGTCTTCAGCGCGGCGAGCCGCTTGATCATGTGATTGCGTTCGCGCGTCATCCCCGCCGCACACGCATCCTGCTCTTCGATGAACCGCCCCGCCCGGAGCGCCGTGTCTCGGCCCAACGTAACGCGAGCTTGCGTGGCGGGTAGGTTCGTCGCTTCGTCTTCGCGCCGTCGGGCGCCCGGTATCACGACTCCGAGGTTACGCGTCGTGATCGGAAACGCCCGGGCACTTGCCCGGGTACTCGTCTTCGTGGAAGTGCGTCTGAATCGAGTTCGCGAAGTAGTCGTACTCTTTCGACATCCGCTCGTACTGCTCCCTATACGCATCGTCGATCATGGGGATGTGCAGCAGGCACATGTCCCATGACGCGCCGCGCTCGCCCGTCTTCTGCTCGGTCCCGAGACCGAGGATCGTGGTAATCGGATCCATCCGAAGGCGGGCAATGAAGCACCGGAGGCCGAGTTCCGCGTTCCGAAAGTCGCGGCTCGTATCGCGACTCGACGTGAGGAACACGTAGCCGACACCGGACATGGACGGGATCATCCGAGAACGGACCTTGTTCGCCGTCGAGGCTTCGAAGAACGACAGCATCCGGCCGGCGAGTACGCGGCGGTTGAACCGGTTCTCGCGCGCCATGACGCGGAGAACGCTCTCGTCATCCTCGATGCTGTTCTCGTTGATCATGTTGCGCATGGCGACGTCCAGTCCGATTCGTTCGATGAGCCGATCCCAGACGTAGCTCTCCTCGTCGGCGGCCTTCTTCGCTTGGACCTCCGGCTTCTTGATGAACTCTTCCCACGCGCCCTCGTCGAAGATGACCGCGTCCGCTTCCGGGAAGGTTCTATTGCCGTGGAGGTAGACGGCGAGGATGTCCTTCTCGTGACCGAACATGACCGTTGTATTGCCGGAAAAGAACGCCTCCTTCTTCGTCAGGTACTCGACGAAGTCCGTGATCGTGTCGAGCTCCGATGTGACGATCTGGAATGAGCGCTCATCGAAGACATGCACGAAGCCTTTCCCGAAGTCTCCGAACGGGAGCGGGAAGTGCTCTTCCCCTCCCAGGGCAACGGCGACGCGATGGATGCGCCGAACGGCCTTTACAGGGTACCGGAGCCCGTCGGATCCGTCTTCCTTTCGAACGCGTGCGTGCTTGTCGGACTGGATGAACCGCTCGGCGCCGTAGACCTGGTCGACCGATTCATCGACCGCGGCGCGTATCCACCGTCCTACCCGAACAGCGTCATCCGCATGCTTCGTGGGGCGCACTTCCTTCACGCTGAAGATGATGACGTCCGGGTCGCAGACGACGAGGATGTCGCACATCTCGCGACCGTGCGTCTTCCCTTCCGGGCTGGCATAGCTCCAGAGGGAGAGGAACGACTTCTTCGCCACCTCGTGGACGAACGCTTCTGTCGGTGTCGGCGTACGCACGATCGACCTCAACGTCGGCGCCGAATGGCACCTTCCAGCAGGTCCGAAAAGCCGGAAAGATCAGCGTCTCCGGGGCTTTCCGGGTTCCGGGCCCCTGATAGGAGTAGTGACACCCGCTCCGGTCCGGTCCTGACGGTAACCGACCCGGGAAGAATCACACGGAGATAGGGTGGAGCGCCTCTGCCTGCATAGGTAGATCAGATACGCCCCGGTGGGGGGAAAGGAGAAGCAGTCATGACCGCAGAACAGTACGCAGCATCGTTGGCGCTCTGGAAGCGGATGCAGAAGCGGCGTCCGCACTGGAGGTAGTCCCAGGGAACGGGGGCGACCCGGTGATCTCTGCCGGGTCGTCTCCCTATGTCCTAGTCTCTTACGCGCCTTATGATCTGTGGCTCCAGCTGCATGCGGCTCTCCTCGAGGGACTTCCGCATGCTGCCGATCGGGTCGTGCGCGTCAATGGAGAGACGTTTCGGGCCCGGCCCATGTATTTCTTTGTCGCGGTGTAGTAAACGGCCGCCTCGACGAGTACGCCCGCCGCACGCACGTGCGCGCGTGCGATGTTGAGGAGCGTGGTTGCGGCGGGGCGGATGGACAGTTGATGGGGCCTGTGGCGTGTCCTTGGACTCCCTTCGAGGTGAAGGACACCCTCCCGAGAGCGACGAAAGCGGCTAGAAAGCCCCGAAGGGTGAGCATCTCACCGTTCCCTTCGCGTCAACTTCAATCCCCCGAGCGAGAGTGTCGTCACCTTCCCGTTCGCGTCCCGCTCGAACTCGATCTCGCCGCCCTCCACGGACTCGAACTCGTCGGTGTCCACCGGCACGATCTCCTGGCGGGAATTGTTGAAGGCCAGGAAGAGCCTCCCGTTCTCGACGGCGATCACCGTCTCCACGGGAAGCCCGGGGACGGGATACCGGCCGGTGTACTCCTGCAGCTTCGCCGGAGGGACGTCGATCGGCTCGATCGTGCTCACCCGGTAGCCGGGCCAGCGGAAGTAGCGTGCCAGAGCGTGCACGACCTGCGTCGCGACGGCGCTGCCGTTGTCGCTGTTGGTCATCACCACCACTCCCGAGCCCTGCCGCGGGTAGTAGACGAGATTGCAGCGGAAGCCTTCGTTCGAGCCGCCATGGCTCACTTCGAGGTCGTCCCCGCGACCGCGCAGCGCGACGCCGAGGCCGAAGTTGCCTTTCTCCTGCACCGTGAACATCTCCTCCAGCGTCTCCGGCGCGAGGAGGTCATCGAGTGCGAGCACCCACTGCGCGAGCTCGGTCGGCGTGGTCCACAGTCCCGCCGCGGCCATCTCCGGATAGAGGTGATGCTTCCCCGGGACGGCCTTGCCGTCGCCGTGATACGCCGTCGCGGCCAGCGCGCGCAGCGCCGGCGGCAGCGGCTGCTCGACCGTGCTCGCACGCATGCCCGCGGGACCGAGCACGCGCTCCCGCAGGAACTGCGGGTACGGCTTGCCCGTCACGTCGCTCAGCAAGGTCTGGACGACGACGTAGCCACCGCCGGAGTAACGCCACTCCGATCCCGGCTCGACATCGACGCGCACCGCTTCCGTGTTCGCCGGAGGAGCGCCGTCGAGGACCTGCCTGGTGGTGGGCACCGCGCCGGCGGGAGCGTACCCGGGAAATCCGTGCACGGTCAGACCGGCCGTGTGAGACAGCAGCCGGCGGAGGGTCACCTTCTCGCCGAACCGGTGAGGGGGCACCTTCCAGCTGCGCAGCTTTGCGTTGACGTCGGCGTCGAGCACGAGGAGGCGGTCGTCCACGAGCGTCAGCGCGGCCGTGGCCGCAACCGGTTTGCTGATCGATGCGGCCTGAAAGAGCGTCTCCGCCGTGGCCTGCCGCCCTTCCCCGACGTCCGCGAGACCATAGCTCCGCGCCCAGGCCACGCGACCGTTCTCGATCACCGCGACGCTGACCGCCGGCACCCCATACTCCTTCATCCGCTGCTCGACCGTCGACGGCGTGTACGTCCGTCCCTCGACCCGCGTCGCCGGCATCAGCTCCCGCATCGCCTGCTCGACACTGCCCGGCCGAGGCTCTTCCCTGCACGCGGCGAGAAGGAGAGCAGGAAGGAGGAAGGAGAGCGTCCGCCGGGCGTTCATGGGATGGTGATACGAGAGAAGGCCGAGGGTGGTTCACGGTGCAGTAGTCACGTGCCGCAGCAGAACGCGCTCGGCCTTGGGCGACCGATCCGCGCGCCGTCAGCGCGTGAGCATGTCGAAGGCCGCACGGTAGCGGCGGCTGCCCGAGACCTTCGTGCCGTCGCGCAGCACGACGGCGAAGTCGCCGTTGAACATCGGCTGCAGCTCGCGGACGCGATCGGCGTTGACGATCGACGAGCGTGAGACGCGGACGAAGCGCGCGGGATCGAGCCGCCCCTCGAGACTGGCCATCGTCTCGCGCACGAGATGATGGCGCGCTCCGCTGTGCACCTCGACGTAGTTGCCTGCCGCCTCGAGCCGATCGACCTCGTCGACGTCGACGAGAATCACGCGTCCGTCGCCCTTGATGGCGAGCCGCTTCGCGTAGTCGTGCGCCGGGCGTCCGAGCTCTCCGAGCGCGGCCGCGATCCGCCGGTCGAACTGACGATCGAGCTGCCCCGGCGCGTGCGCCAGCCGCCGCCGTGCGCGCTCGACCGCGGTGCGGAAGCGATGCCGGTCGATCGGCTTGAGCACGTAGTCGACCGCATGCACATCGAACGCGCGAAGTGCATGCTCGTCGTAAGCGGTGACGAAGACGACCGCAGGCATCCGCGCGATACCGATCGCTTCGACGACGTCGAAGCCGCCGACCTCGGGCATCTGGATGTCGAGAAAGACGAGATCGGGGGCGAGCTCCGTGATTGCTTCGATCGCCGCCGCTCCATCACCGGATTCTCCGACGACCTCGAGGTCGGCTTCGCTCCGCAACTGGTGGCGGATGCCGCGCCGCGCGATCGGCTCGTCGTCGACGATGAGCACGCGAATCACGCGGGGATCTCCAGCGAGACGAGCGTTCCGCCGTCGCGGTGACTCGCGAGCGCAAACGTATGACGCGCACCGTACTGCTGCTGCAATCGTGCGCGTGTGTTCGACAGGCCGATGCCATCGCGCGCACCGGCCGCGACCCCCGGTCCGTCGTCGCGCACGGTCAACTGCAGCCGGCCGTTCCGCCGCGCGGCAGCGATCTCGATCCGTCCCGCGGCGATGCGCCGCGCGATGCCGTGACGGATCGCATTCTCGACGAGCGGCTGGAGGATGAGCGGAGGCACGGGAGCGTCGAGCGCCTCGCCGGCGGCGTCGATGCGATAGGCAAAGCGGTTGGAGAAGCGGACGCGCTCGATCTCGAGATACGCTTCGACGAGCTCCAGCTCCTCGCGCAGCGGAACTTCGTGCTTCGCGGAGCTGTCGAGCGTTTTCCTGAGCAGCGCGCTCAGGCCCACGAGCACGTCGTCCGCGGCGTCGGGGTCCTCGCGCATCAACACGGACACCGTGTTGAGCGCGTTGAACAGGAAGTGCGGCTGCAACTGCGCCTTGAGCGCGAGCAGCCGCGCTTCGGCGAACTGCCCTTCGAGACGCGAGAGCCGTGTGGTCTCGGCCACGATGACGAGCAGCCAGTAGGCAGGAAGGTCGAGCAGGAAGGTCGATCCGAGGAGCCGGAGGAAGGTGGCGCTCCAGGAGCCGGCGGCGCTCGTCGCTCCGACCAGCGGAGCGACGAGCGCGAAGAGCGCGAGGTTGAGCAGCACGGCGACGACACTTCCGGCTGCATGCACGAGCAGGCTGCGCAGCGCCCGTGCTCTGCCGAACGGGTATCGCGCGGTGAGACGCAGAATCGCTGGCGTGAGGAGCGCCCAGATCCAGGCCCACGCGAGCCAGATCGCGAGCGGGCGCACCCAGCCGATCGGCTCGCCGCGCATCGCCGCCGAGACGTGCGCCTGCGCTGCGAGCAGTACGCCGCAGAGCGTCCAGCCTGCAGCGATGATCAGCGCCCGTCCCACGGCGTTCACCTTACCGCAGGCCGAGCTGCTGCAGCAGGCCGAGCGTATTGGCCGAGGTCCACTCCTCGGCGATCTTGCCGTTCACGAAGCGGAAGACCGCCGTGCCGCTCACCTGCACCTTCCGGCCGGTCGCCGGGATGCCGTTCCCCGTCCCGGTATTGGTGCCGCGCGCGGTCCAGCGGACGGCGACGAGATCGCGCTCGGCGACCATGAGATCGACGTTCACGGTGAGGTCGGGAAATGCGGAGCGCCATCCCTTCGCCTCCTTCATGCCGTCTTCGTGGGTGAACGTCCTCGAGCCGCCGTGTCCGACGAAGTCGTCCGTGTACGGCACCGTGAAGATCCCGCGGCTCAGCCCTTCTTCGTAGACCCGTTTCGCCACCGCCTTGTTGATCGCGGTCTCGTCCGCGGAGCACGGCAGGGTCATGAGAGCCAACAGCATCGTTGCAAGCAGTTTCATCGCTTCTCCTTTTCGCGGCGCATGGTGCAGCGCAGCGTCCGGATCGGGCGACGATCTTGTGACGAGCGGAATCAGCGGCGTGACGAGCGGATGGAATTCCGCGCGGAGAAAGCCGGGCCGAGGATGGACCCGCTAGTTCCTCACCGCCCGGCGGCGAGGCCGGTCGTTGTCATAGATCGTGAGCACGGTCACGATGTTGGTGCCGAGGACGGAGCCGCCGGTCGGACTCGCCAGCGTGATGATGACGGTCTTCGCGTCGCCGATGACTGCGTTGTTGAAGACCGGAACCGTAAACGTCTTGCTGGCGGCATCGCCATCGTTCCAGCTCAAGACACCGCTCATACTCTGATAGTCGGTCCCATCGACGGCTGTGCCGCCCGTGAAGGCGTACGCCACGCTCACCGCGCCGTCGGAGCCGCCGGTGCGCTGCACCTCGATGGTGGCGCTGCCGTCGCCCTCTGAGACGTGGAACGCCGGTGACGCAAAGGACAGCGTTCCAGGTACGGCCAATCCGACCGCTGGCCGGTACACCTGGTTCATCGTGCTGCCGGAGCTGCCCCCGAGATGGGTGCCGCCACCGGTCACCCAGATCAGACCGTCCACGAAGGCTGAGCCGACGATGCCATGAATCGGCATGGGCATGTCCGGGAGCTCCGTCCATGTGTCGGTCTGCGGGTTGTAGTAGTCATGGTCGGGGAACATGCCGGCCGGCCCCTCGCCGCCCCAGACATGGAACAACCCGCGGGCCATGACCCCGTTCATGCCGCTGCGGGGGCGCAGCATGGGGGCGGCGGTCGTCCAGGTCCGCGTTTGCGGGTCGAAAACTTCGTGCGCGGTCGTCATGAAGGGCGACAATCCATTGCCTTGCCGCCCGCCGGCGTAGTGGATGCGGCCGTTGATCGCCGCGCCGGTGAAGTGGTTGCGCTGCGTGGGCAGGTTCGGCAGCACCTCCCAGGTATCGGCCGCCGGGTCGTAGACGGCGAAGTCGGAGCCGCGCGGCAATCGTCCACCGGCAACGTAGATCTTGCCGTCGTGCACGACGGCCACGCCGGAGCTGCGCGCCGTGGGCATCGGCGCCTTCGTGACCCATGCACCGGCCGCGGGATCCAGCTCGTAGACCGTGTTCACGTAGCTGTCCGTGCCCGGCGGATCATCGGCGTTCATCTGGCCGCCGATGAGGTAGATCTTCCCGTTCACGCTGGCCGCCATCCCGTGGTTGTTCGGCTGCGGGAGCTGGGGACCGTAGGCCCAGGTGTCGGTGGCGATGTCGTAGACCTGGACCGTACGGGCGGTCACCCGGTTCGCCGGATAGCCGCCCATGAGGTAGAGCTTGCCGTTCGCTTCCGCGAGCGCCAGCTCGGAGAGGGGTTGGAGCGTCGAGGCCCGCATCCCCCATTCGCCGGGGGCCGGCTCCTGCGCGGTCGCCGCCGAGGCGAGGACGAGCAGTGCGAGGCACGGAGCGATGCGGACGAGAAGCTTTGCAGCGCGCGCAACGGCGCTGGCGGCGTCGATCGAGACGGCAGCAAACATGTTGGTTGAACTGCCCATTGTGCGCATGGAAGGGTCCGCCTCGTGAGCGATCGTTATTTAACTTTCGACCGCATCATAAATAAAATGAGATGACCGGACGTCACAATGTAGTCACCAGTCACAGAGCAGACACGAAGCATCAAGCGCAGGTCGCGTATGCGTTTGCCGGTGGCGTGGAAGACGGGGTCCGCGATCGCGCTGCCCGGAGTTACGCCAGCTCATTCGCGAATGTCGCGACCGAGGCTCTGAAGCGGAACGCGGATCAGGCAGGGTTCTTCACGTTCGCCGTCCGCCTCCCTTGTCGCGCCGATCACGAGCGCCTCGTCACGCGCAACAGCAACCGAGCCCGGCGTGACGCCGTGCAGCTCGAGAGGCACCAGGCGGCTCGGCCGCCGGGGCCTTGCAACATTACCTGCACGTGCTCCCGGCTACTGGTACTGCTCTTGCGCTACGCCGGTCGAGGAGCAACAGTTTATGAAATGTTTTCAAATAGTCCTGGTAGCTACTCTTGCGGTCGCACCGGCGTTTGCGCAGACGGACACGGCCGCCACTGCGACCACCTTCACCGACACGGCCGCAACCACTACGGGCACGATCGATACGGGCACGACCGATACAGCGGGAACTGGTTTCACGGACACGGCCGGCACGACGGCCGGTACGACCGACACCGGCACGACCTACACCGGCGGTGACACGTCGGGCACGTCCGCGTACGAGACCACCACCACGACCGAAACGACCACCGCACCGGTCGTGGAGCGCGAGGACCGCGATTTCCCCTGGGGCCTTCTCGGACTCCTCGGGCTTCTCGGTCTCCTGAAACGCCCCCGGCGGATCGTGCAGACGCAGACCGAGGTCGTCGAGAGGACCCGCGTTGAACCGGTCCGGGTCGAGACACCGCGCACCGATCCGGTGAATCCGATCAAGCCCAACGATCCTACGCGGCGGCCGTGAGGAGGCGATGATGCGCAAACCAAACATCATCGTCCTGTCCGCGCTGCTGGCCGTCCTCGCACTCTCCGCCGTGGTCGCCCTCGATGCCTACGCTCAGGACGTCGACGGCGCCGAGCAGAACGAGCGCAACGACGGTTTCGACTGGGGCTGGCTGGGACTCCTCGGGCTGCTCGGCCTCCTTCCCCGCAAGCCGATCGACGAACACGAAAATGTACGCGTCGGGACGGGTGGCACGCGCGCGTCGACGCACTGAGTGCCTCAAAAGTATCCGGTGAAGGCCTCAACCGGCGAACTCGAGGCCATTAGGGTCATACCGTTGATTTCCGTTCTCGAAGTGGCGGGTCAGTGCTCGGTGCGCCCTGCACCCTGACCCGCCATTACGAGGACACGGCGCGGGCGGCAGGGAATGGGACTCGCCGACACCTCGGGTCGATCGCTACAGCGAGCCGAGCGCCGCGTTCGCCACGGCCTTCGCCATGAGCTCCGAGTTGCCGGCTGTTGGGGCGGGGAACGCATTCACGACCACCGCAACGGCGATGTCCTGATCGGACAGATGGAGGACAAAACTGAGGAAGCCAGTGACGGCGCCGCCGTGCGCCGCGGCCGGCTGCCCGTGTATTTTCTTCACGTCCAGGCCGAGCCCGTAAGGCACGACGGTGTTGTTTGCGAGTGTTGTGGCGGTAGTCATGGTCGCGTACGAGGCAGGCAGCATGACGCCGCCGGTTGCGAGGAGGTGCGACCAGCGAACGAGATCGGATGCGGTGGAGCAAAGCGCACCGGACGACACCATCCCCGACGGGTGGTAGGACCACAGTCGCAACCAGTTCCCCTGGACCAGGCTGTAACCGTCGGGCAGCGGCAGGTTGGCCGTTCCGCACACGCCTGTGTCGAGGAGTCCGAGCGGCAGCACGAACTCACTATGGACGAAATCGGCGAACGACATGCCCGTGATCGATTCGATCGCATAGCCGAGCAGCAGGAAGCCGGAGTTGCTGTACTTCCACGAGCTGCCCGGCGTGAAATCGAACGGTTTCGAGTTGAGGGCCTGGATGGCCTGCTCACGCGGGAACGGCGCGCTGAGGATCGGCGGAGTCATCGTGGGCAGGTACGGGTCGCGAGCAACTCCCGAGGTGTGGGTGAGGAGGTGCCGCAGTGTGATCGTCCTTCCTCGCGGGTCGAACTCGGGCACGTATTTCTCGATGCGATCGTCGAGTGTCAGCGCCCCGCGCTCGGCCAGGCGGAGAATCGCCGCTGCCGTGAATTGCTTCGTGATCGAGCCGACCCGCAGCACCGACCGCGGTGTCGCGGCAGTCGCGCTCTCCTGATCGGTCATGCCGAAGGCCTCTGAGTAGATGATCTGGCCGCGGTGGGACACCGCGATCTGAACCGCCGGAACGCCGGCCGCCATCGCAGCTTCGGCGGCCTGACGTGCCGCTGTCACGAGGGCCGCCGGCGCGACGGGCGCTGCCGGATGGTGCGCGGCGCGCCTCTTCGCCGCCTCGGCGACAGGAACGTGTCCGAGAATCAGAACCAGGGCGAGGAGTGCTCGAGTCATTTGATCGTTTCCCAGGATCGCGGCGCCGGAGATTCGCGTCCTCACGATGTAGATGTGGAGTAAGCGTAGTTGGTGGATGCGCCGTGAGCGTCACGATCCGGTGAACGAACTCTCTTCGCCGTCGGCGGCCGACGCCCGGGCAAACGGTTCTGTCCAACCGCCGTGCGCAGCGGTCGACATGGACCCTCGCTGCGGCGCCTCAGCGAGGCGGAGGCGCCGTCGCGGTCGGTGGCGCAGGTTGAACGTCGACACGGACGCCCTCGGCTCCTCCGCTGATCACGACGCGATCGCCGTCACGACGGAGGCGAACGGGTTGCCGCACGGCTGCGGGAGCAGCAGTCGTGGCGGTCCCGGCGGAGATGGTCACGTCGCGGGATTCTTCGTCCCGCCGGTCCTGGAGCACGTCCCGCCGCACGACCGGTCGCTCCGGTGCCTCGAGGACCACCTCCGGTTGTGCCCGCGGAGCTGCCGGACGCGTGGCGCGCTCGATTCTCCGGTCGTACAGCCGGCCGTAGCTCGACCCGCCGCGCGCACGGCGCTCCATGTATGCGGAGAAGAGGAAGAAGAGCACCGTCAGCGCAAGCGCCAGCCACGCCGCGTTTTTGAGCGTGACGATCCGGAACCCGCTCCGCCGCTCGGGCTGAAGGCGCCTTCCTCGGGTCGCGGAGTTGAAGAAGGGGACGATCTCCCTCCAGCGAGAGACCACTCCGTTCCAGCGTCCGCGTTGTTCCATCGACAGAGATAAGCGGTCCCGGGACGCGAATAGTCCGTGTCCGGATCGCAGAGGAGGAGGTCGCCACCTCTCCCGAGAACGAAAACGGCCACCGTTTCCGGTGGCCGTCCATCGATTTCACTTGGTTGCGGGGACAGGATATCGTGTTATCGGTAGTTGACGATGTTATCGGCAATATCCCGGAATTCGGCTTCAGTGAGGGGCAGTTTCTCCCTCCACGCCTTCCACGTTTCCGCGGGCGGAGAATTGTTCGGAGAATGGCGGTCGGAGGCGAAGAGGATTCGGTTCATACCGACCCTGCGCATCGCTGCTGCAACGGTCCGCAGGATCTCGGGAGACTGCGACCTGTTGACGTCCACGGGACCTGAACCATCGAAGTATAGGTTCTTGGTGCGCGGGTCTTTGGCCTCGATGGCAGCTGCAAAAACGCCGAATGCCGTTTGCGACTTGTCGCCAAAGCCCGAATCTCCCGTCATGTGCGCAATCTGCACCGGCACGTCCTGGACGAGTGGCAGGAGGTCATTCAGAAAAATCGTGGCCGTTGCCTTTGGATCATAATCGGTAGCTGACGTCATGATGTGCGCGGTGATGGCCAGGCGGTGTTTGTTCGCTGCTTTGAACACAGCCTTGATTTTCGAGAGATGCTGCGGATTTGTGAGGTTTACGCCGGCGTCGCTGAAGTGAAACTTGAGCCCCTTGATACGGGCGTCTCTGCCGCAGCTTTCCACCTCTGCAAGCGAATAACTCTTCAATGGGTTGAGGCTGCAAAAAGCGGTCAGTCGCTCAGGATGCAGCGCAGCTTGCTGCGCGTTCCAGTCATTCTCTGCTCGTACCCTGGCTGCCTCGTCAGGGCTCAGTTCCGGCGATCCCGCAAAAACGAACGCAGCCGATAATATGTTCGCCCGCTGAATCCCTGCGGCGTCCAGCTCGGCCAGGAAGTCTTCAGCCGTGACCGGTTTGTGCTTCCTGGGATACCCCACGCTGATCATTTTGCCGGCGATCCGCCACTGGCCGTCTTTTTCCTTTTTCAAAGCGATCATGGCTTCGCCGAAAATGGTTGGCGGGGTCTCCGCATCGGCTATATAGGTCATGATGTACCCGGTGGAGTTGTCGGTTTGCCAGCCAACGGGGATCAGCGTAATTTCTTCACCATAAGTCCTGCTCCACACACCGGAGACCGCTTTTTTCCCTTTGATCCAATTGTTGACGTCGCGCTTGACCATCATGCTGTCTTCGGTGAACAACGGTGCGAGGCCAGTTTCTGAGCCCCAATTCTTCCCGAGCTCACTCATCAGGCGCGTCAATTCCGGCGGCAGCTGCACGCTGGGAAGAATAGGCGGGAAATTCGTCTGCGCGTACATCAGGCTGTTGATATGCACGTGATAGTCGACCAGCGGAATGATGTCGGCTTTGGTGGCCGCTGGTACCGGAGCAACAGCCTGTCCGAAGGCGGCCGTCGCCGCAACGTTGATGAGCAGGCTCGCGCAAAAAATCGTCCTGAAGCGCATCATTCCCCCTTGCGCGATTGGAGTCGCGCTCTCTCAAACTCCTCGGCCCGCGAGCGATCGCCAAAGAAGTTCCAGGCGAGGCTCTAGACCATCGCCTCATGCTGGCTGACCAGTTCCGCGAAGGCGTCGTGATCGCCTGCCCGCGCCCCGCCGAACGCGGTCGGAAACTGAATCGGCTTCTGGCACCATCGCCGTCATCCTGGAGCTATATACGCAGGATTCCGCGAAGAGGTGCAGCGGTTTCAGAGTCTCGGCGGGTGTCGCGGGAGTCGCGCTCGCTTGATCGGTCATGCCGAATGCCTCTGAGCAGATGATCTGGCCGCGGTGGGAAACCGCCGGAACGACGGCCGCCGTCGCAGCTTCGACGGCCTGATGTGCCGCGGTCACGCAGGCGAGCCGTGCGGCCTCGCCTCGAGGACGATTCCGCGAGCGAGGCGAGGAGCACGGCAGCGGCGATGGCTTGGTACCGGTAGCCGCGGTGTGCGGGTACGAGCGACGGCATGGCTAATCGTGGAGTGTCTCCTCCTGCTCTCCTCATGGTAGAGACGCGCTGTCGAGTTGCTGCGGTGGCCAGCGCCTTCCGCGATGGTGATTCACGGTGAGGTGCGAGGTTGCTGGCCGAGCGCCGCCGCTTTTTCAGCATTACACTTCGCGTTTGCCACCGAACGCGTCAGTGACGCCGCGTCGTGAAAGTTGCCGGTATGCGGTCGCGACGTGTGCCTCAACGCGGAGCTGCTACGCTACGTCGGCTCACGGTGATGGCGGACGGATCGGCCTGAGTCGTTTGATGTTCGATACTTGCCAGCGATGACTCTTTTTTTCGACACGGCTCCCGCGACGGCGTTTCTCGTCGACGATGAAGGTTTGCCGGTCTGGCCGCTCGATCAGGACCTGCCGGAATTTCAGCGGTTGATTGCGGGACGGTCGGTCGACGTTCGTGAAGTGCGCGGAAAGCCTGGACACTCCACCCCGGGAGACGAGACCGTCGTCGCCATCGGAGAGATGGCGGAGGAGACCGCAAGACTTTATGCGCATCTCACACGTCGGCGGTTCGCGGGAACGTTTTCCGATGCACGCCGCCGCGCTGTAGCGGCAGCATCGATCATTGTAGTACCGCAGGACTTGCTGACCGAGGCGTTTCTGGACGCACTCGATGCGCTAAGCAACAGAAAGCCACGAGGCATTATCAGCGGGGATGCCTCGACTCTTCGCGTGCGCGCGGTTCTGCATAGCGCAGCTTCGGTTCTTCCGGCCGCAGCGCCGCGACGGACGACGATCGTTTCGCCGCTCGCCGACCGTGGCACGTTCCAATCGGAAGACCTGACGATAATCGGTGGACGGTCGACACGTGAAGAAGTTCGCGCGGCGCTCGCGATGGGCAGCGGCGTGTTCGCGCTCACCACTCATGCCGACGGCGTCGATGCCTACATGGGTCGGGGGCTGCTCCTGTGCGCACGGGACGTTGACGTGCACGCTGACCGGCCGCCACGCTGCGCGCAGACTTCGTTCTGTCATCGTGCATCGATGTCGGTCGACGCGGCACTGCAGTCCGGGAATCTCTTTCTTCCGACGGACGTGCGGGCATGGCTGGCGGTGTGGGGATTGTGCTGGGGCACGCTTGCAGCCGATGGCGTGATTCATGCGGCATGGTCTCTCGGTGAGCGTCTGCGCGATAACGCGTCGATCGCCGCGCATCTGTTTGCACGGGGTGTTCTCTTCTTCCCGGATGATGCACTTCTCCGTCTCGTCCAAGAGCTGGAAAGCGGGCGTCCGATCGGCGAGGCCATGGTCCGATTCCATCGCTCGACACCATCGCGGAGCTCAGGTGCGCGGTTTGTGCTCTTCGGCGACCCGAGAACGCGCACGCCGGCGTTGAGTCGCTCGTCTCCGCGAGTACGAACGCGCGTGAGCGCAACGCGACAAGCCGCTGCTACAAGTGATCTCCAGTTTCTCAGGTTGATCGCGGACGATTCGGAACACGCCCTCTCGCTGATTTCGGCATACGAGGACCGCGGCGAAGAAGTCGGACGCGAAATGCGCGACGCGATCTTCACAGCGATTGCGCCGTGCGCGCCGGTCATCTCGCGTCGCTGGGTTCCCGCGGCCACGATGCAACTCCTGGCGGAAGCGGTCCGAAGCTGTTTCGTCTGTCGGTCGTCCCCTCTCACGACTTATGTGGGTCACTTCCGCGAACGCCCAAACGGCGTCGCGCCCCCGCCTCGCCGGCTGAGCCTCTGTCCGCGCTGCGGAATCGTAGAAGACGTTCCGGAATCTGCTGCCGTCGAGTTGGCGATTGACAATGGCACTGTCCGCTTCGTCGGTTCGCTTCCTCGGGAAAATTGGGATGCTCTGCTCGTTGCGCGCGCACAGAACGCGGCGGAAACTCGCGTGTGGAAATGGCCTCAGGCAGGTGAAGTGCCCGCGGACGCGTTCCGTCCGGCGGACTGGCCGCACGGTCCACTCAATCTGGGAATCGTTCTGCTCGCATCTTCCGCCGTCATGGTCCTCGGTGCACGAATGCGCATCAATTGATGAAGTTGCGTGAGAGATCAGAATTGATATGCTCCTATATGGAGGAATCGACTGATGGCAGAGAAAAACGCAACATTGGAAGAACTGGAGACCGAAGTCGAGGCACTGAACAAGAAGGTCAAATCCCTCGGCACCCGCCGTGCCGGTGGCGATGCACAGGCGCGTACGACCGTCAGTTACGATGAATTACTGGGTCTGGTCCGCAGAATGAACGACATGATGTGCTGGTAAGGACCTTCATCGACACAGTCCGGCGCTCGCCACGCCTCAGGCGAGCGCCGTGCGCGTGCGAAGTGGCGTCGTCTGTCGTCCACCGATGCCGCCGCTGCTGATTCGGCCCGGAAACTCCGGTCATCGCACGCCCCCCTGCTTGCCGCCGCTCCACCACCGCCGTTCCTGCAGATCCGCTTTGCCCTTTTCGACCGCGGCCAGGTGTGCGGCGACGTCGACGCGGCGGACGCACTGACTCATTCTTGTCAGGAAGGCCACTTCGACATCCGTTAAGCCGGGGTGCCATACGTTGACGAGCAGGATGAATCGCGTAAGCGTCCCGCGGTTCCACGCCTCGTGGACGAAGCTGTCATCGAAGATGAGGCAGCGGCCTTCCGTCCACGGCCGGGTCTCGTCGCCGACCCGCAGGGCGCAGTCACCGGGCGGAGCGACCAACGCCAGGTGAACGTTCAGGCGGCAGTTCCAGGTGCCGCCGTGCGGCTTAATGTGGCCGCCCGGATTGAGCGCCGAGAACATCGCCATCTCCTCGATGCGATCGTCGCCGTCGATGAGCGCGGTCGTGCGAGGGCAGAGACTTCGATTTTCAGGAAACGTCGCCGAGCCGTGTTTCAGATACAGGGCCTTCCATTCCGGGGGCACGACTTCGCGGTAGTCGTTGAGGTGCACATATTGCTGAAAGCCGGTGTGCCGCTGCAACACGCCGAACAGCTCGGCGCGAACCGTCGCCCACTCGGCTTCGAGTCTCGCGGCGACCGGAATCTCGGACGTGCGGTACCACGGCTTCGCTTCGAGGCCGGGAAAGAAGAACTGGGCGCGCCGATACCCTTGCTCCGCGAGCTCCGTTTCCGGGCCGGTCAGAATTTCCACGGCCTCTTCGATGCGGGCGAGACCGTTCGTGCCGAATTCCCGCTGGAAAGTCGCGAAGAGCTCGAGGACCGCAGCTTGTTCGTCGGCAGTCAGCTTCACCATGGGCCTCCTGCGATCGCGTGCACTACCGTAGCACATGCGCCGGCCCGTCTTGCACGGCTCCTGTGACGGAAGGTAAATTCACTCAGGTGGAAAAGACAGCGATGTACGAGCCGATGCAAGCGACGACGGACGCCGGCCGGCGCTACGTCGCGCTGACCGAGCAGCACGCCCGCGATTTTGCCGAGCGTGCGCCGCGGCATGACCGCGAGGGCAGCTTTCCGTTCGAGAACTTCGAGGACATGCGGCGCAGCGGTGTGATGGCGGCGATGGTGCCGCAACCGTTCGGCGGTATGGGCGTGGAATCGATTTTCGACATGATCGTGGGAGTGGCGCGCCTGGGCGGAGGCGACGCGTCCACGGCCATCGCCGCGAACATGCACATCGCCACGGGGCTCATCATCCGCATGGAGTGGGAGGGGGCTCGCGCCGCCGGCAATCAGAAAGCGGCCGAAGCGGCCGAGCTTCTGCTGCGCCAACTCGGCGCCGGCGAGATCACCTTTTGCCTCCTCGGCAGCGAGGCCGGCACCGACCAGCTCCATCCTCAGGTCACGGCCACGCGCACCGAAGGCGGCTACCTGATCAACGGGCGCAAGATCTTCGGCACGCTCTCTCCCGGAGCCAATCGCTTCTACGCGTTCGCGGCGGTGGAGAAACCGACCGGCGGGATGGAGATCGCCGGGAGCATTCTCCCCCGCGGCATCGAGGGGATGGAGATCCAGGACAACTGGGACGCGATGGGCATGCGCGCCTCCGGCAGCAACGACGTGATCTTCAAGAACTGCTTCGTCCCGGAAGAGCAGTTCGGGAGGGTGCGGTTCAGCTACGGCGAGTGGAGTGCGCCGTGGTTCCACACCATCATCCTGGAGAACCTGGGGCTGGCCAGCGTCTTCTTCGGCATCGCCGAAGCGGCGCGCGGCCACACCATCGAACAGGTGCGGAAGCGCCGCAAACAACCCAGCGGCCGCACGCTGGCGGAGCGCCCGACGATCCAGCACTGGATCGCGGAGATCGAGATCGATTTCATGACGGCGCAGGCCGTCCTGGAACGCTGTGCGCGGCGCGTCGACGAGTTCTATCGGACTCACCCCATCGACAGCGACACCCCGGCCGAGGTGCTGCACCAGATGAACAAGCTTTTCCAGGTTACGAAGAACGTCGTGACGTCCCGCGCCGTCGCCATCGTCGACAAGGCGATGACCGCGACGGGAGGCTCCGGCTATCTCAACAGCAGTCCGCTGTCTCGCTGGTACCGCGACGTGAGGGCCGGCCCCATCATGCAGACGTACTCCCCCAACGAGCAGTACGAGTACATCGCCAAAGCGACGCTCGGCCTGCCGATGGACATGACGAAGTAGCTCATGCCAGGAAGGGGTACTTCTCTATTTATGGAGTTTGTCGTGCTACCCTAATCGGCGCCGAAGCAAGTCGAAAAACGGGTCTGAGAGAGAGTCTCTATGGAACCTCGTGCTGAAGAGCAGGACCGTCCCCTGCGTCGCGATCTGGCAGTGATTGCGGACAAGCACCTGCCCTCGCGACACGCTTTCTTTCGCAGTCTGGCGGAGTGCAGCAAGGAACGCCTTTCCGATCCGCAGCTGCTCGGAGAATTGCTGCATCGGTATCAGGCGGCCATGCACGCGACCCGCGCGATGGCGTACTCCCTCCCGTCGCTCGACAGTCCGGAGCTGCGCAAGCGAAAGCTGCGGATCCTGGTCGACGACGACGGTCTGCCCGGCGGTGACACGCATCACTATCAGCTCCGGCGTGCGTTCATCGGGATGGGCGCGAAGCCCAAGATGGACGACGACTGTTACGACGACCTCTCCACGCTCCAGACGCTCGTCGACGGCAACACCGCGAGTTT
This sequence comes from Thermoanaerobaculia bacterium, assembly GCA_036375075.1. Classification (GTDB taxonomy): domain Bacteria; phylum Acidobacteriota; class Thermoanaerobaculia; order Gp7-AA8; family Gp7-AA8; genus QHVT01. The sequence goes on along the minus strand of DASUSN010000067.1, from coordinate 69,563 downwards.
CATTGCGGCGGTGGGCCGGCTTTACTCGAGCTCACTCGGCGCATGGGCAATCGTCGAGCTGTTGTCCGAAGACTGGATGCACGCCCTGGCCGATGCTCTGTCCGTTCATTTCCCGGACGTCGTCAACGAACCGTACTTCGCGGAGTGCTTCCGCGAGGGCGTCGAAGAGCGTCATGGCCTCGAAGCGTTGGAGCTGCTCGAGCTGATCTGCGCGCGCCGTCCGGAGTACACGGAGCCGACGCTCCGCGACGCCAATGAGATGGCCGGGCAACTGACGCGTCTATGGGATGGTTTGCACGATCTGATTCGAGAGGCTTGAACGCGGTAGCTTGCACGCCACGCTGAACGCGGGATTGCAGACGTTCCCCACTTCGTACTCCGCCGCGACCGACAACAGCATGCACGCGCTCGGCAGGTCGAGAGCGTACTCGCTCTGCAGGCACCGGAGCATCTCGGTGGTGGCGTGCTGGATGGCTTGCTCGAGCGGCCGCGCGTTGCCGATCGTCCAGATCCACTCCGCATCCTTTCCGCGTGGCCACGCGATGGGCAGGTCCTTGCGCCTGTCGACACGGACCTCGACTTCCATCGAAGTCTCGATCCCGCTCCCGCCAATCTCCCCCGCGCTCTGGGCGGCGTGGCCGTCGCCGAGATAAAGGAGAGCCCCCGGCACGAAGACCGGGAGGTACACCGTCGCCCCCGCGGTCAGGCCGCGAAAGTCCATGTTGCCGCCGTGAGGCCCCGACGTGCCGCTCCAGATCCGTTGATCGTGACGCGGCGCGACTCCGAGACATCCGAGCATCGGCCGGAGCGGTACCGTGATGTCCAGGTTCGTCGCTGGTTCCGCGAGTGTGGCGGTGCGTTCGACGGTGTCGATTCGCCATGTTGCGGGGACGCGCGGCGGCAGTTCGCGGATAAAGCTCGGATCCACGACACCAGCCACGAGCGACGCCTCTCCCCGGCCGGTCGCCCTGCTCGGCGTCAGGCGGACCAGATCGACGATGAGCACATCGCCCGGCTCCGCGCCGCGCACGGCGAAGGGGCCGGTGAGCGGGTTGTCGCCGGTGGCAACCTGCCGGCCTTCCTTGTCCATGCCGTAGGCGTCGATCGTGTCCGTGATGATCGTGTCGCCGGGTTCGATGGTGAGGACCGGTTCGTGACCGCCGAAGAGGCTCGGATGCTGCGTGGCGGTGAATCGGTGCGTTGTCATGCCGGGCTCCTCTGCGCAACGCGATCGAGCGTGAGGATCGTCGCCGCGACGAGAGCGCGCAGGTGCTTGAAGTCGAGCGTGTCCGCGGTGTCGGTCCGCTCGTGGTAGTGGGGATTCCGGAAATCGGCGGTGTCGGTGATCAGGACCGCCGGCAGCTCGCGTTCCCAGAATGCGAGATGGTCGCTGCGGCCGAAGTCGCGCGCGAAGGGGAGAAAGCGGCGCAGCAGGGCGCCGGCGTAAGGGAGATCGGCGGGATCGCGCAGCAACACGGAGGAATCCGGCCCTTTCGTGGCCTCCAGGCATGCTGCGAACGTGGCCGCCAACCGCGCGGACGGCGCGCGATACAGCAGCGCGGCCCAATCGCCGGCGCGCCGCCGCCGGCGGATTTGCTCCGCCTGCTTTCGGTAGAGCAGGCCGAAGCCGCGGGGGAGCATCTGGCTGTTTGGATTCTCCGATGTGTAGGCCATCGATTCAAAGATGATGGCCGCCCGCACCGATCGCCCGTCGATCTGCTCCCGCAGGAACGCGCGCGATCCATGAAAGCCGATTTCCTCCATGTCGAACGCGACGAGCATGACGGTGAATTCATAGTGGACGCCGGCGGTGAGACGAGCGAGCTCCAGCAGGGCGGCGACGCTTGCCGTGTTGTCGTCGGCGCCGGGTGAGTCTCGAATGGTGTCGTGATGCGCGGCGATGACGACGGCGTCCGGCCGCCTCCCTTCCTTGACGGCGACGACGTTCTGCCCGTTCAGCTCCGCGTAAACCGTCGGGCCGAACTGCCCGTCGCGGTGAGTGCCCAAATCGAGATAGCCGGCCGCGCCGGTGACGGAGAAGGGGCGAGTGGCGACCGTCCAGCCGGCGTCGCGCAGTGCAGCGATGATGCGGCCTTCGGCGGACGCCATCGCTTCGCGGGCGTGAAGCCGGCTGCGTGGTCCGCGAAGAGCGAGGACGTCGGCCCGCATTCGATCTTCGCTCACCGCTTGTGTGCAGGCTCGTGCGAGATCCTCGGCGGGCGCTGGCTCGAACGGAGGCGGCGTAGTCCCGAACATCGTGCGCGATCATCCTCGCACAAACGCGGAGTTGGCTGGCCTGACGTACTTAAGTCAGGTACTCTAGCGCACGTTCACTAGGCGAGAGTATGAACGGCAATTGGCACACCGTTGTGGGTGCGGTGCGTCGTCGTGCAGCCACCGACGCGGGCCGCATCGCCTTCGAGTTCGTCGAGGACGACGGAGCTGTCCGTTCGCTGTCGTACGCCGAGCTCGACGCGGCAGCAAGCGGATTCGCGGCCGCTCTGGCGGGTCACGCGGCGCCCGGCGATCGGGCGCTCGTGATGTGCCCGCCCGGACCCGACTACGTCGTCGCACTCCTCGGCTGCCAGTACGCCGGCGTGGTGCCGGTCCCTTCCCAGCCGCTCTTCTCGCCCCGTCAGGTGCCTCGCCTCGTCGCGCTCATGGAAGACGCGCGGCCGGCCGTGGTGATCACGGCCGGCGAAGCGGCGCAACAGTTCCCCGATGCGATGGCAGGTGCGCGTCTGATGTCTGCCACGGAGCGGGCGGGAGGCCGCGCATCCGCCGAGGCCGAGCCGGACCCTGACAGCGTCGCGCTCGTTCAGTACACGTCGGGGTCGACCGGTTCTCCTCGCGGCGTGGTGCTCACGCACGCGCAGATCCTCGCCAACCTCGACATGATCCGGGAGTCGTTCTCCCTCACGGAAGATGATTTCGCAGTCCTGTGGCTTCCGCCGTACCACGACATGGGCCTCATCGGCGGCATCTTCGCTCCGCTGCACATCGGGTTCGGCATGCGGCTCATGAGTCCCGCGAGCTTCATACAGAGCCCGCTGCGATGGCTGGAGCACATCACGTCCACAGGCGCGACCATCGGAGGAGGACCGAATTTCGCGTACGAGCATTGCGTCAGCAAGCTCGATCGGCATGAGCACTCCGGCTTGGCGCTCCAGCGTTGGCAGGTGGCGTTCACCGGCGCGGAGCCGATCCGAGCGACGACGCTGAAGCGGTTCGCGGAGGTGTTCGGTCCGTTCGGATTTTCTCCACGCGCCTTCTATCCCTGCTATGGGCTCGCGGAGGCGACCCTCATCGTCAGCGGAGGGAAGCGCCACGCCGGCGCCGGCATCCGGCAAGTCTCGCGCACGGCGCTGCAGCGCGGGGAGGTCGCCGCGCCGGACGGAGTCGACGACGCTCAAAGCCTCATCAGCTGCGGGAGACCTGCGCCCGGGCTGGATCTCCGAATCGTGGAGCCTGGGACCGGCGCGGTCGTGGGACCGGGAGCCGTCGGGGAGGTGCGCATTCATGGCCCCAACGTCTCGCGCGGCTACTTGCGCGGAGACTCGGACCGATTTTGCGCGGCCGTCGCCGGAGAAGATCGCGCCTATCTCGCCACGGGTGATCTCGGCTTCCTCGATGAGACCGGCGAGTTGTTCATTTGCGGCCGGTTGTCCGACGTCGTGGTGATCCGCGGGCGAAACATTTATCCGCATGACGTCGAAGCAGCCGTCGAAGAGGCCGTCCCGCTGCCGGGAATCAGTGCGGCGTTCGGTGTCGAGAAGGACGATGAAGAAGGTCTCGTCGTCGTTCGCGAGGCCGGCCGGTTGAAGCCCGGCGAAGCCGCCGCGGTGCTCGCCGCACTGCGCGCGGCGATACGCGACGCCGTCGACGTGCAGGCGGCGGAGGTGGTCCTCACCAGGCGCGGCGCGCTGCCCCGCACCACGAGCGGCAAGGTGCGGCGGCGCGAGACCCGCCGCCTGTTGCAGGAGGGGAAGCTTCCCGTCCTAGCCTCCAGCGGCGCGCGCCGGCATTCCGGCGTGACGGACGGCAGCACCGATCCGACGGAGCGCGTTCGCGCGATCGTCGCGGCGGTGCTGGATCTGCCGGCCGACGCCGTGCGGACAGACGAGCCGGCGGCATCCGCGGGCCTCGATTCGCGTGGTGCCATGCAGGTCAGCGATCGCGTCGCCGACGATCTAGGACTGCTTCTCCTCCCTGCCGCCCTCCTCGGCACGGACACGCTCGAGAGCGTTGTCGCGGCGGCACAGCAGGTTCGCCTCCCGGCGACGACCGTCTCTTCCGAAACGAGTCCGTCCGCCTTTCCGCTCTCGGTCGGCCAGCGCGCGATCTGGCATCACGAGGCGCTCGGTACCGGAGCCGCGTACAACCTGCCGGTCGCGGTCGATCTGCCCAGCGATATGGATCCGGAGACTCTCGAGCAGGCAATCGGTGACCTGGTCTCCCGGCATGAAGCCTTGCGCACAGCCTTCGAATCCACGCCTGAAGGTCTGCAGCAGCGAGTGTTGCCCGTCGCCGAATGCCGAATGGTGCTCACACGCCGTGCGGTCGCTGCGCTCGACGATGCGGCGCTGGATCAGATGCTTGTCGCTGAGGCGGCGCGGCCTCTCCATCCGGCTGCGGGAGAAGTGATCAGGGCGCTGCTGGTCGAGATGGCGAGCGGCCGCAAGGTTTTGCTGCTGGTCGTCCATCACTTGGTGGCCGACGCATGGAGTCTGGATCTGCTGTGCCGGGAGTTGGCGGCCGGCGATCGTCCGGCGCCGGGTGCCACGATGCGTGAGGTCGTCGCCGAGGAGGCGCGATTCCTGTCGTCGCCGGAGGCGAGTGCGCTGCTGGATGATTGGGCGCGCCGGCTTGCGGGGATCCCGGTCGTCGATCTGCCGAGAGATCGTCCGCGGCCGCCGCTTCCATCATTCGAGGCCGGCATCGTGCCGTTGAGCATCGATGCCGCGACAACGGACGCGATCCGGGCACTGGCGCGGCAGGAGCGCACCACTCCGTTCGCAGTCATGGCCGCGACGCTGTTTTGCACGCTGTCGCGGCTGTCGGGAGCCACGGACATCGTGATCGGATCGCCTGCGGCGCGCCGCGATTTGCGGCATCGCCGCGAGCTCGTCGGGCTGGTCATGAATCCGGTTCCGCTTCGGGTCTCGCTGGATCCGGCAGACTCGTTTCGCGACGTCGTCCGCCGCAGTCGCGAAGCGCTCGCCTGGGCGCGAAAAGGGGAGGACATCCCGTTCGCCGCGGTGGTCGAACGAGTCGGTGCGGCCGGCGCGACGTCGGTGCCGCCGATCTTCCAGACCATGCTCGCATGGCACCGCGCAGCTGCCGATGCGCCTTCGCAGCTTCCGGGCGGCTGGCGTCTCCGGCAACTGTCCCAGCCCGGCGTCCCGCTGGACATGATGCTGGACGTCTACGACCGCGGCACCCGACTCTCGGGGTACCTCCGCTATTCAACGGCGCTCTTCGACCATGACACGGCGGTGCGCGCCGCCGAAACGTTGAATGCCGTGCTGCGCGGCGCGCTCGCCGAGCCCGATCGGCGACACTCCGCGATCCCCGTGATCGAAGGCTCCGAGCTCACGCGACTGACGAAAGAGTGGGCTCGAGGACCGGCGCTGCGAGCTCGCACTCCCGGCGTGGTGGAACGGTTTCGGGAGCAGGCCGCCGCCCGTCCGGAGAGCATCGCCGTCGAGGCCGGAGACCGGAAGCTGACGTTCCGCGAAGTGGGCGGGCGATCCTCCGCGCTCGCACTGCGGATCGTGGAGACGAAGGCGAAGGCCGTGGGGCTGCTGATCGATCGCTCGCCGGAGTTGGTCATCGCTCCGTTGGCGGCGTTGATGGCGGGAACGCCATTCGTCCCGTTGGATCCGAGCCTGCCGGATGCGCGGCTACGTTCGATGCTGGAGGACAGCGGCGCCACGGTTGTCGTCGCCTCGGAGGCCCTGCGCGACCGCATCCCGCCGGGGATACATACGCTGGCGTTATCGGACGAAGAGCTGCCTCGCCAGACGCTCGCTGAGGATCCGGACCGCACTGCGTATGTGATCTTCACCTCGGGCTCTACGGGACGTCCCAAGGGTGTCGCCGTGCACGGCGGAGCGCTGGCGGCGGTCGTCGATGCGTTTGCCGGCATGGTCGGTCTCGGTCCCGGCGGCGCGATGATGGCGCTGACCTCGACGTCCTTTGATATCTCGGTGCTCGAGCTCTTTCTGCCGCTCGTCGTCGGGGCGCGCGTGGTGGTCGCCCCCTCGGCGGCAGCAGCCGATCCCGAGCTCGTGCTCCGGCTGATCGCGGACGGCGGCGTCACGCACCTGCAAGGGACGCCGTCGACGCTGTCGCTCCTCTGCGACGCCGGCCTGAATGCTCCCTCGCTCACGGTCTTGTGCGGCGGGGAAGCGGCGCCTCCGGGTCTGTTCGGCCGCCTGCGCCGCGTGAGCCGCGCGGTCTGGAATGTCTACGGTCCCACCGAGACGACCGTATGGTCGACGGCCGCGGAGGTCGGGCTCGATGGTGATCCGCCTCTCGGCCGTCCGCTGCCCGGCGAATCGGTCTATCTCCTGGACAACTTCCTCTCGCCTGTTCCGACGGGAGTGGAGGGGGAGATTTACATCGGAGGAGTGGGTGTGAGCCGCGGGTATGTCGGCCGGCCGGCCCTGACCGCCGAGCGCTTCGTGCCGGATCCATTCGCGGAAGTGCCGGGATCGCGGATGTACCGGACGGGCGATCTTGCGCGGTATCGCGCGGACTCGCGCCTGGAGTTTCGCGGCCGCGCCGACGGCCAGCTCAAGGTTCGTGGGTGCCGCATCGAACGGGAAGAGGTCGAGCACATCCTCGGTCAACATCCGGCCGTGGCCCGCGGCGTCGCGATGGCGGTTGGAGAGGGCGCCGAGCGGCAACTCATCGCGGCGGTTCAATGGCGGCCGGGCCAGTCGGCGAGCAAGGAGTCGCTCACGGAGCACATGCTGCGATCGCTCCCGGCGTACGCAGTGCCGACGACGTTTCATACGGTGGATCGGATGCCGGTCACCAGCCGCGGCAAGATCGACTTCGACGCCGTCCTCGCGTCCGCGACACTGGTCCCCGCCGGATCGGGAGCAGCGCCGGCGACGGACACGGAACGGATGCTGGCGGAGATTTGGAGGGACGTCCTCGGGATCGCCGACGTGAGCTCCGACGATGACTTCTTCGCCCTCGGCGGCCACTCCCTGCTGGCGCAGCGGGTCGTGTCGAACGTGCGGGAGCAGGTGCAGCGCCGCATTGACGTCGCGGACGTCTTCACGGCGCGGAGCCTCGCGGCGCTCGCGAAGCGGATCGACGAGGCTCCGCTTGCGGCGGCGCTTGCGCCACTCCCGTCGGACGCGGACGCGCTCCTGACGGATGCGCAGCGCCGGATCTGGGCCGCGGAGCAACTGGCCCCGCAGGGAACGCCGCCGATCGTGCTCGGAATGCGGATCGAAGGACCGCTCGACGTATCCGCGCTCGAACGCGCGGTGAATTCCATCCTCGTGCGGCACGACGAGCTCCGTGCGCGATTCCCGGCGATCCAGGGACGGCCCGTACGACGCGTCCTGCCCGAGCTCACGATCCGTCTCGAAGCGGCCGAGGCAGCGGACACGCCGTTCGATGTGGCGCAGGGTCCTCTTGTCCGTTGCGCGCTGTCGAGGATCGGAGACGACGATCACGTTCTGATGATGACGCTGCATCACCTCGTCTGCGACGCGACAGCAGCCGCGCTGCTCCTCAAGGAGTTGTCGACGCTGTACATGGCGGCCGTTGCGGGTGTTGCCGCGCCCGAACTTCCCCAGTCCGTTGGCCATGCCGAAGTTATCGCATGCGCTGCACAGCGTGAGTCCCCTGCGAAGGCGCTCGAGTGGTGGCGTGAGCGGCTCCGTCATGCTCCCAGACTACTTCTGACCACTGGCGACGCTGGTCTCGGTGTGAGCGCCGGTGAGGTACAGACTGCGAATCTAGGCAGCGAGGCTGCCGATGCATTACGCCGGTGTGCGCGCCACCTCGGCGCGACACCTTTCATGCTTATGTGCGCGGCGTTGGCGATCGTGCTGCGCCAACAGACGGGGCGCACCGATCTGGTGATCGGCACCGACTTCGCCGGCCGCGACGATCCATCCATGGCCGATGCAGTCGTGCCGTTGGTCAATCAGGTGGCGCTCACGATCGACGCGCGCGGCGAGTCGTTCTCCGACGTGGTCGATGCCCTGCGCAATAGCGTGCGCGAGACCTTCCGCTACGCCACGGTTTCGTACGACAAAGTGGTTGCCGCGGTGCAGGAATCTGGCGGCGGCGTCAGGGATCTGTTCGACGTCAAGATCGCTTACCAACCGATGGCGGAGGCGGAGCTGACGCTGGGAACCGCGCGACTGACGCGGCTGCCTCGACCGCCGATGAACTTACGCGAAGCATTGGTGATGTTCGTTCTCGACGGTAAGAACGACGTCACCGTGGAGCTTCATCACAGGCTGGATGTGTGCGATCGCGCCCGCGCCGTCGAGATCCTCGGATCCGTGATCCAGACAGTCGAGCGAAGCGTGAGCAGTCCCGACGCGCCGCTCTCACTTGCTCCTCCAGAGCGTGGTTTCCAGCGCCGCAAGGTGCGCAGCCTCGATGCCGCGCCGATGCAGGTGATGCGTCGCGATGACGCGAATGGGATCGTCACGTTGTGTCCCGCTACGGCGGGCGCGGACCTCGCCGGCTGGATCGCCGGACATCGCGACGAGCTCTTCGAGCAGCTCGCGCGCGAGGGCGCTCTGTTGTTCCGCGGATTTGCCTGCGACACGCCTGAAGTGCTCGAGCGCGTGGTTGCCGCTACCGGCGATGTCCTCTACGACACGACGGAGCACGACCGAGAACAGGTCGGCACGTCCGTGTTCACGCCGATCGCGTATCCCAGCCGGGAGATTCTGCTGTGGCACAACGAAGACAGCTTCCGGCACTCGTGGCCGGGGAGGATCTGGTTCGGCTGTGAGCACCCACCGGGCTCTGGAGGTGAGACGGTCGTCGCCGATGGCGCCACGATTCTCACCACCATTCGTTCTCTGGCCCCTCGGCTGATCGATGAGGGCTTGATGTACGTGCGGCGCTACGGCAGCGGATTGGGACTCGATTGGCGGACGGTGTTCGCAACCGAGAGCCGCGACGAGGTCGAACAACGATGCCAATCGGAGGGGATGTCGTGGTGCTGGGAGGGAGACGTCCTGACGACGCGCGCCATACGTCCCGGCATCAAGCGGCATCACCTTTCCGGCGAGGCTTGCTGGGTGGGACAACTCCTCCATTTCCATCCGGCGGCGCTTCCCCTGGCCACTCGTTCCTCGCTCGAGACGCTGTACGGACGAGACGCGCTGCCGCGTGATTGCCGCTACGCGGACGAATCGGTCATCGACGATGTCGTGGTCACCAAAGTCGTCGAGGCTTACCGGAGCGTCGAGCGTGCGTGTCATTGGCAGATGGGAGATCTACTCCTCGTCGACAACGTCCGTTCGGCGCACGGACGTCGCGCGTACGATGGAAAACGCAAGCTGCTTGTAATGCTGTCGGCGGCCGTGGAACACGACCAATGAGAATCGATGTCTCGGTGTACGTAGCGGGCGCTCCGTACGACCAAATGTTCGTCAAGAGCGCGACAGCGCTGCTATCACCTGGGGAGGCGGGGCGTCACGCGCGCTTCCGGTGGTCGGTTGACCGCGATATGTTCGCCGTAGCTCATGCCGTGCTTCGCGTCGCCGTTGCCGAACATGCAGGAGTTCCGGCGGCCGACGTTGTAGTGACGCAGCAGTGTCGAATTTTGCAATCGAGCGCACGGCCAGCCGGTGATCCCGGACGGCGCGCCGGGTGCCGGATTGCGGCTGTCCCTCGCTCACACGCGGTCGATGGTCGTCGTTGGCTTATCGGATCGTCCCGTGGGAGTCGACGTCGAGGCGCTCGCGCCGGTGGACTTGGAGAATTGTCCGCTGCTCTTACGACGAAGGAACGACGCGGCATCGGCGAGCTGCCGGATGCAAAACCAATCGAGGGAGCTGCTACGCGCGTGGGTTCGCAAAGAACCCTTCTGCAAGGGGCTGGGGCTCGGCCTGACGCTGCCGTTCGATGAGATTGAGCTGTGGGATCCGTCGGAAGATAAAGCCATCATCTCGGTGCCGGCGGGGCACTTCGATGACGAGGAATGGACCGTCCATGACCTGCAGATCGACGGTCATCTCGTCGCAGTTGCGTACAAAGGGCCGGTGGGTATGCTCGCCGTTTTCGACTGTCTCGACTTCGGGCGTCGCATGGCGCATTCTTTCTTTACATCCACTTGTACTCGATGGGAGACTTCGGAATGCCCACAGACATTAAGTACATCGTCGTGCTCAATGACGACGAGCAGTACTCCATCTGGCCCGCTGATCATGACCTGCCCGCGGGGTGGCGAGCCGAGGGGACAGAAGGCTCGAAGTCGGTTTGTCTCGACCACATTGAAAAGGTATGGACCGATATGAGGCCGGCCAGCCTCCGCAGACGCGAGAGCGGATCGACCTAGGCGATGGATACCACAAAGGCGGCGTTCGCAGCGTCGCCATACCAGCGGGCTTTGCACGCGGCATGCGGCAATGCGCAAGAGGTCCAGGCCCGAGCACTGCTCCGCATCACCGGACCGGTCGAGCCGCAGAGCGTGCGATCCGCATTTGAAGCGATCCTCAGTCGTCACTCCGCGCTGCGGTCGCGGCTGAGCGAACATGATGGGTTGCTCGTCCAGGTGATCGAGCCGGAGCCAAACGTGGCCTGGGGTGATGGATCGGGCGGGATCGTGACGGCCGAGCTCCGGAACGACCGTCCGGAGGTGCAAAAGCTTTCGCTGCGCATGCCAGCTGCGATCGTCGACGCTGCATCGTTCGTGACGATCAGTCGCGAGCTTGCGGACCATCTTGGCGGGCGTGTGCTGCCCGCCGACCCGGTGCAGTTCATCGAGTTTTCCGACTGGCGCAACGAGATGAAGCCCGGACCTTCGCATCGGCCTGCCGCTGCCCGTTCACGATACGCGGTACACCAGGCCGTCGAGACGCTGGATCCTCAGGTGGCAACACGGCTGGCGCGGATTGCCGGCGAGGTCGGGATTGACGCGCAAGACTGCATCCTCGCGGCGTGGATGGCGTATCTGGCTCGTGCAGGATCCGGGGCGACAGGCGGCATTCGAGTCGCGACGGATTTTCGCTCGTTCGATGCCGGACTGACCGGTCTCGTCGGCCCGGCCACCGTCTACGTCCCGTTGCCCATCGAGTGCAACCTCGACGGCACGTTCGAGCAGCTCGCGGTAGCCGTGGCTTCCGCGCGGGGAAAACTTAGACCAGATGATGGATGGGTCCCGCCGCAAGGCGGGATCGGATTCGACGTCGACGTCTGCCCGATGACCGTGCACGCTGGCGGCGCACGGATCGAGTTGACCGATGCGGATGCCTGCGCGGAGCCGCTCGCCCTCCGTTTGACCTGGACGCCGTCGACGTCGTCGATCCGGTTAACCGCAGAGAGCGAGGCGACGCGCACGCTGGAAGGCCTAATCGTCCTGCTCTCCGCGGCTGTCGACTCCGTACGCAGCCCGATCCGGACGTTGCCTGCGATCGGACGCCGCGAGAGTGCGTGGCTGCACAAAGTCGCCGCTGGACCGGTCACTCCGCCGCACGATCTTCTCCCCGCGCGAATCCTCGCAGCCGCGGAGCGTTGGCCTGACCGCCCTGCCGTCGACGACGGCACGATCTCATGGTCGTTCTCACAACTGGTCGATCGCGCGCATCGCGTCGCTGCGGCGATCGACCCGCACGCGATCGTCGCCGTGATCGCGCAGCCTTCCGCGTTCACCGTCACGGCAATGGTCGGCGCCATGCTCTCGGGCGCCGCCTATGTCCCGATCGACGATGGCCTTCCGGCCCGCAGAGCCGCGCAGTTGCTCGAAGATTGTGGCGCATCCGTCGTTTTGATTCCGCGCGCCGGCGCCACCCTGACGACGGATCTCCCAGTGATCCGCGTCGATGAGCTGCCAGCGAGCGGCGAGACCTACACGCCGCCGCGCATCCATCCCGACGATTTGGCGTACGTGATTTACACATCCGGCAGCACGGGTAAGCCGAAGGGCGTCATGATCACGCACGGCGGGCTTGCGAACTACGTTGCGTTCGCCGCTTCGCAGTACGACATCGAAGGGGAGGGGACGGCGATCGTCAGCTCTTCCCTCGCATTCGATCTCTGCCTGACGACTCTGATGGTTCCTCTCGCCGTCGGGCGTGGAACGGTGATCGTTCCCCCGTCGCCGGCCGGCGTGGTGGAGGCGCTCCAGCGGACGCGAGGCGACGCTGTCCTCAAGGTCACGCCACGCCACCTCGATCTCCTGGCCACGATCCTTCCGCGCGACGTGGCGGCCAAGGTCAAAAGCGTCGTGATCGGCGGCGAGCAGTTGAGCACCGCAGCGGTTGTCCGCTGGCGCGCGCTGGCTCCCGACGCCCGTCTCTTCAACGAATATGGGCCGACGGAGACCGTGGTCGGAAGCTGCGTCTATGAGATTCCGCGCGGAATACCGGTTGAAGGGGACACGATCCCGATCGGTGTTCCCATTGCAGGCACGACCCTCCACGTCCTGGATGAGTACGGCCACCTCGCGCCGACGAGTGCGGAGGGCGAGCTGCACATTGGAGGGGCGGGGGGCGCGCGCGGGTATCTCGCTGCGCCGGGTCTGACCGCGGCGCGCTTTCTTCCAGACCCGTTCGCGGGTGGTGGTGCGCGCATGTATCGCACGGGCGACATCGTGCGGCGCCGGCCGGACGGCCAATTGCTCTTCATCGGCCGAATCGACGAACAGCTCAAGCTGCGGGGGTACCGAGTCGAGCCGGCCGAGGTCGAGGCGGTTCTCCGGCAGCACCAGCTCGTGTCGGCGTGTGCAGTCGTTCAGTCGGGGCAGTCGCTTGTAGCATTCCTCGTGGGGTCGCCTTCGGTCCTCGATTCCGCCGCGGTCGCGCGGCATGCGGCCGACTTGCTTCCGGACTACATGGTGCCGGCTCGTTTTGTCGTCGTCCCCGATCTGCCGGTGACGGCAAACGGCAAACTGGACCGGGCCGCGCTCATGGCGCGACACGATGCGCGAGAAGCGGCGGTCGTCACACTTCCGCGCACGGAGATGGAGCGGCTCGTTTCCGGAGTGTGGTGCGACGTGCTCAAGATCGAACGGGTGGACATCGACGCGCGCTTCCTCGAGATCGGGGGAGACTCTCTCATGATCATCGAAGCGGCGGCGCGGCTGCAGGAACAGGCCGGCAGGCCGGTGCCTCCTGCGATGTTGTTCGAGCATCCCACGGTGCGTACTCTCGCCGCGGAACTCTCCGGCGAAGGTCGCATGCAGGCGGTCGATTTGGGCAGAGAGCGCGCGGAGCGACGGGCGAAGGCGCCGGTATCACGCCGGCGGAGGACTCCATGAACGATCGAAGCGTGGCCATTGTCGGGATGGCGGTGGCCGTGCCGCATGCGCGAACCCTCGAGCAGCTCTGGCGCCATTTCGAGGACGGCGTGTGCTGCATCGACACGTGGGATCGCAGCAGCGCTCCTTCCAACGACCTCGATTCTCTGCTCCTGCAACATGGCGAGCGCGTTTTCGCGGGCGGACTCCTCGACGATCCGTCGCTGTTCGACGCCGAGTATTTCAGCTTCAGCCGGCTCGATGCCGAGCTGCTCGATCCCCAGCACCGCCTCTTTCTCGAGGTTGTCCACGATGCGCTGGAGAACGCGGCGACGCCGCACAGCCGGCGGAAGGCGACCGGCGTGTTCGCCGGCTGCGCCATGAGCAGCTATCTGCATTACAACCTGCTGCCGAGGCGCGATGTGGTCGAGCGCGTCGGCGCGTACCCGCTCACCCTCAGCAACGACAAGGACTTTCTCGCGACGCGCGTGTCGTACAAGCTCGGACTCGGCGGTCCCAGCATGTCCGTGCAGACGGCGTGCTCCACGTCATTGGTCGCGATCCACGTCGCGGCGCAGAGTCTCCTGTCGGGCGAGTGCGACACCGCCGTCGCAGGCGCATCTTCCATCCGGCTTCCTCAGCGCCGCGGCTACCTCTACCAGCCGGATGGAGTGCTGTCCCCGGACGGCCGTTGCCGCCCGTTCGATCACCGCGCCGGTGGTTTCGTCCCCGGAAACGGCGCGATTGCCGTCGTCCTCCGCCGGCTGGAGGATGCTCTCGCCGACTCCGATCCGATTCGGGCGGTCATTCGGGCGAGCGCAGTAAATAATGATGGAGACGCCCGGGTGGGCTTTACCGCCCCGGGAGTGGAAGGACAGGTCTTCGTGCTGTCCGAGGCGCTTGCGCTTTCGGGACTCGAGCCCGGTGATGTGACGCACATCGAGGCGCACGGCGCGGCCACGGCGCTCGGCGATCCCGTGGAGTTTGCCGCGATGAAGCGAGTCTATGGGGCGAGCGATGTCCCGTGCTTCATCGGCGCCGCCAAGTCCAACATGGGGCACCTCGATACGGTGGCCGGCGCACTGGGGCTGGTCAAAACGGTGCTCGCGCTTGAAGCGGGGATCGTCCCGCCGATCGTGAACTTCGAAGCACCCAATCCAGGCTTGGAGATCGACGGCACCCGCTTTCGGGTAGCGACGAAGGCTGAGCCGTGGCCGAAGCAAGATCGGCCGCGAAGAGCTGCGGTCACATCCCTCGGCCTTGGCGGCACCAATGCCCATGTGATCGTGGAAGAAGCGCCGCACGCCGGGGGAAGCGTAGAGCTCACCCGCGCCAGAGTCTTTGCCGTGTCGGCCAAAGATCCCGACGCGTTGCAAGCTCGCTGCGACGCTGTCGCGGCGGAGTTGGCAAAAACCGACGTTCTCGGCGCCGCCCGCCTGTCGTATGCGCTCGCCACCGGCACCTTCCACCAACCTTACCGACTGGCCGTGGGCGTCGCACCCGGCGACGATGCGGCGGCGGCGCTGGCGCGTCGGGTCGCACCCTCGCGGCCTGCGCGTCCGGCCGCTGCTCTTCGCATCGCGATGGCGTTCCCCGGCGGCGGCGCCCAGCATCCGGCGATGGTCCGCGGGCTCGCTGATGCGTGCCCTGCGTTCGCCGAGGAGCTCGACGCGGCGGTGGCCCTCGTCCAGCCGCTCAGTGATGAGAATTTGGCGGCCGCGATCGCGGGCGAGGTGCCGGATGCCGCCGCGATCCTCAGGCGTCCGGCCGTCGGTCTTCCGGCGCTTTTCTGTGTGCAGCTCGCGCTCGCCCGACTTCTAAAGCGATGGGGTGTGACTCCGTCGGCGGTCATCGGCCACAGCGCGGGTGAATATGTCGCGGCCTGCATCGCCGGGATCCTCGATCCGCGGGACGCCGCCCGGCTGGTGGTGGCGCGCGCGATACGCTTCGAGAACGCACCGGCGGGAGCGATGCTGAGCATCAACCTCGGAGCCGACGCCGTGGCTGCGCGCATCGAAGGGACGACGCTCGAGATCTCGGTCATCAACGGTCCGCAGGACACCGTCGTCGGCGGGCCGACGGAGGCCGTCGCCGCCTTTGGCGAAGCATTGGAGGCGGACGGCGTTCATTGCCACCGGGTTGCCATCGACGTCGCTGCGCACACGACGCTCGTGGCGCCGATCGCCGAGTACTTGCAGGACCTGGCCGGCACACTGCGATTGTCGCCTCCCACCATCCCGTGTGTCTCCAACCTCACCGGCACGTGGGTGACGCGGGACGACATCCGGCCGGAGTACTGGGGCGCACACCTCCGCGAGACGGTCCGCTTCGGCGACGGTCTCGCGACGCTCTTGGCGGAGCCTGACCTCATCGTTCTCGACATGGGGCCGTCCCAATCGATGGCGACGCTCGTCGAGCGCAGTGGCGCGGCGACGGAGCAGACGGCGGTCATTCCCGTGCTTCCTCACGTGCATAGCTCGCTGCCGCCCGCCGCGGCGCTCTCCGACGCCGTGGGGCAGTTGTGGGCGGCGGGTGCGGGAATCGACTGGGAAGCGTTCTTCAACGGAGAAGCTCTTCGTCGCGTGGCCGTCCCCCCGCATCCGCTGCGCCGCCGTTTGTATTGGATCGATCCCCCTCTCCACACGCCGCAGGCGGGACAAACCTCAGCCGGCAAGTGGCTTCACGTTCCGGTCCTCGAGCCAGTTCAAGGCGCGGGCACTCGCACGGAGCTCGGGCGCTGGCTGATTTGCGACGACGGATCGTCGTTCGCGAGCGAAGTCGTCGAAGGGCTGCGGCAACGCGGCGTATCGCGCGTTACCGTCACGCCGGACGACGAGCTTGCCTTCCTCGAGGAGCCCTTCGAGGGACTCCTGCTGTTCCTAGCACCGGACGATCCCGCGCAGATCTACCATCGGATTGCGGCACTGGCCAGGGCCATCGGTCAGGCTGGAACGCACGCGCCACGCCGGCTGATGATCGTGACGCGAGGGTCGCGGGCGACGGCTGCTGGTCCTGCGGCGGCGCCCGAACTGGCGGTCGCAGCGGCGGCGGCGAGAGTCATCGACAACGAATACCCCGATCTCGTCTGCCAGGCGGTCGAAGTCGACTCAAATGAGCCGGACGAGAATGCCGCGCCGGTTCTGATCGATCTCATGCAGCAACCGCGCGGGCGTAACGTGGTCATCCGCGACGGCGCGGTCTGGACCGAAGGCTTTCGCCGGATGGCCGAATCGTCAGGTGAGCCGTCGCTGCCGGCGGGCGGCGTATGGGTGATCACGGGTGGTCTCGGTGCGATCGGCCGGACCCTCGCCGTGCACCTCGCCGAGCGATCGAAGGCGCGGGTCGTTCTCGTAGGACGGAATCCGCTGGGCGAGGATCGTGCGCGCGTCGAGGCGGTCACCGCCATCGCCGACGCCGGCGGAGAGTGGGATGTTGTCGTCGGGGACATCGCCGATCCGGCAGTGGCAAGGGCCGCATTCGCCCGGGCTCGGGAGCGCTTCGGCCCCGTTTACGGCGTGATTCACGCGGCCGGCGTACCGGCTGGCGGGATGATCCAGCTTCGCGATCCGGAGGCCGCGGCCGCGGTCCTCGCGCCGAAGATGGGAGGCGTACGGGCGTTGGCGTCCGCGATGCCGGAAGGCGTCGAGGTGGTGGTGCTCTGCTCGGCCCTCGACGCCGTGCTCGGCACACCGGGCCAGGGCGAGCACTGCGCCGCGAACGCTTACCTCGACGCACTCGCGGGACATAACTCGCTCGGCGCAAAGCGGGTCGTGTCGATCGGATGGTGCGCGTGGCGGGACATCGGACAGGCGGCGGAGGCGGAAGTGCCGGTCCAACTCCGCGACTGGCGGGAGCGAGTGCTGGCCGCGGCGCTGACCGCGGAGCAAGGATGCCGCGTCTTCGACGAGGTGCTGGCCGGCAACGAGTCTCGTGTCGTCGTCGCCGTTGCCGACATCGCCGGGATGCAGAATGCCGCGGCCGATCTTCTGAAGCGAATCTCGGCCGGCGTGCAGATCCGCATCCGCTCCTCGGTCCCGAGCGCCGCGCTCCGCACTCCCACCGAGCGCCGCATCGCCGAGCTGTGGACCCAGGTTCTCGACGCGGGCGCGCTTGGTCCGGACGACGACTTCTTCGCCCACGGCGGACATTCGCTGGCTGCCATGCAGCTCCTCGGCCGCATCCGCGAGGCGTTCTCCGTTCCCGTGCATCTCAAAGACTTGCTGTCCCGTCCCACGGTCGCGGCGCAGGCGAGCTTCATCGACCTGCAGATCCTCGAGCGCGTGGAACAGTTGTCGGAAGCGGATGTAAAACGCCTGTTGGAGGAAATGAGCTGACGTATAATCAATCCTTCCGCCGCGCTCATTCAGACATCGTTCCGGAACTTGGTAGCCGGTTCCGTCGGTCGGGGATACACCATGGTCGAAGACACTACGCCGGGTCGCTCGCCGGGTAGACAAGGTTTCGGCTCCGGACGTCGCGGAGTGTCGCTCAAGGACGGCGTGGTGCGCATCGTCGATGCCGGCGAAGAGTCGCCGCTGCCGGTTGCGCGGGCGCTTGCCGACGGCATCGACCCCGGCCGCTGGCTCGCGGACAATGCCGCATCGCTGGAGGCGGCGCTCGATGCGCATGGCGCACTGCTGTTGCGCGGCTTCGCGTGCGACGAGAGCTCGTTCGGAGCAGCCGTGGAGCGCGCGTCGGGCGACCTGTTGGCGTACACGTTCCGCTCCACGCCGCGCAGTACCGTCAAAGGACTCGTGTACACCTCCACGGAGTATCCGCAGGATCAACACATCCCGTTGCACAACGAGATGTCGTACGCCGTCGAGTGGCCGCGCCGGCTCTGGCTGCTGTGCATCTGCCCCGCAACGACCGGCGGCGCCACGCCGGTCGCCGACAGCATCGCGGTGCGGTCGAAGATCCCGGCCGGCATTCGCGAGCGCTTCGAATCTCACGGCGTGGAGTATCGCCGGCGGTACGGGCCGCACCTCGACCTTCCATGGCAGGAGGGATTTCAGACGAGCGATCGCGCCCAGGTCGAAGCGGAGTGCCGCCATCAGCGCGTGCGCTACGAATGGCTCGACCACGACAATCTGGTGACCAGCGTGGTCCGGCCGGCGAGCCTCGTCCATCCGCGGTCCGGAGCGTTGGTCTGGTTCAACCAGGCGCACTTGTTCCACCCGTCGGCGCTTGGATCCGAAGCGCGCGATGCCCTTCGCGGCGCATTGGGAGAAGACGGAATGCCGCGCGGCGTGTACTTGGGCGACGGTTCTCCGATCTCCGACGAGGACGTTGCCGCGATCAATCACGCCTACGCCGAAGCGGCGGTCGACATCGAGTGGAGGTCCGGTGATCTGCTCGTTGTCGACAACGAGAGGATGGCCCACGGACGCCGGCCGTTCACGGGGCCCCGCCGGATCATCGTTGCCATGTCGCGACCGGCCATCGCAGCCTGATGATGGACGAGAACCTCGAAGGCTTCCGGCTGTCACCCCAGCAGCGGCGGTTGTGGCTCTGGGGAGCGGCGCACGCTCGCGTCTCCGCGGCGATCCGCGTCGAGGGCCGCGTCGATGAAGTCGCGTTGCGGACTGCCGTCAGCCGCGTCGCCGAGCGCCACGAGGCGCTCCGCACGCGATTCGTCGTCCCTCCGGCCGCCGAGCTGCCGCTTCAGGTAATCGATCCGGTCGATCGAGCAGACTCGATGCTGACGGTCGGCGGCGGCGATGGCGCGTGGCGCATACGGGTCGACGCTCCCGCCATGTGCATCGATCCCGCGTCGTGCACGATCCTGCTCTCGGACATCGCCGCGGAGTACGAGGGACGCGGCGCCGGAGAAGACCCGCCGCAGTATGCGGACGTGGCGGCATGGTTCAACGAGCAGTTGGATCGTGCTGACGCGCGGCATCGCGCGCATTGGGGCGTCCGGCGACCTTCGGTTCCATCCCGCCGCAGCCGCGGTTTGACTTGGAGCGGCGTACGACGCGTCCACGTCGGGAGCGCTCTCGAGGCGCTGTCGCGTGCCGAAGGGGTGAGCATCGAGGCGATGGTGCTCGCTTGCTGGGTCGCCGCCATCCGAAGCACGCACATGGAGGGCGACGATCAGGTGGGCGTGATTCTAGACGGCCGCTTCCCGGAGCTGGCGGCGTTGGTCGGCCCCGTTGAGGCTCTCGCTCCGGTCAAGATCCCGGAGCTCCCTCCGGGCGGCATCGTCGAAGCCGGCCGCGAGCTCGACCGGGAACTGCGGGAGGCCGCGGACTCGCTGAACGCTCTTCCGGTCGACGATTCCCTCCCCGCCGTCGGATTCCGCTGGCTTCCGGAGCCGGTGGAGGTCCAGGTTGACGGCGTGAGGTTCCGCCTCGAGGACATCCGGCCGGACGACGACGCGACGGAAGCGCTTTTGCGCGCGCAGCGGGAGGGCGAAGACCTGCTCCTCGAAGTCGGCTGCACCACGGACCACGATGCGGTGGGACTGCCCGCACCGGAAGTCCTTGCCGCCCGGACCGCTGCTCTCGTCGGCGCGGTCGTCGACAGGCCGATGCTCCCGATGAGCCGTCATCCGGTCTTGCTCGAGAGCGAGGCCGCGCGTGCGCGCGAGCTCCTCAATCCCGCACCGCCGGCCACCGCGCCGGCGCTCGTGCTGGATCGCGTGCTGGCGCACGCGTTGGAGGATCCCGACGGGCTCGCCGTCGTCTCGGCCGATGGTCGCTTGACGAACCGTCAGCTCGCCGAGCGTTCGGCGCGCGTGGCGACACGGCTGCTCGGCGCCGGCGTCTCGCCGGAGGACGTCGTTGCGATCGTGTCCGACGCGTCGCTGGCCTGGTTTGTCGCCGTCGTTGGCGTGTGGCGGGCCGGCGCCGCCTGCCTTGCGATCGACTCGAGAGTGCCGGCCAGTCGCGCGATCGCCCAGCTCCAACACGCGCGTGTTCGAGTCGCGTTGGTCGCTCGTGGATGGGAGATGCCGGCAGCGGACGTCGAAGCCGTGGTCCTGGATCCCGATGGAGAAATCGAAGGCGTTGCCGGCAGCGAGCCGGCCGCGCTTTCGCATCCCCACGCCATGAGCCTGGCGTTCGTCACGTTCACATCCGGGACGACCGGCCGTCCCAAGGGTGTCGCCATCGAGCATCGACAACTGGCCGCGTACGCACATGCGATGGCCGCGAGACTCGAGTTGCCGCGCGGCTCCCGGCTCGCTTCCCCCGCAGCCCCCTCCGTCGACCTCGGCGCAACGGCATGGCTTGTCGCGTTGCACCAGGGGATGACCGTCGCCGTGCTTCCGGCGTCGGCGGCGCTTGACGCCGCGGCCTTTGCCGCTGCGTTGCGGGAACTGGAAGTCGATCTCCTGAAGATTACGCCGTCGCATCTTTCGGCGTTGATGGCCGCGGTGGGCGCCGGCGCACTTCCTCGCCGTACGCTCGTTCTTGGCGGCGAGCAATTGTGGTCCGATGTCGTTGCCCGCATCCACGCCTTGTCGCCGGAACTGGAGATCTTCAACCACTATGGGCCGACGGAGACGACCGTCGGCGCCGTCGTGCAGCCGATCGAAGGGACGCCGCCGCCGGGGCAGGCGGTGCCGATCGGCCGTGCCCTGCCGAGCGCGTACGCCTTGCCGGGAGGCGATGGGCCCATTCCCGGCGGCAAGATGGTCGCCGAGCTGTGGCTGGGAGGCCCGAGCGTCGCCCGCGGCTATTTGAATGATCCCCGCGGCACAGCCGACCGGTTCCTTCCGGATCCAGGTGCGGGGCGGCCGGGCGGCCGTGCGTATCGTACCGGCGACCGCGTACGACTCGACCGAAGCGGAGCCGCGGTGTACGTCGGCCGCGACGACGATCAGACGAAGATTCGCGGCACGCGGGTCGAGCCGGGCGAAGTCGACCGCGAGCTGCTGGCCTTGCCCGGCGTCAGCAGGGCAGTGACGCTGGCCGTCGGCGAAGGGCTGGAGCGACGACTCGAGAGCTGGGTCGCGGGTCCGTACGGCGACGCTGCGTCGATCCTCGCCGCGCTGCAGAAGTCGCTGCCGGAGGCGATGATCCCGGCGAGAGTGCATCGGGTCGATGCGATTCCGATGACCGCCGGCGGCAAGCCGGACCGCGCCGCGCTGCTGCAAATGCTGACCGAGGAACGGCCCGCGGGACGGCCGCCGGAAGGGGCGGTCGAGGTGGCGATCGCGGAGACCTTCGAGCGGCTGCTGCGAGTCCCGGTCGACGACGCGCACAAGTCGTTCTTCGAGCTCGGCGGCCATTCGTTGCTGGCCATGGTGGCGATCGCGCGATTGCGGGACGCTCTCGGCCTCGACGTGAACGTCGACGCGTTCTTCAGCGAACCGAGCGTGGCCGGCCTGGCGAGAGTGGCCGGAGCTCTGCGCTCTCCCGAAGGCGTAACGCCTGTCCCGCGGAATGGGCCGCTGCGCGCGTCTCTGATGCAGGAGCGGATGTGGTTCTGGGATCGCGTGACGTGGCCACGCTCTTTTCTGCACAACGTCCCGTTGTCGGCTCGCCTGCGCGGCCCCCTCGATGTTGCGGCGCTGCAGTCGGCCTTCAATGCGCTCGTCGCGCGGCAGGACTCATTGCGGACGACGTTCCGCCTCGAAGGTCCGACCGTCTGGCAGCGCATTCAGGACCATGTCGATCTGCCGCTGGCGTTCGTCGATCTCTCATCGCGGCCCGACCCTTGGGCCGAATACGAGCGGTTGTGCCTCGAGGAAATGTGTTGGCTCTTCGATGTCACCCGTACACCGCTCATGCGCGCGACGGTGGTGCGGCTGGCGCCCGACGATCACATGTTGATCGTCGCCATCCATCACATCGTCTGGGATGGGTGGTCGACCGGGCTGCTCGTCCACGAGCTGTCGATGCACTACCGCTGGGCGCTCGGCCTCGCGTCGCCGGTGCCGAAGCTGCCGGTGCAGTATGCCGATTGGGCGGTGTGGCAGCGCCGCTATCTGAGCGGCGATCGTCTCGCGTACCACTCCGGCTTCTGGCGGAACGAACTGGCCGGTGTCCGCACCGTTCATCTCGCGCCGGTGGTCACTCCGAAAAATGGCCGCGTTGGCGACCACGGCGTGACGCAGCGATACAGCATCTCGCCGGATCTCACCAGGGCTCTCGCGAACCTTGCCCGCAAAGAGGACGCAACATTGTTTATGGTGCTGCTGGCGGGCCTCACCGCGGTGCTGCACGGTCTGTCGGGTGAGGACGACCTCACCGTCGGGGGGCTCATCGCCAACCGGACGACGTCGGACATCGAGAGCGTCATCGGCTACTTCGTGAACACCGTCCCGATGCGCAGCCGGCTCCCGCACGATCGGACGTTCCTCGATCATCTGCGGCACATTCGCGCCGTCGCGCTCGCGGCGTTCGAGCATCAGGCCATGCCCATCGGCCGCGTCGCCCGCAGCGTTGCCGACCGGCGTCCCCAAGGTTGGGACCAGCCGCTCTACAGCATCGACTTCATGCTTCAAACGGCGGAGCGGCCCGAGCCCGACTTCGGCGACCTGAAGGTGCAGATTCCCGACTTCAACACCCAGACCGCCGACTACGACATGGGCTGCATCATGTGGCAGCGGACTTCCGACCTCGCCCGTGTCGATGGACTGGAATGCTGGTGGGAGTACAAGACCGATCTGTTTGATGAGCGCGCCATCAAGACGCTCATCCGGCGCTTCGTGGCGACGCTCGAAACCGTCACGCGCGAGCCGTCCACTCTCATGTCGGATCTTCCCGTCGTGGATGATGAGGAGCGGGCGCACTCGATCATCGTGGGAGAGGGAGATCCTCTCCTTGACGCGAATGCGCCCGAGTTCCGCGCGTACACACCGCCGGGAGGCGCCAGGCCGGTGGCGCTCCACCGCGTCGACCCGTCGCTCTTTGTGACGGAGCCGTGGGACGTGATCGGGCTCCCGCTGCCCGGCTATGCCTTTTACATTCTCAATGAACGAGGGAAGCCGGTCGCGCCCGGTGCCGCCGGCAACCTGTTCGTCGGCGGCGAGGCGATTGCGAGCGGCGTCCCCGATCCATTCTCATCCCGCCCCGGCGCGCGCATGTTCGCGACCGGCGAGCGGGCACGGCGGCGTCACGACGGACTGGTCGAACGCTTCGATGCCCCTCCCGCTACTGCTCGGTCTTCGGAGATCGACTCCGCACTTGCGCGCCATCCGCAGATCCGCAAATCGTTGACGATTCCGGTCCGTGGTCCCGACGACGGATGGCGACTCGTCTCCTACATCGTCGTCGCGTACGCGCCGTCGGAATCCGACGACGCAGCTCTCGACCTCCAACGTACGCTTGCCGAGGCCGTTCGGCGCGCGCGTGACGGCGAACGCGTGGTCGTCACCGGCCTGCGCCATCTCGGTTTGCGCCGCGCGTTCCACTGCGTCGAGCAACTGGCGGCCGCCGATCCAGACGCGCCGCTCACTCCTGTGCGCCAGCGCGTCAATCGCGCGTTCCGCCGTGACCCCGAGCTTGCCGTTCATCCGAGTTTTTTCGCCGGCATCGCGCGCGAGATCCCGCGCGTTTCGGCAGTGCTCGTTCAGCCCCAGGAGAGCGTCTTCCTGTTCGACGTGACGCTCCATGTCGGCGAACGCGGCACCTCCCCGCCGGCCGGCGTCGCCGAACGAGTATGGGCCGACGAGTCGAGCCTCTCATGGCTGAATGCGCTGCTCGAGGAACAGCGTCCGATGCTCGTCATTCGAGGCATTCCCGACACTCGCGTGCTGGCCGCCCTCGCGGTCGAGCGCGGATTCGACGAGACGGTCCCGGGCGCCCGCGTTGAAGACATGCGACGTGCGACGATGTCGGATCGCGAGGCGATCCATCCCGATGTCGTCGCGTCGTTGGCTCACCGCCATGGCTACAACGTGGTCGCCGCACTCGATCCGCAATCGCCGAGCACTTTTGCGGTTGCGCTTTCGCGTGGCGCGGATGACCCAGGCACGCTTCTGATGATGAACATCGGCGAAGCAGAGAACGAGGCGCTGATGAACGCGCCGGCGGCCGTCTTCCACCGACAAGCCGTCGTACATCAAGTGCGTGAATGGCTGCAGCCGCCTCTACGTCCATCGCTCATCATCGCCGTCGACGACATCACCGAGCTACCTTGCGGGCGGCCGAACATCTACGAGCTTCCCACCCCTCGCCAGGGAGCGGGACGCGGTCCGAGCGATCCCCTGGGAAAAGCCCTTGCGGAGATCTGGGGAGATGCGACGGAAACGCTGGCCGTCGGCGCGCACGAGCGGTTGGTGGAGGATCTCGGTGCACATCCGATGGTTGCCGCGGAACTGGCAGCGGCCTTGAGGCACCACGGCGTTCGCGCCGAAGACGTACTGCAAGCGCAGACGGTCGCCGAAATGGCGGCGTTGATCCGGGCGCGCGGAGGACATGACGATGTCCGTTGACCGCTACGATCGCCCCGACCCTCCCAACGAAGAGGCCGAGTTCTCCGCCCGCGCCGAGCGGCTGTCTCCAACTCACAGCGCCTTGCTGGAGCGCCTTCGCGGCGGCAAGGCGGCGCGCAGCGTCGTGGTCCCGGCCTCGACGCGCGCGGCCGATCCCGAGCCCAACGCCCCGTTCCCCCTCACGGACATCCAACAGGCCTATTGGATCGGGCGCGACTCGCGGCTTCCACTCGGCGGCGTCGCCGCATTCGGATATGGGGAATTCGATGTCGAGGACCTCGATGTCGACCGCCTTGAGGCTGCATGGAACCGGCTGATTCACCGCCACCCCGCGCTGCGGACGGTGATCCTGCCCGACGGGACGCAGCGCATCCTGCCGACGGTTCCGCCCCATCGGATACCAACCGATGACCTTCGCCACCTGTCACCGGCGGAGCGAACCGACCGCCTCGCGAAAATGCGCGAGTCTCTTTCCCATCAGGTGCTCAAGACCGATCAGTGGCCGCTGTTCGATATCCGCGCCACCAAGGTCGAAGGCTCGCTCGTCCGCGTCCACGTCGGCTTCGACACGTTGATCGCCGACGCCCGCAGCTTCGACATCCTGGCGAATGAGCTCGATACTCTCCTGGTCGATCCCGACGCGGAGCTGGAGCCGATCGGCCTCACCTACAAGGAATACGTGGTTGCCATCAGCGGCGACGCGTTTGCCGATCAGCGCGAGCGCGCCCGCGCCTATTGGTTCGATCGAGTGGACGACCTTCCTCCGGGACCGGAACTGCCGTCGGCCGCCTCCGCGCAAGCCTCCGGCGTCCGGTTCGTTCGCTATCAAAGCACCCTCGACCCGGCCATGTGGACGAGTCTTTCGAACCGGGCCGGCAGCCGGCGGCTCACGCCCTCCGCGGTGCTCCTCACCGCTTACGCGGAAACGCTGGCGCGCTGGAGCAGCACGCCGAGGTTCACGCTGAACCTGACGCTGTTCAACCGGCGGCCGGTGCACGACGACATCCAAAAAGTGGTGGGATGTTTCACCGAGCTGAGTCTCCTCGAAGTCGACATCACCGCGCCCGAAGCCTTCGAAGACCGCTCCCAGCAGATCCAGAAGCAGTTGTGGAGCGATCTCGAGCACCGCGAAGTGGGAGCGATGGACGTCATGCGGGAGCAGACGAGGCGCACCGGCGTGCAGCCGATGCTGCCCGTCGTATTCACGAGCGCACTCGGCACAGGCGGTGGCGGCCGATCCCGCCTCGGACGTCCCTCGTACGCCATTTCCCAGACGCCGCAGGTATCGATCGACTACCAGATCGTCGAGTCGGACCGCGGCGTCGAGCTGTGGTGGGACGTTGCCGAGGCGCTGTTCCCATCCGGGATGGTGCGCGACATGTTCGACGCGCATGTCGATCTCATCCGGCGCTTGGCGGACAGCGAGGCGGCGTGGACGTCACGGCGCCCCATCGGGCTGCCGGATCGGATGCGCACCGAGCGTCTCGCTCTCGAGCGTACAGCGCCAGTCCAGCCTCGATTGCTCCATGACCTCGTCGATCTCGCCGAAGCGGACCGCCTGGCGGTCGTCGGCGCGGGCGGACCGACGACGCGGGGCGAGTTGGACGCACTCGCGAATCGAGTCGCCGTTGCCTTGCAGGATGGGGGAGTCAGGGGCGGTGATCTCGTCGGGGTGATGACGTCGCGCGGCAAGAACCAGGTGGCCGCGGTCCTCGGCGTCCTGCGAGCCGGCGGCGCCTACGTGCCGCTTTCGCGCGATCTCCCTCCTGCGCGCTTGCGTGAGGTTGTCGAGCGAGCGCGGTTGAAGACGCTCGTCATAGATGGCGCGACGGAGCTCTCCGGATTGGCTGCGGTACGAATCGACAGCAGTCTCCCCGATGGCATCCCCCAACCGCCCGGCAGCATGCCGGGTGATCTCGCATACGTCATCTTCACGTCCGGTACGACCGGGACGCCGAAAGGCGTGATGATCTCGCATGAGGCTGCGGTCAACACGGTGCTCGACGTCTGCGACAGGCTCTCTCTGAGCGCCGGCGATGCGGTCATCGCGTTGTCCGAGCTGTCGTTCGACCTTTCGGTGTTCGACATCTTTGGCGCGCTCGCCGCCGGCGCGACGATCGTCACCGTCGGTGACGGCGTGGCTGCCAAGGATCCCGCGCATTGGGCCGATCTGGTCGATCGTCACAACGTGACGTTCTGGAGCTCTGTCCCCGCGCTCGTGGGGATGTACGCCGACTTCCTCGCCAGCGCCGGCAGGATGGCTCCGCAGCTCCGGGTCGCGTTGCTCAGCGGCGACTGGATTCCTGTCGATCTCCCCGGCCGCATCCGTCGCGTCGCGCCGAAGGCATCCGTGGTCTCCGCCGGAGGGGCCACCGAGGCGGCGATCTGGTCCGTGATTTATCCGGTGGACCGCGTCGATGAGTCGTGGAAGAGCATCCCGTACGGCGCGCCTCTCACGAACCAGACCGCGCGGGTGAACGACCACCTCGGCAACGAGGTTCCGGACTGGGTCACCGGAGAGCTTTACATCGGCGGCGCCGGCGTGGCGCTGGGGTACTGGGATGATCCCGCGCGTACCGCGGAGCAATTCGTTCCCGACCCCGACCGCGCCGGCGGACGCCGCTATCGGACGGGGGACAACGTTCGCCATGTCGCCGGCGGGATCCTGGAATTCCTGGGCCGCACCGACTCGCAGGTGAAGGTCAACGGCTACCGCGTCGATCTGTCGGAGATCGAGAGCGTGCTCCTCGCCGACCCCGCGGTCGAGCAAGCTTGCGTGCTCGCTTCGGGACCGCGCGACGGGGCGAGGAAGCTGCGCGCGTTCGTGGTGACCAAAGACGCAGGCGGCGTGGCCGACGTGCGCCGGCGAGCAGCAATGCGATTGCCGGAGTACATGGTGCCGGCCGCGATCGAAGCGATCGACGAGCTGCCGCTGACCGGCAACGGCAAGGTGGATCGGTCGCGACTCGCGAGTCTGCCATGGCCGCAACCGAAGGTCGCGGCGGCGTCGGTCGAGAGCTCGGACGCGCGTCCTCGGCCGATTGCGGCTCTCGTGGCGGACATCGTGCGGGAGGTCCTGGATCTGGAGTCGGGTCCCGGCCCGGAAGACGATCTGTTGCAGCTCGGAGCGAACTCCTTGGCCATCGTGCGCGTCGGGAACGCCTTGCGAAGGCGGTTCGGGTTCGCCCCACGGCTGGAGCGCGTCTTCGCCGATCCAACCGTCAGCGGCATCGCGGCCGAGGTGGAAGCTCATCTCGTGAGCAACTTCCGGCCGGTTCGCGAGGGCGATCCGCTGAATCAGACTGCGAGCGGCTCGCCCGGCGCTGACGCTCGCCGCCTCGAGGCCGGCGCGCGTCGAGTCGCGATGATCGGGCCGGATGTCGATCTCGAGAATCGGTGGGCCGCCGTACGCACCCGCCGCACCCCTCGCATGGATGCTGTACCGCTGTCCGCGCTTGCAGCGCTGCTCCACCCACTGCGCGCGATCACGACACCAGAGGGCCAGCGCCGGCTCTATCCATCGGCCGGTGCTCTCTATCCCGTGCGGATCTACCTGAGCGTCGCCCCGGGAAGAGTGGATCCGTTGGCGGCCGGCGTTTACTACTTCGACCCGGTCGCCTATGAGCTGGTCGCAGTGGGCGACGGTTCCACGGTGCGCGGCGAGGAATTCAGCGCATTCCTGAACCAGCCGATCGTCGACCGCTCCGCGTTCGTGCTGCTGCTCGCCGCTTACCTGCCGGCGATTGCCCCCGTTTACGGCGGCGACGCCGCGCGCTACGCGACGCTCGAAGCAGGCGCGATCGCTCAGATTTTGCGCGAGGCCGCGCCGGAGCACGGCTTGTCGCTCTGCATGATCGGCGACGCGGCGTCGGCGGCCGTCCGCGCGGCGGCGGGGCTCGGCGATGACGAGCAAGTGGTGGTCATGCTCGCGGGCGGAGCCAAGGACGACGCGCAGGAATGGCTGCCGCTCGCCCGCGCTCAGGAGCGCGTTTACGTGCTGGAGCGACTCGCGCCCGGCCGCTCCGGTCTCAACGTCCCCGCGGTCGTGCGACTAGGCGGCGAGCTCGATGAGACCGCGCTGCGCAGGGCGCTGAATGCACTCGCCGCTCGTCACGATGCGCTCAGGATGGTCTTCAACGTCGATCGCGAGGCCGTCATGCAACGCCCGGTCGCCGCTGTCGATGTCCCGCTTGAAATCCGCCGTGTGGACGGCGAAGACGAGGCCATGCGCGTGATCCGAGAGGACGCGCTGCGGCCGTTCGACCTGACGACGGGCCCCACCGTACGCGCGCTGGTGGTCCGGTACGCCCCTTCCGAGTGTTTGATCCAGCTCACGTTCCACCACCTGACGTGCGACGAAGACTCGCTCCGGCTGGCACTGCGCGAAGTGCTCGCCCTCTACGCCGCGCATGCGGTCGGCCATCCGGCAGACCTGGCGGAGTCGCCGCGCCCCTACCGGAGCTACGTGGAGGAAGAGCTGGCCGCGAGCCGGGATTTCGAATCGGGGATGCACTACTGGCTCGAGCGGCTCGCCGGCCTTCCGGTGTCCGCTGCTCTGCCGAACGGACCTTCCCGCGAGGCAACGATCGAGGCCGGCGCCGAGGCCGTCGCTGCCTTGCAAGCGCTGGCGCATGCGGAGCGCAGCACGCTGACTGCCGCGGTATTCGCCGTGTTCGTGCTCGCACTCCGCCGCCCGCTCGATCGCGACGACGTCGTCATCGGCATCCCGTACAACGACCGTGGCGCCGACTTCGACGCCACGATCGGGACGTTCGTGAACACTCTGGCGATCCGGTCGCGGGCTCCCGGCGCCGCCACGTTCCGCGAGCTGCTGCGCGATGTGCGGCACAACTTGATGGGTGCCATCGATCACGCCGACGTCCCTTACAACCGAGTCGTCAACGCTGTCCGCCCGGGCAGGGGAATGACCGAGTTGTTCGACGCGTGGCTCGTGATCCGAGACGCTCGCCCTCCGTTGTCCATCACCGGCCTGTCTCTTACACCCGTCGACGTCACGCGCCTCGTCAACGAGCACTCGCTGAAGCTGGACCTGGAGCTTGGCTCCGGAACGCTGCGTGGAATGCTGCTTGGACGACCTCCTTTGTGGGAGCCCGCGGCGGTGGACCGTCTGGCGGCGGAGATCTCCGCCGCTCTGGTCATCGTCGGCGGCCTCGCGGACGAGCCGCTGACGCACGCCGTGACGGCAATCCAAATGGCGGGCAGCGAGCTTCAAAAGCGGCGGCAGGACGATATCGTGCGCTCGGCCCGCAGCCGTCTCCAAACAGTCCGGAGAACCCCATGGCAGTGACGACGACTGGATTCGACGCCATCCTCGCCCCGCTCACGTCCGGGGAGTTTTTCGGCAGGTACGTTTTCGCCGAGCCCTTCTTCGTGAAAGGGATACCCGACAAGTTCGAGTCCCTCTTCACCTGGACTTCGCTCAACAAGATCCTCTCGTATAGCCGTCACGATCCGAAGCGGGTCCATCTGGACAAGGTTGGCGCGGCCGCGGATGAGCTCACGTTCACGCATACCGTACGAAATGTGAGGGGCGAGGACATTCTTCGCATCGACGTCCCCGCGTTGTACCGGCGACTCCGGGAAGGCGCCACGCTCGTGGTCGATGCCGTCAACGAAGTCGACCCGGTCATCGCGGCGCTGTCGGAGGAGATGGGCGCTCTCTTCGCGACGGCGGCGGCGACGACGGTGCTGTTCGCGTCGTTCGGTCATACGCCGGGCTTCGCCATCCACTGGGACAACCGCGACGTCTACGCCTTGCAGGTGGAAGGGGAGAAGCGCTGGAGCATCTATGAGCCGAGTCGCGTTGCGCCGCTGGGTCGGGGCGACGCGTTCGTTCCCGACAGCGGAGAGCCCGGACCGCTTCGCTGGGAAGGCACGCTGCAGCGCGGGGATCTGCTCTACATCCCCCGCGGATGGTGGCACGAAGTTACGTCGACCGATTCGCCATCGCTGCATCTGAACCTCGGCTTCGCGCCTCTGACGGGAGTCGACTTCGTTACGTGGCTTGCTGAGGAGTTCCGGACGGAGCCCTTCATGCGTCGCGACATGCCGCGATTCGGCGACGCCGAGGCGCTCGAAGCGTACCGGCGCACGCTCGTGTCGATGCTCACCGAGCGGCTGGGCGCGTCGTGCATCGCCGATTACCTGGCGGCTCAACGCGCGCGGTCGCGGCCGCAGACGCACGTCAGCCTGCCGTTCGGAGTGGCGCCGCACCACGCCGCGCCTCAGCCGGCCCACCGCGTCCGCCTCGTGACGCCGCTCGTGGACGTGGCCGGCAACGACGGAACGCTGATCCTCCGCGGCGCCGGGCGCGAGACCGCGATCCCGAGCTGGGCGAGACCGCTCATGGAGCGTCTCGGTTCCGGCACGGGCGCGTCGATCGCGGAGCTCGCCGGCGCCGTAAACGGCGTTCCCATCGAAGACGTCTGCAGTCTCGTCGGCGCGCTCATCGAGCGTGGCTTCGTCTGTACCGCGCCGTAGCAAGCATGATCCGACGTCTGCGAAGCGGAGGCCCTCGGCAACTGATCTGCCTCCCCTTCGCCGGCGGGGCGGCGCACATGTACCGCCCGCTCGCCGAAACGATGCCGGACGGATGGGAGGTCGTCGCCGTCGACGCTCCGGGTCATGGCAGCAGTCCGGGTCCGCTCCCTGCGAACTTCGACGAGCTTGCGTCCGCGCAGGAACGGGCCGTAGTGGCCGTCGCTCGGCCCGCCGTACGTTCTGCTCGGCCACAGCCTGGGCGGCTGGGTGGCGTATCACATCGCCTGCCGCCTGGTGGAATCCGCCCTGGCGCCATCTGCGATCGTGCTTTTCCGCCTGCCGCCCTCCCAACAGCATCGATACCTCCACGCCCCCGTCGACTGCCGCCCGACCCCGAGTTGATCGACTCCTCAAACGTGTCAAGGGAACCGACGAGCGCCTCCTAGCCGACCGCGAGTTCCTGGACTACCTCCCCCCCTCTCCTCCGCTCCGATCTGAGGGCCGGGGAGACTTTCGTCCCCCCGATCGCTCCGCGTTGCCCATTCCCGCAGTCCTGCTGGCCGGGACCGACGATGACGTCGCGCCCCGCGCCGCCGTGGCGAGAACACCTGCCACTCGCCACCATTCAGGAGATCAGGGGCGGCCACCTGTTTGTCGTGACTGCCCCGAGTGCGACCGCTGCCGCATTACGTCCTCAGGAGGCCGGATCGTCTGTTTCATGTAGTACCTAGTGTCGTGACACGCCACTAGTCTAGTGTTGGTCTAGTTGTAGTCTTCTCTGCTACGGTCCATTCAAACCTCGTCAGAAAGGTGAGCCATCGCGATCGTCAGCCGATGCGATCCGCTGCAAGGGGCGTCCACGCCTCATCGCCAATTCCGGTTGTGGGTGCGGCAGCTGGCGACAAAAGCCGCGCAGCGCCTCGGCGATCGCCTTCTCTTCTGATTCACTGGCTTCACCGGACTGCACGCGCTGCCACGCGACGATGCCGGGGATCGATCCCGGGAAGTCTGCGCCCGGCTCGATGCCGACTCGCGCGTTCGTAGTGAAGCGGAAGAGAAGGTAGAGGCCCGGGTTCGTTCACGATGAATCGCAAAGTTCGCAACCGACTGCACGGCTGTCGGCGAGCGGAGCGTCAGATTCTCGTCCCGGTTTTCCTGTTCGGTGATTCGCTGCTCGTCGTCATTCCCGGCGATGCCCCGGGCAACGATGTCGATGTCTTCGCCGCGCTCGTTCAAGCCGCTCGTTGTCGTGAAGATTGATCCACCGCTGGATGGTGAGGTCAACCTGATACACGAAGCCCCGAATGACAGCGGAGCGCCGTCACGACGAGGATCAGCGACGAGGGCTTCAGTCTCATCGGCGTTCTTCGCACGTTAATGCGCGAGGAGGAGGTTGTGCGCCGTAAACGAACCTAGACGCGACCTAGATTTCCTCGCGCAGTGAGCCAGCGACAAGTTGCTCGCGCAGAGGAGAATTGCCGAGAAAGATGACCAACCTAGATTCGACCTAGATAAAACGATTACGGCCGCCCTTTTCGGCGGCCGTAAATGCTTGATTTCATTGGTTGCGGGGACAGGATTTGAACCTGCGACCTTTGGGTTATGAGCCCAACGAGCTACCAGACTGCTCCACCCCGCGTCACTGCCTCCGGCGAAGCGGCGGGGATGATCTCACCGGCCGCGTTTCGCGTCAAGGAACCTGCATAACTTCTTAGGGGTCAGGTGTATTCCGGTACGAGTTCCTCGGAGTTCCTCGGTTCCTCGGGTGCCTCGGAGGGAGAGGCCGATCCCCCCCGAGGAACTCCGAGGAACCGAGGAACCCGAGGAACCCCGTATATCCTTGGCCCGGATTTTTCTTGCGGTCGCTTCGGATGACATTTCTCAGGGTTTCTCTTTTTCTGCTGCTCGCGGCCGGCGCGAGTGCCGGGACGTTGCCCGGGTTCCGGGTCGAGAAGGTGGCCGATGTGCCGGGGTTCGTGAGCTCGGTGGTGGTGGACTCGGCGGGGGTGGTGTATGCGACCACGACCGATGGGTGGATTCACCGGATCGAGGGCGGGACGAGCGTGCCGGTGGCGTCGCTGCCGACGAAGGCGGGGGGGAACGGCGGGCTGTTGGGGATGGCCTTGCTGGATGACGCGACGGCGGTGGTGCACTACACGACCTGGAGCGGGGAGAAGGTGCTGGACGACGTCGTCTCGACGGTCGACCTCGCCACGGGCGCGGAGCAGGTGCTGAAGGCCTTTCCGGGGGACATCGAGTTCCGGGAGCGGGGGGTGTCGGACGAGCATCATGGCGGGAATCTGACGGTTGCGCCGGACGGCACGATCTACGTGGGGATCGGGGAGTACGGGGCGCACGCGATCGCGCAGAAGCCGGAGTGGAACGCGGGGAAGATCTGGCGGATCGACCGGGAGGGGAACGCCACGAAGTACGCGCAGGGGATGCGGAATCCGTATGACCTCGCCTGGGATCCGCAGCTGCAGCGCGTCGTGGTCGGGGACAACGGTGCGAATGGCGGGGACAAGCTGCATGTCATCGAGTCGGGGGTGGATTGCGGCTGGCCGGTAGTCCGGCCCGTCAGCGTCGCGCCGGACTACGTCTTCCCCTCGACCGTGGCCCCGACGGGCATCGCCCGGATGACGGGGGCGAATCCGATGATTCGCCGCGGGTATCTCATGGCCGCGTTCGTCACGCGGTCGCTCTATTACTTCCCGGATGTCGCGGCGCGGCCGATCCCGGACCCGGTGCCGGTGGTGGACGACTTTACGGACTATCTCATCGACGTCACGGAAGCGCCCGGCGGGGAGATCTACCTGGCCACGGCGTCCTTCCTCGGCAGCGCGATCCAGCGCCTTCACGTCCCGCCGCGGGGGGATTGCAACGGGGACGGGCTGACGAACTCGCTGGACATCCTGCCGATGTTCCACGAGATCGGAGACGGCGACGGGCATCCGATGATTACGGCTCAGGACGGCGACTACGCGGGCTCCTGGGGCTGCGACGCGAACGCCGACAGCCGGATCGATGCAGGCGACCTCGACACTCTGGTCGGGATGATCTCCTCGCGGCGGCGCGCTGTCCGGCGGTGACGCTCTGTCCTGCCGGGAGGCCGATTAAGCCTCGGTCACGGCTGCAGTTGCGGGCGAAAAGCGGCACCGGCGATGCAATGCTCTCTTCCGGTTATTTGAAGGAGGAAAGACAATGAACCGATCAGCGCAGCTCCGGCCGATCCTCGCCGTCATGTTCGCCGTGACACTCATGGCGGGTGCGGCCGAAGCGCAGACCAAGATCAACCCGGGCTGGAACATGTTCAGTGCCCAGCAGGACGTCGAGATCGGCGCCCAGTCGGCGGCCGAGGCGGAACGGCAGCTCCCGATCGTCCGGGACTCGGATGTCGAGAATTACGTCAACCGCATCGGACAGCGCCTGGCCCAGAACGCCGGCGGACCGCAGTTCCAGTACCGTTTCCGCGTCGTGAACGCGAGCGACATCAACGCATTCGCGCTTCCCGGCGGCTACATCTATCTGAACCGCGGCATCATCGAGAACGCGAAGAACGAAGGCGAGATCGCCGGCGTGCTCGCGCATGAGATCGCCCACTCCGCGCTTCGTCACGGCACGCATCAGGCCTCGAAGGCCTATGCCGCCCAGGCCGGACTGCAGATCCTCGGCGGACTCCTCGGCGGCCGCGTCGGCAACAACACCGCGCAGATCCTGAACACGGTCGGCGGCGTCGGCCTCAACGCGCTGTTCCTGAAGTTCAGCCGTGAGCTCGAGACGCAGGCAGACGTGCGCGGCGCGCAGATTCTCGCCGCCAGCGGCTACACGCCCGCGGACATGGTGAGCTTCTTCAACACCCTGGCGAAGGTCGACACGGCGCGGAAGACCACGTGGCTGTCGCACCACCCCGCGCCGCCGGACCGCATCGCGCGCATCGAGAAGGAGCGCCAGCTCCTCCGCGAGCCGTCCACTCCGACGCAGAACGTGACGCAGCTCGCGAGCATCCAGCGCGATCTCCGCGGCTACGGCAAGGCGCCGACGATGACCCAGATCGCTCAGGGCACGGCCAACAATCCGCCGATGACGAGCGGGACGACCAACAACTCCGGCTCCATCGGACGCGTGGCCGCTCCGTCGAGCTCGTTCCGGCAGTATTCGAACCGCAACGGCGCGTACGCCATCGCGTATCCGTCGAACTGGCGCGTGTACGACAGCGGCGGCTTCGGTGTGACGATTGCGCCCGAGGGCGGGGTCGGCACGGTCAGCGGCCGGACGGAGGTCGTGTACGGGCTGATCGTCAATCACTACGAGCCGTCGGGCAACGCGACGCGTCAGTCGCTGCGCAGCACCGGCTCGGTGACGCTGCAGTCGGCCACGAATGACCTCATCGCCCAGATCCAGCAGACCAGCCCGCACCTGCGCGTGATCAGCGGCTCCGGCCAGCAGGTCTCGGTCGACGGGCGCACCGCCCTCGCGGCCAGCCTGCGCGGCACGAACCCGAACACGCGAATCAACGAGCGCGTCACCCTGGTGACCCGCGCCCTCCCGGACGGCCACCTCATCTACATGGTGTTCGTCACGCCGGAGGCCGAGTCGCGCAATTACAGCGCCGTTTTCAACAAGATCGTCCAGTCTGTGAACGTCGCCGAAGGCACGCGGCATTAACCGTTTCGTCACTGACTTCCGGCGCGGCATTTGTCGCGCCGGAGGTACGTTATGATCCGCTCGGGAGGACTCTCAGATGTACGATGAAATGATCGTCGGGCCGATGCGGCAGGAGCTGACGCGGCTCGGAATTGAGGAGACGCGGACGGCCGCCGAAGTCGACGCGGTGCTGGGCGAGAAGAAGGGGACGGTGCTCGTCGTCGTCAACTCCGTCTGCGGCTGCGCCGCGGGCATGGCTCGCCCGGCCGTGGCGATGGCTCTCGAGCACGACAACCGGCCCGACCGGATGATCACGGTCTTCGCCGGCAACGATCGCGACGCGACCGCACGTGCCCGCGAGTACTTCGTCGGCTACCGGCCGTCGTCTCCGTCCATCGCGCTGCTCAAGGACGGTCAGGTGGTGAAGATGCTGGAGCGCTGGAACATCGAAGGGCGCCACGCGCACGACATCGCCGCCGAGCTGACCGCCGCTTTCGACGAGCACTGCGCGAAGACGGCTACCGTTCAGTAAGTGATTTCGGAGGCGGGCCGGGGGCCCGCCTTCATTTTGTCACGCTACATGGTATTGACAGGTACCTAGCATGGCACTACATTGCCATGCAGATGAGCGACACGTTCTTCGTCAACTGGACGACGCAGCTCCGCAAGGGCCTCCTCGAGCTGGCGATCCTCAATACTCTCGGCGCCGGTCCGCTCTACGGCTACGACATCGTCCGCCGCCTCGGCGACGTCGACAGCCTGGTCATCAACGAGGGGACGGTCTACCCGATCCTCAGCCGTCTGCGGAACGAGCGCTACGTCGAGAGCTACATCGAAGAATCTTCTTCCGGTCCGCCCCGTAAGTACTACCGGCTGACGACCCGCGGGCGGGAGGAGCTGCGGCGGATGAACGAGCACTGGACGAGCCTGCACGGCGCGATCGGTCAACTGCGAAAGGAGGGGGGACGATGATCGAGCTGACCCCCGATGCGAAGCGGAGGTTCGACGAGTACCTGCAGCGGATGCGCGTGTCCCTGCGCGGCAGCCGCTCGATCGAAGCGGATGAAGTCGAGCAGAACGTGATCGAGCACGTGGAGGTCGCGCTCGCGGGCGCGCCGTCGCCGATCGGGCCGGAGCGCCTGGGCACGGTGCTCGAGCAGCTCGGACCGCCCGAGCGCTGGCTGCCGGATGACGACCGGCCCTTCTGGAGGAAAGCGATGGATCGAGTGATGACGGGTCCCGATGATTGGCGTCTGGCCTACGGATCGCTGGCGCTGACGCTGCTGATGGTGATCACGCTCCCGATCGGCGGGGCGCTGCTGCTCCTGCCGGCGTTTCTCATGAGCCGCGCGTACGTGGCGTTGATGGAGGAGCGCGGCGAGCCGCTCGGCGCGCGCAAGTGGCTGATCCTTCCTCCCATCGTGTTCGTGCTGGTGCTGCTGTGTGCCGGCGCGCTGCTCGCGCCGGCGGGCGCGTTCGGGGCGATCCTCAGCGAGGTCGGCATCCGCGACCTGGGCTTCGACTACAACACGCGCTTCGAGCGCGGCCGCCTCTTCCTCGGCGCGCTGTCGGTGGCGGCGGGCGCATGGTGGATCGTGCTCTCGGGCGTCTTCGCGATGCTGATGCGCCCGTTCCGCGCGCTGTTCGCGCCGGTAACCTCGGGACTGAAGCGCGGCCACGCGCTGGTGCTGACGATCGCCGGGGTGGTGGTGGCAGCCCTCGGCGCGGTGCTGCTGTTCGCGTTCTAGCTCGCCCATAGCCCCGAGCGAAGTCGAGGGGCCGAGTTGGCAGCAACGCCGAGTGGGCACGAAGCTCGCTGCATGTGCGGCGACCTGTCGGATCGCTTGGCGCAGGTGCTGACTCGGCCCTCGACTGCGCTCGGGGCTATGGGGACGAAATGACCGACTTCGAGGACCGGATTCGCCGGATGGCCCGCGAGGCGATGAGTGAGCTCGGACGCGACGGGGGCGAGATCGCCGACGTCGTCGAGCCGCCTGGTGCCGACTACTGTGTCATCAGCTTCACGGATCCCGACTTGAAGCCGATCGAGGTCTCGAAGCCCCTCGGCGCGGGCGAGTCTCAGGAGCAGGACGAGATCCGCCGGGCGTTGCAGTACCGGTTCGGCTCTTAGGTGTTGGGTGTTTGACTCCGGCGCTTGGCTCGCGTCGCGTTGCTGCTAATCCGGCCCCTCGACTCGCTGCGCTCGCTCGGGGTCACACCTGATTCCACCGGCGCGAAGAACGACCGTCCGCGTACGTTCTCGTCCACCTTCAGCCCGTGCTGCAGCGGCGGGAAGGCGCGTTGTTCGCAGTTCACGCGCTCGCACAGGCGGCAGGTCGTGCCGATCGGCACCGCCGCCTCGATGTTGTTCAGGTCGTAGCCGTCCGCGTAGACCAGCTTCTTCGCGTCGCGCACGGGGCAGCCGATGCCCACCGCCATCAGCGCGTCGCCCGAGGCATAGCCGTAGCTCTTGCGGATCGTGCGGGCGATGCAGAAGTAGGCGGTGTTGTCCGGCATCGTCGAGAGCTGCGTCCGGATGCGTCCCGGCGTGAGGAACGCGGCGTGGACGTCCCAGCGCGGGCAGGAGCCGGAGAAGCGCGCGAAGCGGATGCCCGTCCCGCTGAAGCGCTTGGAGATGTTTCCGGCGATGTCGACGCGGACGAAGTGGAACGACACGCCGGTCGCGCCGGGCTTCCGCAGCGTGGTGAGGCGATGGCAGACCTGTTCCCAGCTCGCCGTGTAGTGGTGCTGCAGGAGCTCGATGTCGTACCGCACGTCCTCGGCCATGCGATAGAAGTCGTCGTAGGGCATGAGCAGCGCGGCGGCGAAGTAGTTCGCGAGCGCGATGCGACAGAGCTTCGCCGACTCCGGCGTGTTGAGGTTCTTCTGCGAGCGCTGCACGATCGCGTCGATTGCGGGCGCGGCCTCCAGGAGGGCGAGCTGGTGCGCGAGCTGGAACTGCCGGCTCCACGGCGGCAGCACCTCGGACAGCGACAGCCGCCGGGTCTCCGGATCGTAGTGGCGCACGAGCCCGCGGTCGCGGCTGACGGGCGTGAGCGCGACCTCGACGGCGTGTTTGGCGCCGAGGTACCCGGCCAGCGAGCGGTACATGTCGTGGCGGTCGAACCTCTCGCGCCGCGTCAGCTCCTCGGCCGCCGCCTCGAGTTCGGGGAAGTAGTTCAGGCTCTCCTGGATCACGTCCGAGCACTCTTCGCTCGGCAGGTGGGCGGGGTCGACGCCGTGGAAGGCGCGGCCGTCGTAGAGCTCGGAGGCGAGGTCGCGCATCGACTGGACGCTCGACTTGTACGCGTGGAAGAGCGCGATGATGGCGCGCGCCGCGGCGGGACTCTCGGCCAGCTCGCGGATGTCGTTCGTCATGACCGCGTGCTCCTCGAGCAGCGGATCGGCGAAGACTTCCTGCAGCGAGTCCGCGAGGCGGGAGTGCGAGTCGTCCGCGAAGGCTTGCAGCTCGACGTGGAAGATCTGAGCGAGCTTCACCAGCAGGTGGGCAGGCAACGGCCGCTGGTTGTGCTCGATGAGGTTCAGGTAGCTCGGCGAGATCTCCAGCCGCTCGGCGAGCTGGGTCTGGGTGAGCTGCTCCTTGCGGCGCATGGCCCGGACCTTGGCACCCAACTTGATCGGTGGAGTCATGGTCTGCCCTCTTGCGGCTTTACAAATCTTTTCGGCTTTACAGCTTCACTTTTACAGCCATTGACAGAGTAACTACTGCACAGCCTGTTACTTATTGACTCTGGCAAGCCGCGTGCTCAACCATTTTACACGATGACGGATGTGGCTGTGGTTGTGACGGACATCGATGTGAAGGGTGAGGTTCGCCCCGAGTGGGACGCCGTCCTCTCGGACGAGGCCCTTGGCTTCGTGGCCATGCTGCACCACGAGTTCAACGCGCGGCGCCTGGAGCTGCTGGCGGCCCGCGAGGAGCGCAAGAAGCGCCTCGACGCCGGCGAGCTGCCGGACTTCCTGCCGGAGACGCGGGAGATCCGCGAGTCGGACTGGACCGTGGCCCCGATCCCCGCCGACCTGCTCGACCGCCGCGTGGAGATCACCGGTCCGGTCGACCGGAAGATGATCATCAACGCCCTCAACTCCGGCGCGAACGTGTTCATGGCGGACTTCGAGGACGCCAACTCGCCCACCTGGGAGAACTGCATCCAGGGGCAGCTCAACCTCATCGACGCCGTGCGCCGCACCATCAGCTTCGACAGCGGCGAGAAGCAGTACCGGCTGAACGAGAAGACCGCCGTCCTGCTGGTCCGCCCCCGCGGCTGGCACCTCAATGAAGAGCACGTGACCGTGGACGGCGTCCCGGTCAGCGCCAGTCTCTTCGACTTCGCGCTGTACTTCTTCCACAACGCGAAGGAGCTGATGGCTCGCGGGTCGGGGCCGTACTTTTACCTGCCGAAGATGGAGTCGCACCTCGAGGCGCGGCTCTGGAACGACGTCTTCGTCCTGGCCCAGCAGTTCCTCGGCGTTCCGACCGGGACGATCCGGGCCACGGTGCTGATCGAGACGATCCTGGCCTCGTTCGAGATGCACGAGATCCTGTGGGAGCTGCGCGAGCACAGCGCGGGTCTCAACTGCGGACGCTGGGACTACATCTTCTCCTTCATCAAGAAATTCAGGGCCCGGCACGACTTCCTCACGCCGGACCGCGGGTCGATCACGATGGACAAGGCCTTCCTCGCCGCGTACGTCGACCTGCTCATCCAGACCTGCCACCGGCGCGGCATCCACGCCATGGGCGGCATGGCCGCGCAGATCCCCATCAAGGGTGACGACGCCGCGAACGAGGCCGCCTTCGCGAAGGTGCGCGCGGACAAGCTGCGCGAGGTGAAGGCCGGTCACGACGGCACGTGGGTCGCCCACCCGGGCATGGTCGCCCTGGCGAAGGAAGTGTTCGACGAGCACATGCCCGGCGAAAACCAGATCGCAGGGGACAGGGCGCAGGGGACAGGAGCGTCCGAAGCCGGTTCTCCTGCGCCCCGCGCCCTGCGCCCTGCGCCCTCGCGTGAGGAACTGCTCGAGCTGCCCGAGGGCGTGATCACGGAGAAGGGTGTCCGGCAGAACGTGAACGTCGGCATCCTCTATCTCGCCGCGTGGCTCGGCGGGTCGGGTGCGGTGCCGCTGTACAACCTCATGGAAGACGCCGCGACCGCCGAGATCTCGCGCACCCAGCTCTGGCAGTGGATCCATCACGGCGCGAAGCTCGATGACGGCCGCAGCATCGACGCCGCCCTCTACGAGCAGATCCGCGACGAGGAGCTGGCCCGTATCGGCGACCAGCCGCACGTCCGGGCCGCCGCCCGACTTTTCGACGAGCTCATTCTCGCGGACGAGCTCGCGGACTTTCTCACCATCCCTGCATATCAGGAACTGTTGCGACAGGAGCAAGCATGAAATTGAAGGAAGCACGTGACCCGAAAGTGATCGAGCGCGATTGGCTCAGCAATTCGCGCTGGGAAGGTGTCGAGCGCGAGTACTCGGCCGAGGACGTCCTCCGGCTGCGTGGCTCGGTCGACATCAAGTACACGCTGGCCGAAATGGGCGCCGAGCGCCTGTGGGACCTGCTCAAGACCGAGCCGTTCGTCAACGCCCTCGGCGCGCTCACCGGGAACCAGGCCATCCAGCAGGTGCGCGCCGGCCTGAAGGCCATCTACCTCTCCGGCTGGCAGGTCGCGGCGGACGCGAATCTCTCGGGGCACATGTATCCGGACCAGAGCCTCTATCCGTCGAACTCCGTCCCACAGGTGGTGAAGCGGATCAACCAGGCCTTGCAGCGCGCCGATCAGATCGACCACGTCGAAGGGCGCAGCGGCACGCACTGGTTCGCGCCGATCATCGCCGACGCCGAGGCGGGCTTCGGCGGGGCGCTGAACGCGTTCGAGCTGATGAAGATGATGATCGAGGCCGGCGCGGCCGCGGTCCACTTCGAAGACCAGCTCGCGTCGGAGAAGAAGTGCGGCCACCTCGGCGGCAAGGTGCTGGTCCCGGTGACGCAGTTCATCCGTACGCTCACCTCCGCGCGTCTCGCGGCGGACGTGATGGGCGTGCAGACGCTCGTCATCGCCCGCACGGACGCGCACAGCGCGACGCTCCTCACCAGCGACGTGGACGAGCGCGACCACCCGTTCATCACCGGCGAGCGGACGCCCGAGGGATTCTTCCGGATCAGGAACGGCCTGGAGATGGCCATCGCCCGCGCGATCGCGTACGCCCCGTACGCCGACGTGCTCTGGTGCGAGACCTCGACGCCGGACGTCGACGAGGCCCGCGAGTTCGCCGAGGGCGTGCACGCGAAGTACCCCGGCAAGCTCCTCGCGTACAACTGCTCGCCCTCGTTCAACTGGGCCAAGAAGCTCTCGCCCGAGCAGATCGCCACGTTCCAGACCGAGCTCGGAAAGATGGGCTACAAGTTCCAGTTCGTCACCCTGGCCGGGTTCCACGCGCTCAACTACTCGATGTACGACCTCGCGCGGCAGTACCGCGACGAGGGCATGTCCGCGTACTCCCGCCTGCAGCAGGCCGAGTTCGCGGCGGAGAAGGACGGCTACACCGCCACGCGCCACCAGCGCGAAGTCGGCACCGGGTACTTCGACGAAGTGGCCAAGGTGATCAGCTCCGGCGAGTCGTCCACCACGGCACTCGAAGGCTCGACCGAAGCGGCGCAATTTTGAGGAGACAGCCGATGGAAGACATTCGCAGCTATCGCAACGACGACGACAAGCAGTGGTCCCTGCCCGATGAGGAGCAGACGGAGTGGATCGCGGCCTCGGACGACGAGCCGCCGTTCCACATCCCGCGCGATTAGGAAAATGTAGGGCGTGGCTTCAGCCCGCCCCTCCCCGGGGGAGGCGGGCTAAAGCCGCGCCCTACATTTACAATGCGCGGACCATGGTCCGTCGCTTCCTTTCCCTCGTCCTCCTCGCCCTTCCTCTCTTCGCCGCCGACAAGCCGGCGCCGCCGGCCGACCTCACCACCCCTCCGGCTGACGCCGAGCGTGCCGAGAACGGCCTGGTCACCCAACGCCTCAGCGCGGGCACCGGTACCGTCAAGCCGGCCGAAGACAGCCTGCTGCGCGTGCGTTACACCGTCTGGAAGGCGGACGGTACGCTCGTCCAGCACGTCCCCGCGCCGCAGACCCTCTTCATCGGGGTGAAGAAAATGATCCCCGGTTGGGGACAGGCCGCGCAGCAGATGGTCGTCGGCGAGGCCCGCCGCGCCTGGATCCCTCAGGCGCTCAACGGCGGCAAAGTCGATCAGGCCCTGGTCATCGACACCGAGCTGGTCGAGATCGTCGAGCCGCCGAAGACGCCCGCCGACGTGGCCGCGCCGCCGGCCGATGCGACGGTCACCGAGTCCGGCCTCGCGTACAAAGTCCTGCGCGCCGGCACCGGCACCGTCCACCCGAAGCGCAGCAGCACCGTCGAAGTCCAGTACAGCGGCTGGACCACCGACGGGCAGATGTTCGACAGCTCCATCCTCCGCGGC
Organism: Thermoanaerobaculia bacterium; assembly: GCA_036375075.1. Lineage (GTDB taxonomy): Bacteria > Acidobacteriota > Thermoanaerobaculia > Gp7-AA8 > Gp7-AA8 > QHVT01. The sequence goes on along the minus strand of DASUSN010000067.1, from coordinate 26,073 downwards.
AAGACCATCGAGTTCTCGCTCGGCCAGGTGATCCGCGGCTGGACCGAGGGGCTGCAGCTCATGGTGGAAGGCGAGAAGACCCGCTTCTGGATCCCGTCGAAGCTCGCGTACGGCAGCGACAAGACCAAGCCGCAGGGCATGCTCGTCTTCGACATCGAGCTCGTCGACATCAAGTGATCTAGGCCTGTCATCGCTGAACCCGGATGGGCGAGCGAGCGGGCTATCAGTACGCCATGTCTTCGTCGTGCAGGCCGAAGTAGTGGCCGAGCTCGTGGATCACGGTGTCGCGGATCTCGTGGACGGCCTCGTGGCGGCTGCGCGTGATCCGAAGGATCGGGCCGCGGAAGATCGCGATCTGGTCGGGGAGCATCGGCAGCATGTCGTGGGTGCGGCGCGTGAGCGCGACGCCGCGATAGATCCCGAGGAGCTCGTGGTCGCCCTCCGGATCCTCGAGGGCGTCGAGGTCGTCGTCGCTCGGTTCTTCCTCGACGACGACCGCGACGTTGTCCAGCAGCTGCGCGAACCGCGGGGGGAGGCTTTCGAGCGCCTCTTCGACGAGGCGCTCGAATTCTGCTTTCGAGAAATGCACTACCAGCCCGGGGCGATGTTGAAGCCGTACACGATCTCTTCGTCCGGGCGCTGGAACGGCTTCGCAGCGAAGAACTCGATGGGGATGTAGCTGAGCAGCAGGCGCACGCCGAGGCCCACGCTGAACACCGGCACGCGCTCGTCCGTGTCGGTCTCATACGTCCAGTTCACGTCGCTGGTGTTGTTCCACGCCGCGCCGGCGTCCGCGAAGGCGTAGATCTCGGTCGGCAGGAACGCGGCGTTGATCAGGCCGAACTCGCGCGTGCCGAGCAACGGTGCGCGCAGCTCGATGCTGGCGTGGCCGATCTTCGAGCCGACCAGGCGGTCGAAGACGGGGCACTCGTTCGTGTTCGTCGGGCACTCCACCGCGTCGATCGAGTACGGATCGTAGCCGCGCATCAGCGAGCCGCGGCCGAGGTAGAGCGGCGAGAGCTGATTCAGCTCGTCCGAGTTGCCGTAGCGGCCGTAGTGCAGCCCGCGGATGGCCAGCGTCATCGGCCGGAAGAAGAAGTACTTCCGCCAGTCGGCCAGCGCGGTCTGGAAATTGAGGTCGCCGCGCAGCGCCTCGATCTCGTAGCGGTAGCGCGTGCCGTTGATGGGGGAGATGAAGCCGTACACCGAGCTGTCGCCGACGAACGCCGTCGACGCCTTCGTGAACGTCCATTCGATCGGATCGACCAGCCGCTGCCGCTCGCGGTCCACGATGCGGCCGCCCTGCACGAAGAACAGCTCGCGCTCGACCTTGTACGAGTAGCGCTCCATGCCGATGGCGCCCTCGATGCGGCGCGTCGTGCTGAACGGATACTGCGCGAGGCCCGACACGTCCGTGATGAGCTGGACCTCGCGGTCCTGCACGTACACGTCCGTCTGGGTGTTCGGATCGAAGCCCACGTAGCCCGCGGAACCGTACACGATCGGGATGTGCGTCAGGTCCGCGCCCCAGTTCAGACGGCGGCTCTGGTTGAGGTAGAACAGCTCGCCGCCGAGCTGCTCGGCCAGGCTGGACGTGCCCGAGCCGCCGCCGCCCTGGAACGTGAAGCCGACGTTGTGCTGCCCGAGGATGTCGCTGAAGTACGCGGTGACGCTGCCGCCCGCGCCCGCGCCGAACTCATTGATGCCGACGCCCAGCGTCGGAGGTCCGAGGTAAGCCAGGCGGAGGTTGGAGTCGTAGCCGCGCTCCTGGAACTGCGCCGACGCCGGCGGGAGACCTTCCTCCGGACGCATCAGATACGCCGTGATCTCCGAGCCCGTGCCGCGCAGCGGCGGCAGCAGCGCGGCGCGCGGCGCCGTGTTCTCCGCCGGGGCCGCGGCCACCTGCGCCGGTCCGCCCACCGTGCCCGCGGGCAGCGTGTAGATGTTGTAGTTGTCGTCCTCGTACAGCGAGAACGCGATGTCGCCCGTCCGCGAGGCCACCGACAGCGCCGGCGACATGTCCGTGATGCCGGCCACGCCGCTGTCCACCATCGTCACCCGGTTGATCTGGCCTTCCGGCCAGGTGATCCGGTAGATGTCCGGGACGCCTTCCGGATTGGCGATGAAGTAGATCGAGCGCCCGTCCGCGCTGAACTGCGGGTTGATGTGTTTCGCGCCGTTGAAGGCCTGGATCTCGCGGACCTGCCCCGAGGCCACGTCGATCGTCGCCATGCGCATGTTCGTGAAGCGGAGCTGCTCGAGGATCGTGTCCGAGCCGCGGTCCGTCGCGAACACGATGGTCTTGCCGTCCGGCGAGAACGACGGGTGCAGGTCGGCGTACTTGTCCGCGGTCAGGCGGCGCACCTGCTTCGACTCGATGTCGTACAGGAACAGGTCGCTCACGCCCGTGGTCTGGCCCGCGAGGGCGATCGTGCGGCCGTCCGGCGACCAGGCCACGTTGATGATGGCCTCGAGGCCCGGCACCTTCACGTGCTCGGTCTTGCGCGTCTCGACGTCGACGAACGACAGGAAGTTGTCGCCCTTCGAGAACGTCACGAAGGCCATGCGGCGGCTGTCCGGCGACCACGCGCCCGCGGACTCGATGAACCGCAGCGACTCGAAGTGCGCGTCGCGGTCCGAGGCCACCAGGCGGCGGACGATCTGGCCGGTCTTGGCGTCGGCCAGGAAGAGATCGATGGAGAAGAGCTCGCGCGAGGAGAGGAAGGCGACGTAGCGGCCGTCCGGGCTGAACGCCGGACCGACGTTCATCTCCGACATCCGGTCGCGGCGGCGACGGCGGCGGCGCTCCTTGTCGTCGGCCGCGGGCTCGGCGGGCGGCGGATCGGGCTTCCGGCCCACGAGCGGCCCGACCAGCTCCGCGGTGCGTGCCTGGATGACCGGCGTGTACAGCTCGCGCGCCGACTCCGCCCAGTCGGTGAAGAGCTGCTTGTGGGAGATGCCGAGCGCGCGCTCGACCGCGTCCTGCGGGCCGACCACGCCGGCCGCGTGGAAGTAGCGGACCACGGCTTCATCGCCGAAGCGCGAGCCGATGTACGCCATGAGCGCCTGGCCGTAGCGGTACGGGAAGTAGCGCGAGTCCCGCGTCAGCTCCTGCAGGTTCGGCATGCGGTCGTGGATCGTGGCGTCGCGGATCCACATCGACGTCAGCGGGTCGACGCGGCCTTTCGAGAAGTACTCCGCCATGCCTTCCACGATCCACAGCGGCATCGCCTCGAGGGCGAAGCGGCGCCGGTTCTGGTTCGCGGTCGCGGCGATGTCGTACTGGAACACGTGCACCATTTCGTGGCCGAGCACGTGGTCGTTCTGCGCGTAATCGCCGGTGAGCGGCAGCACGACGCGGTTCATGAACGCGTCGGTGAAGCCGCCCGTGCCTTCGCCGAGCTGACCGCCGGTCGTGGTGGTCTGGTGGAAGTCGGCGGAGTTGGCGTAGAGGACGATCGGCTTGCGCTTGAACGAGTGGCTGAACACCCGCGACAGCCGCGCGTACCACCGCTCCGACATGCGCGCCACGTCGTGAACGACATCCGCTTCCTGGTCGTAGTAGTAGATGTCGAAGTGCTCCGTCTGGAGGACCTTGAAGTCGAAGGTCTCCCATTGCACTTTGTTCCGGCCGAAGTACTGGGCCTGGGTAATGGGGGCGAGGAGGAGGATGACGAACGAGAAAAGAACGAACCGAACGACGACTCGCATAGACACCTCGACTTTAGATGAACACCGAACGGCTCCCGGCTGCAAGGGGCGCGCCGTCAGAATTGGTGAGAAACCGACAAACTCTGGCCGAAGTTCTTACACGGAAGCAAGTGCCTACGGGTGGAGGAGCTTGAACGCGTGAGACCAGCTCCCCGAGCGGAGCCCGTGTAAGACCCAGACCATGCACATCGGCTCGAGGTGGCGCGAGCCCTCGATCCCGCCGATGTCCACCACACCCCAGCCGAAATGTTTGCAGATCTGCGTCACGATCTTCTTCGCGTCCTCGTCGTTCCCGCAGATGAACATGTCCGGCGGTCCGCCCGGTAACTGGGGGTTGATCATCAGCGCGTTGCCCACGGTGTTGAACGCCTTGACCACGCGTGTCCTCGGCAGGAGACGCTGAATGACCTCTCCAAGGGAATCGGTGTGGCCGATGGAAAGGCGCGGCGCGCCGGTGCTGAAGTCGAGAGGGTTGGTGGCGTCGATGACGACTTTCCCCTCGAAGGCGTCGACGCCCGCGAGGCGAATCGCCTCCTCGGTCGCGACGCCGAGGGTGGCCAGGACGAGGATGTCCCCGAAGCGCGCGGTCTCGGCGAAGGTGCCGGTGGACACATGCGGCCCCGCCGCCTCCGCCCAGTCCGCGAGCTTCTGCGGATCGCGCGAGCCGATCTTGACGTCATGGCCGAGCCCGGCGAAGCCCGCCGCGAGCACGCGTCCGACGTCACCGGAGCCGAGGATTCCCACACGAACGGTTTGCATGCGGCGAAGTCTACCGCGCTGACGGCGCGGGCGTTGCTCTGCACACCGCTCGTCATGAGAATCCCATTCGTAACGGTTGCCGCACTTCTCCTCGCCCTCCCGTCCTTTGCGCAGCGCACGAACGAGCTCATCGTGCCGCAGTCCGGCGCGCCGCAGGTCATCCTCCCCGTCACCGGCAACGCGGCCGGCGCGAACGGCACGTACTTCCGCACGGCCGTCGACATCATCAATCTGCGCAATGCGCCTCAGAGCGTCGCGATGTTCTGGCTGCCGCAGGGCGTGACCGGCACCGGGACGCCGGTGCGCACGATCGAGTTCACCCCCCTCAGCGGGTTCTCCTCCGACGACTTCGTCGGCGAGGTCCTCGGCCGCACCGGCCTCGGCGCCATCCACTTCATGGCCGTGACCGCCCAGGGCGCGCCCGATCCGGGCGGTCTGTTGCACGTGACCTCGCGCATCTGGACGCCGCGTCCGGACGGCGGCGCCGGCACGATGTCGCAGACGTTTCCGGCCATCATCCGCGGCGAGGCGTCGCCGTCGATCCTCAAAGTCGTCTTCGGCCAGCGCCGCAGCTCGCAGTACCGCCTGAACGTCGGCGTGATGAATCCCGCGTCGACGACGCAGCGCTTCCGCATCACCGCCCACATCAGCGGCGCGGGCACGGACACGCAGACGACCGAGATCGACGTCGACCCGCGCTCGATCGAGCAGATCACCATCGGCGGCACGTCCTCCGGCACGGTGCAGGTGCTGATCGAGAACCTCACCGGCACCGCGGGCGACTGGCACGGCTGGGCGTCCTCGGTGGACAACCAGTCCGGCGACGCGTGGTCGCAGATCGCGTTCTCGTCAGCGGACTAGCGCAGGCGCCGTGCACGCGCTGCGCTCCGGCCAGCGCGCGCTTTCCTCGATCTCCGCGTCGGGCGTGTTCTTCAGGAACGACGTCCCGCGAACGGAACGCCGCACGAGCGCGGCGTTCTGTTCGCGCGTGTAGCTCGTGAAGCGGTCGGAGTCGACGTCGGCGATCTGTACAGGCGTCGCGCACGAGAAGTCGAATGAAGCGAGCTTCACGCTCCGCTTCGCGCGGTTCCGGGCCGTGCGCCAGTGGACGGCGCGGTTGCGGATGTCGTAGACGATGCTCCACTGCGTGTGCGGCTGCGCGACTTCGTCCAGTAGCGCGAACGCCGCATCGACGTTCGTGGCCGCCGGCATTCCCTGCGACGCGCGGGCGAAACGATCCCGCGCGCCGCGCTTCGCCGCCGCCACGGACTCGCTGTACGGATCGTTCGCGAGCACGTTCGCGTCGCGATGCACGACCATCTTCCCGTCGAGGAACTCGATCGCGGCCTTGTCGCCGGCGGCGTCCGCGACGAGGTAGTGCAGCGGCGCGCCCTGACCGATCCGCACTTTCGCATCGCTCGCGATCACCTCGGCCACGGTCGACGCGGTGTCGAGCTGGTACTGGATCCATTCCAGCGTCCCCAGCTCGCTGCGCGCGTCCGCCTCGGGGTAGCGCGTCCCGTCGAGCCACATCAGCTCGACCACCAGCCCTTTTTCGTTCATCCCGCCGGTAGCGCTGTCGCGCCCGAACTGGTTGAACGTGAGGCTGCCGTAGCGCGACGTCCAGGCCGCGGGCCGCACTTCCTTCTGCGACGTCTTGCGCACGTCGCGCTTGTTCACCATCACCAGCCCGTAGCCGATCTCGAAGTCATAATTGCGGCCGAACAGCCCGCGGGTGCAGAAGGTGGTACAGGCGTCAGCGGCGGTAGCCGCGGCGAGCATGAGGATGGCGACGATGGCGCGCATGAGTCCGAGGGTAGCAGTGGCCGTTGCCGCGATGATTGCGCTTCTGTTACCGATCGCGGTCGTTGTGCGCGGGGACTAAACTGCGAACCGATGATCTTCTTCACCGGCTTCCCCGGTTTCCTCGGCTCGGAGCTGCTGCCGCGCGTCGTCCTGCGCACGGACCACGACGCGCTCTGTCTCGTGCAGCCGAAGTTCCGGGCGCTGGCGGAGGAGCGCGCGGCGCAGCTCGTGAAAGTGCACCCGGCGCTGGCGAACCGCATCCACCTCGTCGAGGGCGATCTCACGCAGGCGCTCGACCACGTCGACGTCGCCGAGGTGCGCGAGATCTACCACCTCGCCGCCGTCTACGACCTCTCCGTTCCCCGCGATCTCGCCATGCACGTGAACGTCACCGGCACGCAGAGGGTGCTCGACCTCGCCGGGCGCACGCCTCGCCTCCACCGGCTGCACTACGTGAGCACCTGCTATGTGAGCGGCCGCTATCCGGGCGTCTTTCGGGAGGAAGACCTGGAGATGGGGCAGAGCTTCAACAACTACTACGAGGAGACGAAGTACCTCGCGGAGATCGAGGTGCGGAAGCGGATGGACCGGATCCCCGCGACCGTCTACCGCCCCTCCGTGGTCGTCGGCGACAGCGAGACCGGCGCGACGCAGAAGTTCGACGGGCCGTACGTGGTGATCCAGTGGCTCATGCGCCAGCCGCGCGTCGCGGTGCTGCCGGTGGTCGGCCGTCCGTCGCAGTACCGGTTCAACGTCGTGCCGCGCGACTTCGTCATCCGCGCCTTGACACACCTCAGCGGACTGACGACCAACGCGGGCAAGACGTACGCGCTCGCCGATCCTCGTCCGATGACCGTCGACGAGACCATCGACACGATCGCCGAAGCGACGCGGCGCACGGTGGTGCGCGTCCCGCTGACGAAAGGGCTGGCCAAGGGCGCGCTGAACTACGTGCCGGGCATGTACCGGCTGATGCGCATTCCGGCCGCGGCGGTCGACTACTTCGTGCACCCGACTTCGTACGACACGCGGAACGCGACCGCGGACCTGGCCGCCGCGGGCATCGCGGCCCCGGCGTTCCGCGACTACGCCCCGCGGCTCGTGGACTTCGTCCGCGCCCACCCGGAGATCGGGTCGGCGGCGATGGTATGAGCGTACGGGTGGCAGACCTGTCGCCGCGCACGGACGCCCGTGGAAGCAGCTTCGGCGTCGAGCTGCCGTTCGGGGACGTGCGGGAGTGCCACGTGGCCACCGTGCGTCCGGGCGCGATCCGCGGCAATCACTTCCACACCGTCCGTCGCGAGGTGCTGGTGGTGATGTACTCCGACCGCTGGACGCTGTTGTGGGACGAAGGGGAGGGCTCGCCGGTCCGGAGCCGCGCGTTCGAAGGCTCCGGCGCGGTGGTGCTGGAGGCCGGTCCACACTGCGCGCACGCCGTCCGCAACGACGGCGCTCGCGACCTCCACCTCGTCTCCCTCGGCGACACCCGCGAGACCGACACGTTCCCACGCCGTCTGGCGGAATGAATATGGAGCGCGGAGGCAATCGTGAACCCCGGGCATGAGCCGCAATGGCGTTCACTTTAGGGCGAGATCGCCCCTCACCCGGCCTTCAGCCACCCTCTCCCCGCAAAAACCGCGGGGAGAGGGGCCAAGGAATTTCGCCTCTCGCGAGATTGAAGCCCGGGAGAACGCATCTCGCGATCAATAAGAGAGATCGCCCGCCTCTCGCGAGGCGGAATGTTGTGAGCCCCTCTCCCCGCGGGGTTTTTGCGGGGAGAGGGTGGCCAACGGCCGGGTGAGGGGCGCGCTCGCCTAAAGTTAACGCCATTGGGGCAGAGCCCGGGGCCACAATTGGATGGCGCGCCTTCGCGCGCCGTCGGAACGCCAAAGGGGCAGGCGTGCGTGAGGCATGGCCGATCATCGCTGCCGGCCGTCCCAAACGCTTGCGGCCCCTCCTCCCACCCACATGGGAAGAGGGGCCGACGTGTAGGGGGGATAGAGAGGGGCCTGCGAGCCCGATTACCGTTTGGCTGCCACCAGGACCGCGCCCTTCGGCGCGGCAGGCGTTAGCGCCGCCACGAGCTTTGCGTCGTGTCCGTAGATGTCGTCGTAGAAGTGCACCGTGCCGTCGGCCTGGGCCACCACGGTCTGGTACGTCAGCTTCACCGTGATCGGCTTCTCGAGGTTCACGTACATGTCCTCACGCTTGCCTTCGAGCGCGGCCTTGACCTTTTCCTTCGTCCACTCCGGCTTCTCGCGAAGGACCCACGCCGCCAGCGCGGCCGGGTCTTCCACGCGCACGCAGCCGTGGCTGAAGTCGCGGCGCGAGCGGGCAAACAGCGCCTGCTGCGGGGTCGAGTGGAGGTACACGTTGTTGTCGTTGGGGAAGAGGAACTTCACCAGTCCGAGGGCGTTCGAGGTGCCCGGCTTCTGGCGCACGCGGAGCGAGCCCTTGCGGACGCGGGCCACCGTGTCGGCGTTGACGTCCTGCACGCGGCCCGAGTCGTCGACGATCTGGTAGTTGTGCTTCGCGGCGTACGCGGCGTTCAGCTTCGGAGCGATCTCGCCGCGCTGGATGCTCGGCGGGACGTTCCAGTAGGGGCGGAAGACCACGTGCTTCAGGTCGCCGTCGAAGAGCGGGGTCTTGTGGCCGGCGGCCTTGCCGACGACCACGCGCATGGTCAGTTCTTCGTCGCCAATCGCGTGAAGGGTGAAAGCCGGGATGTTCACCACGATGGCCGGGGCCTCGATGACCGGCGTCCAGCGGACGCGCTCGAGGGCGATCTCGATCTGCTGCACGCGCTTCGCGGCCGGGACGTTCAACTGCGCGAACGTGCCCTTGGCGACCACGCCGTCGGCGTCGAGGCCGTGGCGCGACTGGAAGTGCTTCACCGCGTCGACGATGGCGCCTTCGTACTTCGTGCCCTCGACTTTCACGTCGGCCGGGAGGTCGCCGTAGAGGCGGAGCTTCGCCGCGAGCTGCGGGAGACCGGCATAGTCGTCGCCGGCCTTGAGCTTCGCCACCACCGGCACGGCCTCGTCAGACGTGGCCGCGATGCGGCGGTAGGTCGCCAGGGCCGCCACCAGGCGGGCGTATTCGGGATTCGTCGGCTCGGCCGCGGCGATCGCCGACACCGGGTCGGCGGCGGTGGCCGCGCGGTTCACGAGCTCCGGCAGGTAGATCGCGTCGTTCTCGTCTTCATACTCGAAGTTCATGCTCTCCGGGCTGACGCGGCCGTTGCGGAGGTCATGGGCGTAGCGCATCAGGGTGGACGTCATGGCCACGTCGAAGCGCGCCTGGGCGGCTTCGGTCCGGAGGTCGGACATGCGCGCGGCCCACAGCCCCGCCTCGTAGTCGGTGGAGCGAAGTCCCTTCGCCTCGGCGCCTTCGAACAGGGCGACGATCGCCTTCGCCTGCGGCGTCGGCTGGGCGTTGCGCGACCACACCGGGCGGAACCCGATCGGACCGTAGAAGTTGCGGACGTGAACGCGGTCGGCGCCCGTGTCCGAGAGAACCGTCGACTGCAGGACGCGCGCGGCCGGCGTGGCCGGGGCGACGTCGACGGTCTGCGCGGACAGCGCGACCGAGGTGAGGGTTGCAGTCAGGAGAACCGTGAGCCTTTTCATGGTTCCCAATTTGGGAGCCGACTGCGGCAGAAGTATGGCGGCTTTCGAGAGAGATTCGAGGGAAAGGGAGCGCGTTGTGAGGCGGCTCACAGTTTGGCCAGCCCCGAGCGAAGTCGAGGGGCCAGGTTAGCACCTGCGCCGAGGGGACCGATCGTCGCTGCACGTGCGGCCGTGAGCCGGGTCACGTTGCGTTGCTGCTAACTCGACCCTTCGGCTTCGCTCAGGGCTTGACCAGAGAGACCACCGTGATCTCCCCGCCCACGGCCAGGCGCGACGGCGGGCCCCAGTAGCCCGTCCCGCGGTTCACGTACAGCCACGTGCGGCCGACCCGGTGCAGCCCTTTGGCGATTGGCTGGAACTTGTGGATCACCAGGTTGAACGGGAAGAACTGGCCCCCGTGCGTGTGGCCGGAGAGCTGGAGGTCGACCCCCAGGCGGCTGGCCGCTTCCGCGGTCTGCGGGCGGTGCGAGAGGAGGACCTTCACCGCATCCTCCGGCGCGCCGGCCAGGGCGCCGTCCGGGTCCTGCCGGTGCGTGTTCCGGCCCACCGGGTCCGTCACGCCCGCCATCACCAGCTTCGCCCGGCCGCGCTCGATGACCCGGTGCTCGTTCTTCAGGAAGTCCAGGCCGAGGGACTGGAGGAGCGGGATCCACTCCCCGGCGGCCCAGTAGTACTCATGATTGCCGGTGACGTAGAAGACGCCGTCCCGAGGGCGCAGCTCGCGGATCGGCTGCACCTCGTCCCGCAGCGCGTCCATCGGGCCGTCCACGAAGTCGCCCGTGATCACCACCGCGTCCGCGTTCAGCGCGTTCGTCCGCTCCACCAGCGACTGCACGAATGGCCGGCGGATGGTCGGACCGACGTGCACGTCGCTCCACTGCACGATCCGGTAACCCTCCAGCTCCTCGGGGAGCCCCTCGACCGGCACCTCCACCTTCCGCACCCGAGGGCAGCGCGCCTGGACCAGGCCCACCAGTGACAGCGCGCCCGCAGTGCCGAGGATGGCCAGGCTCACCGCGCGCGGATCGGGCACCGGCCACGTCTGCGCCGAGAGCACCCAGCGCGCGAGCGTGTAAGCCCCGCGCAGCACGTCCCCGACGAACGTCAGCACCAGCAGCGTCGAGAACACGGCCAGCGTCGCGTAGCCCGTCCAGTGGATCGACGAGCGAGAGCCGAGGAACCAGGGCAGCGCCGGGAGGAGCGCGGCGACCAGCAGCAGCGTCCAGCCCGCGGCAGGGGCGAGCCCCGCGGCGGCGGCGCCGGCCAGCACCGGCCGTCCCGCGTACGCGAACAGCGACAGCCACACGGCTGTCATCAGGGCGAAGCGGGTCTGCGAGGCAAGGGCGATCTCACGAATCCGGCGTTTCTTCACAGGAACGGAGGAACAAAGCGTCCCGGCCCGCTATTCAGGCTCCGTGATCCAGGTCACTGTTCGTGACAATAACTCCGTCTACCGTGTCTGTAGGTCCATGATGAATATCTCCCGGTTCTCTTGCCTCGCCGTTCTCATTGCTCTGTTCGCCGCCCCGCTCTCGGCCACGACGTACATCGTCCCGTCCGACGCGGAGATGATCCAGAAGTCCGACGACATCGTCGTCGTCACGGGCGTCAGCGCGCAGTCCGAGCGCACGGAGCGCGGCAGCATCGTCACGCGCTACACCCTGCGCGTGGTCGAGACCCTCAAGGGCGGCCGCACGGTCGGCTCGCACCTGGTCTTGACGGAGGTCGGCGGCGAGGTCGGGGAGGAGTTCACGTACGTCCCGGGCGCGCCCGAGTACCAGCCGGGCGAGCGGTATCTGGTCTTCACCACCGCGAACCGCGACTTCGAGCCCGCCACCTTCGGCATGTCCCTCGGCCAGTTCCGTTTCGTCGACCGCGACGCGCGCCGTCTCGCGGTGCGCCAGTCGATCCACGGTTACGACCAGAACTTCGAGGTGCACGAGGAGCGCGCCCGCGACGCGCAGCGCTTCGTGACGTACATCCGCGACACCGTGGCGCAGCGTGGCGGCATGGCCGACTACTTCGTCCCCCACGCGCGGCAGCGCCAGATCGAGGCGGAGTGGCAGATCGAGGCGAACGCGGTCAGCCGGACGTCGTACCTCATGCGCTCCTCGGGCGGTGTCGGCTTCCGCTGGCAGAACCCGTCCGCGAACTGGGTGCGCAGCGGGATCCAGCCCGGCACGAGCAACGCCGACACGGCGGTGAACGTCGCCTTCTCCCAGTGGAACGGCACGGCCTCGAGCATCAACTACACGAACGCCGGCGTCGACCACACGGCCCTCGGCGGCAACGGGGGTGCGGACGGCAAGAACGCGATCCTCTACGGGGATCCGACGAACGAGATCCCGGACGGCAGCGGCATCGCCGGCCAGGGCGGCGTGAAGGGCTCGTCGCAGTACACGCTGAGCGGCGAGACGTTCTGGAACGTGCGCGAGGGCGACGTCGTCATCGCCAACATGTCCTTCTCGCAGTCTTGCCTCAACGGCGTGATGACGCACGAGATCGGCCACACCCTCGGCTTCCGGCACTCGAACCAGGTGCCGTCGGGGATGGCCTGCGGCTCGACGGCGGAGTGCACGAGCTCCGCGATCATGAACTCGTCGGTGAACTGCGGGTTGAACGGCATCCTGCAGGGGTACGACCGGACGGCCGCGGAGACGGTGTACGGCGACGGCAGCACCGCCCCGCCCACGTGCAACCCGCCGACGGTCACGACCCAGCCGCAGAGCAGGACCGTCACCGTCGGTTCCCCGACGACCATCGGCGTGGTCACCAGCGGCACCGGCCCCTTCACGTATCAGTGGTTCAACGGCGACTCGGGGAACACCTCCAGCCCCGTGAACGGCGCCAATTCCTCCAGTCTCTCGATCACGATGAACGCCGCGGGCGCCTCGAAGTTCTGGGTGCGCATCGGCCACTCCTGCGACAACGCGACGGTCAACAGCGTCACCGCCACGATCACGGCGACGGTGTTGCCGCCCACCTGCTCAAAACCGCTGATCACGACGCAGCCCGCCGACTCGACGATCAACTCCGGCCAGGCCGCGAGCCTCTCGATCGCCTTCTCCTCCGGCGCCGCGGTGAAGTGGTACCGCGGCAACGTCGGCGACAAGTCGAACCAGATCGGCACCACGGCGAGCGTCTCGACCGGGGCACTCGCGGCCACGACGAAGTTCTGGGCCGAGGTGACCAACACGTGCGGGGCGGTGTCGTCGCGGCAGGTGACGGTCACGGTCCGCGCGCTGTCCGAGCTCGTGCCGATGCTCGACAACCGCTTCGTCGTGCAGGTCCGCTACAAGAACCAGTTCGACGGCAACAAGCAGGGCAAGCTCCAGGGCCGCTCGCTGTTCAGCAGCTCGCTGAGCGATACGGCGGTGTTCACCTTCGGCGATCAGAACGTCATCGAGCTGATGGTGCGTCTCTCCGACGCCCGCCCGTTCGACAACAACATCCACGTCTTCCTCGGAGGCCTGAGCGACGTGGAGTTCGCCGTGGTGGTGACGGACTCGAAGACCGGGATCGTCCACGAGTACAAGAAGCCGGCGAACCAGCTCGTCGGCGTCATCGACCGGAACACGTTCCCGGCGTCGGTCTCCGTGCTGCCGGTGTTCGACGCGCTGCGGGACATCAGGGCGGACGCGGAGACGTCGACGATCCGCCTGCTGAACAACCGCTTCCAGGTGCGGATGCGCTACCGCAATCAGTTCACCACTCCGGCGACGACGGGCTACCTCAACGCGCGCTCGATCGCCAGCACGTCCACGACGGAGACGGCGGTGTTCTTCTTCGGGGAGAACGCCGGCTCGGCGGAGTGGATGGTGCGCTTCAGCGACGCGCGCCCGTTCGCGAACCGCATCGACATGTTCCACGGAGGCCTCAGCGACGTGGAGCTGACCATCGAGGTGCTGGATACGAAGACCGGCGCGCGCAAGGAGTACACCAAGGCGCCGTTCAGCCTCTCCGGCCAGGTGGACCGCACGTCCTACAAGCCGTAAAGCCGCGAAGCGCCGTTTGGAGTGCGGAGGCAGTCGGTCGCCTCCGCACTTCCTAAATTTTTCTGCGCGTCGTGACGCAGATCACATTACGGGCAATAAAACCTGCAATCGGGTGTTGCGCCTCAGCAGCAATCGACCGACATTGTCGGTCGCAGGTCCGCGGTTCCATCAAAAATCAGAGGGGTCCATCCGTCCCATGAGCAGAGGTGCCCGTTTACTCGTCATGGTCGCGCTCGTCGCGATCTTTCTCCCCGTTCTCCACGCGGCGACGTTCGTCGTGCCGCCCGATGCGAAGCTCATCGAGGATTCGTCCGCCATCATCTCCGGGACCGTCGTCGCCGCCGAGCCGCGGCTCGACGAGAACGGCGACATCGAGACCGTGTTCACGGTCCGCGTCGATGAAGTTCTGAAGGGAAGCATCGAGCCTCCGTTCCTTGCGCTCGTCGAATTCGGCGGCCGGATCGGCGACCGCGCGACGGTGATGTCCGGCGCGCCGCGGTACGAGCTCGGGAAGAGCTATCTGGTCTTCCTGACCGCGAACCGCCGCGGCGAATGGACGACGCAACATCTGACCCTCGGCCGCTTCGAGCGCGTCCGCGGCCTGAAGGGCGACCTCCTCGTGCGCGACGCCTCGCTGATCCACGGCTGGGACATGGACGGCAACGAGCCCGTCGAGCACGCGCGGTCCGCGGAGCCGTTCCGGCAGTTCATCCGCGATCGCGTCGCGGGCATCCGGTCGCGCGGTGCGTACTTCGCCGACGGGATCGTGCGCAACGAGGCCACGGAGCTCCGCGCGGCGCCGATCGAGCCGGATGCGGCCGACTACAACTTCGACAACGCCGCGGAGGTCGGGGCCACGGCCTGGACCAACGACGGCGGCTCCGACGTCAACTACTCGATCTCCGCCACGCCCGCTTCCGGAAACGTCAAGGCGCCTTCGGACGGGGAGGAACGGATCATCGAAGAGGATCCGAACGACATCATCCCGGGAGCGTTCGGCGGCAGCGGCACGGTCGCCATTGCGTACTGGTCGCTCTCCGGCAGCCACCAGTTCGAGGGGCAGAGCTACAACACGATCATCGGCGCGGACGTCGTGACGCAGAACGGCGTCAAGGCCTCCAGCTTCAATCAGAGCAAGCTCCGCACGACGCTGGTCCACGAGTTCGGACACACCCTCGGCTTCCGGCACTCGAACGAGAACTGCACGACGGCCGTCCCGTGCACGTCGAGCGCGATCATGAACTCGTCCGTGGGCGCGTCCTTCAACGGCGCCCTGCAGCAGTGGGACATCGACGCGGTCAACGCGGTTTACGGCGAAGGCGGCACCGCATCCGACTACGTGAGCGGCCGCCGCACGAACACGCGGACGGCTTTCCGGCTGGCGAAGCTGGAGACCGTTTGCGTGCCGGTGACGATCCTCACGCAGCCGGCCGCGCTCTCGAACCTCACCCTCGGCGCCACGGTGCAGCTCTCGGTCATTGCCGCGGGAACGTCGCCGTCGTATCAGTGGTACTCCGGTACCGCCCCCGACACCTCGGAGCCGATCAACGTCGCGACGACGAACAAGCTGAATGTCACGCCGCAGGTGGTGGGGACTTACAACCTCTGGGTTCGCGTCTCGAATTCGTGCGGCGGCGGCAGCTCGGTCAACAGCAACACGGCGACGGTCGTCGCCGCTTGCGCGAATCCGGCGATCACGGCGCAGCCGCAGAGCGTGTCCATCGCGCAGGGGAACTCGACCCAGCTCTCGGTCACGGCCACCGGCACGGGCCTGACGTATGCGTGGTTCCGCGGCGAAGCGGGCGACACCAGCACGCCGGTCGGGAGCAACTCGAACAAGCTCACGGTCTCGCCGGGCGCGACGGCGAAGTACTGGGTGCGCGTCAGCGGTAGCTGCGGCCATCCGGTGGACAGCAACGCCGCCACGGTCACGGTCAGCACCTGCGCCAGCATCACCATGGGCCAGCCGACCTCCACGCCGGGCACGCCCGGAAAGTTCGCGCTGTCGATCAGCGCGACGAGCACCGCGGCGCCGGTGACGTACGAGTGGTTCAAGGGATCGACGCCGGGCTCCGGCGGCGAGAAGGTCGGCTCGACGCAGAGCGTGACCGTCACCGTCTCGGGCACCACCAGCTACTGGGCGCGCGTGAAGAACGGCTGCAACCGCACCGAGGTGTCGTCGCTGATCACGGTCGGCGGCACGTGTGCGCCGCCGGCGATCACCGCGCAGCCTTCGGATCAGTCCATCAACTCCGGTCAGACCGCGAACCTCTCCATCGCTTTCGCGGACGGTACGGGCGTGAAGTGGTACCGCGGCGCCGTCGGCGACCGGAACGACGAAGTCGGCGCGACGGCGAGCATCACCGTCGGTCCGCTGACGGCCACCACGCAGTTCTGGGCCGAGGTGACGGGCGCGTGCGGTGCGGTGTCGTCGCGGCAGGTGACGGTGACGGTCGGACCGTCGCTCACCGAGCTGGTGCCGATGCTCGGCGGCCGCTTCTTCGTGCAGGTCCGCTACAAGAACCAGTTCGACGGCGGCAAGGAAGGCAAGCTGCTGGGCCGCTCGCAGTTCAGCACCCCGCTGAGCGAGACCGCTGTCTTCACGTTCGGCGATGAAAAGGTCATCGAGCTGATGGTCCGTCTCTCCGACGCCCGTCCGTTCGACGACCACATCCACGTCTTCCTGGGCGGCCTGAGCGACGTGGAGTTCTTCGTCGTGGTGACGGACTCGCTGACCGGGATCATCCACGAGTACGGCAAGCCGGCGAACAAGCTCGTGGGCGTCATCGACCGCGGGACGTTCCCGGCCTCGACCGGCCTGCGCGGCGGGTTCGATGCGCTGAAGGTCGTTCCCAACACGGAGTCGTCGACGATCCGCATGCTGAACAACCGCTTCGAAGTGCGCATGCGCTACCGCAACCAGTTCACCGTTCCGGCGGGCGAGGGCTACATGAACGCCCGCTCGATCGCCAGCTCGCCGACCACCGAGACGGCCGTGTTCTTCTTCGACGAGAACGTCGGCTCGGCCGAGTGGATGGTGCGTTTCAGCGACGCGCGCCCGTTCGCGGACCGCATCGACCTCTTCCACGGCGGCCTGAGCGACGTGGAGTTCACGATCGAAGTGCACGACACCCAGACCGGCGAGCGCAAGGAGTACCACAAGGCGCCGTTCAGCCTGTCCGGACAGGTCGATCGCGACACGTATCTCCCTTGAGAACCGAGGGCGCGGGGCGCAGGGGGCAGGGGACAGGAGAGGGTTTCTCCTGCGCCCCGCGCCCTGTCCCCTGCGCCCTGTTTTTGCACTCCACAGTCTCCGAAAGGAGCTACGCAAATGTGGAGACCACGAGATCGCGAGCGCTACATCGGCTCGTACGATCCTGAGCACGAGATGCCGGATCCCGACCGCGGGCCGGGAGACCGCTGGCAGTCGGACGCCTATCGCCGCGGCGCGCGCGACACGCGCTTCCTGTACCGCGCCGATCCCGACCGTTTCGAGAACCGTTTCAACGACCAGCGCGGCTACGATCCCGAATACGACCAGCGCTGGCGCCGCGACGCCCGCGACCTGGACCGTGACGGCTACGGCCGCGGCGGCCACGACGCCAACTACGGCGGCGGCGGGTACCGCGAGTACGGTCCGCGCGACTATGGCCGCAACGATTACGGACGTAGCGATTACGGACGCAACGACTTCGGTCCGCGCGACTCCGGCCGCAGCGACTTCAGCTACGGGCGCGACTTCGATCGCGGCTTCGACCGCGGCGGCTGGGACCGCGGCAGCTACGACCGCGGCGGCCACTTCGACCGCGACCGTTTCTACGGCTCCGACCGCGGCTGGGACTACGATCGCGAAGACCGCTACCAGGCATCCCGCTCCGACGAGCGCGACCGCTGGGACCGCGACCGCGACGACCGCTGGCGCAACCGCCGGTACTAGGGGGACCGGTTCCTCGGGTTCCTCGGAGTTCCTCGGAGTACCTCGGAGGAGAGAGCCCCAGAGACTCCCTCCCTCCGAGGAACCCGAGGAACTCCGAGGAACCCGAGGACCCGCCCCGTGAAACCAACGCGTGCCTCCGGCATCGAATATTCGACGCCGGACGAATCGTTCCTACGGCGCAGGAGGCACGCGGTGGTATCCCGGAAAGTCCCATTCATCACATCCCTGGTCGTTCTCCTCTTCGGCTGCGTTCAGTCGCAGTCCGCCCCTGCCAGTACGGCCGCGAAGCCGGCCAAAGGAGGCAAAGCGAAAATGTCCCAGCAGTACGCCAAACCGTCCGACGCGGAGCTCAAGAAGAAGCTCACGTCGATGCAGTACGACGTCACCCAGCACGAAGGCACCGAGCCGCCGTTCCGCAACGAGTACTGGAACAACCACGAGGCCGGCATCTACGTCGACGTCGTCAGCGGCGAGCCGCTGTTCTCTTCGCTCGACAAGTTCGAGTCCGGCACCGGCTGGCCCAGCTTCACCCGCCCGCTCGCGCCCGAGAACATCACCGAGAAGAAGGACCGCAAGCTGTTCATGGTCCGCACCGAGGTCCGCTCCAAGCACGCCGACTCCCACCTCGGCCACGTCTTCGAAGACGGCCCCGCGCCTACCGGTCTGCGCTACTGCATGAACTCCGCGGCCATGCGCTTCGTCCCGGTCGCGCGTCTCGAGGCCGAGGGTTACGGCGAGTACAAGCAGTTGTTCGAGAAGACCGCGTCCAAGCCGGGCGCGAAACCGGGCGCGAAGGAGGTGGCCACGCTCGCCGGCGGCTGCTTCTGGGGCGTGGAGGAGCTGATCCGCAAGATCCCCGGGGTCCTGGACACCGAGGTGGGGTACACCGGCGGCAGCGTGAAGAACGCCACGTACCAGAACCACGACGGTCACGCCGAGGCGATCAAGATCACGTACGACTCGTCGCGGGTCTCGTATGAAGACCTCCTCGAGTTCTTCTTCAAGATCCACGACCCGACGACCCTCAACCGCCAGGGCAACGACATCGGCACGTCGTACCGCTCCGCGATCTTCGTCCACGACGACGAGCAGCGCAAAGTCGCCGAGCGCGTGAAAGCCAAGGTCGACAAGTCCGGCGCCTGGAAGCGCCCCGTGGTGACGGAGATCGTCCCGGCGAAGGAGTTCTGGAGCGCCGAGGCCTACCACCAGGACTACCTCCAGAAGAACCCCGGCGGCTACACCTGCCACTACGTCCGCAACATCAAGTTCGAGTAAAAAATGTAGGGCGTGGCTTCAGCCCGCCCCCTCGTGGGTGGGGGAAAGTACGCTTGTACGCAGACTTCCCCCACCCACGGGAGAGGCGGGCTGAAGCCACGCCCTACATTCGTTCCGTTCGTGGGCCACGCCCTACATTGTGTAGAAGTCTTTTCTCTCTATTTCCACCGAGGGATCATCACTCGATGGTCACCGGCAGCAACGCCTACCGCCGCCACCTCCCGCACTTCCAGAGCGACTTCAAAACCTACTTCGTCACCTTCGTGACGCACCATCGGCTCGTATTGCCCGAGCCGGTGCGCGACATCGTTCTGCGCCGGGTGGTTGATTGTGCGATGTACTGGCTGCACGTCGCCGTGGTCATGCCCGACCACGTGCACGCCCTGATCACGCCGGGGTGGGGCACGGATGGCCTGACCCATCCACTGAGTGTGATCCTCGGCCGCGTCAAGGGTGGGTCATCACGCGAAGCCAATCTCGCGATGGGGCGGCGCGGCGCGTTGTGGCAACAGGAGAGCTTCGACCACCAGCTTCGCCGCCAGGAAAGCCTCCCCCAGAAAGCGGAGTACATCCGCCAGAACCCCGTCCGCAAAGGCCTGGTGCAGCACCCCGAGGACTACCCCTGGCTCCACTGGAACCCCAGCCCAATGTAGGGCGTGGCTTCAGCCCGCCCCCCTCGTGGGTGGGGGAGTTTGTCTGTACGCGGCCTCCACCACCCACGGGGAGGCGGGCTGAAGCCACGCCCTACATTGGTCATCCGCAGTCACATCCGCGGGACCGCTGCCACGATGCGCAGCGGTCCCCCCGATCCGCGCGCGATCTTCATCGGCAGCGCGATGACGAAGGCGCCCCGGGCGGGGAGGCGCTCGAGGTTGGCGACGTTCTCGAATCCGGGGACGTCCGCGCCGTTGGCGACGCGGTGGACGATGAAGTCCTTCGACTGCCCGTAGTCGATGCTCGCGGTGTCGACGCCGAGGGCGGCGACACGGCGGTCGGTGACGAGGAGGCGCGCGGCATCCTCTCCGTAAGACGGGAAGTGCAGGTTGTCCGTGGCGCCGGGAGTGTCGTCGCCGAAGTACCGTTTCCGGTCCGGCCACCGCGTGCCCCAGCCTGTGCGCAGGAGGACGATCGTCCCCGCCGCGATCGCTCCGTGCTGCGACTCCCACGCGCGCACGTCATCCGCGGTCAGGCGGTAGTCCGCGTTCGCCGCCGCCTTCGCGGCGACGTCGATCACCACCGCAGGCGCTAGGAGCTGCCGCAGCGGGATCTCGTCCGCCGTGCGTTTTCCTTCGGCAAAGTGGATGGGCGCGTCGAGATGCGTGCCGCCGTGCTCCGGCGTGCAGATCGCGTTGGACGCATAGAACCAGCCGCCCGGCGTCGGCCCGTACGCGAGCTCCTTGATCTCGAACGCCGACGGCGACGTCGGCCAGTACAGCGTCTTCTCGTCGAAGGCCCATGTGAGGTCGACCAACTCGGCGCCGCTCAGATCGAGCGGCGGACGCGGCGCGGTAGTGGTGCAGGCGCAGAACGCGGCGAGCGCGAGGAGGAGCAGGTGGCGATGCATGCGCGGGATTCTAGTCCCGCGGCCGGAACAACAGAGCCTCGCGCGCCATCGTGACGTCCAGCTCGTCCAGTTGCGCGAGCCGCTCGCGCTCGCGCGTACGCAGGCCGCGGTACGAGGAGGACATCACCTCCACGATGGCCGCGCGATCCAGCCGCGCGACGCGCTGCAGCGTCGCGGTGCGCTCCAGCGCGAACAGCGGCGCGAACTCCGCCACCGTGCGCTCCACGCGGTCGCGCTCCACACGCTCTCCCTGGACCGCCTCGCGCAACTCGACCAGGTCCTCCGCTCCCGGGATGACCACCAACAGCACGCCGTCGGGCCGCAAGACGCGGCGCATCTCCTCCGCGTGCATGCGCGCGGTGATCGACGCGACGGCGTCGAACGAGCCGTCCGCGAACGGCAGGAACCGGTCCGCATTGGCGACGACGAACGAGCACTCGCGATACGTCCGCGCCGCCAGCTCGATCGCAGGGACCGAGATGTCGACGCCCCAAGCCTCGATGCCATACGCCCGCCGGAAGGCCTCGAGATGCGACCCCTCCCCGCACCCGACGTCCAGCATCGCGCCGCTCACCGGGCACGCACGGACGATCGCATCGACCAATGGATCCCCGCGCTCGTAGAACCGCCGCCGCGCTGTCGCTGCGTCCGCGGTGTCGCCCGGGTTCTTCGATCGCCGGTCCTGGGGCTGGAGCAGATTGATGTACCCGCTGCGCGCGACGTCGAACGAGTGATGGTTCGCGCACACGTAACGCTTGTCCTCGCGCGCGAGCGACGCGCGGCAGCCGCGGACGGTACAGAGCAGAGTCACGCGCGCAGTCTACGCGGAGGCCTCACGCCTCCCCGCCCGAGAACCGGAAGCGCGTGACCTCACTCTCGAACTCCTGGCCGCTGCTGACGAGGCGCTGCATGGTGCTGTTGAACTCCCGTGCCACGTCGTCGTTCTTCTGCGCGATGTCCAGCATGACCCGCGACGCGTCGGCGATGCGGTCCGTCTCCTCGAGCTGGCGCTCCAGCAGGTCGCGCATGGCGCGGGCGTCCTCGGAGATCCGCTCCAGTGCCGCCGTGATCCCGCGGCCCGCCACCGACTGCTCCTCGGTCGCGTTCTTCACCTGCGCGGCGATGTCGCGGACGCGCTCGGATTCCTGGGCCATGAGCTGGGTGCCGCGGGCCTGCTCGCTGGTGGCGCGGTTGATCTCGGCGATGTGATCGGACATGCGCGAGGTGACCTCGTGCAGGCGCCGGCTGGCGGTGGACTGCTCGACCAGGGCGCGGTTCATGCGCGTGGCCATGTCGTACGAGCGCGCGGCGCTGTCGACGATCTTCGTCAGCGAGCTCGCCGCTTCCTCCGCGAGCTTCACGTTCTGTCCGACCTGCGCCACGCCCTCGTGCATCTTTGCCACCGCCGTCCGCGAGCCGCTCTGCACGGCCTTGATGATGGCGGCGATCTCCTTCGTCGAGCCGCGTGTGCGCTCGGCGAGCTGGCGGATCTCGTCGGAGACGACCGTGAAGCCCGCGCCCTGCTCGCCGGCCTGCGCCGCGATGATCGCGGCGTTCAGGGAGAGGAGGTTGGTCTGGTTCGCCACTTCCTCGATGACGTTCAGGATGCGGCTGATCTCGCCGACGCTGCGCTGCAGCTCGTCCATCGTCCTGGCCGTGCTGACCGTCAGCTCGTGCGTGGCGTTGATCCCGGCCACCGTGCGCTGCACCGCGTCGCCGCCGCCGCGCGCGTCCTCGCGCACCTGCTGCGCCAGGTCCGCCGTCGACTGCGAGCTGGTGAGCAACTCCGCGACCGTCGAGTCCATCTCCGCGACGAACGACAGCACCTCCTCGCCGATGCCGGCCAGGACTTCCGTCCGCTGCGACGTCTCGCCCATCGTCGCGTTCATCTGCGTGGCGGACGACGACGTCTTCTCCACCGACTGGAAGAGGTAGTCCATGCTGCGCGCCACCTCCTCCGCCGACGCCTGCAGCTCGAGCGCGCGGGCCGAGGCGTCGTGCGTGAGATCGCTCACCGTGTCCGCGGCCGACAGCACGCCGCGGATCCCCGAGCGCACGTTCTCCACCGCGGACGAGGAGCGCTCGGTGAGCGAGCTCTGTTCGCGGGAGCGCTCCAGGAGCATCTCCGTGCCGCCCGTGATCACCCGCACGCCGTCCGTGATCGTCGTCCCGCTGCCGCCGACGCGGCCCAGCAGGCGCCGCAGGTTCGAGCGCGTCTCGCCGAACGAGTGGGCGAGGTGGCCGACCTCGTCGTCCGAGAACACGCGCGGCGCGACGTCGAAGTTGCCGTTCGCCATCTCGCTGGCCACACCGCGCAGCTCGCGCAGCGGCCGCGTGATGTCCCGCGACAGCGCGATCGTCGCCACGATGAAGGCCGCCGTCGTCAGGAGCATCACCACGAGCGTGTAGAGCGTGACCTGAAACGGCACGTTGCGGTAGGCGTCGAAAGGAATCGACAGCGCGAGGATCGAGCCGTCCTTCAGCTCCGAGAACCGCATCACGTGCGAGCTGCTGAAGCCGCGGCTGTCGCCCGTGCCCGCGCTGCGGATGGCGCGCACCTCATCGGCGTCCAGCGTGCCGGACGTGCTCATCAGCTTGCCCGTTTTGTCGATGAGATGGAGCGAGTAGCCCGCCGGGACCGAGTACTTCATCGTGTCCAGCGCGGATGCGTCGACCTTCGCGAGCACGTTCGCGGTCTCATAGAGCCGCTGGAACCGTTCCGCCGCGGTGTCGATGGCCAGCACTTCGAGCGTGGACGACACCCGCGACGACACCAGGAGGATCAGCGCCGCCGAGGAGATCGTCAGCGAGCCGATGAACACGATCGCGATCTTCTTGCCGAGCGACAGCTCGCCGCCCTCGTAGTGCACCCGGTGCCCCGCCGCGGCTTCCGCCAGGCGGTGCTTGCCCATCCCGTAGCCCCACACGATCGAGATGAAGCCGGCGATCAGCGCCGCGACGAGGAACGTCGCGAAGCCGATGCCGGTGCGCATGATCAGCGCCGAGGCGACCGCGGCGAAGACCACGCCGCCGCCGCCCCACAGGATCACCGAGAGTTTCTTCGTCTCCTGGAGGCACTCCGACATCGTGCTCGACAGATCGCCCTCGCCGCCGAGAGCTTCCTCCACGCGCCGCGCGTAGGGCCCGATCCGCATCGTGAACAGCGCGCACCCGCCGCCGTAGGTGACGGTCAGCAGCCCGGCCAGCACGAGCGCGCGGGTGGGCGAGAGCTGGATCGTCTGCGCCAGGAACAGCAGCGCCGGCACGATGCTCACCACGAGCGGCGGAAGGAGGAGCCACAGGAGGTACTTGCGGGTGAAGGACATGGACGCCAGCGATTATAGGTGTTCGCACGCGCGCCTATGACGAAACGCATACACCCCTGGCATGCGGCATGGTTGAATCCCAGCCCGTGCGAATCAGAACCGCGATCGTCGTTCTCGGGGTCCTGGTCGGCCTGGCGGTGGGGATCGGCGGCTACACGTTCATCTACGCCAAGGGGTACTCCTACCTGACGAACGATCCGGCCGCGTGTGCCAATTGCCACGTCATGAGCGACTACTACGCCGGCTGGATGAAGGGGCCTCATCGCTCCGTGGCCGTGTGCAACGACTGCCACGCGCCGCACGACTTCGTCGGCAAGTACGCGACCAAGGCCACGAACGGCTTCTGGCACTCCTTCTACTTCACCACCGGCAGGTATCCCGATCACCTCGAGATCAAGCCGCGCAACCGGAAGATCGCCGAAGACGCCTGCCTCTATTGCCACCAGGAGATCGTGCACGCGATCCAGGAGAAGACCTGCGTGCGCTGTCACTGGGATGTGGGACACATGAAATGACGAAGAAACGAATCGCAGCACTTCTCGCCCTTACCGCGGTCGTCGCCGCGGCCGTCGCCATTGGCCTGACTGCGCTGCTGGTGAACATCTTCCAGCGGAAGACCGAGGCGCGGAATCCTTTCTATCGCGTCGTGACGCTGGACGAGAACACGACCGATCCCGTGCAGTGGGGCAAGAACTTCCCGATGCAGTTCGACGGCTACCGCCGCACGGTCGACCAGGTGCGCACGCGCTACGGCGGCAGCGAGGCCGTCCCGCGCGTCCCCACCCAGGCCGACCCGCGCTCGGTCGTCGCCCAGTCGCGGCTCGAGGAAGACCCGCGCCTGAAGGTCATGTGGGCGGGCTACGCGTTCTCGAAGGACTTCCGCGAAGAGCGCGGACACGCGCACATGCTCAGCGATCAGACCTTCACCGAGCGGCAGCAGGTGGTCAAGCAGCCCGGCACGTGCCTCCACTGCCATGCGTCGATGGTCACCGCGTACCGCAAGGCCGGCAACGGCGACGTGTGGAAGGGCTTCGAGGCCATCAACAAGATGGCCTACTTCGACGCGCGCAAGCTCGTGACGCATCCCGTCTCCTGCATCGACTGCCACGATCCCGAGACCCTGGCCCTGCGCGTGACCCGTCCCGCGTTCATCGAGGGGCTGCGCAACCTGAAGAAGGACCCGGCCTACGACCCGAACGTCAGCGCCACGCGCCAGGAGATGCGCACCTACGTCTGCGGGCAGTGTCACGTGGAGTACTACTTCAAGGGAGCGGAGAAGCGGCTCACCTATCCATGGCACAACGGGCTGAAGGCCGACCAGATCCTCGAGTATTACGACACCCAGACCGATCACGCCGACTGGACGCACCAGGAGTCGGGAGCGAAGGTGCTGAAGGCCCAGCACCCGGAGTTCGAGATGTACAACCAGGGCGTGCACGCGCGCTCGGGCGTGGCCTGCGCGGACTGCCACATGCCGTACAAGCGCGAGGGCGGACTGAAGATCAGCGACCACCACGTGCGCAGTCCGCTGCTGAACATCAACCGCGCCTGCCAGGGCTGCCACCGCTGGGATGAGGCGGAGTTGAAGGCGAGGGTCGAGACCATCCAGGAGCGCAACTTCCAGATGCGCAACATCGCCATGGACGCGCTGATGGCGCTGATCGCGGACATCAAGGCCGCGGGCGCGGGCGGCGCGGCGCCGGCGCAGTTGGAGGAGGCGCGCAAATACCAGCGCAAGGCGCAGTTCCTCGTCGACTTCGTCGAGGCGGAGAACTCGACCGGCTTCCACGCGCCGCAGGAGGCCGCGCGCCTCCTCGTGCAGTCGGTGGACTACTCGCGCAAGGGCGAGCTCGCGTTACGCGGCGTGATCCCCGGTGCGGCGCCGCTGCCGCAGCCGGAGATCCCGAAGCTGCCGGCGGCGGCGTCTGTGTCGCCGTAGATGGAGCGCCGGCGTCCCGCCGGCTGTTGTGGCGGCGTCCCGCGCCGCCACTTGGGCGGGCGGGGGAGCGTGGCACCACGCGAGGGGCTCCGTCCTCCCGAGTACGCGGGCGGCGGGGACGCCGCCCGCACA
>DASUSN010000066.1:0-32481 GCA_036375075.1 Thermoanaerobaculia bacterium | reverse complement strand
GAGCCCGGACGCACTGCGTCGGAGCCCGGACGCACTGCGTCGGAGCCCGGACGCACTGCGTCGGAGCCCGGACGCACTGCGTCGGAGCCCGGACGCACTGCGTCGGGGCCCGGACACACTGCGTCGGGGCCCGGACACACTGCGTCGGAGCCCGGACGCACTGCGTCGGAGCCCGGACGCACTGCGTCGGAGTCCGGACACACTGCGTCGGGGCCCGGACACACTGCGTCCCGGGCCGGACACCGCGTCCCGGCCCGACCGCCGATCGCGCACGCGGATCCTGCCTTGAACTGACGGGGCACTCTTCTTGGAGTGCGGAGGTAGTCGCCTCCGCTTTCGTATTCGCGCGTTCGCGCGCTGAGGCTACCGAATAGGAAAGCGGAGGCGATGCCTCCGCACTCCATAGGGCGGGTCAGTTCGGGTATACACGGCGGTTGTTCCGAAACCGACGGTCAGCAGTTGCTTCAGTGAAGGCGGATTGACGGAAGTTTTAGCACGCCGGGCTTCCGGCAGGGCAGAATGCCGTCAGACTGTTCGATGCGCGTAATCCACGCGGCCGACCACAAAGGACCAGTGCAAGAAGCGGAGGCTGGAAGACCTTCACCAACCCGGCCTTCCAGAGCCAGGGCGACTGCATCCGCTACGTCATCAATTACCGTAACAACGACTTTTGGAGTGCGGCGGCGGTGCCGCCGCACTCCAAAGAACGATCGCAAAGGAGCGTCATGCCCGATTCTGCGAACGATCCCCGGAAACGAGTCCCATTCCTGGCCCTGCTGTTCCTGGCCGCCGCGCTCGCGGTCCCGGCCTGGGCGCACGACGAATCCGCCTCTTCGATCGAAGCCCGCCTGCACGGACTCGAAGACGACGGCGCCATCACCGAGGTGCAGCACCGGCACATCGAGGAGCTCTACTTCAACGGTCACGCGGCGGAGCTCGAGGCGTGGCTGCACGCGCAGGCGCGGACCGGGCAGATCTCGCGCGACACGCACATCTATCTGAACGCGCTGCTCGGCCTCGGCGAGCCGGATGCGATCCCGCCGGCTCCGGCCCCCGCCAACTACTCCGGCAACGGCAACGTGACGAAGCTCGGCCAGCTCGACCCGCAGCCGCCGGCCCTCTACTACGGCAACAACACGTCGGCCGGCACGCTCTACAACGGCATGTGGGGCTACGCCACCGGCACGCGCGAGTACGCCCTGCAGAGCAACAGCTTCGGCCTGCACATCATCGACGTCACCGATCCGTCCGCCCCCTTCCGGGTGCAGTTCATCGACATGTCGGGAGGCGTGAGCCCGCCCAAAGGACGCATCTGGCGCGACGCGGACATCCACTACGACACGGTCTCGGGGAAGACCTATGCCTACGTCGGCGCGCAGTCGAACGGCAACCTGTGGGTGGTCGACCTCTCGTACCTCTCCGGCTCCACGCCGCAGGGCGTCGACTCCAATCCCATCCCCCCGGCAGGCATCGCCGATCGCGGCCGCACCAACTACGGCCACACCGTGTTCGTCAACGACGGCCTCCTGTTCGTGAACACGGCGAACAACGGGTCGACGCTCGGCTGCCAGATCTTCGACCTGCTCCTGAACCCGTTCGATCCGCCAATCATCGCCGGCTGGTCGGGGAGCGGCCGCGATTGCCACGACAGCGTGGCCCGCAACAACGTCCCGGGGTCGGGCGGGAAGAATCTGCTGTACTCGGCGGACGGGTACGCGACCCGGCACCGCATCCTCGACATCACCAACGTCCGCTCGGGCGGCACGCCCACGCTGGTGGGAGAAACGGCGCCGGTCTCGGGCATCTACGCCCACAGCAGTTGGCTGACCGAGGATTCGCGCTACCTGTATACGTTCGACGAGTTCAACGTCTACGACGTCGGCGTCTACGACGTCTCGAATCCGGCCAGCCCGGCGCAGGTGCTCACGTTCCAATACTCCGGCGACGCCACGGCCAACAGCCGCACCCACAACGGCCAGATTCGCGGGAAGTACCTGCTGCTCGCCTACTACGAGGCCGGATTCCGGGTCTTCGACATCTCCAACCCGGTCAACCCCGTGGAGGTCGGCAAGTACGAGACCTGGCGCGATCCGGACGGCGACGGCACGTTCAACCAGGGGATGACCGGGAACTTCAACGGAGCCTGGGACCTCTATGCCTTCCTGCCGTCCGGCAACGTGGTCCTGTCCGACATGAAGTCCGGCACGTTCATCTTCCGGGTCGACCCCGTCGCCGCACCGGGCGCGGTGAGCGGCCTCGCGGCCACACCGGGCAATGGGCAGGTGGGCCTCACGTGGGCCGCCGCGACGGGCGCCACCGGCTACAGCGTCAAGAGGAGCACGACGAGCGGAGGGCCGTATACCACCATCAAAAGCAACGTCGTCGGGACCGGCACCACCGACACGGGCCTGACCAACGGAACGACGTACTTCTACGTCGTGAGCGCGACCAACGCCGAAGGGGAGGGGGCGGGCTCGAACGAGGCGCCGGCCACGCCGGCGGCTAGCGACACGACCGTGACCTTCATCTCCGGCGGCGCCCAGGACGGCTGGGTGCTGGAGTCGGGCGAAAACACGAACGCCGGCGGCTCGATCAGCGCCACCGGCAACAACAGCAGCGCGCTGCGCGTGGGCGACAACAACCAGGACCGGCAGTACAAGACGGTGGTCTCGTTCGACACCTCGTCGATCCCCGACGGAGCCACGATCGTGTCGGTGACTTTGCGCCTCCTGCGCGGCTCGCTGACCGGCACCAATCCCTTCACCACGCACGGCACCTGCTGGGTCGACGTGCAGAGCGGCAGCGGCTTCTCGGGGTCGACGACGCTGCAGACCGGCGACTTCCAGGCCGCGGCGACTGCTCTTCAGGCGGCGAGCCTGAGCAACGCCGCGTCCAACGGCATCTGGTCGACCGCGAGCCTGAACGCCGCGGGGATCGCGGCCGTGAACAAGACCGGGACGACGCAGTTGCGCGTCTCCTTCAACCTCGACGACAACGACGACACGGGGAACGACTACATCGGCTACTACTCCGGCGAGAACGGGACGGCGGCCAACCGCCCGCAGCTCGTGGTCACGTACCAGTAGCGCACCTGCGTCCCAACAGAAGAAGGCACTCCGCCATGCGAAACAAGATCGTAAGAGCCCTGTTCTTCACCTTTCTCCCGGCCTTCCTGCTCGCCGTGCCGTCTGCTCCGCTCTTCGCGGATGCGCTGCCGGCGAGCTGCGCCGGCACGTACCTGATCGAGGAAGCCGGAGGCGCGAAAGATTTCTGGACCTTCGCGGCGGACGGCACCTTCTTCGGCACGACGTCGACGCAGCCGCTCTACCACTTCTCGAATCAGCAGGGGAGCTGGGAGAAGACGGGGAGCGACGGCGCCCGGGGCGTGCTCTTCGCCTTCGTGTACAACGACGACGACACCCTCATGACCACGGCCCGCATCGACATCGCGTTCCAGACTGCCGGCCAGGGTTGCGGCCAGATCGCCGGATCGCTCGTGGTCCGCACATTCGAGGACGGGGAGGATCCGCTCGATCCCGCGACCGACACCGGCGACCCCATCGCCTCCGACACCTTCACCGGACGCCGCGTGCAGGCACGGCCATGACACGCACACCGTCTCACCTGCGAATCCACCATCGGCTCCCCGCGCTGGGGCTGACGCTGGCCCTGCTGCTCGGGCTCGGCCTGGCCGGTCCCGTCGCGGCGCAATACGCCAAGGACACCGTTACCTATCAGGTGACCAACGTCGCCGGCCCTGTCGCCCGCAGCGCCATCGCCGCCACCGGCGCGGACATCTTCGAGGTCGGCCACGATTACGTCCTCATCGAGGCAACGCCCGAGGAAGCGGCGGCGCTGGCGAAGCTCGGCTTCACGCTCGTGAAGTTCCAGACGCAGGACGCGTTCGAGGAAGCCTTTCCGCCGGCGGACTCGAACTATCACGACTACGCCGAGATGGTGGCGGAGCTGCAGCAGGCCGCGCTCGACCATCCGGCGATCTTCTCGCTGTTCAGCCTCGGCGTCTCGTACCAGGGCCGCACCATCTGGGCGGGCAAGATCTCGGACAACGTCACTTCAGACGAAGCTGAGCCCGAGGTGCTGTTCACGCACCATCAGCACGCGCGCGAGCACCTCACGGTGGAGATGGGCCTCTACACCCTGCGCATGCTGACCGACGAGTACGGGACCGATTCGCAGATCACCAGCCTCGTGGACGGCCGCGAGCTCTGGATGGTCTTCGACATGAACCCGGACGGCGGCGAGTACGACATCGCCACCGGCAGCTACGTCTCCTGGCGCAAGAACCGCCAGCCCAACGCCGGCACGAGCGCCATCGGCACCGACCTGAATCGCAACTGGGGCTACAACTGGGGTTGTTGCGGCGGCAGCAGCGGCACGCCGAGCAGCACGACCTACCGCGGTGCCTCGGCCTTCTCCGCGCCCGAGACGCAGGTCGTGCGCGACTTCGTCGACAGCCGCGTGATCGGCGGCACGCAGCAGATCGCGGCCCACATCGACTTCCACACGTACGGGGAGCTGGTCATGTGGCCCTACGGTTACACCTTGACCGACGTCCCGCCCGACATGGTCCAGGACGATCACGACACGTTCGTGGCCATGGGACAGGCCATGGCCGCGACCAACGGCTACACCGCGCAGCAGTGGAGCGACCTGTACATCGGCGATGGAACGATCAACGACTGGCTGTACGGCGTCCACCGCATCTTCACGTACTGCGTCGAGATGTACCCGGTGACCTCCGGAGAGGGGGGCTTCTATCCGCCGGACGAGGTGATTCCGGCCCAGACGAGCCGCAACCGCGCCGCGGTCCTGTATCTGCTCGAGCAGTCCGCCTGCCCGTATGCCGCGATCGGCAAGCAGGGCCAGTATTGCAATCTCCCGCCGGCCGCACCGGGCTCGCTCGCGGCCACGCCGGGCGACGGGCAGGTCGGCCTCACCTGGACCGCCTCGAGCGGCGCGGCTCTCTACAACATCCACCGCGGGACCGCGAGCGGCGGGCCGTACACGGCCATCCAGAGCGACTGGTCCGGCACGAGCTTCACCGACACGGGCCTGGCCAACGGGACCCCGTACTTCTACGTGGTCACCGCCACCAACGCGGCCGGCGAAGGCCCCCCGTCGAACGAGGCTTCGGCCACCCCCTCCGCGACGACCACCGTGACCTTCACCTCCGGCGGCGCCCAGGACGGCTGGGTGCTGGAGTCGGGCGAGACCACCAGCGCGGGCGGCTCGATCAGTGCCACCGGCAGCAACAGCAGCGCGCTGCGCGTGGGCGACAACAACCAGGACCGGCAGTACAGGACCGTGGTCTCGTTCGACACCTCGGCGATCCCCGACGGAGCCACGATCGTGTCCGTGACCCTGCGCCTGCTGCGCGGCTCGCTCACCGGGACCAATCCCTTCACCACGCACGGCACCTGCTGGGTCGACGTGCAGGGCGGCAGCGGCTTCTCCGGGTCGACGACGCTGCAGACCGTCGACTTCCAGGCCGCGGCGACCGCCGTCCAGGCGGCGACCCTGAGCAACGCCGCGTCCAACGGCACCTGGTCGACCGCGAACCTGAACGCCGCGGGGATCGCGGCCGTGAACAAGACCGGGACCACGCAGTTGCGCGTCTCCTTCAACCTCGACGACAACGACGATACCGGCAACGACTACATCGGCTACTACTCCGGCGAGAACGGGACGGCGGCCAACCGGCCGCAGCTCGTGGTGACGTATCAGTAGCGCATCCGTGTCCCAACAGAAGGAGTCCCTCATGAGGCATCTCCGAACGGACCATCGGTTCCCTGCCGCGGGGCGGCTGCTCGTGCTGCTGCTCGCGCTCGGCCTGGCCGGTCCCGGCGCGGCGCAATACGCCAAGGACACCGTCACCTATCAGGTCACCAACGTTTTCGACGCCGGCGCCCGTACGGCCATCGCCGCCACCGGCGCGGACATCTTCGAGGTCGGCCACGACTATGTCCTCGTCGAGGCCACGGCGGACGAAGCCAGGGCGCTGGCGAAGCTGGGCTTCAC
The DNA here is from genome assembly GCA_036375075.1 of Thermoanaerobaculia bacterium. GTDB lineage: Bacteria > Acidobacteriota > Thermoanaerobaculia > Gp7-AA8 > Gp7-AA8 > QHVT01. Next base: position 26,442 of record DASUSN010000066.1, on the reverse strand, counting down.
GCTCGTGAAGTTCGAGACGCAGGACGCGTTCGAGGAAGCCTTTCCGCCGGCGGACTCGAACTATCACGACTACGCCGAGATGGTGGCGGAGCTGCAGCAGGCCGCGCTCGACCATCCGTCGATCTTCTCGCTGTTCAGCCTCGGCGTCTCCTACCAGGGGCGGACGATCTGGGCGGGCAAGATCTCGGACAACGTCACTTCAGACGAAGCTGAGCCCGAGGTGCTGTTCACGCACCATCAGCACGCGCGGGAGCACCTCACCGTCGAGATGGCCCTCTACACCCTGCGCATGCTGACCGACGAATACGGGACCGATCCGCAGATCGCCGGCCTGGTGGACAACCGCGAGATCTGGCTCGTTTTCGACCTCAACCCGGACGGCGGCGAGTACGACATCGCCACCGGCAGCTACGCTTCCTGGCGCAAGAACCGCCAGCCCAACGCCGGCACGAGCGCCATCGGCACCGACTTGAACCGCAACTGGGGCTACAACTGGGGCTGCTGCGGCGGCAGCAGCGGCACGCCGAGCAGCGAGACCTACCGCGGTGCCTCGGCCTTCTCCGCGCCCGAGACCCAGGTCGTGCGCGACTTCGTCGACAGCCGCGTGATCGGCGGTACGCAGCAGATCCGCGCCCACGTCGACTTCCACACCTACGGTGAGCTGGTCATGTGGCCCTACGGGTACACCTTCACCGACGTGCCTGCCGACATGACCCAGGACGACCACGACACGTTCGTGGCCATGGGTCAGGCCATGGCGGCCACGAACGGCTATACGCCGCAGCAGGCCAGCGACCTGTACATCACCGATGGATCGATCCGGGACTGGCTGTACGGCGCGCACGGCGTCTTCTCGTATACCTTCGAGATGTACCCGGTGACCTCGGGGCAGGGGGGCTTCTATCCGCCGGACGAGGTGATCCCGGCCCAGACCGCGCGCAACCGCGCCGCGATCCTGTATCTGTTCGACCGGTCCGCCTGCCCGTATGCCGCGATCGGCAAGCAGGGCCAGTACTGCAACCTGCCCGAGCCCATCCCGACCAGCACCACGCTCGTCTCCGTGCCCAACCCCTCGGCGTCCGGACAATCCGTCACCTTCACGGCGACCGTCACCTCCGGCAGCGGCGTGCCCGCGGGCACCGTCACGTTCACCGAGGGGGCGACGGTGTGGGCGTCGAACGTCGCCGTCAACGGCGCCGGACAGGCCGCCTTCAGCACCACGGCGCTCGCCGTGGGCAGCCACACCCTCACCGCCACCTTCACCGGCGCCAGCGGCTGGCTGGGCAGCAGCGGCGACGCTGCGCCGCAGGTCGTAAATCCGGCTCCCATCACCGTGACCTTCCTCTCCGGCGGCGCCCAGGACGGCTGGGTGCTGGAGTCGGGCGAAAACACGAACGCCGGCGGCTCGCTCAGCGCCACCAGCAGCACCAGCAGCGCGTTGCGGGTGGGCGACAACAACCAGGACCGGCAGTACAAGACCGTGGTCTCGTTCGACACCTCGTCGATCCCCGACGGCGCCACGATCGTGTCCGTGACCCTGCGCCTGCTGCGCGGCTCGCTCACCGGGACCAATCCCTTCACCACGCACGGGACCTGCTGGGTCGACGTGCAGAGCGGCAGCGGCTTCTCCGGCTCGACGACGCTCCAGACCGGAGACTTCCAGGCCGCGGCTACTGCTCTTCAGGCGGCGAGCCTGAGCAACGCCGCATCCAACGGCACCTGGTCGACCGGCAGCCTGAACGCCGCGGGGATCGCGGCCGTGAACAAGACCGGGACGACGCAGTTGCGCGTCTATTTCAACCTCGACGACAACGACGATACGGGGAACGACTATCTCGGCTACTACTCCGGCGAAAACGCGACCGCGGCCAACCGGCCGCAGCTCGTCGTGACGTATCAATAAGGAGGATCCTCATGTCAGGAATGCGAATCGGTACCCTCGTCGCCCTTTTCCTCGCCATCCTCGCGGGAGCTGCTCATGCACAGCCGGCCGACCCTCCGGTGATCCCGATCGCCGAAGCGCGCGGCCTGCCCCTGGGAACCGTCGTCACGATCGACGGCTCGGTCACGGTGCCTTCCGGCGCGTTCAACTCGTAGCACCTTCGATCAGGGGTTTGCCATGCAGGATCACACCGGCGGCATCTATGTCAGCCTCCCCGCCAATCCCGGGTTGGGGGTCAGGCAACAGGTGCGCGTCACCGGCGAGCTGGCCGATACCGTGTTGCCGGGGCTGCTCGTTCTGGTGAATGTGACGGACGTCAAAGTGCATGGCAGCGGACCGAAGGTGCAGGCGCTGCCCCTCGCCACCGGCGCCGTGGGCGAGGGGAGCGAGGGCAAGCTGGTCCGGATCAGGGGGACGATCACGCAGCCTGTCTTCAACGATCTGCCGTACGGGTTCATCATCTTCATCGACGACGGGTCGGGCGAGGTGCATTCGTTCGTCTGCGCCTCGACGGGCATCGACGTGAGCGGATTGAGCCAGGGTCAGACCATCGAAGTGACCGGCTTCAGCGGTCAGTTCGCCGCTTCCTACGAGGTCGACCCGCGCACGCAGGACGACATCAGGGTGTTGCCTTGACCTGACGCGCCACTCTTCCTGGAGTGCGGAGGGCAACCGGAGGCTGTCTCAAAATGTAGGGCGTGGCTTCAGCCCGCCCTCTCGTGGGGCGGGGGCATTCCCCCTCCCCGTCCGAGAGGCGGGCTGAAGCCGCGCCCTACATTTGAGACAGCCTCCAACCGCCTCCGCACTCCAAACGCATGGGACCGCCGGCGTCGCGCCGGCTGATCGGGCGGCGTCTCGCCGCCCGCGAACTGGGGAGGCCGGAGCCTCTCGCCACGTGGCGCGCTCCACCCGCCCGGGGGTGGCGGCGCGGGACGCCGCCACATCAGCCGCGGGACGGCAGCGGTCCGGGTTTGAGACAGCTTCCAGGCGCCTCCGCTTTCGTATTCGCACGTTCGCGCGCTGAGGGTACCGGATAGGAAAGCGGAGGCGGTTGCCTCCGCACTCCATACGCGTCAGTCCGGGTAGACCTGCGCGGGGCCTTCGGGGGACAGGCCGTGCCAGCGGCCGCCGTCGCCCGCGAGCTTGACCTTCCAGCGGGTGCCTTCGTCGAGCAGGACGAGGGGTTGCCAGTAGCCCCAGTTGGCGTAGCGCACGACGAAGACGACGTAGGCGTGTTTGCAGTCGGGGCTGTATGCGGCGCCGGTGAAGTAGTGGAGGGTCTTGGGCTCGCGGGCGAAGTGGGCTTCGGCGTAGGCGCGCCACGCTTCGTCGGGCGAGCTGCCGGTGGAGTCGATGTCGAGGCGGAAGTGGTCGAGCGCCTCTTCCTGCACCCATTGCCGGATCAGCGGTTCGTCCTGCGGGTCGAACCAGTGGATCAACAGGTTCTTCGCGCGCTGGGCAACGGCGAGCGGCTCCGACTGCGCGATGGCCAGCAGGTCCTCCCGGATCGAGCCCAGGTGCGCGTAGTACTGCTCGATGCGCTCGTCGGAATCGTAGGAGTGGAGAGCACGCCGTCCGACGAGGTCGAGCAGGAGGGACGAGCGGCGGGCGGGGTCGCGCTCGCGCGCGAGGTCCGCGAAGTAGGCATCGTCGATGACGCGATTCAGGACGATCGGCTCGTCTTCGACCGTGCCGCCGGCCCATCTGCGCCAGAGCATGAAGCCGGGCGCGCGGACCTCGAGACCGATGGCGTCGTTCGGGCCTGTCTCGGCCGGGATCGCAAACCGGCCGGAGCTGTCGGTCACTCCTTGCGCGAGCTCGTCGAATTGCGTCCGGCCGTCGACCGTGCGGACCCGGATGACGAGCACCGTCGCACCGGCGACCGGCTCGTCGAGACCGTTGCGCACGATGCCGCTGGCGATCGATGCAGGGCGGCGATCGCCGGCGTGCGCCAGGAGGGTGCCGATGAGGAACGGCAGCACGAGGAGACGGCGGAAGCGACGAACGGCGGACACTGCGCTCTCACTGATCCCTAGGGCGTATACCGCCGCGCCTGGACGACCTCGGCCGAGTTGACGCTCATCTCGGCGAGCCGGCGGATGACGGCGAGGTCGCCGGCGGTCTTGGCGCGCTCGTAGGCCTTCCGCAGCATCTCCACCTCGGACGGCGTGGTGTGCGCGGCGATGGTGAAGCCGTGGTCGGGCTGCTCGGGGCTGTGGGTGGTGATCTCGCGCCAGCGGCCGAGGCGGTATTCGTGGCGGACGAAGGCGGAGGTGGTGGCGGCGCCGGTCTGCATGGACTGTGCGGCCAGGGGAGGGATGCCGCGGGCGTTGGCTTTCTGCTCGTCGAGGGCGAGCTCGACGTGGTGCTCGATGAGCCGGCGCAGGGTGACGGAGGAGACGCCGACGGCGCGGGTGATGGCCAGCCCGGAGTGGTAGGTGGCGCGGCTGCCGGTGTTGTCGGCGGAGCGGTGCAGCGAGGTGCGCACGATCGAGCAGTGCAGCTCGAGGGGGCGGCCGTCCCATTCGGAGCGTACGATGCACTTGCCGGCGACGAGGCCGATCTCGTCCTGGTGCATGATCCGGAGGCCGCGCAGGGAGACGTCGACGATGAAGGCGCGCGTGCCGTCGACGGTCGCGCGGAGCGGCTGGGGCATGCGCACGCGCTGGACGCGGCGCCGCTCGTTGTTCTGGGCCGGTTCGTTCATGACTGCGTCTGTGCGGGGGAAATCCGCAATTCACTGTAGGCCGATTTGCAGCCCCGTGCAACGGTTACTCGACGATCACACCCTCGACGTCCGGAGGGTCCGGGTACTGCATCTTCAGCTTTTCCAACGCTTTTACGACGGCGCCGGCGACGAGGAAGTCACGCATGAACTTGCGGTCGGCGGGGACGATGGTCCACGGCGCCCAGTCCGTGGAGGTCTTCTCGAGCACCTCCTCGTACGCGCGCATGTAGTCGTCCCACAGCCTGCGCTCGGCCAGGTCGCCGTGCTCGAACTTCCAGCGCTTGGTGGGGTCGTCGAGCCGGGCCTGCAGGCGCTCTCGCTGCTCTTCGCGGCTGATGTGCAGGAAGAACTTGAGGATGGTCGTGCCTTCGTCGGCGAGCATGCGCTCGAAGGCGTTGATGTGGTCGTAGCGCTTCTTCCAGACGATCTTCGGCACGAGCGAGTGCACGCGGACGACCAGGACGTCCTCGTAGTGGCTGCGGTTGAAGACCACCAGCTCGCCGCGCCCCGGGACCTGGGCGTGCACGCGCCAGAGGTAGTCGTGGTCGAGCTCGACCTCGCTGGGCTTCTTGAACGAGACGACGCGCACGCCCTGGGGGCTGGTCTCGCGCAGGACCTTGCGCACGGTGCCGTCCTTGCCCGAGGTGTCCATGCCCTGGAGGATGATCAGGACCTTGCGCTCGTGCTCCGCGTAGAGGAGCTCCTGCAGCTCGCCGATGCGGTCGACGAGCTTCGCGGTGCGCTCCACGGTCCTGGCCTTGTCGCCCTCGGCCGTGGTGGGGTGGCCGGCGAGTCTCATCGGCGGGGCTTCTTCTTCGAGAAGCGGTCGAACGGGTTGGAGGGCTTGGAGGGCCGCGAGGGTCGCTCGGGTCTCTCCGGTCTCGAGGGCCGGTCGGGTCTGGCCGATCGCGCGGGCGGTCTGCGGTCGTCGAAGCGCGGCGCCGGAGGACGGCGGCGCGGCGCTTCCTCGTGCATCGACGCCACGCGGATGTTCAGGGCCTTGCCGCGGAAGCGCTTCCTGCCGACTTTCTCCAGCACGGCCTCGACGTAGCGCTCGGGGATGCCGACGTAGGTGACGTCGTCCTGGATCTCGATGGGGCCGATCTCGCGGCCGGGGACGTCGGCCTCGTTGGCGATGGAGCCGACGATGTCGGCGGGGCGGATGCCGTCGTTGCGGCCGATGCCGATGGACATGCGGATGGTCTTGTCGGCGGGTCGACGAGTCTTCGAGTCGTCGGGTCGTCGAGGAGCGTCGTCGGACCAGCGGCTGGACGGCTCCGCCGCTCGACGACTCGACGACTCGTCGCCTTGAAGACTCGCGGCTCGACGACTCGACGACTCGTCGGCTTGAAAACTCGCCGGCGCGTCCCGCTCCTCTTCGCGCGCTTTGACCAGCGCCTTCGACCCGTTCGCGATCCGCGCCGCGGCCGCCGCCACGTCCGCCATGTCGAAGGGCCCCTCTTCGGCGAGCTGTTCGACCAGCTCGACGTACATCTCCAGGTCGCCTTCCTGGATGGTCTTGCGCACGGTCTCCTTGAACACCGAGATGCGCTTGGCGGCGACGTCGGCGCGGGTGGGGAGCTTCATCGGTTTGATCGGGCTGCCGGTGTAGCGCTCGATCTCGCGCATCATCCTCCGTTCGCGGGGGGTGATGAACATCGTGGCCACGCCCTTGCGCCCGGCGCGGCCGGTGCGGCCGATGCGGTGTACGTAGGCCTCGACGTCGTAGGGCACGTCGTAGTTGACCACGTGCTCGATCTGCTCGACGTCCAGTCCGCGCGCGGCGACGTCGGTGGCGACGACGATCTCCACCTGGCCGGCGCGCAGGCGGCGGATGACGGCCTCGCGCAGCGGCTGGCTCATGTCGCCGTGCATGGCCACGGCCGCGAAGCCGCGCGCTTCGAGCTTCTCGGCGAGGTCGGCGGAGCCGGTCTTGGTGCGCCGGAAGACCAGCACGGCTTCGGCCGGCTCCAGCTCCAGGATCTGCGTCAGCACCTCGAGCTTCTGTCCCTCGGACACATTCAGGAAGCGCTGCTCGATGGCGGGGGCGTTGACCTTGTGGTGCTCGATCTCCACGCGCTCCGGGTCGCGCTGGTGGCGCTTCGCGATGCGCAGCACCTCGTCCTGCATCGTCGCCGAGAAGAGCGCGGTCTGCCGCTCGGCGGGGAGGGCGCCGAGGATCTTCTCCATGTCGTCGATGAAGCCCATCTTGAGCATCTCGTCGGCTTCGTCGAGGACCACCACGCGGATGTTCGACAGGTCCAGGCTGCCGCGGTCGAGATGGTCGATGAGGCGCCCGGGCGTGCCGACGACGACGTGCGCGCCGCGCTCGAGGCGCTTGAGCTGCGGCACGATCGGCGCGCCGCCGTAGACCGGGATGACGGTCACGTGGTCCATCTTCGCGGCGTACGAGTGCACGGCCTCGGCGACCTGCATGGCCAGCTCGCGCGTCGGCGTGAGCACCAGCGCCTGGGTACGGCGCAGCTTCGGATCGATCTTCTCCAGGATGGGCAGCGCGAACGCCGCCGTCTTGCCCGTGCCGGTCTGGGCCTGGCCGATCACGTCGCGCCCCGCGATCAGGAGAGGGATCGTCTTTTCCTGGATCGGCGTCGGCGCTTCATAGCCGAGGGAGGTGAGGACTTCGACGATCTCGGGGCGGAGGCCCAGCTCTGCAAACGTGCTCATACGCGCAGCATATGTGCAACTTCAGAACCGGTACACCACGGCGTTGATGTGCATGCCCGCGCCGACCGACGCGAACACCACCACATCGCCCGGCACCAGGGTGTGCCCGTCCATGCGTCCCTTCAGGATCAGGTCGAGCAGCGTCGGCACGGTGGCGACGCTGCTGTTGCCGAGCCAGGAGATGGTCATCGGCATCACGTCGGGGGGAGGATCGCTGATGCCGTAGAGCTCGTACACCGCGGCGAGGATGGCCTCGTCCATCTTGCCGTTGGCCTGATGGATCAGCACCTTCCGGACGTCGCGGAGGTCGACGTTCGCGCGCTGGAGGGCCTCGCGCATGGCGCCGGCGACGTTGTTCAGCGCGTACTTGTACAGCTTGCGCCCTTCCATCTTCAGGAACAGCGCTTCCAGGAACGTCTCCGGGTTGTACGACGTGCCCATGTGGAGCAGCTCCGCGTGCTCGAGGGTGTCCGAGCGCACGGTGCGGGCCAGCACGCCCACGCCGTCCGACTCGCGCGCTTCCACGATCACCGCGCCCGCGCCGTCGGCGTAGATCAGCGAGTCGCGGTCGTGGGGGTCGGAGACGCGGGAGAGGGTGTCGGCGCCGATGACCATCACCCGGCGGTTGTCGCCCGCGCGGATCATGGAGTCGGCGACGATCATGCCCTGCAGCCAGCCCGGGCAGCCCATGACCAGGTCGAACGCCGCGGCGTAGGGGTTCCTGATCTCCAGCCGGGCCTTCACGCGCGCGGCGAGGGCGGGGACGAGGTCGGAGCGGGGGCTGCCCGCGCGCACATCGCCGAAGTTGTGCGCGACGATGATGCCGTCGAGCGACTCCGGATCGATGTGCGACGACTCCAGCGCGTCGCGCGCCGCCTCATAGGCGATGTCGGTGGTCACCAGCTCGTCGGGCGCGTAACGGCGCTCGCGGATGCCGGTGATGGACTCGAACTGCGCGAGGATCTCGGCGTTGGTCTTGTTGAGCGGCTGCTGGTCGGTCCCGCGGAAGTCGTGGTCGAGGAAGTGATCGTTCGGCACTCGGACCGCGGGGATGTGGCTGCCGGTCGCGGCGATGACTGTACGAATCATCTCGAGAGCGAAGAATAGTAGAAAATGCCGGGGCGATGGGGGCGCATCTTTACGGATTTCTCGCGGCCGGCCTGGCGGATTTTCTCCGCGGGCACGGCGTGGAGGTGCGCGACGGGGAGGCGCGGCGGGTGCTGGCGCACGCCATCGCGCACGGGCGCGAGGGCTATCCGGCCGCGCGGCCGGTGCCGCGGAAGGTGGAGGAGGCGATCGACGCGCTCCTGGACCGGCGTCCGCTGGAGATCGTCGAGCGCGCCACGGACCCGTCGGATGGATTCGTAAAGTATCTCTTCCGCCTGCACGACGGCGCGGTGGCGGAGGCGGTGCGCATTCCGCTGGAGAAGGAGGGGCGCTTCACGGTGTGCCTGTCGAGCCAGGCGGGCTGCGCGATGAAGTGCGACTTCTGCGCGACCGGCCGTCTCGGGCTGACGCGGCACCTGGAGGCGTGGGAGATCGTGGCGCAGTTCGTCGCGGTGCGCGCGGAGGCGCCGGGCGTCGTGACCGGCGCCGTGTTCCAGGGGCAGGGCGAGCCGCTGCACAACTACGACGAGGTGATGCGCGCGGCGGAGATCCTCAGCGATCCGTGCGGCGGACGCATTGCGTCCGAGGCCATCACGATCTCGACGGTGGGGCTGGTGCCGGCGATTCGCAGGTTCACGCGGGAGGGGCGGCCGTACCGGCTGATCGTCTCGCTGACGTCGGCGATCGACGCGCGGCGGCGGTCGCTGGTGCCGCTGGCGGCGGCGTGGCCGGTGGCGGAGCTGGCGTCGGCGGTGCGCGAGCATCAGCTTGCGCGCGGCGGGCGGGTGACGATCGCGTGGGTGGTGCTGGGCGGGATCAACACGGGCGCCGACGAGGTGGAGGCGCTGCGGGAGTGGTTCGGGGAGGTCCCGCTGCGGCTGAACCTGATCGATGTGAACGACGCACGGCCGGATGGGTATCGCCGCGCGACGGATGAGGAGCTGGCGCGTTTCCGGGACGCGCTGCGCGTGCTGGAGGTGCCGGTGGTGCGCCGCTACAGCGGCGGCGCCGCCAAGCACGCGGCGTGCGGCATGCTCGCGGCGCAGACGCAAATGTAGGGCGCGGCTTCAGCCCGCCCCTCGGGCGGGGGTTAAGTAGGGTCAGAGCCGCCGGAAACTTAACTTAAGCGGCGGTGGGGCGGGGGGCTTAAGTTAAGTTTCCGGCTCTGACCCTACTTAACTCGTTACGCGCCTTTCTTCTTCACCTGCACCGAGGGGCCCGGGTCGATGTCCACCGGCTCGAGCGACTTCAGGTAGCGGTAGATCGCGCGCACGTCGTTCTCGCTCATCCGCTGGAACTGCTTCCACGGCATGTGCGTGTGCGGGATGCCCACGCCCGCGCCGAACCGGCCCACGAACTGGTCCTCGGTCCACGACGTGATCCGCCCGTACTTCGACGGCGTGAGGTTCGGGCTGACGATGATCTTGTCCGAGTCGGTCTGGAACACCATGCCGCCCGAGAACCGTGCCTGCACGTAGCTGCCGTCCAGCATGTTGCGCTTGGTGTGGCATTCGGCGCACACGGCCACCGACGTCGCCAGGTACTTGCCGCGCTCCACGGTCGGCTCGGACGGAGGGCTGAACTTCAGCGGCTCCGACTTCGGTCCGACCGGTTTGATGGCGAACGCCATGACGGCCTTGCCGAGGAACGTGAGCTCGTGTTTCGGCACCTCGCGGCGCACCGGCTTCTGCGCGCGCAGGAACGACAGCAGCGCGGAGAGGTCTTCGTCCGAGAGGTCGTGGTACTCCATGAACGGCAGCACGGCGCGGCCGTCGGCGTGGACGCCGTAGCGCAGCACGCGGGCGAGCTCGGCGTCCGAGCGGCGTCCAATGCCGGTCTCCCTGTCGGGCGTGAGGTTTGGCGTGTAGACCTTGCCGAAGGGGAGGTCGAAGACGTGCCCGCCCGCCAGCGGCGGCGTCGCGCCTTTGGCGATGGCCGGCGACTCCGCGTTCAGCGTGTGGCAGTTGATGCAGTGGCCGGGGCCGTGGGCGATGTACTCGCCGCGCGCGATCAGGGCCGGGTCGTTCGTCGCGCGGACCTGCGGGTAAGGCGCGTCGAACCGGCGGTCGGCCCGCACGAGGATGACGGCCACGAGGATCAACGCGAGCGCCGCGATGACCACGACGGTGCCTCCGAGGATCTTCAGCAGTTTCTTCTTCATGGCGCGCTATCGTCGCGACGCGCGCTTACCGGGTGCTTACTCGCGGCCCCACTTGATCCGCGTATACGCGATCCGGAACCCCTGCCGTTCGGCGTTGCGCTGCGACGGGCTGCCGGGCGCGGCGCCCATCATGGCCAGGTCGCAGCCCTGGCCGGCGGCGTGGCGGAGCCGGGCTTCGAGCAGCGCCTTCTGCGCGCCCTGTTTGCGGGCCGTGGGGATGGTGCTGGCGCCGGCGAGGAGGGCGATGCCGTCGTGGATCGCCAGCGCCCCGGCGCCCACCGGGCGGCCGTCGATTTCCGCGAGAAACGCGAGCGTGTCGCGGGCGCTCGCGGTGACGCGCCCGAGGTCCTGCAGGAAGCCGGCGAGCTCCGGGACCTCGCTCCACCCTTCCGCGGTGGTCGCGCTCCAGAGACCTTCTTCGCCCGGCCCGATGATGCGCGTGGTGACGCGCGACTCGCCCGGCTCGCGCGGGACGATCGGCTGATAGAGCACGCTCGTCAGCTCGACGGGACGGTAGCCGCGGCGCCCGAGGACCTGGAGGGTCTCCGGTGGGGCCATGGCGGAGACCTCGTGGAAGACCGCCGCGCCGCGGGACGTGAAGAACTCCTCCAGCCGCGCCAGATCCTCCTCGGCCGGCTCGGAGTAGAGCCCGAATCCGAAGGTCTGGGTGAGCGGCGACTGCAGGCCGTCGAACATCGCGTACGTGCCGTTGACGTCGATCCACGCCGCGCCGAGGTCCGGCTGCAGGCGGGCGCGCGACTCGATCATCGAGGCGTTCGTCCTGGCCTCGCAGCGCTCGAGGCGGCGGGAGAGATTCACGTCGGACAGGGGATAGGTCATGACTCCTCTTCTTCGAGCGCGTTATACGCGCGGATGAGGTCCACGCGGAAGCGCAATTGCTCGTCGTACTCCTCGTCCGACCGGGAGAGGCGCAACTGCACGATGAGCTTCGACGCCGCGCGCCGCGCCTCGGCGTGTGAGGGGAAGGCGAGGACGGCGGCGCGGCCGGGATCGGTGAGAAAGCGGGCGATCACCTTGCGTCCCTCGACGCGGACGAGACGTCTCAGAAACACTTCCCGGCGGAGGCTCATCGGCGCGACATTGTCCCCTACAATCCGGCGCGTCAGATGAAGTCGTTCCTCTCGATCCTCGTTCTCCTTTCCGGGCTGCAGGTTCTCGCGGACACCCCGCGGCGCTACATCGTCGAGTACACGCCGGGCGTACGCGCGCAGTTGCGCGGCGAGCGGCGTTTCCAGGTCCGGCGCGAGTTCTCCCGCGTGTTGAACGGCGCGGCGATCGAGCTGGCGGACGGCGTGTCGATCGATCAGATCACCCGCCTGCCGTACGTGGCCCGGGTGACGCCGGACGCGATCGTCACGGCGTATGGCCGGGAGGATGCCGGCGGAACGGCCGCCTGGAAGCCGGCGCTCCGCGCTGCGGACGGCGGCCAAGGGATCGTCGTGGCGGTCATCGATACGGGCGTGGACCACCAGCACCCGGCGCTGGCCGGAAAGGTCATCGGCGGCTATGACTTCGTCAACGACGACGATGATCCGATGGACGACCACCGGCACGGCACGCACGTGGCGGGGATCATCGCGGCGTCTTCTTCGACGATGAACGGCGTCGCACCGGGCGTCTCGCTGCTCGCGTACAAGGTGCTGGACCAGATCGGGAACGGCGAGATGTCGGCGATCGTGGCGGGCATCGACCGCGCCGTCGCCGATGGCGCGGACGTCATCAATCTGTCCCTCGGCATGGGCGGTCATCCCGGCGACCCGATGGCGCGGGCGGTGGACGCGGCGACGGCGGCTGGCGTGGTGGTGGTCGTGGCGGCGGGGAACGCCGGGGAGTTTCACTCGATCGGCAGCCCGGGCGTGGCGGCGACGGCGATCACGGTGGGCGCGGCGGAGACGGCGACGACGCTGGCAGAGTTCAGCTCCCGCGGCCCCACGAACCGCAGCGGGGCGATCAAGCCCGAGGTGCTGGCGCCGGGTGTGGCCATCCTGTCGACGGTGCCGGACGGCCAGTTCGGCCACTCGAGCGGGACGTCGATGGCTGCGCCGTACGTCGCCGGGGTTGCGGCGCTGCTGCGCGCGGCCCACCCGGAGTGGACCCCGGCGCGGGTGAAGGCAGCGCTGGTGAGCACGGCGCTCCCGCTGGCGGGCGAGGAGGTGATGGCGCAGGGAGCGGGACGGGTGGACCTCGCGCGCGCATCGGCGAGCGACCTGGTCGTCGCGCCGGTGCAGATCAACTTCGGCCTCGACGGCGGCATCGCGCCGTTGTGGTCCTCGACGCGCACGCTGACGCTGCGCAACGACAGCGGCATGGCGCGCACGGTCCGCGTGCGCAACGAGTCGGCGCTCACGATCCGCATGACGCCCGAGGAGGTGACGCTCGGGCCGGGAAGCTCGCGCGACGTCGAGCTGGCGATCGAGGTCGACCATCGCATCCTCGGCAAGCCGCCGACCCGCTCGTTCTCGTTCGGCGGCTGGGTGGTGCTGGAGTGGGACGGGGGCGACGCACGGGTCCCGTGGGCATTCGTGCGCGCGGGACGCGCGGTGGTGACGTATCCCGGCGCACGGCCACAGGTCGTCTGGAACACGGGCGAGCGTTACGGCTCGATCGCGGTCGAGGCGGGCGGCGTCGAGGCGCTGCTGGAGCCGGGCGTCTACGACCTGGTCGCGATGACGGAGCGCGAGGGCGACGTGCGCGTGTTCGTCGCCGAGGAGCGGGCGGTCACGGGAGACGTGCTGTTCGCACTGACCGAGACGGACGCGCCGCATGCCGTGACCCTGGACGGCGTCGACGCGCGCGGGCTGCCGCTGGAGTCGCCCGCGGTGCGCGCGCGGTTCGTGCTGCCGGAGACGTCGCTCGTGCTCCCGCCCTTCGGGCGGACGGTGCACACATCGGCGTTCTCGCCGAAGTACGCGCTGCTCGCGATCGAAGCGTCGTTCGACGGCGGCACGATGCACGTCGTCCAGCACCCGCCGGTGCGCGGCCTCTCCGGGGACGTCACGCTGCGCAATCAGCCGGCGGACTTCGCCGAGGAGGATGTGCGGCTGCGGTTCCCGGACGCGCGTGAGCGGTCCATCGTCCTGCTGCCGCGCGACTGGCCCCGGCGGCAGAACGATTTCGGGCCGGCGCCGCAGCCGTTCTCGACGGCGGCGACGGGGAGCGCGTGGACGCTGCGCCTGCGCATGACGGCGGAGCACGAGGGCGATCACGCCGGCGGGGTGCAGATGGCGGCGTTCCCGGGCGAGGCCGCGGTGCCGGAGCTCATCACGCCGATGATCCGCCGCGACGCGGGCGGGTTCTTCGGTTCCTGGAGCTTCGTGCGCGGTCCGGTCGCGGACTCGTCGCTCGATTACGGCGCGGGTGCCATCCACGCGGTGGCGCAGTTGACCGTGACGGAGTCGGCTCTCGTGGGAACGTACGAGATCCGCGGCGAGGGCGGGGAGCTGTACCGCTCGAAACCGACGACCTACCGGGTCCTGGACGCGAGCGGCGCCGAGGTGGCGAAGGGGGAGGTCCTGTTCCAGTCGCTGTTCGTGCCGCTGCCGGGTGCCGGGCCGTATCGCGCGGAGCTGAAGACAGGGCAGTCTGTGATGACTCTGCGATTCATGGCCGGGGGAGCGGTGCCGTCGCTGAAGTCGTTCGCGGTGGACGGCGCGTCGCTCGTGTTCTCGGCGGATGGAGCGCCGGCCGTGTTCTTCCGGCGGCGGGGCGCGATGTCGTGGGTGCAGCTCTCGCCTGTGGGGGAAAACGGGGTGTACCGCGTGGATCTCGAGGACGTGGTGCGGGTGTCGCGCGACGTCGAAGTCGCGATCGAGCTGACGGGCCAGAATGGCAACTCGGCATCGTGGGTGACGCCGGTGATGATTCCGGCGGCAAAGCGACAGGCGGTACGCCGGTAGTCATTAAAATGTAGGGCGCGGCTTCAGCCCGCCCCTCGGACGGGGAGGCGGACGTCCCCGCCACGAGAGGGGCGGGCTGAAGCCACGCCCTACATTAGTAGCCCGTTACTTCGCCGTGCAGGGCGGCGTGACCAGCGACAGACGGCGGTTCGGAGTCCGCAGGAGCGACTGGCGGTAAGCCTCCTTCGACTCCTCGCAGCGGCCCGCCGCGGCGAGCAGCTCGCCGAGCAGCTCGTGCGCGGGCTTGAGCACGTCGGGCGGACCGGAGGGCGGCGGCGCGGCCTCTTCGAGCGTGACCGCGTGCTGGGCGTGCTCGATGGCCTTGACGAGATTCCCGCGCCTGCGCTCGATCATCGCCTTGACCGTCGACTGCATCACCTCGTTGGACAGCGGCACGTTCGCGGCGTCGAGGTCATTGCGGCGGATGGCGTCGAGGGCGCGCGCGAAGAGCGTGGCGTCGCCGGACGAGGCGTACGGCGCGGCGCAGTGCTGCGCTCCGTCGTCCTTGCCGGCGGTGGCGATCTCCACGGGCTCGCCGGTCTCCACCGCCCACGTGGCAAGCATGCGCGCGCGGGTGGACTGCTCCCGCTCGCTCATGCCCTTCTCCGCCGACACCTCGGCCAGCAGGCGTTTCGCGTCCTCGCGGCGGTCCTGCTGGAGATAGATGTAGTGGAGCCAGGTGAGGCTGTGCAGGTCGCGCTTGGACGAGGCCAGCTTCGCGCGCTCGACCCAGGCCACGGACGCGGCATACGACTGCTCGTTCGACTTCGCCGCGTCGTCCCACATGCCGAGCTGCAGAAAGATGTGCGAGGGCATGTGCAGCGCGTGATGCGCGGACGGCGCGACCTGGGCGTAGCGCCGCGCGGCGCGGAGGCCGAGGGGGGCGTGGACGGGGTCGTCGTAGGAGTGGATGAGGTAGTGCAGTACGCCGGGGTGCTCCGGCGCACGCGCGACGAGCGGCTCGAGGATTGCCGCGGCCCGGACCTGCTTGCGGGCGTCGTTGTTGCGGTGCATGGTGCCGAGGATGGCCAGGGCGTGGAAGGCTTGCGCTTCGAGGTCGTCGGGATAGCGAGCGGTGAGCGCCGCCATGGCGCGCTCGTACGCGTTGTCCCGTGTGAGAGTGTCGCCTTCGCCGTAAAGCACGTCGAGGGTGGCGAGCCACTCGCGCTCGCGGGGCGTGCCGGCGCCTTTCGGCACCGCCTTCAGGATGGCCCGCGCCGCGCCGCGGTCCTGCTCCAGCCAGATCGGATGGTTGTGCGTCAGGGCCTCGCCCCAGTAGGCCATGGCGAACGACGGCTCGAGCTCGCGCGCGGCGCGGAAGGCGTCCGCGGCCTCCTCGTACCAGAAGCTGTGCAGCGCCGCGACGCCGCGCTCGAAGAGCGCCTGCGCCTTCGGATTCGTCGCCGAGGTAGGGAAGGCGACCGAGCCGAGATCGGCGGCGGACAGCGAGGTGGCGAACGCGACGAGCAGGATCAGGCGGCGCATCGTCCAATTCTACGGGTTGCCGCGTTCCCGGTGCGCCATCAGCCGGTCTGCAAGCTGATTTGCGCGGTGCGCTGCACCAGCACCGGAACGTCGATGGCCTGGCCGCCGGCCAGCGTGCCTGTGAGGACGTTGTCGGTGACGGCGAGATGCGTGCCCTGGACGACGGCGATGCCGGAGTTCAGGGTCCACGAGCCGCTGAAGGTTCCGCCGGAGACGGTCATCCCGACGACGTTCTCCGGCACCGACATGTTCATCGCCGGAGTGAACGAGGTTCCGCCGACGATCGTGCCGCCGGTGATCGAGACGGCGAACAGCACGCCGCTCTTCTGCTGGTTCAGGATCATCGCCCCTCCCGCAGCGGTGCCGATGGTCCCGCCGGATACGGTGAGCGTGCCCTCGTCGTCCACCACGATCCCCGCGCCTGCAGCGACCCCGCCGCTTCCTCCGGAGATCGTGCCGCCGCGGATCGTCGCGCGGTTCGACCCGTTCGAAGTGGATTGCACCATCGTCACACCGGCACCGCCGCCGGTGGAGCCGTAGCCGCCGGCGATCGTTCCGCCTGTGACCGTGAGGTCGTTGGACCCGTCCTGGCCGATGAGCAGAATGCCCGAGCCTCCGGCCACGCCACCCTGCGGGGCTGTGATCGTGCCGCCGGAGACCATGAGGGAGGATTGCGCACCGTTCATGACGATCGCGGCGGTGCCGCCGTTCCCCGTCACCGCTCCGCTGCTGATCGTCGCGGTGCCGCCCGACACCGACACCGGGCCGAGGAACATGCTGGTCGCCGGCTGCGAGGTGATCGTCCCGCCGGTGACGTTCAGGACGCCCCCTCGCTGCACCTGCACCGTTGCCGACACACCAAAGGTCGTGGTGTCGCCGGTGATGACGCCCCCCGCCGCCACCTGAAGCGTGCCGTTGGTGACGACGTAGTTCGCCGCCACGGCGGTGGAAACGACATGCGTCTGCCCGTCGCTGATCGTGATCACGTTGGCCATGTGTACTCCTTCTCTCTCGGGGGGAAGGATACCAAGGTCAGCGGTTACAAGACGCGGCCTGCCTCAGCACGAGCGCTGTCATCCGCCTCGTACCAACGCCGCTGCATGAAACAGCAGGTTACAGGCGCGCAACGAACGTACCAGCACAGCGAACTTTCGCGTTCGGTCCCTCTCATGGTGTGGGTTCAGGATTAAGGAGGGTAAGCGATGGCACAAACAGACCGGGCATTGCTCATAGGAATTTCGGACTATGAAGGGAAAGCACCTCGGCTCGATTCACCCGAGCGCGAGATCGAGGAATGGCGCGACCTGTTGATCGAGGAGTATGGGTTCCAGTACGGCGATATCCGCCTCCTCGCGAACGACCGCGCCCGCCGGGATGAGATCCTGCACCGTCTCGAGTGGCTGTTCGGAGACGCTCAACCGAACGACCGCCGTGTTCTCTATCTCGCCGGACATGGCGTGCGGATTCGCAGGCGTGACACTCGGGGCGAGATCCTCGACGGCCTGGACGAGGCCTTTCTCGCTCATCCCTCCGCGCTCACCGACGATGTCGAGACCATGGCCATCTTCGACGACGAGCTTTTCGCTGTATATGCGGGAAGCAGCGCGGCCGCGGCGAGAGTCACGTGGATTCTCGATTGCTGCCATGGCGGCGGCTTCAACAGTCAGGACATGCCCCGCCAGCCCCGGGTGATGTCGGTGACACCTCCTGTGGACTTGCGGCATCGGTCGTTCGACCACCAGTTCCCGCGCAGAAATGGCTTGTCTGACAGGGGCGTGCAGATGCCTGTGATCGTGAACGCCGCCGGCGAGCTCAATCTGTCGATCGAGCTCGTGCTCGGCGGGGAACGCCGCTCCCTTTTCAGCTTTTACGCGCTGGAGATGTTGCGGAAGGAGCCGAAGATCACATACCGCAGGCTGATCGAACAGCTCCGCGCGATCATCGACCCGCAATATCCCCAACACACCAACGTGCGAGGCGACCGCAGGCGGCAGGACGCGTCCTTCCTGCAGTGAGGTGACACCATGAGCATTCTGACAGTCCGATTCATCGGCATCTACTGCGTCTTCGCCAAGCCGGGCCTGAAGGACGGCGGCGATGGCAACGGGCACAAACGCGTCGTGCTTCCGGCCGACAGGCGTTTCGGCGAACGCCGTGACGGCCCGCACATCCCTTACATCGAACTCGAGGTTTTCGATGCGGTGAACCCACAGGGACGATTCATCGCCGACAGGCAATATCCTCGAGATGGAGTGGCGTATCGCCGCTTTCATTTATCCGACGGCGATCGCATCAGCATCGACAATATCCTTCCGGCGAACGGGACGAAGTTGAATGTGCTCAGCACATTTACGGAGCGAGTGCCCTCGCTGACAGCGGTATCGGACCAGGTTCCCAAAGATGCTGATCCCGCCGTGATCGGACCCGACCCCGATGGCACTCGCGTCGCCGCGTACTTCGACATCACTCACGGCGATCTCCACGCGGGTCCGCCGAATCAGTTTCCAACCAGGTTTTCACTTCCGACGAACTGGCCGACGCGCCGATTGGCGCAGTGGACCGAGTTGCAGATCCCGATTCCCGACGGTCAGGGTCCACTGATCAAGGTGGCAAACAAAAAGCTGGGCGAACGGTGGATCCGGCTTTCCGAGCGCGCGGCCTTCATCACGATCGGCAATCAGCTCAAGGAAGACATCGAACGCAACACGTTCGATCCGATCAATCCCCGCCTGGAAGATTTCCGCGATCACTGGCTGCTTTACTACGATCTATTTCCGGGTGTGCCGGCCACTGCGTCGCGTCCGGAACGGTCGGCAACCGTACCCGACGGGTGCGTCGGCGTAACCCATGGCGGGGGCCGCTGAGCCGGTCGCGCGCCGGACGATGAGTTACGATTGACACCTTCGCTCACGAAGGAGGGATCTTGACCACTCGTCGGTCCGGCGCGAGGATCGTCTGGAGCTGTTCGATCGTCACCGCATTCGCGGTTCTCGGGATTCTCCTGCACGAGCCGCTTCGTGCGATGTGGCGCAAAGAGATCGTGCGGCGCGCGACAGAGCCGGCAGGGTTGACGCCGCGACTCTCCTCAGGCACGCGGCCGGAGACGGTGCTTGCCGCGAGTGTGTCCAGACTGCCTCTCCGGCGCAGCTTGGCCGAGGCGGCAATGGTGCTGCTCGAAGACAGCGGCGACGATGTCGGCCCCCCGGGACTGCATCGCGCGGGTGTGGGTTGGTTGCTCATGGGCGATGCACGCGCGGCTGCGGATCATCTGCGTCAGGCCGCGGCGCGCGAGCAGCATGCGGCATGGTGGAGCGATCTTGCCGCCGCCGAGATTCTCGCCGGCGACGAGACCGGCGATCCAGAGCGCCATCTCGCCGCGCTGGCGGCGGCGGACCAAGCCATCTCTCTCGATGAGCGATTTCCGCAGGCTCACTTCAACAAGGCCATCGCTGTCGAGCGCCTCGGATTCGAGCGCCTTTCCGTGGTGCATTGGCGAAAGGCGCTCGAGCTCGAAGGCGGCTCTTCGTCCGGCAGCGCTATCGCGGTCCACATCGCCGGGTTGGCGACGAAGAAGACTGCGCGCGAGCGTTGGGGCGACGCGGAACATCGAATCGCGGCAGGGAAGATGCCCGCGAATCTCGAGCAACTGATCGCGGAGCACCCCCAGGAAGCACGGCTTTGGGCCGAGGAGTTCTTCCTCGGGAGGTGGGGAAAAGGAGAGGACGAGCTGTTTCTAGCGGTCGCGCAGATCATCGGTGACCGCATCGCTGCGCGATCGGGCGAGCGTCTTCTGCAGCAGGCGGTGGCCGAGATCGAGTCAGCGCGTGCATCCGGCGATGCCCACCGACTCGCGTTACTGGCGGAAGGAGCCGTGGCGTACATGAATGGACGCGCTGCCTACCGGGCAAACAAGTTTGCTATGACTGCGCTGGAATTCGAGAAAGCGCGCGGCGCCTTCGCGGCTGCCCGCGGCCAGATGCTGGGCGTGGTCGAGCTGTGGCTCGCCATCTTGAAGATGAAGCAGAATCGAAATGCCGAGGCGCGCGTCGCACTCGTGGTACTCCGCGACTGTGCACGCGCGGCGCACGGTCACGAGGCACTGATCGCCGAAGCGGAGCGGCATGTCGCACTGATCGACGGACTCGACGGCCGCTGGGGCGATGCACTCGAGGTCGCGACATCGTCGCGCGACCGTTTCGCGCGTCTGCGGGAGCGTCAGCGCGAGGCCGAGGCGGAGTTGACCATGGCGGGCGCCCTCAGGTTCTTCGGCCAGCCTCGCGCAGCGTGGAAGCATTTCGTTCACGTGGCCGCAGCTTTCTCCGCCTCCGGCGACTGGGATCGATTGCAGGTGACTGCCACAGCCATGACCTATGCCGAGCTGCGCCGCGGACACTGGTCGATCGCGCGATCGCTGGCGCGGATCGAGATTGCGCTCGCCGACAAGCCGGTGCGTCTCGCCCATGGTCACCTGCGCGCAGCAGTCGCGGCGCTCGGCGCCGGCGATTTGGCGCCGGCCCGGTCGTCGTGGAGTGAAGCGCGAGCAGCAGCGGCGTCCGTGAAGGACGACGTGTTGCTTGCCGACATCATCACGGTTGAAGGGCGGCTGCTCGCCTCATCCGACCCGGGCGCCGCCGTGTCGCGCTTCACGGAAGCGATCGGTTTTCAGCGCAGTGCCGGCCGCGGGTTCACTCTTCCCGAGCTTCATCTCGTGCGCGGTCGCGCGGAGCTGGCACAAGGCGCGAGCGACGCTGCGCTTGCTGATTTCGAACAGGGTATCGGCATCCTCGAAAAGGGGCGTCATCGCGTGTCGGACATTGCGCTGCGCGCGGGACTATTCGACGACGTACGCGATCTATTTGGCGACGCGGTAGCGGTGTCGATCGAGCGCGGCGATGAGCGGGCGGCGTTCGCGTACCTCGAACGCGGGCGTGCGCGCACATTGCTGGACGAACTGGGCGATGTCCAATTGCCCGAGAGACCGACGCTCGCTGCGGTGCAGCGCAATCTCGATCACGGGATGCTCATGCTGTCGTACGCGCTGCTCGGTGATCGGTTGGCAATCTTCGCCATCGACCGCGACACGATCATCGTTCGGTTCAGCGGCAGTTCGGCGGGTGCGGTGACGCAGCACACAAAGGCGCTCGTTCGTGCACTGGAGAGCGGGAGCGACATTTCGGCACTCGCCGGCGGTCTGTACGACGCACTGTTCGAGCCGGTGCGCGACCGGCTTTCGGACGCGACGACTCTCGTCCTAGTCGCCGATACCGCACTCGCGCAACTGCCGTTCGCCGTGCTGTTCGACCGCCGCGCCAATCGATACCTCGTCGAGACGCACGACTCTCTGATCGTTCCGAGCGCGGCGGTGTTCATGGCCTGTCGCAGCCGCGCAGCCGATATTCCTCAGTTGAAGTCGATCGCCATTTTCGCCAATCCGAAGGTTCCCCCGGATCTTTCTCTACCAGTGCTTCCGGCTGCTGCCGCGGAAGCGCCTCGGATCGCGCAACTTTACGCGCAGCCGCTCGTGCTGCGCGCCGTGGAAGCGACCGCAGCCCGCTTCCGAAGCGAGGCCGCGCGGTACGGGATCGTTCAATTCTCAGGACACACACAGCTCGATGACGCGGAGCCGTGGAAATCGGCGCTGCTTTTCGACCAGCGGCTGAGCGCTCGCGACATTGCGTCGATGCGTTTTCACCGGACGCGTCTGGCGGTACTCGGCGCATGCAGCACGCTCACCCCTAACACGGAGTACGTGGAAGGAACGTCGCCTATCGCTGCCTCGTTCCTCATCGCCGGCGTGCCAGCAGTAGTGGGGTCGTTGTGGGACATCGATGATGCTGAAGCGGCGGCGGTGATGGTGCGGCTGCACGAGCCGTTGGCTCGTGGTGTTCCGGCTGCGACGGCGCTGCGTGAGGTTCAGCGCGGCATGCTGGCCGCACATCCCAGGCAGTGGGCTTCCTTTACCGTTCTCGGCGCCGACCGGTGATGGTCCTATAACCTGCATCGCAGGTGAAGCCGTCCAAGGCACTCCCCGGGCGGCTCGTCTGCGGTACGCCCGAAGGGGTAGCTCCACCGGCCTGCCGTTATGTCGGTTATTCGTCTTTCGTGACTGCCACGAAGAGCATGAGGGCGACTGCGAGGATTCCGATTCCGGCCATGACGTTCTTTCCTTTATGTAACGCCGCGTATCTTCCGGGCGACCGCTTACGCACTGCTTACGCGCTCTCTGCAAGCACCTCGGCGCCGGCGAGCTCTTCGAGCAGGTCGGCCCCTACGGTCGCGGCGTCGAGGCCCGACAGCTCGTAGGCCAGGGCCTCGGCACGCGCGGCGTAGGTGGGTGTCTGGAGTACGTGGGCGACGGCCTTGCGGATTTGTCCTTCCGAGGGGATCCGGACTTTCAGGCCGAGGCCGACGCCGGACCACTGGACGCGGTTGGCGATCTCCGGCTTCTCCTCGGTCTTGCCGATGGCGACGACCGGCACCCCGTGGGAGAGGGCGATCTGGATGCTGCCGTAGCCGCCGTTGGTCAGGAGCAGGTCGACGTGGGGCATGAGGTGCGCGTAGGGGATGAACTTCTCGACCCGCACGTTCCAGGGGAGCGGCGAGATGCCGACCGCGGAGGCGGGCTTGCTGCCGGTGGTGACGACGACGAAGACGTCCTCGCTCGACAGGGCGCGGATGGCGGGGCGGATGAGCTGGTCGTAGTCGTTGTTGATGGTGCCCTGTGTCACCAGGACGACCTTGCGCCCCTGCAGCTCGCCCCACCATGAGGGCGGCGTCCAGCCCGCGGGCGGAGCGGGGACGGTGGCGCCGATGAAGTGGACGTTCGGGGGGAGGTCCGTCCGCGGGTACTCGAAGGAGGGGACGGAGGCCTGGAGGTAGAGGTCCGCGCGGCGGGAGAAGTCGAAGATGCTGCAGCCGAGGGGCGGGAGGCCGGCCTCGCGGCGGAGGGCTTCGCTGTGCTCGTTCGCCTCACGGAAGATCACGCCGTCGACGAGCTTGTAGAGGAGTTTATTGCGCAGCCGGCCGAGCGGCGTGGAGCTCGGCTGGAGCGCTAAGCCGAAAGGGGCGGTGTCTCGGCTGGGGATGCTCAGGACGGTGATGCCGTAGACGGCCCAGGGGATGCCGAGCTTCGTATGCACGGCCTCGGCGACGGCGGAGGCGTTGTCGCCGACGATGACGTCGGCGGGCTCGCGGCGGAGCTCTTCCTCGCAGTCGCGGAGCATGCCCGGCATGGCGGAGACGAAGATGTTCTTGACGTCGAAGCGGAGCTGGTTGATGCCGCTCTTGGGACGGTCGGGGAACATGCTGTCGAGCTGTTCCTCGTCGAGGGTCGTGGCGTGGCGAAAGGGCACGTAGCGGGCGCCGATGGCCTCGATCGCCTTCTTGAAGCGGGAGATGGAGTACCAGCGGACGTCATGGCCGCGCTGCACGAGCGCCTTCGCGATCGGCAGACCGGGATTCACATGACCGGTGGCAGGCATGGGTGCGAAGAAGTAGCGCATGGGGGCGCATGGTGCGCACCCGCGCTTACGGTGCGCTTACGTGTGCGCTACGAGTTCCTCGAGTTCCTCGGGTTCCTCGGAGTTCCTCGGAGTTCCTCGGCGATATTGGCGCGGGTCCCCCGAGGAACCGAGGAACCCGAGGAACTCCGAGGAACTCACTTCTTCGATTTGGCTTTGGCGGCGACGGCCATGGTCTCGGGCTCCGGCTCCACGTCCAGCTCGCGCCGCAACGCGTCCACCAGGCGGCGGTACACGCGTGTCGCGCCTGCGGCGTCGCCGCGCTCGATGAGCGTTTTCATGAGGTTGCGCGCGGCTTCCTCGTCGAGGGAGTCGAGCTCGACGAGCTTCTGCCAGACCTCGGCGTCGTTGGTGGCCTTGGCCAGGGCGCTCAGCGCTTTGGCGTAGAGCTCGCGGAGGCGCTCGCGCAGCTCGAGGTGCCATTCGCCGGTGGTGGCGTTGGCGAAGAAGTCGCCGCGGTAGAGGGCGATGGCGCGGGTGAGGCGGGCGGCGTCGCGGGCGCGGAGGGCGGCCTGGGCGTCGCGCTCGAAAGTCGCGGCGTCGAATTCGATGCCGGGCTTCACGGCGTACGTGTCGCCCTCGACGATCACCCACTCGTTGCCGCCGAGAGCCTTGCGGAGGCGGTGGACGCTGACGTGGAAGTTGTTGCGCAGCTTGGCGGGATCGGCGTCCGGCCAGATGGCGGCGCCGATCTGCTCCTTCGTCGCGCCGTTGGGATGGCAGAGGAGGAACAGCAGCAGCTCGCGCTGCGAGCCGGGGTCGATGGTCGCGTCGCCGCGCTTCACTTCCACGGGGCCGAGGGCGCGGACGCGGATCAGCGGCGCGGCGGCGGTCTGCTCGATCCGCTCCTTCGCCAGCGCGACCATCTGTTCGTACGACATCGCCGCGCCCGAGGCGAGCACCACGCGCAGCCGGTCGCTGCCGAGAGCCTCGCGGATGCGCTCGTCCTTCTCGCGCTCCGATTCCTCGTGGCGTCCCGGGCTCGCGCCCATGTGCAGCCACGCGGCCGAGGCGGCGGCGAGGAGGCGGGTGCCGGTCTCCGCGTCGCGCGTGTCGAGGAGCGCGAGGCCGATCCCTTCGACCACCTGGGTCAGGCCCCAGCGATCGTCGATCGTCGTGAAGATCTCGAGCGCGCGGCGGAAGCACGCCAGCGCCTCGTCCAGCTTCCGCTCGCGGAGCGCGAGATGGCCGAGGACGGTGAGCGGGTGGGCGATGGCGGGAGGATTGTTCGTCGCCTCGCCGACCGCCAGTGCCTCTTCGAACTTCTCGCGCGCGGTCTTGAGGTCGCCGCGGAGCTGCGCGGCCAGGCCGGACCAGTAGAGGGTCAGCGAGAGCGCGATGTCGCGTCCGTTCTTGCGGGCCAGCTCCTCCGACCGCGCGAACGCGTTCTGCGCGCCCTCGGGGTCGTTCTCGGCGAAGGCGAAGGAGGTGCCGAGGAGCATCCACGCGCTCGCGGCGTCGCGGCCGGTGCGGAGGACGCTCACGGCTTCGTCGATCATCGGACGGAGCGCGGTGAAGTCGCCCTGCCACACGGCGGCGTGTCCGGCGGCGACGATCGCGCGGGCGCGGAGCGTCTCGTCGGCATCCGGCGCACGCTCCAGCGCCGCGCTGATGCGGCGGCGGGCTTCGTGGAAGTGGCCGCGCGCGAACCAGTACCAGTGCAGCGCGGAGACGAGGCGGAGCACGAGCTCGGGATCGCCGGCGCGGTCGAACACCGCGCGGATGTTGGCGATCTGCTCGTCCAGCTTGGCCATGGCCTGCGCGTCGCTCGCGCCGGCGAAGATGCGCGGCTCGAGCGACTCGGTGAGGTTGACGAACCAGCGCGCGTGCTGCTCGCGCAGCGCCTCCTCCTCGCCGGACTGGGCGAGCTTTTCGGCGGCGAACTGGCGCACGGTGTCGAGCAGGCGGTAGCGGTCGTTCTCGAAGAGGACGAGCGACTTGTCGACGAGCGCGGAGAGGAGCGTGAGCACGTCCTCGCCGCAGATCGCCTCCGCGGCGTCGAGCGAGAAGCTGCCGCCGAAGATGCCCAGGCGGCGCAGCAGGGCCTGTTCCGCGGGGGAGAGGAGGCGGTAGCTCCAGTCGATGGTCTCGTGGATGGTGCGATGGCGCGGCAGGGTGCGCGAGCCGGCGGTGAGGACGTCGAACGCGCGCTCGAGGCGCTCGGCGATCTGGTCGACGGTGAGCACCTTGACGCGCGCGGCGGCCAGCTCGATGGCTAGGGGGATGCCGTCCAGCCGCCGGCAGATCTGCGCGACGACCGGCGTCGGCTGGAAGTTGGGAGCCACGGCGCGGGCCCGCTCGGTGAAGAGCTGCACCGCGTCCTCCTCGGACAGCGGCGGCACCAGCCAGGTCTGCTCGCCGGTGATGCCGAGGGGCTGCCGGGAAGTGGCGACGATCTTCGTGTTCGGGCAGCTCCGCAACACCTCCTCGGCCGTCACGGCCGCGGCGTCGACGACGTGCTCGCAGTTGTCGAGGACGAACAGCGTGGCCCGGTCGCGGACCGTGTCGATGACGACCTGGGTGACGTCCTGCGTCGGCAGCTCCCGGATGCCGAGGGCGGTGAGCATCTGCTGGGCGATGAGCTCGGGGTCGGTGAGCGGGGCCAGGTCGACCCAGGCCACCGCGTCGTACTGGTCGCGGACCCGGTGCGCCAGCTCGAGGGCCAGCCGGGTCTTGCCGCTGCCGCCCGCGCCGGTGATGGTGAGCAGGCGCGTCTGGTCGAGCAGCCCGGCGGTCTCGGCGAGCTCACGCGCGCGTCCGAGGATGGGGGTAAGCGCGACCGGGAGTCGGGGCGTTGCCATTACTGGCGGATGATAGCGCGAGGCCGCGGAGCGCCCGTGTGTCATCCCGAGCGTCGAGCGAGGGACCTGGGCGGGCGGCGCGGCAGGCATGTCCTT
>DASUSN010000065.1:0-26331 GCA_036375075.1 Thermoanaerobaculia bacterium | reverse complement strand
GGGACCTGGGTGGGTGGGGCGCGAAACACAGACCTCGCGCCCCGCCCGCCCAGGTCCCTCGCTCGACGCTCGGGATGACAGCGTTGCGGCGGTCAGCGGCCGAGGACTTCGCGCACGACGTCGCCGGGGTTCCGGCCCTCGGCCACCGCGCGCACGATGGCGCTGCCGACGACGATGGCGTCGCAGTGGTCGCGCAGGAGCTGGTAGTGCTCGTGGCGGGAAATGCCGAAGCCGACGGCGAGGGGTTTGCGGACGCGGGCGCGGACTTCGTCGAGGCGCTCCAGCAGCGCGGGGTCGAGGTCTTTGCGCGCACCGGTCACGCCGGTCGTCGATACGTAGTAGACGAAGCCGTCGCTGGCCTTGTCGACGGTCCGGATGCGGGCGTCGGTGGACGTCGGCGCGAGGAGGAAGACGCACCCGAGGCCTTCCGCGTGGAGAGCGGCACGCAGGTCCTGCGAGACCTCGGGCGGCAGGTCGGTCAGCAGCAGCGAGTCGATGCCCACCGCGTGCGCGCCGGCGGCGAAGCGCTCCGCGCCGTAGCGGAGGATGGGATTGAGATACGAGAACGCGACGAGCGGGATCTCGCTGCGCTGGCGGATGGCGCGTGCGATCTCGAAGACGTGCTTCGTGGTCGTGCCCTTCGCGAGCGCGCGCTGCGCGGCCGCCTGGATGACCGGGCCGTCGGCGATGGGATCGGAGAACGGGACGCCGAGCTCGATGGCGTCGGCACCGGCGCGCTCGAGCTCCTCGACGATCGACACCGTGTCGCCGTCGCCGCAGGTCACGTACGCGATCAGGCCGCAGCGGCCTTCCTTCTTCAAGCGTTTGAACAACCCGTCAACGCGATTCAAGCTTCGCCACCTGCGGTACGTCTTTGTCGCCGCGACCGGAGAGGTTCGCGATGACGATCTTGTCCTTCGGAATGGAGTGGCCGTAGCGCAGCAGCCAGCCCAGCGCGTGCGACGACTCCAGCGCCGGGATGATGCCTTCGCTCTCGCTGAGCTTGTGGAACGCCTCCAGCGCGAGGTCGTCGCCGCAGTCGTGGTACTCGACGCGGCCGGTCTCCTGCAGGTGCGCGTGCTCGGGGCCGATGGACGGGTAATCGAGGCCCGCGGAGATCGAGTGCGTCTCCGCGATCTGGCCGAACTCGTCCTGCAGCACCATCGAGCGCGTGCCGTGGAGGACGCCGAGGGCGCCGCCGGAGAAGCGCGCGGCGTGCTCGCCGAGCTGCGGACCGCGGCCGCCGGCTTCCACGCCGATCAGGCGGATGGACGGATGCTTCAGCATCTCGTAGAAGAGGCCGATCGCGTTCGAGCCGCCGCCGACGCACGCGACCGCGACGTCCGGCAGGCCACCGGTCTTCTTGCGGAGCTGCCCGAGGGCCTCGCGGCCGATGACCGACTGGAAGTCGCGGACGATCATCGGATACGGATGGGGCCCGAGGACGGAGCCGAGGATGTAGTGCGTGGTGCGGACGTTGGTCACCCAGTCGCGGATGGCCTCGTTGATCGCGTCCTTCAGCGTGCGCGAGCCGCTCGTCACCGGCACGACTTCCGCGCCGAGGAGGCGCATGCGGAAGACGTTCAGCTCCTGCCGCGCCATGTCCACCTCGCCCATGTAGACGACGCATTGCAGGCCGAGGAGCGCGCACGCCGTGGCGGTGGCGACGCCGTGCTGGCCCGCACCCGTCTCCGCGATGATGCGCTGCTTGCCCATGCGCTTCGCGATCAGCGCCTGGCCGATGGCGTTGTTGATCTTGTGCGCGCCGGTGTGGTTGAGGTCCTCGCGCTTGAGGAAGAGCGTGAAGCCGCCGCACAGCTCCGCGAACTTGCGCGAACGGGTGAGCGGCGTCGGGCGGCCGACGAACTCGGAGAGGACGTCGTCGAGCTCCGCGCGGAACTCCTTGTCGCGCTTCAGCGACTTGTACGCGGACTCGAGCTCGTCGAGCGCGGCCATGAGGGTCTCGGGGACGTACTTGCCGCCGAAGCGGCCGTAGAAGCCCTGGCGGTCGGGGAATGCAGTCATCGGTGGATTGCCTCGAAGAGCTTTCGTAGTTTGTCGTGGTCTTTGACGCCGGGCGCGCGCTCCACTCCGCTGGCGACGTCGATCGCATACGGATGCGTCGCCGCGATGGCATCGGCCGCGTTGTCGGGCGTGATGCCGCCGGCCAGGAAGAACGGCTTCGTGCGCGGGTAGCGCTCCAGCAGCGACCAGTCGAAGGTGCGGCCGGTGCCGCCGCCGGTGTCGAAGAGGACGTAGTCAGCGTTGGTCGTCGTGTCGGGGAGCGTGTCGTCGACCTTGAAGGCGTGGATCACCGGCACGCCGGCGTCCATCACTTCGCCGTGAATCTGCACGAGGTCGAGCTTCGCGGTCTCGACGGTGCGCAGGATCTCGTCCCGCGACGCCCCGCGGAACACGCCCACGCGGAGCACGCCGTGCGTCGACGGCGGCCGCTCGACGGACCGCGGCGACTCCTTCACGAAGATGAAGCCGAGGTAGTCCGCGCCGAGCTCGATCGCCAGCTCCGCGTCTTCCGCGCGGGTGATCCCGCAGATCTTCACCTTCGTCATAGCAGCGCCTGCACCGCAGCGACGCGGTCCTGCTGCCGCAGCAGCGACTCGCCGACCAGGAACGCGTGAAAGCCCGCCGCGCGCAGGCGCTCGACGTCCGCGCGCACGCGGATGCCGCTCTCCGCCACGCGGATCGCGTTCGCCGGCATCTGCGCGCCGAGGCGCTCGGAGGTGGCGAGGTCGACGTGGAACGACTTCAGGTCGCGGTTGTTCACGCCGATGATGCGTGCCTTCGCGGTGACCGCGCGCTCCAGCTCCGCCTCGTCGTGCACTTCCACGAGCGCGTCGCAGCCGTACGCCTCCAGCAGCGCGATGTAGTCGCGCAGTTGCGTGGCGTCGAGGATCGACGCCAGCAGCAGGATCGCGTCCGCGCCCGCGGCGATGCCGCGCACGATCTGCGACGGCTCGACGATGAAGTCCTTCATCACCACCGGCAATCCGCTCGCGACGCGCGCGCGGGCCAGCCAGTCGTGCGAGCCGCGGAAGAACTCCGGCTCGGTCACCACGGACACCGCCGCCGCGCCGCCGCGCGCGTAGTCGCGCGCGATCGACTCCACGTCGGGGTCGGGCATGATGTCGCCGGCCGAGGGAGAGGCCGCTTTGATCTCCGCGATCACGTTCACGCCTTCCCGCGCCAGCGCGTCGCGGAACGCGTGCGCGGGCCGCGCCGCCGAGATGTCCTCCGCCGCGCGGCGGTCGGGCAGCGCCTCCTCGCGCAGACGCGCGCGCGTCCGCTCAACGATCCGATCGAGAACCGTCATGCCGCACCTCCGACCGCGTTCGACTCGCTCACGAGCTGCCGCAGCTTCTCGGACGCGCGTCCGCTGGCAATCGACTCCTTCGCCAGCGCCACCCCGTCGCGGATCGACGGAGCGAGTCCGCCGACGTAGAGCGCCGCGCCGGCATTGGCCACGACGATGTCGTGCCGCGCGCCGTTCGCCGCTCCGTTCAGCACGTCGCGCGCGATGGCCGCGTTCTCTCGCGCGTCCCCGCCGGCGAGCGCCTCGATCGGATGTCTCCCCAACCCGATCTCCTCGGGCGTGATCTCGTACGCACGCAGCTCGCCGTCGCGCACTTCGCAGACGCGCGTCGCCGCGGAGATCGAGATCTCGTCCAGGCCGTCGCGGCTGTGCACGACCAGCGCGTGCTTCGCGCCGAGGGACGCCAGCACCTGCGCCACCACGTCCACGAGGCGCTCGGCGTACACGCCGAGGACCTGCCGCCGCGCGAACGCGGGGTTGGTCAGCGGCCCGAGGACGTTGAAGATCGTGCGCACGCCGAGCTCCCTGCGCACGCTCGCCACGGCGGCCATGGCCGGATGCAGCTTCGGCGCGAACAGGAACGCGATCCCCGCCCGCCGCAGCACCTCGGACATCCGCGGCGCGTCGAGATCGATGTAGACGCCGAGGGCGGAGAGCACGTCCGCGCTGCCGCACGAGGAGGACACCGCGCGGTTGCCGTGCTTGGCGACGTTCGCCCCCGCGCCCGCCGCGACCAGCGCGGCGATCGTCGAGATGTTGAACGTCCCGCGGCCGTCGCCGCCCGTGCCGCACGTGTCGACGAGGTCTTCGCGATCCACGTCCAGCGGCGTCACCCGCTCGCGCATAGCCATGGCCGCGCCGGTGATCTCCTCCGCCGTCTCGCCTTTCATGCGCAGCGCGACGAGCAGCGCGCTCTTGAGGACGTCGCTCGCGGCGCCGTCCATGACCTGGCCGAAGACCTCGTGCATCTCGTCGCGGCCGAGGTCGTGGCCGTCGATCACGCGGCGGATTGCCTGGGGAAGGATGGTCGCGCTCACTGGAGACCTCCGAGGAAATTGCGGATGAGCTGATCGCCGCCTGTGGTGCCGTACGACTCCGGGTGGAACTGGATCCCGAAGATGGGGCGCTCCTTGTGCGAGAGGGCCATGATGGCGCCGTCATCGGTCTCGGCGTCGATGCTGAGGAAGTCCGGCACGGTGTCGTGCTCGACGACGAGGGAGTGGTAGCGCGCGGTCTGCATCGGATCGGGGCAGCCGGCGAAGAGACGCTCGCCGCGATGATGGACCTCGCTGACCTTGCCGTGCACCGGCAGCGCCCCGCGGATGACCCGCGCCCCGAACGCCTCGGCGATGGCCTGATGCCCGAGGCAGACGCCGAGGAGGGGCGTTTCGCGATTGAGCCGGATCAGCTCGATGCAGCGGCCCGCGCGCGCCGGAGTGCCGGGACCGGGCGAGATGATGAGCGCCTTCGGCTTCTCCGCCAGCAGCTCCGCGGGGTCGAAGGCGTCGTTGCGGATGACCCGCAGACGCTCGCCTGCGAGGCGCTCGATCTGCTGGACCAGGTTGTAGGTGAACGAATCGTAGTTGTCGACGACGGTGATCATGGGCTCCTCGCTGGGGTCGTTACTTCGTGGCGACGTGGGTGCGGCGTCAGCGACGCCATCGCCAGTTCAGCGAGGAAGGGGCACTAGACGGGCCAAAGAGACGAGCGGAGGCCCACGGGGCTCGGCTCGTTCTCCTGGCGGTGCGTGATCATGGGAGGGGAATGGTAGCACAGCGGGGGAGTTCCTCGGGTTCCTCGGGTTCCTCGGGGTTCCTCGGGTACCTCGGAGGGGATACCACCCGAGGAACTCCGAGGAACTCCGAGGAACCCGAGGAACTCGTCTCGTCTCACTCTTTCGCGCCGAGGCTCGCCGCCAGGAACGACGGATCGTTCGTGCCGTTGTCCGTCAGCGTGGCGTACGCGCCGACGAGGCCGGGGCCGTTGGGCTCGATGCGGATGAGGACGGCTTTGGCCGCGGTCAGGCCGCGTGCATTGAGGACATCGTTGATCTGCATGCCGCCGGCGAGGGGCAGCGTCACCTCGAACGTGTCGATCTGCACGCCGGTCTCGTTGATGATCCGGATGCGCACCCGCGTCGTCGGCGCCTGGCCGCCGCCCTGGAACGGCGAGAGCTCGACGAGGCCGATGTTCGCGCGGAACCGGCTGTCTCCGACGACGCCGAGGATCTCCAGCGACTCGCCGGACGCGGCGGACTGGAAGCTGTTGAGCGGCGGGACCAGGCAGCCCAGCGTGCCGCCGTTCTCGAGCAGGTTGTACGTGCGGGACGTGACGCGCACGCCCTCGCTGTCGTCGCCGAGGGACATGTACCGCAGGCGCGCGAAGCCGGTCATGCCGAAGAGGCGCGGCAGGACGTCGCGGATCACGCGGTCTTCATTCGGCAGCAGCGTGAACTGGACGATCTGCGGCGTCTCGTTGCGGTCCCACGACTTCGCCTCGAGCCGCACCGTCCGCGTGCTCGACGAGAGATTGAGCAGGTAGAGATCGCTGCGGAACTTCGAGTTGTTCGCGCCGTCGAGATGTCCGACGACCGGGATCGTGCGCACCACCGGCGCGGGGAGGTCGGGCGGAAAGTACGTCGGGTCGTTGGTGATGTTGTCGATGGCCACGACCGCGGGGATCACGAAGCCGTGCGTCGGCCGGACGACCAGCCCGCCCTCGTCGTGGCTCGCCAGGCTGAGCGCGCCGTGGACGTTGTTCATCTGCCACACGCCCGTGCCCAGCGTGGAGACCGTGACATCCGTCGCGCCGATCTCGCCGGAGACGCCGTGCGCCTGCAGGCGCGCGCCGGCCATGAGTCCCTTCGGCGCGGTGAGGAGGATGTTCGTGCGGAACGGCGAGCCGGGGAAGGCGCCGGCGAAGGAGAGCGGGAACCGCGCGCCGGCCGCGGTGAGCGCATCCAGCGCGGGCATGCTGAAGCCGTACGTCCCCGCGGCCGCGCTGGTATACGTGCGGCCCGTGGCCGCCACGCCGACTGCGGGCTCGATGTGCAGCGAGCCGCCGCCGGTCTCGACGGCGAAGAGCTCCTTCAGCGCGTCCTGGATCACCCGAATCTCGCGCGGCGCGAGCGTGATGGTCCTGGGGGCCGCGCCCTGGCCGCTGAGGGGGGCGTAACGGATCACCACCTCCTGGTTCTCGCCGGCGGGGTTGTAGATGACGACGTCGCTCTGCCAGTACGAGTTGAACGCGCCCGGAAGCCGCGCGATCCCCGGCAGCACGAGCTCCTGTTTGAGAGCCGAGCGGACGATGCCCCACTCCTGCACGACGTCGCCGCCGCCGGAGATCGGCGGCGAGACGCGGCTGTCCGGCGGGTTGCCGATGCCGGAGTCGAAGACGAACGGATGCCCCTGGGCCATGGCGTCGACGTCGAGGTGGACGAAGCCCTTCAGCTCTGTCTCGGCGACGAACAGCTCGTCGTAGTCGCGCGGCGCGGGATCGCCGATCTTCCAGATGGCGAGGGCGGGATCGATGAACCACTGGTCCGGCTGCACGCGCGAGCGGTGGACCTGGATGAGCACCCGCTCGCCGCTCGCGCCGGGATGCAGCGCCTCGACCTCGGGGCCGGTGATGTCGGTCCAGAACGTCTTCACGCCTTCGGATTCGGTGTGGCGGAGGAGCGTCGTCGGCTTGCCGAAATCGCGCTGGACCATCCACGCGCCGGCGTAGTCGTGCGTCGGCGCGGCGACGAAGCTCCACGGGTCGCGGTACTGCCCCGGAGGTCCCGGGCGCTCGTAGGGACCGCCGACGACCTGCGGTGCGCTCCCCTTGCGATAGTGGATCAGATACCGCCCGTCGCTGCGCGTATCCAGGACATACGCGCGGTCGCTGCCGGCGACCCAGCCCTGGGGGTTCCAGCCGGTGATGTTCTCTCCCGGTCCGAGCTCCGTCAGCACCTCGGTCTCGAGATCGAGGATGGAGATGCTGGAGGCCCGCCGCACGAGGATGCGCGAGCTCGTCGCGTCGTTCCCGATCATCGTGGCCGGGTACGTCTGCACCGGGAACGGGATGAGGCGCCTGGCGTCGCCGTCGGGCTCGATGCCCCAGATGCCGGAGGTGGCCTCGAGGACGAAGGCGTATCTGCCCGAGCTCACCGGGCGTACCGCGCCTTTCAGCCCGCGCGTGTAGTAGCCGCCGAGATCGTCGTAGATGGAGTCATGGACCCAGGCGCCGTCGAGCTCCGGGATCCGCTTCCAGGAGGTCCCGGTCGTGTCGCCGAGCAGCGTGATCGCCTGGCGCGGCACGTTGCGCCCTTCGAAGTTGGCCGTGGTCTGGATCAGGACCGCGCCGTCGCGCCCGTGCGCGGCGAAGGAGATCGGCTCGCGCGTGGCGCCCGCCGGGGGAAAGATGACGCGCGGCTCGCTCGTCCCCTGCACGTCGTAGACGACGACCTCGGCCCGCTCCATCCACTGCGAGGCCAGGAACTGGGTGCCGGGCTGCTCGACGAGGACGAACTGGCGCGCGCTCCGGAGCTGGTAGGCCGGCATGGCCGCGCGGTTCGTGTACGGCGAGTACGACAGGACCCGCGCCAGCGCGGAAGGCACGAAAGCGAGGAGAAGAAGCGCACCGAGGGCCACACGACGAGCCATGACTGCCTCCCGCACTCGAAGATGAAATATAACTTATGCGGTTACGGCATAGAGCGCAAGAGGCAAGTCTGGAAGACGCGGCCGCTGTCATCCTGAGCCGCGTAGACGGCGAAGGACCCCCTGATTTGCGCGTGTCGCGTGCTATCGGCAGGGGATCCTTCGCCGCGCTTCGCCGGCTCAGGATGACAGCATCACTCGCGGATCTGCACCACCACCCCGAGCTCTTCCTGCTGCATCGTCAGGCGCAGTTTGGACGACTCCAGCGGCACCGCCTCGAGCTGCTCGAGCTCGCCGAGCTTCTTGCCGTTGCCGGCCAGGCGCTGCAGCTCCTCCCCCTTCGGCCACAACCGCGTGTCGATCGAGCGGATGACCTTGTTGTAGCTGTCGACGGTCTTGCGGAGCTGGTCGCCGACGCTGGTGATGTACTCCATCACCGTGACGAAGCGCGCGAACAGCTCCACCGCCGCGTCGTGCATCTTCTTCGCGTTCTCCTCGGTCTTCTCCGCCTTCCAGCTGGCGGCGACGGCACGCAGGAGGGGGAGGAGGACCGTGGGCGTGGCGAGGAAGATCTTCTTCTCGGCGGCGTAGTCGAGGAGGGTGAGGTCGGTGGCGAGGGCGGCGGAGAGGAAGTGCTCGCCGGGGATGAACATCACCGTGAAGTCGAGCGTCTCGCCGATGGAGGCCTGGTACTCGCGCTTGACGAGGCTGTCGATGTGGCGGCGGAGGTTCCGGGCGTGCTGCGCGAGGAGCGCGGTCCTGCGGCTTTCGTCCGACTCGTTGCACGCGGCGATGTAGTCGGAAAGCGGCGCCTTGACGTCGATGGCGATCACGCGCTCGTTGGGCAGGTTGACGATGACGTCGGGGCGCAGGCGCTTGCCGTCCTCGGTGAGGAAGGTCTGCTGGCTCTCGAAGTCGCCGCAGTACTCGCTCATCCCCGCGAGCTCGATGCAGCGCTTGAGCGACATCTCGCCCCACGAGCCCTGCACGGTGGGCGACTGGAGGGCGGTCGCGAGACGGGAGGCCTCGCGCTGCGCGGACTCCTGCGCGGTGAGGAGGGAGCGGATCTGCTCCTGCAGCCCGCCGTAGACCTCGTTGCGGGTCTGCTCGCTCTTGAGCAGCTCGCCGCGATAGGTGTCGAGCATGTCGCGCACGGGCTTGAGCAGGGCGTCGATCTCGGCGGTCTTCGTGTTCAGCGAGCCGTCGATCTGGGTCTTGCTGGTCTGCACGAGCGACTCGGAGACGGAGCGGAAGGCCTTGTGCGCGAGCGCGGCGAAGGTCTCCTCGATCTGCTTGTGGTTGTCGAGCTGCCGTACCGTCTCGGACGCGCGGGCCTGGGCGGCGGCGCGCTCCTGCTGCGCGGCTTCCAGGCGCCGCTGCATGTCAGCGCGCGCGGCGTCGCTGCGCGTCCGCTCTTCGCGCGCCAGATCGCGCTCCGCGAGCGCCCGCTGCACCTCGGCGCTCGTCTTCGCCCGCCCGACCACCCACCCGAGCGCCGCGCCGATGACCAGCGCAACCACTCCGAAAAACAGCACCGTAATTGTCATGATAATGATGATAGTCGCCGGGCCGCCGAGTCGTCGAGTCGTCAAGTCACTCGACGACTCGTCGACTCGTCGACTCGAAGGCCGCGAAGGACGTCGACGATCCGCTCCGCCTCGTCCACGTCGTTGTAAAAGTGCGGGGAGAACCGCAGCAGGCCTTCGCGCGGCGCGCAGACGACACCTTGCTCCTCGAGCTTGCGGTGGTACCACAGAATCGATTTTTCTACGTCTGGTGGAGTCGCTCCCACGATCGGAGCGCCGAAGAGCGGCGCTTTCCAGCCGATCGACTCCAGGCCCTCCGCGAGCCTCGCCGCCACGCGCATCGCCCGGTCGCGGACCGTCTCGATGCCGGTCTCCAGCAACAGGTCGATCCCCGCGCGCAGGCCGTAGATGCCGTTCGTGTTGAGCGAGCCGGCCTCGAAGCGGCGGGAGTCGGGCAGGAACTCGATCGGGCAGTCGAGGAACTTCCCTTTGCGGTCGATGTTCGTCCAGCCGTTCTCGATCACTTCCAGCTCTTCGAGCCGCGAGGCCGCGACGTAGAAGATCCCCGCTCCCTCCGGACCGCACAGCCACTTGTGCCCGTCCGCGGCGAGGAAGTCGATCTTCGCCGTGCGGACGTCGGTCGGCAGCACGCCGACGCTCTGGATGGCGTCGACGCAGAAGAAGACATGGCGCGACTCGCACAGCTCGCCGATCGCCTTCAGATCGGCCGTGTACCCGTTATGAAAAGCGACAGACGAGACGGTCACCAGCCGCGTGCGCTTGTCGATCAGCGGCTCGATGGCCTCTACCGTTGGGAGCGACGCCACACGGCACTCCACCCCGCGCCGCTCGAGGCGCTTCCAGGGCGTCCAGTTCGCCGGAAACTCCAGCGCGGTCGTGACGACGTTGTCCCGCTCGTGCCACCGCAGGCCCTGCGCCACGAACGACAACCCCTCGGACGTGTTCTTGATGACGGCGATCTCTTTCGGGTCCGCCCCGATCAACGTCGCCGCGGACTGGCGCACGCGGTCGTGCTCGGCATACCACTCGCGCCAGTGCAGCGCGCCGAAGTCGCGCTGGTCGCGGGCGTGGCCCTCCATGGCCGCGTACGCCCGCGCCGACAGCGGACCGACGGCGGCGTGGTTGAAGTAGACGAGATTCTTCGTGACGGGGAACAGGTCTCTAGTAGCGGCGGAGGTCATCGAGGTACGCATCGTAATTCCGGCGCATCTCCGCGAGCGAATCGCCGCCGAACTTTTCGCGCATGGCGCCGGCCAGGACGATGGCCAGCATGGCCTCGCAGACCACTCCGCAGGCGGGGACGGCCGTCACGTCGCTGCGCTCCCATTGCGAGCGGTGCGGCTCGCGCGTCTCGGTGTCGACGGACGGCAGGCCGCGGCGCAGGGTGGAGATCGGCTTCATGAACGCGCGCACGACCACGTCCTCGCCGTTCGTGACCCCGCCTTCGAGGCCGCCGGCGCGGTTGGTCGTGCGGTGGTATCGCCGCTCCTCGTCGAAGTAGATCGGGTCGTGGACCTCGGAACCGATGCGCCGCGCGGCGCCGACGCCGTCGCCGATGGCCACGGCCTTGACCGCGTGGATCGACAGGATCGCCTGCGCGATGCGGCCGTCGAGCTTCTCGTTCCATTGGACGTAGCTGCCCAGGCCCACCGGGACGCCGCGGGCCGCGACGACGATCGTGCCGCCGAGGGTCTCGCCGGCTTCTTTCGCTTTGTCGACCGCCGCGATCATGGCCTGCTCGTGCTCGCGGTTCAGCGCGCGCAACGGCGAGTCGTCGTCCACCGCGCCGAGCTCGTCCCACGTCGGCGCGTAGTCCGGATCGCCGGCCGGACCGACGCTCGCGACCCCGGAGCGGATCTCGATGCCGAACGCGCGCAGCAGCTCCTTCGCGATCGCGCCCGCAGCGACCCGCGACGCGGTCTCGCGCGCGGACGCCCGCTCGAGGATGTCGCGCAGATCGCGCCGGCCGTACTTCATCCCGCCCGGCAGGTCGACATGTCCCGGCCGCGGCGCGTGCACCCGCCGCTTGTGCGCCTCGGCCTCCTCCAGCTCCCACGGATCCATCGCCCCGCGCCAGTTGTCGAAGTCGCGGTTGCGGATGGTCATCGCGATCGGCGACCCGAGCGTCTCCCCGCCCCGGACGCCGGCGGTGATCTCGGCCTCGTCGGACTCGATCTTCATGCGCCCGCCGCGGCCGTAGCCGTGCTGGCGTCTGCGCAGGTCGTTGTTGATGTGGTCTTTGTTCAGGGTGACCCCCGCAGGGATGCCCGTCACGATGATCGTGAGCTGGGGGCCGTGGGATTCGCCGGCGGTGGTGAATTGCATCGTTCGCAGTTTATCCCGCCACATCTACCGCCCCTCCGGGGCGGGTTGTGGGGTGATCGCCCGCACGTCCGGTGGTTGCGCGCTTCGCGCTGACCACCGGCTACCCTCTTTCGCGCCTCCGGCGCGTCCTTCTAACGTCGTCCCGGAGGGACGCAAGAGGGTAGCCGGTGGCGAGCGCGCAGCGCCGCCACCGGATCGCGCGGGTCAACGCGCCGGAACCCGCCCCGGAGGGGCGGAAGAGATGACCCTGTCCCGCCGGGCCAGAACAACCCACACGAGTCCCGCCACCATCAGCAACACCGAGATCAACTGCGCAACGGTGAACGGGCCGAGGAAGCGGTCGTCCTTGGCGCGGACGATCTCGACGAGGAACCGCTCGATGCCGAGCATGATGCAGAACAGGCCCCACGCCAGGCCGCGGCGGTGCGGGCGATTGTTGAGCCACATCAGCAGCCCGAACATCACCAGCGCCGCGAACGTCTCGTACAACTGCGTGGGGTGTACGCGCAGGATCGCGTCCGCCGGGATCGACGGGTCGACCGGCGCGCCGAACTCGCGCAGGGACTGCGCGGTCGTCGGCGGGGCGCCTTTCGGGAACGCCACGCCGTACCACGCGTCCGTCGGACGGCCGTAGTCGTCGCCGACGAGGAAACAGCCGATGCGGCCGAGGGCGTAGCCGATCGACAGCGCGGGCGCGGCCGCGTCGGCGACCGTGAGGTAATCGACCCGGGCCCGCCACACCAGCCACGAGCACGCCAGGAAGCCGCCGATCATGCCGCCGTACCAGACCAGCCCCGCGCGGTCGAACAGCAGGCGCCAGTCCTGGAAGAGGATCGCGTAGTAGACCTTCGCCCCGATGATTCCGCCGAGCGCGGCCGCGACGACCATCGAAGACGCGAGCTCGTCGCTGATGCCGTACCTGCGGAACTGCTTCGCCAGCACCCATCCCGCCGTGATGAACGCGAGGAACATCATCAGACCGAACGTGGTGATCTCGAAGCTGCCGATTTTTACGAGCGTAGGGAACATGCGGCGTGGAGGATATACGAGACCGAGTTCCTCGGAGTTCCTCGGTTCCTCGGAGTTCCTCGGAGGGGATCGGGGGAAGGCTCCCTCCGAGGAACTCCGAGGAACCCGAGGAACCCCGAGGAACCGAGGAACCCGAGGAACTCGTCCCGTTACGCCGTCGCCTTCTCCAGGCTCGCCTTCTGGTCCGAGATGAAGCGGAAGACGTCCACTTTCCCCGCCGAGTCCAGGTGCTGCGACACCTCGAACAGCTGCACGGACAGGAGCGTGTTCAGCCCCTCGTCCAGCACCGCCTTCCGCTTCTCGAACGGCAGCTCGGAGATGTTGGCGATGAGCATGTTCTCGTCGAAGCGGCCGTACTGGTCGAAGAACACCCCGGCCCAGAGCTCGTCGGTCTCCGCGTTCTGGAGGATGGTCATGAAGATGTCGCGGGCCTGCTCCTCGCCCACCGACCGCTCCAGCGCCTCGAAGAGGCGGCCGAACATGTCGTTATAGGTCGAGATCACCTTCAGCAGCTCCGGCGAGTCCTCGACGTCGAGGAACACCGGCCGGAACGACTTCTCCTCGGTCACCGGCTCGATCAGTCGCGCCAGGAGGAGCTGGAAGAGGATGCGCGTGACCTCGAACTCCGTCAGGTCGGAGCGTCCCGTCAGCTCGCGGACGTTCAGCCGTCCGTCGATGTTGTTGTAGATGTCGATCTCGGCCTCGCTCATGTCGAGGTCGTGGAAGTCCGGCGTCACGCCCGCCACGCGCGCGAAGACCACGTCGAGATTGGGGATCTTCTCGCGGATGCGCGCCGCCTCGTCCAGGCGGCGGATGCCTTCCATGATGGCCGTCGGCGTATTGATCTGCACGACGATGCGCTCCTGCGCCAGGTCCTCGGTCGAGTCATAGAACGCGAATTCGCCGTCCTTCCAGCCGAAGAGCGAGTAGATGATCTCCAGGACCTGGTTCTTGACGCCCCACCAGAGGTCCTTCGGCGAGATCGCCCCCATCTGCACGAGCAGCTTGCCGTGGCGGAGCTGCGGCGTGACCCGCCGGCGCGACTCCTCGTACTGCTCTGCCGTGATCTTGCCGTTCCGCAGGAGGAACTGTCCGAGGGAGTGCTCCGGGGAGTTCGAGCTGGCGAAGATGATCTCGCCGTCCTTCCAGTGGATGGTCCGCTCGAGCTGCAGGCGCTGCACGACGAGCTTGCCGGTCTCGCGGATCAGGGAGACGAAGCTGAGGACGTCGGGAAGCTGGATCTTCGACAGATCGCCTTGCAGGATGGGCTTTTCGGACATCAGACCGGCGGACAGATTAGACGACCAGGGCCGGAGGCGCAAAGTGTGAGAGCGAAGCAAGCGCTGTCATCCCGAGCGTTTGGAGCCCTCCGTCACCGTAGACAGCGGGGGACGAGGTCGCGCACCAGCGCCGCCACGCGGTCGATCTCCGCGGCGGTCGTGAAGCGGGAGAGGGAGAAGCGCACCGTTGCGCGGGCGTCGTCGGGGGACAACCCCATCGCCAACAACACGGGGCTCGGCTCCACGCGGCCGGAGGAGCACGCCGAACCGGTGGAGACGGCCACGCCGGACAAATCCAACGCGATCACGATCCCTTCGCCGTCCGCGCCGGGGAACGTCACGTTCGACGTATTCGGCAGCCGGGGCACGGAGGCGCCATTGACCGTCACGGACATGGACGACAACGAACCCTCCAGCCGGTCGCGCAGCTCGGCCATCTCCGCCGAGGCCTCCGGCAACGCCGCGGCCGCACCGAAGGCCGCGGCCAGCGGCACGTTCTCCGTCCCCGCGCGGCGGCGGCGCTCCTGCGCGCCGCCGTGGATGTGCGAGCTCATCGCGATCCCGCGGCGCACGAACAGCGCGCCGATGCCCTTCGGCGCGTGCAGCTTGTGCGCGGACAGCGCCAGCGTGTCGCAGGCGATGCGCTCCACGGCGATGGGGATCTTCTTCGCCGCCTGCACCGCGTCGACGTGAAAGTGCACGCCGCGCTCGCGGCAAACCGCGCCGATCGCCTCCACCGGCTGCACCACGCCCGTCTCGTTGTTCGCCATCATCACCGCGACCACGCGCGTCTCCGCCCGCATCGCGCCCACGACCGCCTCGGCCGGCACCACCCCATCCCGCGACGGCGCCACGCGCGTCACCGCGTGGCCGCGCCGCTCGAGCTCGCGAACTGCTTCAGCCACCGAGGGATGCTCGATTTCGGATGTGACGATGTGGAAACGTCCCTCCGCTGGGATCGCTCCAAAAATGCCCGCATTGTTAGACTCAGTTCCGCCGCTGGTGAACACGAGCTCCCGTGCGGTCGCGCCGATGAGCTGCGCGACCGACTCACGGGCGTCCTCAATGACTCGCCGCGCGGCCTGGCCCTCTCGATGAATGGACGAGGCATTGCCGTAGATCTCACGCATCGAGTCCTCGAGCACGCCGAGGACCTGCGGATGGATCGCGGTAGTCGCGTTGTTGTCCAGATAGATTCGCATCGGCATCAACTACAACCCGGGAAACCCATGAAAGCGCTCGCCGCTGCCCTGACTCTCGTCTTTGCCGCCGACATTCTCGCCCAGGCACCCGCCCCTCCGGCCAAACCGCCGGGGAAAACGGAAGAAAAGAAAGAGGTCGACCGCGTCCGGAAGCTGTCCCGCCGGGAGCGCAACGCCAGGATCCAGAAGCTCGACGGCCGCTTTCAGGAGTTCGTCGCCGACGTCGAGCCCATCATCCTCGGCACCGAGCTCGACATGTTCCTCTCCTTCGAGACCGACGCCCAGCGCGACGCGTTCGTCGAGGACTTCTGGAACCGCCGCGGCGTCTATGCCGGCACCGCCAGCCAGCAGTTCAAGCAGACGTACTATGCCCGTCTCGAGGTGGCCAAGGAGCAGTTCAAGCGCGTCACCTCCGACCGGGCGAAGATGTTCCTCATCCAGGGCCCGCCCGCCGACGTCGTCCGCGCCGACTGCGGCCGCCTGCTCCAGCCCATCGAGATCTGGAAGTACCCGCAGATCGCCGGCATCGGCTCCGACGTCCGGCTGCTCTTCTACCGGGGACGCGGCTCCGGCGACTTCCGCCTCTGGAACCCCACCGGCGGCGCGGTGGCCCTCGCCGAGCTCGCCGCCGACGACCCCACGGCCGTGTCGTCCGCCGAGAGCAGCCCCGGACGCCGCCCCGGCGAGCAGTCGCAGAGCCCGTACGCCTACATCAACCGCATCCAGCTCGAGTGCAAGGACGGCGACGAGATCATGCGCGCCATCACCAGCATGGTCCAGGCGCGCGTCGACCTGGCGAAGCTCTTCGAGCCGCCGCAGCTCAAGGCCGAAGACGAGCAGGTCCTCTTCCGCTCCGTCGTGCTGCCCAACCCCCACGCGCCGAAGCTCAACGCCGAGTTCAGCGTCCGCTATCCCACCAAGGACGGCAGCCGCACCGACGTGCAGATGATGCTCCTCGTGCCGCGCGCCGAGGTCACGCCGGCCGCGGTCGGAGACGCGGAGGTGTACACCGTCGACGTCGTCGGCGAAGTCCTCCGCAACGGTAAGCTCTTCGAGAAATACCGCTACCGCTTCGACTTCCCCGGCGACTTCAAGGGCGACAAGCTCCCCATCGTCGTCGACCGCCTCCTCCGGCCGGCGGACTACCTCTCCCGCATCAAAGTCCTCGACGCGAACACCGGCGCCGAGGCGGTCATCGAGTCGAACCTGAGCGTGCCGGAGATCTTCATCCCCGAGCCGGTCGAGCCGGGAACGACCAACCCGGTGCGCGTCGCGAACGTCGCCTCCGCCGAGCCGCCCGCGCTGGCGAACAAGACCGTCAGCGACCTCAAACAGGAGCTCGACGTCCACGAGACCCGCCTGCGCATCATCCCGCCGGCCGAGGAGATCGTCGCGGGCGTGCAGACCATCGAGACCATCGCCACCGGCAGCGCCATCAAAGGCGTCGAGTTCTGGCTCGACGGCAAGAAGATCGCCGTGCGGCGCGCGCCGCCGTTCTCCCTCGACCTCGACTTCGGCATCGTCCCGCAGACGCGGCGCATCCGCGCCGTGGCCCTCGACGCGAAGGGCGAGCCGATCACCGGCGACGACATCGTCGTCAATACCGGCACCGATCCCTTCCGGTTGCGGATTACGTCCCCGCGCGTCGCGCCGAAACTCTCCGGCTCCGTGAGAGTCGAGATGGACCTGCACGTGCCCGACGACGAGGAACTGGGGTCGCTGGAGCTGTACTGGAACGAGACCCGCCTGGCCACGCTCTACGACGAGCCGTACGTGCAGACCGTGGAGATCCCGGAGACCGCCGGCGTGGGCTTCCTCCGCGCGGTGGCCTCGCTGAAGGACCGCACCCTCCCGCCCATCGAAGACGTGGTCATGATCAACACGCCGGCGTACATGGAGGAGCTGAACGTCCATCTCGTCGAGCTGCCGACCACCGTGGAGATCAACGGGAAGCCGGTCAATCACCTCACCGAGAAGTCGTTCAAGGTCACGGACGAGGGCAAGCCGGTCGCGCTGGCGAAGTTCGAGTACGTGAAGAACCTCCCCCTCTCCCTCGGCCTGGCCATGGACACCTCGGGCTCGATGCGGCCGCGGATGGAGGAGGCGCAGAAGACCGGCGCGCAGTTCTTCGAGCAGGTCATGCGCCGCGGCGACAAGGCCTTCCTGGTGGCCTTCGACACCGACCCGCAGCTCGTGCAGAAGTGGTCCACGCGCATCGGGGACATGCACGCCGGCCTGGCCAAGCTGCGGCCTGAGGAAGCGACGGCCCTGTACGACGCGGTCGTTTACTCGCTCTACAACTTCCAGGGCATCCGCGGGCAGAAGGCGCTCATCGTCATCAGCGACGGGAAGGACACGGCCTCGAAGTTCACCTTCGAGCAGACCCTCGAATACGCGCGCCGCTCGGGCGTGCCGATCTACACCATCGGCATCGGCATCCGCGGCAACGAAGTGGACGTCCGCTACAAGCTGTCGACGCTTTCGAAGGAGACGGGCGGCACGGTCTTCTACATCGAGGCGGCCCGGGATCTGCAGCGGGTTTACGACGACATCCAGGAAGAGCTCCGCT
The DNA here is from genome assembly GCA_036375075.1 of Thermoanaerobaculia bacterium. Classification (GTDB taxonomy): domain Bacteria; phylum Acidobacteriota; class Thermoanaerobaculia; order Gp7-AA8; family Gp7-AA8; genus QHVT01. The sequence goes on along the minus strand of DASUSN010000065.1, from coordinate 8,405 downwards.
CCCAGTACATCCTCGGCTTCTACCCCGCGGCGGACGTGAAGTCCGGCGGCAAGTGGCGCGAGCTGAACGTGCAGGTGACGGAGGGGAAGGCAAGGACGATTCGCGGGTACTTCCCGTGAATCTCCGTCCCACTCTGTGCCTCTGTGTCTCTGTGGTGAATCGGCTCTGGCCTCGCGCGAGGCGCGTGAGTATTCACCACAGAGACACAGAGGCACAGAGTGGGACGGAGAGGGTAAAGACGACGATGCGACGCACACTACTCATCCTGCTCACGCTGCTCACCGCCGCGCCTCTCATCGCGGACGAGCTCAAGCTCCTCTCCCGCTCCGAGCGCAAGCAGCTCACCGCGAAGCTCGCGGACCGTTACCGGGCCTTCCTCCTGGAGGTCGAGCCGATCCTCTCCCCCGGCGAGCGCGATACCTTCCTGCGGCTGGAGACCGATCCGCAGCGCGACGTCTTCATCGAGGACTTCTGGCGGCGCCGCGACGTCATGGGCGGCACCACGAACCACGGCGCGCGCGACAACTACTACGCCCGCCTCGAGTTCGTGCGCGAGAACTTCGAGGAGATCATGTCCGACCGCGGACGGCTCTACCTGATCCACGGCATCCCCGGCGGGATGGTGGACATCCGCTGTCCGCAGTACTTCGTCCCCATCCAGGTCTGGTACTACCCCGAGATCAAAGGCCTCGGCCGCGACGTGCGCCTGCTGTTCTTCCTGAAGAAGAACGAGCGCGTGTACCGCCTCTGGAACTCGAAGGTCGACGGCATGCGGGCCCTGATGAGCGACGACATCCAGGCCAGCGGCCGCATGCCGACGAACATCGCCATGGACTGCCGCGAAGGCGAGAACCTCAGCGCGGCCATGGGCTACATGCACATGTCCGGCGAGCGCCTGATCATGAGGATCTGGGACCCGCCGAAAATCAACGACGAGGACGTACACCGCGTGCTGCGCTCGTCCGTCATCGCCGATCCGAAGGCGCCGAAGCTGGAGGCGGAGCAGACGGTCGGGTATCCGTCCAGCGACGGGCAGAAGACCGACGCGCAGTTGACGATCCTCGTGCCGCGCGCGCAACTGAAGACCACCGCGGTGAACGGCGTCGCCGTGTACACCATCGACGTCGTCGGCGAGGTGCTGCGCGACGGCAAGATGTGGGAGAGGTACCGCTACCGCTTCGACTTCCCCGGCGACATCCAGGACGCGAAGCTGCCCATCGTCATCGACCGGCCGCTGCGGCCCGCGGCCTACATGTCGCGGGTGAAGCTCACCGACACCTCGTCCGGGGCGGAGACGATCCTCGAGACCGAGCTGGCGGTGCCGGAGCTGGCGGCCACGGCGCCGAAACCGACGGAGGAGACCACCGCGCTGGCGGCGATCCACGAGGACATGCAGTCCACGCGTGCCTCGCTGCGCATCGTGCCGCTGTCGGAGGACGTGATCAGCGGCCTGCAGACCATCCACACGCTCGTCAGCGGCCAGGGCATCGCCGCGGTCGAGTTCTGGCTGGACGGGAAGAAGGTCGCCACCCGCCGCTCCCCGCCCTACAAGCTCGATCTCGACTTCGGCACCGTGCCGCGCGAGCGGCGCATCCGCGTGGTCGCCCTCGACTCGCACGGCCTGCCCATCACCGGCGACGAGATCGTCGCCAACACGGGCACCGATCCGTTCCGCGTGCGCATCGCCTCGCCCCGCATCGCGCCGAAGCTCAGCGGCCCCACGAAGGTGGAAGTCGAGGTGAAGGTGCCCGAGGGCAAAGAGGTCGGGAGCGTGGAGGTGTACTGGAACGAGACCCGCGTCGCCACGCTGTTCGACCCGCCGTTCGTGCAGACCGTGAACATCCCCGGCACCGACGGCGTCGGCTACCTGCGCGCCGTCGCCACGCTCAAGGACCCCGAGGTCGACCCCGTCGAAGACGTGGTCATGGTCAATACCCCGGAGTACATGGCCACGGTGGACGTCCACCTGGTCGAGCTGCCAACCACGGTACTGGTTGACGGCAAGCCGGTGGACACGCTGCAGGAAGCGTCGTTCAAGGTGCTCGACGAAGGGCAGCCGGTGAAGCTCGCGAAGTTCGAGCACGTGAAGGACCTCCCGCTCTCGATCGGCATGGCCGTCGACACGTCGGGATCGATGGACGAGCGCATCGCCACCGCGCGCGACGCGGGCGCCGCGTTCTTCCAGAACGTGCTGCGCAAGGGCGACAAGGCCTTCCTGGTCGCCTTCGACTCGCAGCCGCACATGGTGCAGAAGTGGTCGCCGGAGCTGAAGGACATCTACACCGGCCTGGCCAAGATGCGGGCCGAGGAGTCGACGGCGCTGTACGACGCGATCGTCTACTCGCTCTACAACTTCTCCGGCGTGAAGGGCCAGAAGGCGCTGGTGCTGATCACCGACGGCAAGGACACGGTGTCGAAGTTCACGTTCGAGCAGGCGCTCGAATACGCGCGGCGCGCGGCCGTGCCGATCTACGCCGTCGGCATCGGCATCCGCAGCCTGGAGATGGACACGAAGCTGAAGTTGAACCGCTTCACGGCGGAGACGGGCGGGACCTCGTACTACATCGAGAACGTCGCCGAGCTGTCGCAGATCTACGCCGACATCCAGAACGAGCTCCGCTCCCAGTACGTGCTCGGCTTCTATCCGGCGGCCGAGGTCAAGCCCGGCGGCAAGTGGCGGGAGGTGACGGTGCAGGTGGCGGAAGGCAAGGTCCGGACGATCCGCGGGTACTATCCGTAGGTGCTCAAAGCCTTCTTCTCCGTCTTCGTCACCGTCTTCCTCGCCGAGATCGGCGACAAGACCCAGCTCGCCACCATGCTCTTCGCCGCCGAGGCGAAGACGAGCAAATGGGTGATCTTCGCCGGCTCCGCCCTCGCGCTCGTCCTGGCCGCCGCCATCGGCGTGATGGTAGGCGCACAGATCGAGCGCTTCGTCTCCCCGCGCACGCTGAAGATCGTGGCGGGGATCGGATTCATCGCCATCGGCCTTTGGACGATCTTCTCGAAGTAGTTCCTCGGGTTCCTCGGGGTTCCTCGGGTTCCTCGGGGGGACCCGCCACCCGCACTTCTCCCCTCCGAGGAACTCCGAGGAACCGAGGAACTCCGAGGAACCGGTCGGGCGGAGGGCCCGGTCGGGCGGAGGGCCCTACGTCCCCGTCCCGCTCTTGCGCTCTTCGGCGATGCGCTCCCGCTCCGCGGCGCGCTCGGCGCGGCGGCGGTTCGCCTCTTCCTTGAGCCGCAGGGCGATGGCCGTCCCCGTCTCCGTCGTCGCCAGCCCGCCCTCGGCCGTCTCGCGCAGGCCGCGCGGCAGGGAGCGTCCGATGCGCACCATGGCCTCGACGATCTCGTCCATCGGGATGACGGACTCGACTCCCGCGATCGCGAGCTGCGCGGCGGTGAGCCCGTGCACGGCGAAGAGCGCGTTGCGCTTCACGCACGGCACCTCCACCAGCCCGCCCACCGGATCGCAGACCAGGCCGAGGGTGTTCTTCAGCGCGAGCGCGGCGGCGTGGATGCACTGGCGCGTATTGCCGCCCACCATGTAGGCCACGCCCGCGGCCCCCATGGACGACGCCACGCCGACCTCGTTCTGACAGCCGCCGGCCGCGCCGGAGATGTTGGCCGACAGCGCGATGATCGAGCCGACCCCGCCCGCCACGACCAGCGCGCGCACGGTCCGCTCCGGATCGATGTTCCGCTCCTCTTCGAGCGCCAGGAGCATCCCCGGCACGACGCCGCCCGCGCCCGCGGTCGGGGCGGCGACGATCACGCCCATGCGGGAGTTCTCCCCCATCACGGCCAGCGCGTAGATCTCGGCCTTGACCGTCAGCGGATCGAGGAACGTCTTCCCTTCCTCGAACGCCTGCTGGAGCAGCCGGGCCTCGGAGCCGACGAGGCGGCCCATGGACGCGCCGTCGCTGCCACGGCCGCGCTCGACGCAGTCGCGCATCACCGCCCGCCGCTTGCGCAGCGCTTCGACGATCATTTCGGCGGGAACGGCATGCTCCTGCTCGTCGGTCTCCAGGAAGACGTCGGCTAGGTCGCGATTGGCGGCGAGTTGCTCGAGATGCTTGAACGATTCGATCATGGGATTTTGTCCAGGTAGCGCGCGTCGGCGACGTCTTCCAGCGAGCAGATGCGCTTCAGGGCCTGCTGCGAAAGCGGCGAGTCGACGTCTACCTGCATGAACGCGTCCCGCCCCCGCTGCTTCCTTGAACAATAAAGGGATGCGATGTTGATTCCCTCGTCCGCAATGATGTTCGCCACCTCGGCGATCATCCCGGGCCGGTCGCGGTAGAAGAGCAGCAGCGTGGGCGAGTCGCCCTTGAAGCGGGTCTGGAAGCCGTTGATCTGGAAGACCTCGATCACGCCGCCGCCGATGGACGAGCCGACGATCTGGACTTCGCGGTTGTTGCTCTCGATCTCCACGCGCACCGTGTTGGGGTGCACCTCGCCGAGGTCTTCCTCGGTGAAGGTGATGTCGACGTCCATCTGCTCGGCGATACGGATGGCCTCGGGGATCCGCGGATCGTCGACGTTCAGCCCGATGGCTCCGCCGACCAGCGCAAAGTCCGACCCGTGCCCGCGGTACGTGGCCGCCAGCGGGGGATGCAGGAAAAAGCGGACGCGCACGGGATCGTCGTCGAGGATCTCCCGCGCCACACGGCCCAGCCGGGCAGTCCCCGCGGTATGCGAGCTCGAAGGCCCGACCATGACGGGGCCCATGACGTCGAGAATGCTGACCTTGCGGTCGTGGCGAATGGTCACGCGGGGGAGTCTATCGCGTTGCGGAGGGGGCAGGGCGCAGGGCGCGGGGGACAGGGGCAGAAGCATTTGTGTCAGTTGCTCCGCGCTCCTGTCCCCTGCGCCCTGCCCCTGTCCCCCACCCCTCCGCGTCATCTGACACGTTTGCATCACATGGAAAAAGTGCCCTCTGCTACACTTCGCCCGTCGTCCAATGGCAGAGCGTCCCATCATTCTCGTCGTCGACGACGACGCGCCGATCCTGCTCCTCATGCGCAACCTTCTGCGCGAGTTCGGCTTCGATCCCGTCACCGCCAATACCGGGCAGCAGGCCCTCGAAGAGGCGCGCCGGCGCACGCCGGACCTCGTCCTCCTCGACCGCAACATGCCCGGCATGACCGGCGACGAGGTCCTCGGCGCCCTGCGCTCCGACGGAGCGCTCTCGGCCGTACCGGTGCTCATGCTCACCGGCGAGCCCATGGACCCCCAGGAGATCCGCACCCTCGGCGCCACCGGCGCGGTCCTCAAGCCCTTCGACGTCAGCGCGCTCGTGGAGATGATCCGCGCGCACGTAAATTGATAGAGTTCCCCGCCGGAGGCCATCTGTGATTCACGAGTCCCTCGATTCCCTGTCCAAGGCTCATTCCGTCGACGACCTCGTCTACACCGCCGTCTTCAGCAGCAACGAGGCCGCGAAGGCCGAGGCGCGCAAGCAGATCCATCTCCGCGCGCGCCGCGCGGGCGCCGTGCCGTCGTCCATCTACCCGCTCTACCAGGCCATCGGCCGCGGCGAAGTGGCGCGCAAATTCACCGTGCCCGCCTTCAACATCCGCGCGCTGACCTACGACGTCGCGCGCGCCCTCTTCCGCGCCGCGATGCGCCACAACGTCGGCCCGTTCATCTTCGAGATCGCCCGTTCCGAGATCGGCTACACCGAACAGCGCCCGGCCGAATACGCCGCCTGCGTCCTCGCCGCGGCGCTCGCGGAAGGCTACAAGGGCCCCGTCTTCATCCAGGGCGACCACTTCCAGGCCAGCGCCAAGAAGTGGGCCACGCCGGAGGGACAGGCGTCCGAGGTGAAGGCGCTCGAGTCGCTCATCGACGAGGCCATCGCCGCCGAGTTCTACAACATCGACATCGACACCTCGACGCTCGTCGACCTCTCCTTCCCCACCCGCGACGAGCAGCAGCGCACGAACTACACGTACACCGCGCACTTCACCAAATACATCCGCGCGCGCCAGCCGAAGGGCATCGACATCTCCATCGGCGGCGAGATCGGCGAGGTCGGGAAGTACAACACCCAGCCCGACGAAGTCCGCGCCTACGTCGACGGCGTCCGCCGCGAGCTCGGCGGCGACCCGGGCATCGCCAAGATCTCCGTCCAGACCGGCACGTCGCACGGCGGCGTCCCCATGGCCGACGGCTCGATCGCCGAGGCCAAGATCGACTTCGACGTCCTCCGCGAGACCACCCGCATCTGCCGCGAGGAGTACGGCATCGCCGGCTCCGTGCAGCACGGCGCGTCCACGCTGCCCGAGGCCGTGTTCAACAAGTTCCCCGAGAGCGACGCCGTGGAGATCCACCTCGCCACCGGCTTCCAGAACATGATCCTCGACGCCGCGACGCTGCCCGCGGACATGAAGAACGAGATCCGCGACTTCTGCTTCGCCAACTGCGCCGACGAGCGCAAGAGCGGCGAGACCGACGAGCAGTTCGTCTACAAGACCCGCAAGAAGGCCATCGGCCCGTTCAAGCGCCGCATGTGGGAGCTCGGCGCCGGCGAGAAGGGCCCCATCCTCGAGGCCATCGAGCAGAAGTTCGAGTTCCTCATGGAGAAGCTGGCGGTCTACGACACCCGCGATCTCGTGGAGCAGTACGTCAAGCTCGACGCCGAGCTGCCGGAGTACGCGGCGGCGTCCGCGGAGCTCACCGCGGCCGCGACCGTCGATCCGAACGAAGGAGAGTAAGCATGCTGGACATCGCCGCGGGCCACTGGCGCGGAACCGTGAAGACCTGGCTGGATCCGAACGCGGAGCCGGCCAGCAATGACATGACCGCGACGACGTCCGCGGTGCTCGGCGGCAAGTCGGTGCAGATCGACTACCGCTCGCACGTCGGCGAGAGCCGCTCCGACGGCCTGATGATCCTCGGCAAGGACATCCGCACCGGACGCCTCTCGCTGACGTGGATCGACACGTTCCACACCGGCTCGAACGTGATGAACTTCGCCGCCGACGAGAGCGGCGTGCTGCGGGGCGAGTACGCGGCCGGCGACGAGATGTGGCGGTGGCGGCTGGTCATCCACGCGACCGCCGGCGAATTGCGCATCCAGCATTTCAACATCTCGCCCGCCGGCGAAGAGGACCGGGCCATCGAGGCGGTACTCACGCCGGGCGCGCGCGAGTAGCCAGCCAGTCCGGCAGCTCGCTGATCCTCTCCAGCACCGCGAACTCGCGGCCCGCGAGCGCCTCCTCGTCGAGACGCTCGTGGGCCCACGTGGTCTCGTACGGGATGTGCACCGCCAGCCCGCCCGCGTCGAGCGCGGGCAGCACGTCGGAGCGCAGGGAGTTGCCGACCATCACGAAGCGCTCCGGCGCGATCGCGTGGCGCGTCATGATGGTGCGGTACGTCGCCGCGCTCTTCGTCGACACGATCTCCACCGCGTCGAAGTACTCGCCCAGGCCCGAGCGCGCCAGCTTCGACTCCTGGTCGAACAGGTCGCCTTTGGTCAGCAGCATGAGCCGGTAGCGCCCGTTCAGCGCCTCGATGGTCTCGCGCACGCCGTCCAGGAGCTGGACGGGATGGAGGAGCATCTCGTGCCCCCAGTCCACGATCCGCTTGATCTCCGGCCCGCCGATCCGCGCCTCGGTGAGATCCAGCGCGGTCTCGATCATGGAGAGGATGAAGCCCTTGATCCCATAGCCGAAGTGGCCGAGGTTCTTCATCTCCGTGGCGAAGAGCCGCTCGCGCACCCACTCCGGCGGGTGATATCCGGAGAGCAGCTCGGCGAACTGCGCCTCCGTCGCCTGAAACATCCGCTCGTTGTGCCAGAGCGTGTCGTCCGCGTCGAACGCGATGAGGTCGACCATGTCGGCGCGAATCCTACCGCGCCTCCGTCACAGCCGCTTCTTGAGCCACCGGATCTGGCCGTTGTGGCCGATCTCGTCCTCGCAGACGTGGAACCAGTTCCAGTAGTTGTTCGACTCGACGTCCTCGCCGAGCGGCGCGACGCGCAGCAGCCACTCCTCGTCGCGCGCGCGCAGCTCGCGCTCCGTCTTCTCCCGCACGCGGCGCAGGATCTCGACGTAGTGCTCGGCCGGATACCCGGTGCGCTCGCGCGCCGCCGCGCCCATGTCCAGCGCCACGTCCCACTCCGCGGCGTCGTCCGGCCCCCACTCGCGCTCGTCGAACGAATGCACCTGGTACCAGGTCTCCACCCCCGCGATGTGCCAGAGCAGCATGCCGATGGAGTTGCTCTGTTCGTCGTGGCGATGGTCGAGCTGGGCAGTGGTCAGCCCCTCGACGGTCTTCACCGTCTGCTCGCGTACGAGGCGCAGCATGTCCAGAAGGGCGCGGATGGAGAGGGGAAGATCGCCGGGCTGGCCGAGAAGATATTGCTTGCGGGCCGACATGCGGAAGAAGGTAGCACGCGCTCGCGG